>NZ_CP072852.1:2624713-3280892 GCF_017948265.1 Rhodoferax sp. PAMC 29310 | reverse complement strand
ATGAAGGCAGGCTGGCGCATAATTTCGCTCAAAGGGCGGCCACCATCGAGCACATTTTTTGGTGGCGCTGGGGGAAACTCAATCTGGCTCAGCACCGCCATGGAAATCAATGCCACCATGGCCAGCGCAATGTAGGCACCGGCAAAAGGGACATCCATGATCGTGCGGGTGTATTGTGCCAAATTGGGGCCCAGCACGGCGCCAATCAGCCCGCCTGCCATCACCATGGACACCGCCTTTTCCCGCCATTGAGGAGTCGACAACTCAGCCGCCGCAAAGCGGTACAAGCCGGCGTTGGCGTTGTAGTAGCCGGCAATCAGCGTCGCCGTACACAGCAACCAAAAGTTATGAGACAGGGCGGCGTAAGCGCACAACAGCGCCGCCCCCATGGCGACCAGCAAGCCAAGCTGGAACGAGCGTTTGCGACCCAGGTGGTGTTGGGCTTTGGCCACCAGCCCCGTGGACAAGGCGCTGCCCACCACATAACCCATGACCGGCAAGGTGGCCATCCAGCCCAAAGGGGCCATGCTCAAACCCACCAAGCCATTGATGGCGATAAACGTAACGTTGTTGGTCAGGAACAAGCCCTGGCAAATGGCCAGCAGCCAAAGTTGTCGGTTCATGAGGTAAGTTTGATCCGGATTAAGGCCGCGCAAGATACCTTGCTCACGGCCCAAGTGTTGCATTACATTAAATAAACATCATAAATACATCTTTAAACTATTCCCGTGCACTTGTCACTCCCATTGAAAGACTTTGCCATGCCAACCCCTCTTGTCAGCAACATCGATTTGCGTCAAATTTCTCCCGCTAAGCGTCACGCCATGGTGTTCAGGCGGTTTGCCGATATGCAACCCGGTCAAACGCTGGAACTGACCAATGACCATGACCCCTTGACACTGAGCGCCCAGCTGGAAGTTCGTTCGCCCGGGCAGTTTAGCTGGGAGTATCTGGAGGCTGGCCCTCAAGTTTGGCGCGTGGCGATTGCCAAGCGGGCCTAGGCACCGGCCAAAGCAGGTGGTGGCTGCTGCGGCGGCTGAGCCTCAGGCGCTCATTGAAAAAGTGGCGTGTCTGTTTTTACTTTGATTGACCTGTGTCAGCGGGTTCGCCTGCGGCATTTGATGCCTTTGTCGCGCTATAGCCGGCTCCAGCCCACTGACCGAGTCCACCACCCTTGCCCCACCATGAATTCCATCGTCGATCGCTCTGTTGCTTCCGCACCGCCCATGGATCTGGTTTGCCCCGCGGGCAGCCTGCCGGCACTCAAAGCCGCCATTGACCATGGGGCAGATTGTGTCTACCTGGGGTTTCGGGACGCCACCAACGCCCGCAACTTTGCCGGACTGAACTTTGACGAAGCGGCGATCAACACCGGCATTCGCTACGCGCATGAGCGAGGCCGAAAGGTCCTGCGGCGCTGAACACCTATCCCCAAGCCGCCAGCGCCAAGATACCTTGGGCATCGAGAGGCAG
Organism: Rhodoferax sp. PAMC 29310; assembly: GCF_017948265.1. Classification (NCBI taxonomy): domain Bacteria; kingdom Pseudomonadati; phylum Pseudomonadota; class Betaproteobacteria; order Burkholderiales; family Comamonadaceae; genus Rhodoferax; species Rhodoferax sp. PAMC 29310. Next base: position 3,279,419 of record NZ_CP072852.1, on the reverse strand, counting down.
TGCGTGCTCAGTGCTTGCGGTATTTTTTATGGGCAGATAGTGCTGTGCCGGCCCGTCGAACTCAGCACACCAACGTTCCCCGCCAAATGGGTCGCCTGCGCAAAAACAACAGAATCAACCGTGTCAGTAAGACTGCCGGACACCCGGCGGACATGGGTCTAGCTCATCAGGGGCGGATGTAGGCCCAACCTTCGGACTGTCGCTTCATCAGCTCCACCACGCCGGCGGGCACATAGCCGATTGACTTGTTCATATCTGCTTTTGTCAGCTTCAGGGCTGTCATCGTGTTTTCGCAGGCCACCACCTGAACCCCAGACTGCACCGCCTCGGAAACCCGGTTCGCCGTGGTGGCGTCGTCCTTGAGCATGCCGATGCCGGGCCCGTAGGCGACGATTTCAATCTGCACTTTAGAGGCACCGAGTTCCTGCTGCACGTTCTTCGCGTTGTTCAAGGCAAGGTTCCATTTGGCAGCATCGCCATCGCTCACCTGAAATACTACTTTCGCAGGGGGTGGGCTGGCCGTCTGTGCCATCGTACCGGTGGCGAGACTGGCACCGATGGCCAAAAGACCGGTTTGAAGAAATTTCCGCAATGTCATCATGGCTTGCTCCTGTTGAGTGACGGGTTTGCATGGCGCGCCATCGTCATCGGACGGCGCTGCGAGTGCTCGAGTGGGGGACTGCCATCAGGAGGCCTCGACGTCTGCCGACGTGGCCGTCTTTGTTAAACGGTCTGCCACATCAATCGGGGCGTTGTCATCCAGCTCGATCGCGACCTGCGTACACACGGCACGGCACAAAGTGGCGACTCGCTCACTTTGCAAGCCATAGAACACCTGGGCCCCTTCCTTGCGTCTTGACAGCACGCCTTTGCGGTACAGCGCGGAAAGATGCTGCGACATATTAGGCTGCGTCGTGTCAATCAAGGCCAGCAGCTCGGACACGTTTTTTTCTTTTTCGCATACCGCGCTGATGATTTTGAGCCGCAAGGGCGTAGAGAGCAGCGAAAAGAGCTGCGCTGCAGATTCAAAAACGCGGTCTTCGCTGCTTAACTCGCCCATATCAAGTCCCGTGTCAAAAGTGAAACAGCTTCAATTCTAGGTTTAGCCGCGCCCAAGGTCACAGCGAGCGACATCACGTCGTCTTCCTGCATCTCGCCAGCCATCGTCTGCATTAGACGACCATCTGCACCCACCAAGCAAGTCAGGGGAATAACATTGCGACTTGTAAACTGCGCCCGAAAACCGGGCTGTGCCATGGCGATCGGAAAATGTATCTGATTGGCCAGCACATGGTTTCTTATTTTTTCTCGATCGTTCTCGCTGCTCACCCCCAGCACCCGAAAAGCTTTGCCCCGGCTGAACTGGTACAACTTTTCAATGTGGGCATTGTGGCGTTTGCAGAACGGGCACCAAGTGGCCCAGAACACGACGACGACCGGCAATCCGACCCACCTGGCAGGGCCATCGCCATGCTCATCCAGCAAACGCAGTGCAGACCAATCGATCGGGGCAGGCAGCATGGCGGGAGCAGCCATTGCATCCTTTAGAGGCGTCGCCAGTGTGATGGCAGCGCCCGCCAGTACTTGTCGGCGCGACCACCCTGCGCGGGCGACGGCTTGTGGTTTCATTTGTCGCCCTGCTGTTCCATGAGCAAATAGGTGTTGTAGGCGTTCATGCGATTTGCTGCGCGGAACAGGGGCATGCCACTGAATCGGGACCAGTCGGCTTTCGCATAGGCCTCGTCAAAGGGCTCCAGGTTGCTGGCCGCCGCGCCCATGGTGGTACGCAGGTACGTCAGGTAGTCGCGGGTCACGGCCATGTCCGCCATGGGGTCGGTTGACGCCGGGCCATGTCCCGGGATGACGACTTTGGGCTGGTACTGCATCAGTTGAGTGATCGACGCAATCCACAAGCGACTGTCCGCCTGGCCGACGAATGGAATACGGCCCCGAAAAAATAGGTCTCCCGCAAAAAGTACACCGAGCTGCGGTACAAACACGACCAAGTCTTCCGGCGTGTGGGCGGGCCCGGCATGACTGATTTGAAAATCGTAGGAACCCACTTTGAGAGACGTTTTCGGCTGGACTAGCCAGCGGTCGGCTTCGACCAAGTGGGTCTCTGTGTTGATCCATGGCGCCAGTTCCATGCGACTGGCCTCCAGGCGTTTTTTGGCGGTGTCCGAGTTCAGGTACTCGCGACCTTCGGCATGCGCCCATATGGTTGCACCAGCCGCTTTGAAAGCCTGGAGGCCATAAATGTGGTCGGCGTGATAGTGGGTCGCAATCACATAACGTACCGGCTGCGGCGTCACCAACTTGATCTGCGCCAACAATTCCTCCGCCAGGGCAGGGGAGCCCAATGCGTCCACCACCACGACGCCGTCATCGGTCACAACAAAACCGGCATTCGAGATAAAGTTGCGGTTTTCCGGGGTACCAAGCGCCGCTTGGCCCTGGACAAACCAGACCCGATCGGCCACCTGCACGGCCTTGAGTTGCGACTCACCTGCCTGGGCCGCCCCACCCAACCACATCGTGGCTAGAAAAAGCAGAATAGCAGCGAGATGTTTTGTCATGGTTGATCCAATATTGCTGCCGCCGGACGTTGGTCCAACAAGCGATCCGTCAGCGCAGCGGCAATCCACATTGCCGTGAGTGTCGTGAAGGCGGTGATGGTGAAAACCGACGTGCCGGACAAACCGGCCCCCACTGCACAACCGCCAGCGAGCATGCCGCCAAACCCCATGCACATGGCGCCAATCAGATAGCGACGCATGCCCGCGCCGCCCTGGAAACCTTCGAGCTTTAATTCGCCGAACAAGGCGGCTGATAGGAATGCGCCCAGAAACACACCAGGCACCAGCCCCAGGTCAAATGTCAGCGGTTTGTCGGTGGTGAACAGCACGCGCGACAGGACGTCAGCGGAGGTGCCCGTAAAGCTCAGTGATTGAACGGGATGCGGGTCAAACGACACCAGGCTGATGACGTAAGTTGCCCACCATGCGCCCGCAATGGTCAGTCCGACACCAATGGCGCCCGCCCAGGCCCAAGTGGTCACGCATTGGCGTCGCGCCCACACGACGGCAGCGATGAGCCATATCAAGCCGAGACCGATGGCTCCGACGTGTCCGATACCACTGCGCGCAAGGATGTCCCTGGAGGTGCCGCCGTCCACCGTCCACCACGCCGAAATAATTTCACGCACAGGCGCCAGAAGACCGGTCCAGGCCGCTTGAGCCGCCACTGCGAACACCAAGCCGGACATCAGCGAGCGCAAATTACCCTGGGCGGCCAACACCAACAGGCGACTTGAACACCCCCGCGCCAGAATCATGCCCACACCAAACAGCGCACCACCGATGGCCGCGCCGGACAGGCTGCCGCGTGCGGCAATCTGCCTGGACACGCTGGCATCAAACCAGCCCAACTGCGCCAGAATTTGCGTGGCCAATATGGCAGTGGAAAACGCAAACAACCAAACGGTGAGCTTGCCACCGCCATGGTTGCGTGAAAATTCTATGACCGCAGAGCGCAGGCAAAACCGGGAGCGCTGGGCCAAGAAACCGAAGAGTGAACCAACGACCATGCCCGTCACCGCCAACGTCGGTCCCTCACCCAGGTATTCGGTACCGCGCTCCAGAATCGTGAGTGGCATGCAAGCCTTTCAGGCGATGGGTCAGTTACGGGCGTATGTAGGCGTAACCTTGCAACTGCAACTTGGTCAGCCGCACCACTCCCGACGGGGTGTACTCCGCGTCCAAAATAAACTTCTCGCGCTGGAGATCGCGCAATTTCAGCGTGATTTCGCACACCTCAAAGCGCACGCCTCGTCCCAGCAGCGCAGACACCGGTCCGGCGAAGTCACTTCCATTTTTGTCTTTTGCGCCTTCCATCAAAAAGTCGACACCATTGCCGATGGCAACGACCACGATTTTTGCGGTCGGATCGGTATCGAGGTGGTTGCGCACGCTGCGCAGGCCAGCCAGCGCCTGCGAATCTGTTTCACTGATGTGATAGACCACCTTGTCCTGGCTCCAGGCCACGCCTGAGACCAATAGCGCACACACAACGGCAAATAACCTGAAGCATTTCATGAGAACTCCTTCTGTGTGAAAAAGTGCAAGCCGCTCAATCAGCTGCGAGCCAATCCAGGGTTGCCCGCCATACCCAACAGGGTTGGCGTATTGATGGTTCGGGCTTTGACATGGCCGCCCGGCTGGGACTTGAGCCACGTCTCAACGACGTCCCAGATCGGTTTGTTGCCAGGTGCCGTGCGCGCCGCTTCCGCAACCGGTGCCCATCCGGCCACCTTGTAGGTTTTTGACGCCTCCAATGGCTTGCCGGCGACCGTCAACCGGGTGATGCGCTGCCCCATCTTTTGAGTGGGTTCACAGGTGTAGGAAAGGCCGCCGACCCGTACCATATCACCACCCTGTTGGTAATAAGGATCGGGATTGAAAAGGTTGTCGGCCACATCTTCGAGGATCGTCTTGATGGCCTCACCGGTCATCGTGGTCAGCGTGGCGTACGGGTAGGTAATGGCCAGTTGGTCCATCATCAATTCCCGGGTAATCGTGTCGCCCGGCAACAGCGTGGTGCCCCACCGGAAGCCCGGACTCAGCGCAATGTCTGCGCCCTGTACATCCATCAGCGCATCGCACACCAGCTGATCCCAGCTGCCATTGAAGTTGCCACGGCGGTACAGCAAGCCGTCGGTCACCGCCAGCTTTTCGGCCAATTGGCTGGCGTAGGGCAACCGAATTTTTTCAATCAGCGCGGTCATGGCCGGGTCTGCGGGAATTTGGTTGGAAAAGACCGGCAACAGACGGTAGCGGAAGTCGCTCACGCCGCTGCTTCCGACCTCGAAATCCATGACGGCCAAGAACTTGCCATTGCTTCCTGCATTGGTCACCAAGGTTTTTCCGCCCGCGTTGGAAACCGGCACGGCAATGGGTACACCGTCATGGGTGTGGCCGCCAAAAATGGCATCCACACCACGCACGCGCGATGCCATTTTCAGATCGACATCCATGCCGTTGTGCGACAGCACGACAACAAGTTTCGCGCCCTTGGCACGGACCTCGTCAACCATCTTTTGCAGGTTGTCGTCCTGAATGCCGAAGGTCCAGTCTGCCACCATGTAGCGAGGGTTGGCAATCGGCGTGTAGGGAAAGGCCTGTCCAATGATGGCAACCGAGACACCGTTGATCTGGCGCAGGATATAGGGTTTGAATACCGGGTCGCCAAAGTCATTGGTCTTGATGTTCTGGGCAATAAAGTCAATCGAGCCGGCAAAGTCTTTTTCGACAATTTCCTTGACGCGCTCCATGCCGTAGGTGAACTCCCAATGCCCGGTCATCACGTCCACGCCCAGCAGCTTGGAGGCATCAACCATGTCTTGCGCCTGGGTCCACAACGACGTGGCCGATCCCTGCCAAGTGTCGCCGCCATCAAGCAACAAAGCACCGGGGCGACTGCCTTTGAGCTGCTTGACCAAGGTCGCAAGATGGGCGAAACCACCGACCTTGCCGTAGCGGCGAGCCGCTTTGGCAAAGTCGATGTTCGTGAAAGCATGGGCTTGGGCCGTGCCAGGCCAGATACCGGCCGCCTTCAGCAGGTTGTCCCCCACAAGGTGCGGCAGTTGGCCCCGCATGTCACCTACGCCCATGTTCACGCTGGGTTCACGAAAGTGAATGGGCATGAGCTGCGCATGGCAGTCCGTCATGTGCAGCAGCGACACATTGCCAAACGACGGAATGTCGTACAAGCCCTTCTGTGCCGTGGCCGCATCGGCATTGGCAAAACGACTCAGCGGCAGGCCCGCCGCTGAGGCAGCGCCCAGCAACTGGATGAATTCACGTTTGGAAAGGTTCATGTCGCAGCGACCTGTTGAGCTTATTGGTTGACGGGCGACTTGGGGTCCAGCAACAGCGCCATCAAGTCTTTCATCTGAGTCTCATCCAGCAAGCCTGCGTGGCCAAACCGAGGCATGTTAGAGCAAGCATTGGTCGCCCGGGGGTTGTAGATCTTGCCCCAGGTGTATTCGACTATGGGACGTGCCTCAGCGCTTTGCACATCGGTCACGCCGCGGTTTTTGCCGAACTGGTAGAGACTGGGTCCAATCGTTCCAAACGAGATTTCCTCCTTGGTGACCTGGTGGCAATTCAGGCAGTTTCCACCATTGGCACTGGTTGCGGTGGATTTATCGGTCCAGGTCATGCCGCGACCGTTTTGCGCCAACTTCTCTCCTTCGCGCCAGTCGCCAATGAATTTCCCGTCTGCCGGAAAGCGAACGGTTTTCATCGCGTCCTTCTCGATCGAGCTCGCCACGTCTGCGGGCAAGTCTGCCCCCATCGCCTGAGAACAGGCCGCGTTGGCAGGGTCTTGCACCAAACGATCGGTCTTGGCGATGCCTTCATCGCGGAACGAGTTGCGCATCATTTCGGAAACCATGGCGCCATAGTCAGGCGCGGGCGCCACGGAGGCACAACCAGCCAGCACGATAGCCGCCGCACCCCAAACAAAAGTTTTTGATTTCATGACAGGAGTCCTTTAGCGTTTGAGGGCAGGTGCAACAGACTCTGCACCTTTCGCGTTGACGCCCATGAAGACACCCAAGGCAATGGTGACATCCGAGGCGAAACCAGGGTAAGGAAAGCGTTGCTGGCGGAAGCAGTCGTTCAGGCGCTGCTGCATGCCCCACAGCTGCCCGTTGCTCAGCCGGTAGGCGGGCCAGGCGGCAAAGCCAACCCCGTCGCCCGGGTTTCCAGTGAGGTTTGGCAGATCTTGCATGCGAATGCGTTTGTCCGACTCACCGTGGCAGGACGCACAAGAAAAGTCATGCGAGCCGCCGCGGTAATAAAACGCACGCTTGCCCAGTTCGTAGTTCTTTTGCTCTTGCGCATGGGCTTGTGGCAGATTGAAACGCATGCCTTTGGACTCGGCGGAAATCCAGGCCACCAGCGCAGACATATTGGCCTGCTCGCCTTTTCCGAATGGCGTGTTGGCTATGGCTTTGGCATCAAAGCCTTGAAAGTTCTCCATGCAGGTCAACAGCCGGGACTCCAGGTCTTGCACCTTGGCGGTGTCCGCGAACCAGCGTGGCAACTCCACGAAGGCCCCCTTGACGACGCCCGGTCCCTTGCCCAGGTTGCATTGCTCCAGGGTGGCGGCTTTCGGACCCCGTTTGGACTTCCACAACTCCTCCCCCTTGGCCTCAAAGAGCTCAGCGGGGTTGCCGTCGGCCAACATGGCACGGTATTCATTGATGGCGTCAGCCGCCGATTTTGACTGCGCAAAGACAACAGTTGAGATGGCACAAGCCGCAATGACAAGCAGTTTGAAGGGTGTTCGCATGGTCGTCCTCCTTTAGGAAACAGTGGCTTCGTCAGTGCGCTTGTCGCCTTTGTTATCGGTCCAGGATATGGTGACTTTGTCACCCGCTTTGGCGCCCCGAACGTTGAATTGCAGGAACGGATTTTTGGCCACAGAGGGCCCCCACTGGGCCGTCATCACGGTCTTCCCGTTCAGAGCCGCGACCACCTCCTGAATGTGCCAAGCGGGAATAATTTTGCCGGCGCCGTCTTTGCGTTGACCGGTCTCCATTTCGTGGCTCATCAGCACGCGAATGGTTGCCTTGTCACCTGCTGACTGTGCACGAATGCGCATCGGATCTGCCATGTTGTTCTCCTCAATGAATGATGAATGGAATAAGGGCGGGCGCCAGCGTTAGCCGCCACAGCCTCCCAAGGTGACCTTGATTTCTTTGACGGCGTAAAGCACTTTTCCGTCAGCCATCATGGCGACGGCAAACACGTTGGATGACTGCCCCATCTTGACGCGTGTCAAAAAATTAGCCTCCACGGCGTCGGTGACATCGAACATGGCAGACAGCATGGTCGGATTCTTTTCAACCAACAGCAACAAGCGCTTGACGCCTGGAAGCGCGGTGGACGCGCCCACTGGGACCACCGCACCGTTCTCGGCAATGTCAGGACCAGTGATAGTCACGTCCTTGCTTTCAGCAGGGGCACTGCCGCCTAGGGCCTTCATGAGATCGGCCATGTTTTTTGCATCGAAGGCCGCTGTGTTGTACCCCGCGACCTGAGCTTGCGCAGCACGGGGCAACAGGCTCAATGTCGCCATCATGGCGGTCAATTGGGCGGATTGTGATAACAGTTCTCTACGGTTTTTCATCAAAGTCTCCTGGGTCACTGAATGCGTTAATTTGAGCGGGTGATAAGTCGCGGAAAGAGCGGATGGCGAGGGATCGTCGAGGTCATTTGGGTGAGCCGGCGATCAACCACTTCGCGATCGCAGTGGCCTCCACACCTTTCAAGCTTTGGGGAGGCATGGGTATATCTCCCCAAACTCCAGAGCCACCCGCGCGTATCTTTCCTTCTAGGTAGGTCACCGCATCAGCGCGACTCTCATATTTCTTGCCAATTTCCTTGAATGACGGGCCCACAATTCGGGCATCCACACCGTGACAGGCCACACAGCTGTAGGTTTTGGTCAACGCAATGGCCGCCGCCGATGCCGTTTTTACGACAGGCAGCGCAGGCTTGCTACTGTCAGCAGTGGCGCGGGCCTGCGCCATGGTCGCTGCGGGCGCAAGGGTGGTATCCACGCCGTGTTGCGCACCCACTATCCGGTTTTGCTCTGCAAGGTTCCCGTGGGCGTTGCGCGCAAAATCCGGCAATGAGGATTTAATCGCCACGTCCGTGTTGCAATCCTTCATGCAGGCGACGGCCTTGACGTCGGGCTTGCCCCCGTTGCCGATCAACTTTCCTGGCCACAGGCCGTGGTCGGTCGTCATACCGTTCCTGTTGGGCAAAAGTTTTTGCACCTGTGCCATGTTGGAATTGGACAGCACCAAGTCCTCGGGGACGATGTTTCCCAGATTGAGCAGGTAAGCCACCACGGCATAGACTTCGTTCGTGGTCAAGGACTTTGGCTCAGTCCATGGCATGGCACGGTTGATGTAGTCCCACAAGGTCGACAGTGTGGACGCCTTCATCAACGTCGTGCGGCCCGGGTACGCGGGGTCGTTCAAACGCTGCACATGGCCACTCTGAATGTCTTGCGCCGTAGTGCCCCCCACCAAAGGGGAAAACGTCTGGTTGCTTTCGCCAAACACGCCGTGGCAACTGGCGCATTTTCCTTCCCAAACCACCATGCCCTGGGCGACCGAACCCTGGCCTGCAGGAAGCCCTTTGAAGTCGGGTCTGACATCAATGTCCCAAGCGGCTACTTCTTGCGGTGTCGCGGTCCGCCCAATGCCGGAAAAAGAGGTGTCGCCGAATGCGTTGAAACTCAGCAGGGCGCCCAGACACGCCAGGCTGACCACTGCTTGGTTGCGCGCCGAGTTAAGAGATCTGAACATTTTTCACCTCGCCGTTTTCCTGCACCAGCCAGGTCTGTATCGCATTGTTGTGATAGATCGAGCGGGTCCCGCGCACGGCGCGCAGTTGGCGTTTGTCCGGTTGCACATAGCCAGTGTCATCGGTGGCCCGGCTCTGGATGAGTGCCGGCTTGCCGTCCCACACCCAGTCCAGGTTGAAGCGGGTCAAGCACTTGTTCAACACCGGCGTCTCCTGCCGTGCCTTTCGCCAATTTCTCCCCCCGTCCACAGACACGTCAACCCGAGCGACCTTGCCGCGCCCGGACCAGGCCAGGCCGCTCACGTTATAGAAGCCCTTATCCATCAACAATTGACCGCCCGATGGCGTGGTCACCACACTCTTGCACTCCTGGGTGCTGGTGTACTGGCGATGCTGGCCGGAAGGCATAAGGTCAACATAGTGAATGGACTCGTCTTTGGCGCCGTAGGGCTGGTCGCCCACTTCGATGCGTCGCAGGTATTTGACCCAGCTGACACCTTGAACCCCTGGCACGACCAGCCGCAGGGGGTAACCATTTTCCGGACGCAACATTTCACCGTTTTGTCCGTAAGCCACGATGACCTCACCGCTCTCAACCAACTCCATGGGCACGGTGCGGGTCATGGAAGAGCCATCTGCCCCTTCGGCCAACACATAACGAGCGCGCTTGTAGTCCACGCCGGCACGATCCAGCAAGAGCTTGAGCGGCACGCCAGTGAACTCGCTACAGCTGAGCATGCCGTGGGTGTACTGGCAGGTGGGCACGGCCACATTGCCCCACTCCATGCCGGTATTGGCACCGCACTCGATGAAGTGAAAGCGGCTCACGGACGGCAAGCGCATCAGTTCGTCCATGGTGAACACCATCGGCGTGCGCATGATTTTTTCGTCGGAGCCGTTGAGCATCAGACGGTGCTTGGAGGGATCAATGTCCCACCAGCCCTGATGGTGGCGCTCAAAGTGCAGCCCACTGGGGGTCACGATGCCAAACAGCGACTGCAAGGGCGCAAACGAGACTGAAGCCTGCGTGGTTTGTGTCAGCCCCGGGCTGGTGCGCCGCTGCACATTGCCCTCGAAGGTGGACGGCTTGCCGTAGCCGTCATTGGCGACCGGCCGACCCAATCCGCGCGAGTGCTCCGGCAGGTTGAGGATGTTGGCATCGCCAGCAGAACTGGTTTGGGCCATGGCGGGCGCGGCAGCAGCCATGCCCGCAGCAGCAAATGCTTTGCGGAGAAAGTCCCGGCGCGCAGTGGCTGGTGCTTTAAAGACATGCTGAACGTCTTGCGGGGCAAGAAAATTTTCAGGGGCCTTGACCAGACGCCCTGCTTGGACATTTTCTGAATTTATCTTATTCATATTGGCTAATATAAATAGATACTGATATTTGCAATATAGGGAAAACCCTGCAACCGGCGCGCTGCGCTACAGTGCGCGGATGCAATTTCCACTCAATCCTCAAGATGCCACGCAAGCGGTTATTTGGGGCGGCCTCGTCTTGGGGCTGGCACTGGGTGCAATCGCTCAGGTCTCGCGCTTTTGCACCATGGGGGCATTGGCTGACTGGTTCGCCTACCGGGGCACCAGCCGTCTGATGATGTGGGCGTTGGCGGTAGCCGTCGCGGCCGTGGGTTCTTTGCTGCTGATGCAAGCTGGCCTGTTGGATGCCACGCACACCCTGGCGTGGAGCAATCGGCTTTTATGGCTGTCCTACCTGGTGGGCGGCACCTTGTTTGGGATTGGCATGGTGTTGGCCTCGGGTTGCCCGCAGCGCAATCTGGTGAAGCTTGGTAGCGGCAGCTTGAAAGCCTTGGTGACGCTCTTGGTGGCGGGGGTCACGGCACAAATGACCCTGCGGGGGGTCTTGTCCGAAGTGCGGGTGAACCTGTTGGACCCGACCAGCATTCTGTTGGCCTTTCCGCAAGACTTGGGGTCAATACTGGCCCATGTGTTGGGCCTGGGTGCGGCGGCGTTGCGGTGGCTGGTGCTTGCCGCAGCGCTGGCGTTGTCAGCGCCTTGGTGGTGGAAAAACCGCCACAGCATGGATCGCCAGCAATGGCTGGCCGGCGGCGCGATTGGGCTGCTAGTGGTGGTCGCCTGGTGGCTGACCGGCCACGTGGGCTACATCCCGGAGCACCCCGAGACGTTGGAGACCCTCTGGGCGGGCACCTACTCGCACCGGCCGGAGGCGTTCACGTTTGCGGCGCCCATCGCGCACAGCCTGGACCTGCTCACCCTGTGGTCTGACCGCAATACAACACTCAGCTATGGTGTCATGGTGAGCCTGGGCACCTTGCTGGGCAGTGCTGTGCTGGCGCTGGCACGCAAAGAATTTCGCATCGAGTCGTTTCAAAATTCCAGAGACATGCTGAACCACCTGGTTGGCGGCGCATTGATGGGATTTGGGGGGATCACCGCCATGGGCTGCTCCATTGGGCAGGGCGTAAGCGGCTTGTCGTTGCTGTCAGCAGGGGCTTGTCTTGCGGTCTCGGGCATTGTCTTTGGCACTTGGCTGGGCTTGCGTTTTCAGACCTGGCAAATGGAGCGCAACACGCCGTAACAGATCCGCTCGCGTCGCTCCGTTCTGAAAAAATAGCAGTCAAATTGACCACCAGCGCAGGCTGGGTATGCGCAAAGCACTATCAATACCATAGCAATTCGAGACAACCTGAGTGACGCGCACTGCGGGTGCGCGGATTGTCAGACCAGGTTTCGTCCGCCTGACATGGCCGCAGCGCATCACCGGCAGGTCTGGTTTTTGCAGTCGCCTTGCTAAATCGGCCACACGAAATGCTTGAAGGCGGACCAGCCCATTCAGTGACTCTGACGGTCCAATCACGGTGCTTGCGCGTGTCTTGATTCGCACCGCGCGACGTCGTCATTGAACCCAATAATCACCCAATGAAGCCCAAAAGTGGTGAATGAACTACATTGAAGGGGTCTCACGGTCGTGCAACGCGGTCGTTTTCTCTCCTTTTTTTGCTCAACCTGGGTTACTCATGGCACAACTCTCCCCCGCTGGCATCCGTGCCGTACAAGATATCGCCCAACGCCACGGCTTCAGCTTTGATGCGGTGCAAAGCATGCTCATCTCCGTCATCAACGGCAACGGCAGCATGGCGCAATTCAGCCACCCTGAGTTCGGTGGTTCCGGCCAATGGATGCAAGGGGGCATGACCATGGTCGGTGACATGTTCAACGGCTACCTCAAAGGCCGGGTCGACAACCTTTGTTCCGAGTTGTCCCGTTTGATCCAGAACCAGCCCGAGTTGATGCGCACCGGCAGCTTTCAGAGCCAGACCCAGAACGGCAACACGTCTTACAACAGCTTTGGCGGCGGCTCGGGCGAGAACACCAACGCCAACAGTCTGTTTGTCCCAGCGCCTGCACAGGCCAACTGGTGGGGCCCGGACTTGAAGTGGCCTAACAGTTCGGGTGGACAAAACGGCATGCGCTATGCCTGGTTTTCACAGGCGCGTCGCCTCGCCATGGAAGTCAACGGTCAGGTCATCATTTACGACACGCTGGATCACCAAATTGGCGGCGTCTCTCAGCAGCAAAGCGGCGGCTACTCGGTGACTTTTTCCAGTCAATATGGCTATGTGGATTTGTCGAGCTTGCCAGTGGTCAGCATCAATGGCCTGCCGCCCTTGGCGCCAACACCGCCGCCGCCCGCGCCCAGTTACAACAACCCGCAGAGTGATTTCGCACCCGCCAAAACTTCAGGGACCTCTGGGACCTCGTCGGTCAGTTCACACGATATTTTCGCCAGCATTGAAAAACTCGCCGCCCTGCAAAGCCGGGGGTTTTTGACTGAGCAAGAATACGCTGACAAAAAGGCGGAGCTGCTGAGCCGTCTTTAAGGTTTTGGACGGCCCACGCCTGCACGCTGACAGGAAAAGGCGCTCAGGGTTGCGTTGTTTACACCGCATCCAACCCCAACCTGCCTGTCAACCGGTCATTCAAACTCTCAAAGCAGGCGATCGATGCAGAGTTGACATACGGTAGTCATGACATTACTAGCGCCGCACGACACCTTGAACCGGATCGAATCACACGTGATGAAATGGAGCCCACCAAGGCCGTCGCCGGCAACGAGTGAACACTCGTCGTGAATGGTATCTGGCGGATATCAAGGCCACCGCAGTCTGAGCGAGACCTGCCGCGGTGCTCTCGACGGGGCCATCATTGTCAGCTTGTGGTCGTGCCCTGGAAGCGACCGTCTGCGGTTGGTCAAGGTGCGCTGAGAAGCCGGTCTCACGAGTGTGTGGACTGCCATTCACGCGAGTTTGGCAGTGGGGCGGTTCAAGCAGGGATAAATCGCACCCCCCTGGCAGTCAGTCGAGTGCGCTAGCGCACAGACACAGATAATCATCGGGGCTATCGTGACAGGAGGGGGGCCAGCGAGTCCCCCCGTGTCTTTTGAACAACCCATGAGGTCGCGCGATGAACAAAGATCAGATTAACGGTGCTGTCATAGAAGCGGCAGGCAAGGTGCAGGCGCAAGTCGGCAAGGTCGTCGGAAATACGGCGCAACAGGTGAAGGGGCATATCCGGGAAGCCGAAGGCAAGGCCCAGCATCTTGTTGGCAACGCGAAGACATTGGCCACGGATGCGACCCATAATCTATGAATGCAAATGTGATGGCGCCCAACGGAGGGTGTCCCGAATTTTGTGTAAACGGCGGTTAAGTTAGACGCGCGGCATGCGCTCGTCAAACTGAATGGTAAAGCGGTTCAGAGCAGCCTTCCAATCCCGAATCGGCATCGTCCATTTCTGGCTGATGTTGTTCAGTGCCAGATAGAACAGCTTGAACACTGCGTCCTCAGATGGGAACGAGCCGCGGGTCTTGGTTATTTTGCGCAGGCTCATGTTCACGGACTCAATGGCGTTGGTCGTGTAAATCACTTTTCGGATGTCTGGCGGGTATTCAAAGAACGGTATCAAGTGTGTCCAGTTGCGCCGCCAGGAGCGCCCAATCGGAGCGAAGGAATCGTCCCATTTGACCTCGAATGCCGTGAGTTGTCGCTCAGCTTCGGATTCAGTGGGCGCAGCGTAAATCAGCCGCAAATCCGCGGCGACTTCCTTGCGCTGTTTCCACCCCACGAAGTTCAGGCTGTGACGCACCATGTGAACAATGCAAAGCTGCACCGTCGCCTTGGGGAAGACTGCCTCAATGGCGTCAGGGAAACCTTTGAGCCCATCTACGCAGGCGATAAAGATGTCAGCCACGCCCCGATTCTTCAGTTCAGTCACCACCTGCAGCCAGAACTTGGCCCCTTCGGTTTGGGCCATCCACAGGCCCAGTACCTCTTTGAGGCCGTCCAGGTTGACGCCAATGGCCAAGTACAGGGCCTTGACCCGCACAGTACCGTTGTCGCGCACCTTGACGTGAATGCAGTCCATGTAGACGATGGGGTACAGCGCCTCCAAGGGGCGCGACTGCCAGGCTTTGACCTCGTCCATGACGGCGTCGGTCACGGATGAAATCAGGGTAGGAGACACTTCGGCGCCGTACATCTCCTGCAGATGGCCTTGAATCTCGCGTACCGTCATGCCTCGGGCATACAGCGACAGTATCTTGTCGTCAAAGCCGCTCCAGCGGGTCTGGTGTTTGCCAATCAGTTGGGGCTCGAAGGTGCCGGCGCGGTCACGGGGGATTTCTATGGGTAGCTGGCCAAAATCGCCTTTGAGCGTTTTCTTGCTGCACCCGTTGCGGGTGTTGCCCGCTTCATTGGCAACCAACTGGTTCTTGCCGTGACCCAGGTGGCCGGTCAATTCGGCTTGCAAAGCTCGCTCGACCAAGGCTTTGGTGAGCTGCGTCAAGAGGCCATTCTGGCCAATCAGGTCTTCGGGCTTTTTGTAGTCGGCCAACAGGGCGTCAATCAGCTCGGCGGGTAAGGGTTTCATCTCTACGGTCATCTCGGCTCCATGCAAGACAGCAGTTTCCTGCCAAATAACCGTTTACACAAAACTTCTTACACCCTCCGCCCACTCAGGCCGGCGGTCAGGAATTCCTGGTCGATTGCTTGCTCACCTATGAGGTTAACGGCATGACTGACTTCGTGTTTCAGATTCACGCGCTGAATGGGCGTGACCAGGTTGTGTTGTCTGAGTCGCTGACCCTGACGCCGCCCATGCCCGTGCATATCTACAACGACCCGGCAGAATTGCACCGCTGTACTCGGTTGCAGGTGGCGTCGGGAATCTTCCAATTGCACTACCAAGCCAGCGTGCGCCGTACCGTCGAAGCCAACGACCTAAACGCGGGCGAAGTGCCGATTTGGCAATTGCCCGACGAAGTGCTGCAGTACCTGATGCCGACGCGTTATTGCGAGTCGGACTTGCTCTCGCATGCGGCGCAAAAGCTGTTTGGCAGCATGCCACCCGGACACGCGCGCGTAATTGCTATCTGCGACTGGATTCACGCCCATATTGACTACCAGGTTGGTACCTCGACGGCCACGACCACTGCACGCGACGTGTTTTCGCAGCGCGCCGGTGTCTGCCGGGACTTCGCCCACTTGGGGGTGACCTTCTGCCGTGCCTTGAACATCCCTGCGCGGCTGGTCGCTGGCTATACAAATTTCGACACGCCACCGCCCGACTTTCATGCCGTTTTTGAAGCCTATTTGGGTGGTCGATGGGTGATTTTCGACGCGACGCGCATGTCAAATTTAGACGACCTGGTGCGCATCGCCAGCGGACGGGATGCCAAGGACGTCGCCTTCGCGATGATTTATGGCCCGGCCACGATGACGTCGATGAACCCAACCGCGACGCCGGTTCGATGAATACGGGTGGTCACGCTGTGAGAGAAAACATGCTCGGCAATGCAGGGTGATGGACACTTGGCGCGCACGGATGGCCCTCTGCAGCCGGGCTCAAATAAACGGTGCAACCCACAGATGCCCATGCCTGCAGAAGGTATTTGGCCAAGCAAACACTCAGCTGGCGGTCTACCATGCCTGCATGTTTGGGTACGCCGTCGAATGCCCAGCGGCAGCCTGGCCAGAGCGGCGATTCACTGATGTAAACCGGCCTAGCCGATATGCTCTTGCGGCACACCAGCGCGACAGTCGCCTAAACAGAACCGCCGCATGTCAAAGAGTTATTGCGCTTGCGATTTCTACTCCCCCTAAAAACCTCTTCCCCCAAAGCTTCAATCATTAGTTAAGGTGAAACCTCAAACCTCTTTCTTGCAGCCATAGTATCCTGAAAGAATTGGCAAAATTACCAAGGAGAACGTTCTTGATATCCGACCTGATGAGTGATTCCGTCCGTGCGACTGGCTTGAGTGCATTGATGCGTGGCGCAGGCCTAGTGACCCGTTTCATCCCGATACCCCAGCCGACGCTGCTGGTAGGCCCCGGCTCCAGCGCTCGTCTAGGCCAGGCAATTGCCGGCTTTGGTCATCGCAAGATACTGATAGTGACCGACAGTGTTATCTCCAAACTCGGCTTACTCAAACCCTTGACCCATGCCCTCGAAACTGGCGGCGCGCAGTTCGTGGTGTTTGACGAGATAACGCCTGACGCCCCAATCCCCTTGATTGAAAAAGGCATCGAGTTCTTCAAGTTACATGACTGCGACGCCATTGTGGCGTTTGGTGGCGGCTCCTCCATGGATGCATCCAAAGCCATCGCCGTCGCGGTAGCCAACCCCAAACCCCTGCGCCAGTTGGCGGGCTATTTCAAGGGATTGCGTACTCCGATCAAAATTTATGCGGTTCCGACCACCGCCGGAACGGGCTCAGAGGTGACCGTGGCCGCCGTCATTTCAGATCCTGAAAATCACACGAAGCTGGTGATCGTCGACCCGCGCATGGTACCCAAGATGGCCGCGCTGGATCCGCTGCTAATGACCGGATTGCCACCACATATCACAGCCGCGACGGGAATTGATGCGTTGACCCACGCGGTGGAGGCCTTTGTCGGCAACTGGAAAACGTCCTATTCCGACGGCATGGCGCTTTCGGCCGTTGGGCTGATTTTTGAGAACCTGCGGGTCGCCTTCGGCGATGGCAAGAACGTGGAGGCGCGCGAAAAGATGGCGCTGGCCTCAACTTACGCGGGCTTCGCGTTCACCCGTGCCAATGTGGGCTACGTGCACGCAATCGCGCATCAGTTTGGCGGTAAGTACCACACGCCTCACGGACTGGCGAATGCCATCATGCTGCCGTTTGTGCTGAAATACTCGGCGCCCGCCATTGCCCACAAGTTGGCCCATTTGGCGGTGGCCGCCAGGCTAGGTACTGATGACGAAGACACGGATGTTCTCGCTCAAAAGTTCCTCGACGGGGTCGATCAGCTCAATCGCGACCTGGACATTCCAGCTTCGCTGGAAACACTGAAGGAGGCTGATATTCCGGCACTGGCCAAAGCGGCCTGTTGGGAAGCTCACACCGGCTACCCGGTTCCGCGCTATATGTCCCAGCAAGTTTGCGAAAACATAATTCGCCAAGCCTTGCCGCCCAAGACAGCGCAGGCCAAGACGACACTGCGACGGCGCAAAGCAGCCTGATTGATAAAGTAGCCAAACACAAACAATTTAAAAAGAGGAGTCGGATATGAAGAAGGTGGTGACGGTATCGCTTGGTTCATCCAAGCAGGATTTTGAGTTCAAGACCCAATTTTTAGGTCACTCGTTTTCAGTGCGGCGCCTGGGTGCCGACGGCGATAGCGGCAAGGCCTGGGAGTTGATGCGCCGCCAACAAGCCAGTGCCGATGCGATCGGCCTGGGGGAAAGCAGCGACCACTATCAGGTTGGCCTGCGCACCGTCGTCAACAAGGAAACCGAGCGTCTGACCAATGTCGTTACCCGCGTTCCGGTGACCACCGGCGCCACCCTGCGCCGGTTGCTACAGGTACGCGCCGTGCGGCACGTACAAAAAGAGTTGGGCAGCTACTTCAACAACAACATGGTCCTTTTTCTCTCGGGTATGCGCAACTACGACATGGCCGTGGCCATGTCGGACTACACCAAAAACCTGAGTTTTGCCGACGCAATTTTTCAGACGGGTACACCGGCATTGCTCGGGTCGATTGAGCAGCTTGAGCTGTACGCCAAAGGCAGTGAACTGGTTTTGAACAACCGCACTGGCCAAATGCTGGAAGCCGCGCTGAGCAGTTTCAAAAAGGGTCGCGTCCGCGCCGCCGTGGCGAAGTCACATGTGGTTGTCGGCACGTTTGAGGAAATCAAGGCGGTGGGCAACCTCGCCAATCTCAAGGGTAAGACCTTGATTACGTCAGCGGTGGATGACGAACGTTTGGAATTTTTCAAGGAGTGCAAGGTCAATTTGGTTGTCGATGTGTCACCCCGGCTGTTTCAAAATGTCGTGGGCATCAACACGCTCGAAGCCATGATTCTGGCCGCGCTGGAGAAGTCGCCCGAAGAAGTCTGCGACGACGACTTCGATGAGATCCTCAACGAGCTCAAGATCACCCCGCAGCTGCTTCACCCGACTGGCAATTTCCGGAATATCCGCCGCTTCGCATTCGTCGTTCACCCGCTTAGCCAGGACTACATTCGCAAGGGTTTTCCCATTCCAAAGGCGACTCCCCAGTTCGTCATGGACAAGGTCGAGATGCTGGCAGCCCACATGCCACCCATGGTGTATTGCAAGATGGAGAACATCATTTCACCCAGTGGCGCCGAGGCCGAAGGCTGGCTGATATCGGTGGGGGGTACTCCCAAGGAAATGCTCGCACGCAGCCCAGAATTCACCTACCGTCGTCTGCTTCATGCCAGCAGAATTGCCGAAAAACTGGGTGCGCAAATTATGGGCTTGGGTGCATTCACCAAGGTGGTCGGCGATGCTGGAGTGACGGTTGCTCGCCGGTCCAGTCTGCCCATCACCACAGGTAACAGTTACTCGGCATCGGGCGCGCTGTGGGCCGCAGCGGATGCCATGCGGCGTATGGGTCTGGTCGACCTCAGCGCACACGGCAAGAAAGTGGCTGCCAAGACCATGGTAATTGGCGCCACCGGCTCCATTGGTTCGGTGAGCGCGCGCTTGCTGGCGATGGCTTTCGAAGAAGTGGTGCTGGCAGGGCGTGACCTGAAAAAGCTCGAAGAACTCAAAGCGTCGATCCTTGAAGACTCGCCGGGCGCCAAGGTCACGACCTCAACCAACTATGACGAGTTGCTCGGTGACATGGACATGATCGTGACCTCCACCTCGGGCGCGGGCAAAAAGATTCTTGACATCATGAAAGTCAAGCCCGGCTGCGTCATCACCGACGTGGCGCGCCCACTTGACTTGCCCCCCTCCGAAGTCGCGAAACGTCCCGACGTACTGGTGATTGAGTCGGGCGAAATCGAGCTGCCGACCAAAGTCAAGGGCATGAAGAGTATCGGGCTGCCGACCAACGTGATTTATGCCTGTTTGGCCGAAACCATTGTGCTGGCACTAGAAGGTCGATTCGAGGTGTTCACCGTCGGGCGAGACACTGAGTGGGAGAAGGTCAAGGAAATCTACAAGCTCGGGCTCAAGCACGGCATGAAACTTTCCGCGATTTCTGGTGTCAAGGGTGTCTACACCGACCGGGACATTGCCAAGGTGGTTGAGCTGGCCCAAAAAGCCCGCCTGACCTGGAACGCGCCGAGCGCGGTCAAGGCGAAGGCAAGCAAGTCGGCAGTGAAGAGTTTGTCAACTGACGCTTCCGGCACCAAGAAGACTCCCGCCAAGAAAGTCGTTGCGAAGAAGGCGGTTGCCAAAAAAGTGGTGCCGAAGAAGGCCACCGCCGCCAAAGCGCCCGCCAAAACCACTTCTACTCGGCGCCAGAAATTGGCAGCAGTGGTCTGATAAGGTGCCAAGCCCGATGGACTAGATCCCGTCGGGTGTAGTGATTGTGTGACGCCGTTAGGTTGTCGTTCTGCTAAAAAACCTTGGGCCCAATGCGGCCGTCATGCCCGCTTCTTTCGCCAAGTCGGGCACACCCACATCCCATCGGCGCGCATGCGGGCTGAATAGTCGGCATCAACCATTTGCCCAACATTCCGCCCTGGCACCCCGGTGGTTGGTCACGTCCAAATAGATATGCTTCTATGTTGCACTGCGATTTTCGTGGGCCTGACCAAGCACCCTAGTTCTTAGTACAGCCCCATACCGCCGTTCACCTCAATCACCTCGCCGGTGATGAACGAGGCGCCCGGTGAGGTGAGGTACAGCGCGGCGTTGGCCACGTCTTCAGGCTGGCCTTCGCGGCGCATGGGTGTGCGTTCGACGCGAGCTGCGCGCCCTGCCGGGGTGTTGAAATCGTCGTGAAAGCGGGTGGCAATCAAGCCAGGCGCAATGGCGTTGACGCGCACACCGTGTGGACCCACTTCTTTGGCCAAGGCACGGGTGTAGGTCAGCATGGCGCCTTTGGCGGCGCTGTAATGGCTGGCACCCGGGCCGCCGCCGTCGT
This sequence comes from Rhodoferax sp. PAMC 29310, assembly GCF_017948265.1. Lineage (NCBI taxonomy): Bacteria > Pseudomonadati > Pseudomonadota > Betaproteobacteria > Burkholderiales > Comamonadaceae > Rhodoferax > Rhodoferax sp. PAMC 29310. The sequence continues at coordinate 3,258,628 of NZ_CP072852.1, read as the reverse complement.
GCCCCGCCAGGGACGACATGATGACAATGTTGCCGGAGCCACGCGGCAGCATGTGGCGCAGCGCTTCGCGGCAGCTCAAAAACACGCTCGTCGAGTTGAGCGACATGGCTTTGTTCCAGAAATCCAGGGTCATGTCAACGCACTTCACGCGCTCGAGCAGGCCGCCGGTGTTGGCCACCAGGCAATCTACCTTGCCAAACTTGTCCACGGCCTGCGCAAACGACTGGGCCACGGCGACTTCATCATTGGCGTCTGATTTGACCGCCATTACGCGCTCACCCAGCTCTGCGACGAGGGCCGTGGCCTCGCTTCACTGGACCAGTAGGTGAATGCGACGTTGTCACCACGCGCCGCGTGGGCGCGAACGATGGCAGCGCCAATACCGGAGGCACCACCTGTCACAAAGGTGGTTGAGATTGATTGCGTCATGTGAGTTTGCTTTCTGGGTTTGAGTTGTTGACCGGGCCCTTTGCCGCGGTCGATTCACGAACAACCAGCTCGGGCGTGAACACCAGTTCATGCGCGGGCTCGTTACTGTCTTTCAGGCGCACCAATACCCGCTCGACGGCGGCGCTGGCCATTTCCTGCATGGGTTGCCGCACGGTGCTGAGCGCCGGGCTGAGATAGGCCCCCAGAAACATGTCGTCAATGCCCATGACCGACACGTCGTCAGGCACCCGAAGCTTGCATTGCCGCAGTCCGGCCAGCAAGCCAATGGCCAGCATGTCGTTCATGGCAATGAAGCCTGTGGCTTTCGTGCCCCTGGCGTGAAGCGCCACGCCGCCCGCCCGTCCCAGTTCAGCGATATCCATTTCAGTCTGGCCCGGAGTTACCTCCCGAACATGACTCTCAAATTTGACCTTGTGGGTGGCGCAGGCGTCCCGGGCGCCTTCCAACCGGGCCACTCGGCTCACCGAACGCAGGGGGGCGGACACGTAGACAATGTCGCGATGCCCCAACGCTATGAGGTGTTCGGCCGCCATAGCGCCGGCGCGGAAGTTGTCCAGGCTGACGTAGTCCATTGCCAAGGGCTTTAGTTGTGCCGTGCGGTCGAAGCTAACCACCGCCAGCCCCTTGCTGATCAACGGGGCCAAATGGTCCTGGGCCTGCAAGGACGAGCCCAAAATCACCCCTTTGATGCCTTGGGCCATGAAGGACTGCGCATAGGCCTGCTCCCGCTCAGCACTGCGCTGGGTATTGCACAGCAACACGCCGTAGCCGCGTTCGTTCGCCGTCTCTTCAACCCAGCGCGCCAGCGCGCCAAAGAATGGGTTGGCAATGGACGGAACCAAGAGACCAATCATCGCGATATGGCCTGTTTTCAGGCGCCTGGCCGATTGATTGGGCCGGAAATCAAGTTCCGCAATGACTTGCTGAACGCGCTCCAGCGTCTCTGGCCGCATGCGGGCCTGGCGACCATTAAGGACGTTGGAGACCGTGCTGATCGACACCGCCGCGCGTCGCGCGACATCTTCTATGGTGGCCGTTGTACTTCTTGTCATCTGTCTCAAACCCCCATCAATCTTGGTAACCATAGCGAGATGCTTGGCACATAGGTGACCAGCAACAAAACTGAAAACAGAATGATGAAGAATGGCCACATGGATTTCACTACCTGCTCGATCGGGAGCTTGGCCACAGCGCTGCCCACAAACAACACCGCACCTACCGGCGGCGTGATCAATCCGATGCCGAGGTTCACAAGCATGATCATGCCAAAGTGCACCGGGTCAATCCCGATCGAGGTGATTACCGGTAACAAAATTGGTGTCAAGATCAGGATTAGCGGCGCCATGTCCATCAGAGTGCCCAAGACGAGCAACATGACATTGATCAATCCCAGAATCACATAGCGGTTGTCGCTTAAAGAGGTCATGGCTGTGGTGATCTTCAGCGGGATCGGCATCAAGGTCATGATGTAGCCAAAGCTGGCCGCAAAACCAATCAAAATCATGACGATGCACACCGTGTTGACGGTGCGGTGCATCAGTTTGGGCAGGTCACTCCATTTGTAATCCCGGTAGATGAACATGGTCACAAAAAAGGCCCACAACACGGCAATGGAGGCCGACTCGGTGGCGGTGAACACGCCCGACAAAATGCCGCCCAGGATGATGAACATGGTCATCAATCCCCACAAGGCATCCGTACAAATGTGCAGCGCCTCGCGCATTGGAATCCTCCGCCCTTTGGGGAAGTTCTTCTTGCGCGCAACATACAGGCAATAAATGCACAAGCTCAAACCCAACAACAAGCCCGGCAACACACCGGCCATAAACAAGGCGGCCACCGACACCGAACCGCCTGCCGCCATGGAGTAAATCACCGCGTTGTGGCTGGGCGGAATCAGGATGGCCTGAACCGAGCCACTGACGGTGACTGCGGTGGCAAAGGAACGCGGGTAACCGTTCTTCTCCATTTCGGGAATCAATACCGACCCAATCGACGCCGTGTCGGCCACCGAGGAGCCGGAAATGGTGCCGAAAAAGGTCGATGCCAGAATGTTGACCAGCGACAAACCGCCCCGCACAAATCCCACCAACACGCCGGCAAAGGCCACCAGCCGGCGCGCCATGCCGCCCTCTGCCATGATGGCGCCCGCCAACACAAAGCAAGGAATGGCCAGGAGAGAAAATTTGTTCACCCCACTGGCCATTTGAATGGTCACGGCGTCCAGCGGCAGATCAATCCACCACGCACAAATCACGGCCGACAGGCCCAGCGCAAACGCCACTGGCATACCGACCAACATGAGGAAGGCAAAACTGCCCAGGAGTACAAACGCGTCCATGTCAGAGAGCCTCGTTGAGGGGTTGTGAGGACTCATGGTCATACGTGACCACGGCGCGATCTTTCTGAGAACCGAAGAAGGTGTTCTCAAGTACAAACAACAGCGTTAAAAAACTGCCGATGGGAAGCGGCAGATAGGTGACGCCCACGGCCAACCACGGCAGCTCCGCCAAGCCTTGACGCATCATCTCCATGGACAACTTGCCGCCCCAAATCATGACAAACAAGCAGATGGCAATCATCAACAAGTCCACCAGTTTTTCACACAGATACCGCGCCTGCGTGGGCAGCATATTGGTAAGCATTTCAACGGCGATGTGACCGCCCGCCCGGTAAGTGGCGGCGGCACCAAAAAAGGTAAAGATCACCATGAGCAGCACCGCCAGGGGCTCAGGCCAACTGGAGCCCGCTCCGAGCACATACCGTGCAAAGATGCCCCAGGGAATGATCAAACTCATCAAGAGAATGGCCATGCCTGAAATCCAGATGCATGCCAAATAAACGGCATCAAGCCAACGGTGAATTTGTTCTGTCATGGTGTGTCCTGCAGCTTCATGGGCTGACGAGAAAGAGAACGGGCTCGACTGGTCGGCCGAGCCCGTTCGGGCGATTGTTTACTTGACGGCTTCAATCCGCTTGATCAAGTCGGCGAACTGCACACCGTACTTCGCACGCATTGGCGCTGTCGCGTCATAGAAGGGTTTTTTGTCGAGCGTCACAAACTGGATGCCATAAGCCTTCAGCTTGGCCGTGTAATCACCGACCGACTTGTCCCACAATGCACGTTGCTCCATTTGTGCCTCGCGCGACAACTTCATCATCAGCGCCTGCTCATCCTTGCTCATCTTGTCCCAGGTGATCTTGGACATCACAAACAGTTCGGGAATGATGAGGTGAGTGGTTTGCGAGTAGAACTTTGGCCCGGCGGTGTACTGGTTGCTGGCGAAGAATGTGGGCGGATTGTTCTCGGCGCCGTCAACCACTCCGGTCTGCAGGGCACTGAACGTGTCCCCGTGACCCATGCTGATGCCGTTGCCGCCCATGGCGTTCATCATTTCAATGAACATCGGGTTGCCCATGACACGAATTTTCTGACCCTTCAAATCTTCAGGAGATTTGATGGGGTTCTTGGTGTACATGCTGCGGGAGCCGCTGTCCATCCATCCCAGGCCAACCAGGCGTGCCGAGCTGGCAGTGATTTTGTCCAAAATTTCCCTGCCAATGGGGCCGTCAATCACGGCACGCATGTGGGCCTCGTCGCGGAACAAGAAGGGCAGGTTGAACACATTGACATCTGGCACCACGGGGCCCATTGGGCCAAGCGAGATGCCGGCAATCTGCAAAGCACCAATCTGCGCCTGCTCAATCATTTCCTTCTCGCTACCCAGCACGCCACCGGGGAACATTTGCCACTTGTATTTGCCATTGGTCGCTGTTTCGAACTTCTTGCCCAAGTTCTCCAGGGCGACGACATTGGGATATCCAGCCGGCTGCACGTCGGACATCTTCAGTGTGGTTTGGGCCATCAATACGGCCGGCAAGGTGAGGGCGGCGCAAAGAGTGGCGCGACGCAAGTTTTTCAATGACTTCATGGTTGTCTCCTGGTCTGTTATGACGGTTAGCTCGGCTGGGAAAATTCCCGGTATATCCGGGGCGGTGGCACATCCAATTCTCACTGGTGTACCGTTTTACTAAATTCAGTGTAAGGGTACACAAATTGATCTCTATGAGTATTTACCCTGCATACCGAGTCGCGCATGGCACCACGGTTTCACGGTGGCTAATAGACGCCAGGGCTCTCCAGGCAACCAGGAATTGATGGCTGAATCGGCTTATTGCCTAGAGCCAGTATGTGTCAGTTGCCATGATTTTTGGTGATTGCTGTCAACCCGCAACAAGTTTCCCGAATACCTACATCGCCTTGCGCCCCAAGAGGCCACCCAGACGGCGTACCAGCCACTTGGGCGTCGCACGGGAGGCCACCATGGCGACGCTATTGACCATGCCGGGGACACAAATCGCGTCGCCCCGCATGCAGGCCGCAAATCCGTTGTCTGCCACCTGCCCGGCGTCACCCACCAGGAAATCAGGCAGCTCGCCGAGCTTGCCATTGCTACCCGCCGCCTGGGCCAACATCGCGGTCGCGGTGATGCCTGGGCACAAGGCCGTCACGGTCACACCGGTGCCGCGCAACTCCTCCGCCAACGACTCGGACAGGGACAGTACATAGGCCTTGCTGGCAGCGTAGCTGGCCAGCGACGGCACCGGCTGAAAAGCGGCGACCGACGCCACATTGAGCACCCGCCCCTGTCCACGAGTCACCATGCCCGGCAGGAACGCATGAAGCATGGCAGTGAGGCCGGAGATATTGAGGTCGATGATTTGTTGATGGCTGGGCGCATCGATGGCAGTAAACAAGCCCTGCTCCAACACCCCGGCACAGTTGACCAGCACGTTGACCGGGCACTTTTGCCGGGCCAGTTCGCTGTGAAGGCGAGTCGCCGCGCCAGGCTGGGCGAGGTCGGCGGATACCACCTTCACAGAGATGCCATGTTGGTCTGCCATCTGCTTGGACAGTACTTGAAGTTTGGCTTGGTTGCGGGCCACGATCACCAGGTCAAAGCCCGCCGCCGCAAAACGTTGGGCCAAGGCCTCACCGATGCCCGACGACGCGCCCGTGATCAGCGCGCTGCCGTGGGAGTTGGTGGCTTTTGAAGTGCGTTTCATGACTCTCTGCCCTTGTGTCGTTTGGGTTGATTGGGTTGACCGGAATCGCTCTTCAGCATCATGCCTGCCGCCCGCAAGCGCCCCACCAGAACGTCGCCCAGACCACTGGCCGGGGTCAACAGACCGCCGAGTTGGCGCCCGCCTGGCAGCTCGTCCTGCTGCAAGGCCAAGCACAAGGCCGATTCACACAGCATCTTGGTGGTCGCGCGGTTGCTGGGGTCGCCCTGGTCGGCGATTTCGCCGCGAACTTTGTGACCACTGGCGCTCTCACCGACCCAACGCGCGCGAAACGAACCGCTGTCCATGCCCGCTTCGCTGGGGCCTTCGCCCGGCGCAGGCGCCAATTTTTTCGCCAACCAGCGCACTGGTCGCAAGCGCAACACCGCCTGCGTTGTGGCGGACCCCACGCTCAGGGTTGTGGCCGCCAGTGCGGCGGCCAGACCACGGCCCAGGCGCAGGTATTCCTGATAGCCATAGTCATTGCCATAACCCAGCAAGGCAGCGCTGCGCCGCACCACCCGGGTGTTAATGGTTGACATCATGAAGGGACCCAGCCAAGCAGAAAAGTCGCCGTCATGGCGCGGGGCCACCGGGTCGGCATGCATGCCGCCCGCCGCTGGGCGGGATCCAGGTGGATTGAGTAAAAAGGGGTCAGCCATCTGGGCCATTTGGCCCTGTTCCAACATATTGAACATGGACGCCAGCGTGCCGCCGTTGAAGCCGCCCCGCAGGCTGAACGCCACTTTGACCCTCACGCATTCCTCGTCAAATTGCTCCCGCATGGCTCGATGGGCCAGCCAAGCGCTCAGGTCTGAGGGAATCGAGTCGAAGCCGCAAAAGGGAATGATGCGGGCGCCATTTTTTTGAGCCTGCACATCGTGCTGGTCAATCAGGCCCTTGACCCAGGGGGTTTCTCCGGTGATGTCCACATAGTGCGTACCGTGGCGAACACAGGCCGCCACCAACTCGCTGCCATACAGCGCAAAGGGGCCTGCCGTGCTCAGCACCACCCGGGCGCTGGCCGCCAGCGCGTCCATAGCCGCGGTGTCGTGGGCTTCAGCCACCACAATACCTGCCTTGTTGGCACCTGAAATGGATGCTCGAACCGCTTCCAGCTTGGGCCTCGAACGGCCCGCCAGAGCCCATCGCAGACGGCTGGTCTGCACATCTGGGTGAGCTGCGAAATAGGCCACGGTCTGGCGTCCCACAAAGCCACTGGCCCCGTAGAGAATCACGTCATATTTCTTTTTGGGAGTCGATGTTTGAGTCATGGGTGTGTTCCTTTTGACCCAGCATAGACGCAACCCGCGTCCGTTGCGGTCATTCTTGCGACGGGACGCCCGGTGGGTTCGAGGAAATCTGTGACGACCTCAATTAAACCGACCGCTAGCGCCCTATTGATCTACGCATGACGCTCTTAAAGTTCCAGCAATTGAGATCAAGACGCTTACGGTTACTCACTCACTAGATTTTTAGCTGTTGTGATGTGAAATCGACGCCACACTTTGAGACGGCGGAAACAAAAAAGCCTTCAAACCGTGAAGTTTGAAGGCTTTTAAGCGACCCACCGGGTGCGTGACTATCAGGCCGAAGCCGTCCAGTAGCCCGCGTTGAACGGGCTGCTCATGCGCAGCGCGAAGGGCGACACGTCCAATAGTTTGTCGGTTGGCATCCGCTCACCGGAGTCGGTGGTCAGGTCAATGCCGGGCACAGTCGCGCTGGTGCCCTTTGCCTCGTTCGCCCGTTCTGCTTGGCTGGTGTGTGCAGAACGGGCTACAGAAAAGAATAGAAACACCTGAAGGGTATCTTTCGGTCCCCCCAGTAGTCTGCGGTGTCACGGAAGATGTCGAGCAATTGCTCGCGCGCTTCCTTGTCGAATTTGACGTTGGCTGGAATGTGCTCCAACACGGCAATGAAGCCAGGCTGAGGGCCCGACTTGTAAACCGGGTCAGTCATGCTGTCATACAGCGCATCAAAGTTCTTGCCGCCTTGGGTGACCAACTTGAACTGCTGGCCAATCAGGTCCATGACGTCTTGCTTGGTCTGGGCGGTAGCCAGATTGGCGTACAAGAAATGGTGGCCCAAGGCCTGCGCCGACTCCTGCAACTCAGGCACGCGAAACGCGCGAATGGATTGGACGATATTGGGGCGAATGCCTTTCAGCGGCATTTCAGCTGGCGGGCGTTCTGACGCCTCGGCGGCGGCACGTTGCAGTGCCGCATTTTCTTGACTAAGTGACATATTCATTCTCGGCGCGCTTTTCAATAGAAAAATAAACGGTCTCAGGGCACGATCTTGCGAAAACTGTCGTAATGATCGGCCGTGTAAAAACAAGTATCCGGCGTTCTAGGGGGGCCGCCACAGACAATGCGACGGGCACCCCGGTGACTCAAGCCGGGTGTTGCGACGGTGTATTCACGGTAGTAGCCCCGGGTTTGCCCCGGCAACAAGCGCTCACGGTTCCCGAAAACCGAGCCATCCTTGTCATACTTGAATGGCCCACCTTGGGGAATCTGTCGATAAACGGAGGCGCCTTCAGCAGGCAGCTCAGCGACGCTGACCGTGGTCGAGCTGTCAACAGAAACCGGCCCTTTGGCCTGCACCCATAAAGCTGCGGACGCCGCTGTCAATAGCAAGCCGGCCAATACCGCCTCCAAGCGCCCAGAACCCACCATGAAAAAATACTCTCACAACACTCCGGGTTTACCCGGAAATTTCAAGGTCGCTAGTGTCGTGTATTTGCAAACAAAATGCAAGTGATTGCCCATTAAACAGGCAATCCTTGCGTTGATTATTTGAAGTCAGCGTGCGCCAACTTACCCGCTGGCGCTTATCGGGTCGCGTTTGCGTCTGCCACGGTCAAGGCCGTCATGTTCACAATCCGGCGCACCGTGGTGCTGGCCGTCAGAATATGAACAGGTTTGGCTGCGCCCAACAGCACAGGGCCAATCGCAATATTGCCGCCCGCTGCGGTTTTGAGCAGGTTGTAGGCAATATTGGCCGCGTCAATGTTGGGCAACACCAACAAATTGGCGTCGCCAATCAGGGAACTGTTGGGCATCAGGTTCGCACGGGCGGCGCCGTCCAGGGCCACATCACCATGCATTTCTCCGTCCACCTCCAGCCACGGCGCATGCAATTTGAGCAACTCCAAGGTGCGACGCATCTTGACGGCGCTGGGCATGTTGCTGCTGCCGAAGTTGGAATGGGACAGCAATGCCGCTTTGGGGTGGATACCAAAACGCAGCATTTCTTCGGCCGCCATAACGGTAATTTCGGCCAGCTCTTCGGCAGTTGGGTCGTAATTGACGTGGGTGTCAACCAGGAATACCTGCCGATTGGGCAGCATCAAGCCGTTCATGCAGGCATAGATTTTCACACCTTGCGGCGTGGAGGGACTGCCACCCGGGCGCTTGCCGATCACCTGGTCAATGTAGGTCAGGTGCATAGCGGTGGTGCCCCACGTGCCGCAAATCAGGCCATCCACATAGTCTTTGTGCAGCAACATGGCGCCAATCAGGGTCAGTCGCCGGCGCAATTCAATTTTGGCGTACTGGGCGGTCATGCCTTTTCGCTCGGTCATCTGGTGGTAGGTTTGCCAGAAGTCGCGGTAGCGGGAATCCTGCTCAACGTTGACCACGTCATAGTCCAGCTCCTCGCGCAGGCGCAGACCAAATTTGGCAATACGCTGGGCAATGATGGCGGGTCGCCCAATCAGCGTGGGGCGGGCCAAGCCCTCGTCAACCACGATTTGGCAGGCGCGCAGCACGCGCTCTTCTTCGCCTTCCGCATAGGCGACCCGCTTTTTCGCGGCGAGTTTGGCCGCGTTGAAAATGGGTTTCATCACGGTGCCGGACGCGTAGACAAAGCTCTGCAACTTCTCGCGGTAGGCGTCCATGTCCTGGATGGGGCGCAACGCCACACCGCTGTCAGCGGCCGCCTGGGCGACCGCAGGTGCGATTTTCATCATCAGGCGGGGATCGAAGGGCTTGGGAATGAGGTACTCGGGACCAAAGGCGAGTTGCTCACCCTGGTAGGCGGCGGCCACCACCTCGCTTTGCTCGGCCTGGGCCAGCTCGGCAATGGCATGCACCGCAGCGATTTCCATCTCCAACGTGATGGTGGACGCCCCCGCGTCCAGCGCGCCCCGAAAGATATAGGGGAAGCACAGGACGTTGTTCACCTGATTGGGGTAATCGCTGCGACCGGTCGCAATCACCGCGTCATCACGCACCGATTTCACGTCTTCTGGCGAAATCTCCGGATTGGGATTGGCCAGCGCCATGATCAGCGGCCTGGCGGCCATTTTGGCCACCATGTCTTTCTTCAGCACACCGCCAGCGGACAAGCCAAGGAAAACGTCCGCGCCCTCGATGATTTCGCTCAATGTACGTGCTGACGTCTTTTGCGCGTAAACGATCTTATCGTCATCCATCAGCTCGGTACGCCCCTCGTACACCACACCCGCCAGGTCGGTGACATAGATGTTTTCGCGGGGAATACCCAGCTTGACCAATAATCCCAGACAGGCCAGTGCAGCCGCGCCCGCGCCGGAGGTCACCAGCTTGATCTTGGCCGGGTCTTTGCACACCACTTTGAGGCCGTTCAGGATGGCCGCACCCACGCAAATGGCGGTGCCGTGCTGATCATCGTGAAAGACCGGAATTTTCATACGTTCACGCAGTTTGCGTTCCACATAGAAGCAATCCGGCGCCTTGATGTCTTCCAGGTTGATGCCGCCAAAGGTCGGCTCCAACGAGGCAATGATGTCCACCAGTTTGTCGAGGTCGTGCTTTTCGTCGATTTCAAGGTCAAACACGTCAATGCCGGCAAACTTCTTGAACAGCACGCCCTTGCCCTCCATCACCGGCTTGGAGGCCAGTGGGCCAATATCGCCCAGGCCCAGCACGGCCGTGCCATTGGTAATGACCGCCACCAGATTGCCTCGGCTGGTGTACTTGTAGGCGTTGTTGGGGTCTTTGACGATCTCTTCACAAGGCGCGGCGACCCCAGGCGAGTAGGCCAGGGCTAGGTCATGCTGGTTCACCAACTGCTTGGTGGCGGCGATGGAGACCTTGCCGGGCACTGGGAACTGGTGGTATTCCAGAGCGGCTTGGCGCAACTCGGCGCGCTTTTCGTCGGTGTTGATCGATGATTGAGGCATGAAGTACTCCTGAGGCAAGCCAGTATGACCGAAACGGCCAAACGGTCCGCATGGGCGGGATCAGGATTGTAGGCTGCCCCTCCATTTTTCTGGTGGGTGGAAGTCGCTTTCATAATGCGCAATATTTATGAAAATATGCAATCGGCGCATAAGGCAATGCCTGAAATACGATGCCAACTCCGGCGTTTTAAGGTGCCTGAACCAAGCTGGATTGCTCAGCACGCCGGTTTGTCGCACCGCCAGCCAGCACAAAGCCACGTACGGCGTCGCTGGCGTCCTTGTACTGCCAAACACCTGCCTCCACAGCGTGCCATGCCCCGGACGCACCGGGCGCGGGAGACGCGGCCACCAAAGGCAAGGCCGGCGTCTTGATGGCCACCGGCATCAGCGGAAAGACCACCGGCGTTGGCGTGCCTGCCAAGGTCTGCGCCAACGCTTTGGCGGCGTTCATGATGGGCATCACATAGGGCAGCACTCGCCCTCCCGCGTATTGAGCCGCGTCGCCCAGCGCGTAAATTTGGGATGCGCTGGTTTGCAAGAGATCATCGACCACGACACCCCGTTCACAGCGCAACCCTGCTGCACTGGCCAGCGTCAGGTCAGCGCGCAGGCCGATGGCGCTGAGCACCACATCGGCCTGCAGCGTCGCGCCACTGGAGAGCGTGATGTCCAGACGTTGACCCAGTTCCATCTCGTGGGCTTGATTGACCGCACTGGCCGTGCTGCCAAAGTGCCACTGAACGCCCAAGCTGCTGAGTGCGGTTTTCAGTTGTTCACCCGCCTCGGCCGGCAGCAGCGCTGCCATCGGGCCAACGGCCGGGTCGGCCACGCTAACTTGATACCCGGCACCGATGAGGTCATTGGCGAACTCGCAGCCAATCAAACCGGCGCCCATGATCATCACGTGTTTGGGTTGCGCGCCGCTGTCAGCCGTCAAGCGAGCATGAAAAGCGGTGAAGTCGTCCAGCGAATTCACAGACAACACCTGGTCGGCCGCGTCCCCGCCCAGCGGCACGCGGATCGCCTGCGCGCCGCTGGCCAGCACCAGTTGGCGGTAGGGGTGATCGCCCTGTGACGTGCGCACCACCTGAGCTTGTGAATCAATGCTGATCACCCGCGTATGAGGCAACAGCGTCACATTCTGTGTCGACGACATTTTGGCGGCTGCGGAGCTAACCAGCTGGGTCGGCGCGCGGCCTTGAGCAAACGCATTGGACAAGGACGGTTTGGCGTAGAAGTCGCCGCTATCCAAGGTGATCATCAGCACCGGCGTGTCGGCGTCGAGTTTGCGAAACTCGCGTGCCACGCTCCAGCCCGCCAGACCGGCGCCAATGATGATGAGAGGCAACTGGCCATGGTTGGCCTGTGCATCGGGGGTCGGTCCGGCGGTATTCATGCTCAGACCTCCACGACTTCGAAGTCGGCTTTGGCAACGCCGCAGTCGGGACATTCCCAACTCTCGGGCACATCGGCCCACAGAGTGCCGGGTGCAATGCCGTCTTCCGGGCGGCCGGCGGTTTCGTCATAGATAAAGCCGCAAACAATGCAAAGATAAGTTTTCATGAGGTTCTCCGATAAATATGAGTCATTTCAGCGTCTAGCCCAGGTGAAATTGGCGCTAGTCGCTATTTAATCAATAGCAAATAGTTAGGCCGAGACTTTGGCCAACTGGGCTTTGTAGTGGTTGGCGTGGCGCTCTTCCACCTTGGCCAGTGCCGCAAATCGCTTCTGGGCTTTTTCCAGCGTGGCCTTGAACTCGGCCGCATGCACTTTGCTTTCTTCAATCTGATCGTCCATCTCGGCAACCGCCGCGGCGTTGCCTTCCAACTCGGCGGTTTTGCGAAAGCCAGGGTACATCTCGGTGTACTCGTAGGTCTCACCGTCGATGGCGATTTGCAAAGCCTTGGCCGGGGTCATGGTCGCTTTGGGGTAAAGCAAGTCCAAGTGACCAAAGGCATGCATCACTTCCTGGTCGGCCGTGGTCTCAAAAGCGCGGGCGGTATCTTCGTCGCCCATCTCGCGGGCCAGTTTGGCGAAGTAGCGGTACTTGATGTGCGCCATGGATTCGCCCGCAAAAGCGGCTTCCAGGTTGGCGATGGTCTTGATCTCGGGGCGTTGGGCAGTGGTCATGGTGGGCTCCTGTGAGTGAACTTGTTGGTTGACGTTTTCAATCAATATGGAGCCAATGATAGTTTTAATTGATAGTCAGGGCCAATTGGAATTCCCTAAGCCATTGATAGGGACTATTTGATGCCTTCTTGGGCCTAGGTGAACCCGCGCGCCGGGAAGGTGTCCGGTCGCTGCAACCAGTTGTTGGGCGAGTAGTGTGAGGACGCGTCGGTGGCATGCAGCGTGTAGGCGTGGCGCGACACGGCCGAGCGATTGGGTGCGCTGTAGTGCGGCAGCAGCCCATGAAACACCACCAGCGTTCCGGCCTTCACCTCCACCGGTACAGCGGTTCGGTCGTCCGGCCACGGCGTGGTGTCCAGCACCTCCATGCCGGCGCCCTCACCGCGCTTCACAAAGCGCTCGCGCAAGGGGCCCCGGTGGCCGCCCGGCTCCATCCACAGGCAACCGTTCTCACGCGTGGCGTCTTCCAGCGCGAACCAGAAGGTGGTCACGGTGATGGGTGTACTGTCAAAAAAGGTGGCGTCCTGGTGCCAGCGCACTTCGCCGCCAATGCCGGGCTGCTTAAAGATGTACATCGACTGCCAGACCTGCGCCCGCGCCAGCCCCAAATCTGCCGCCAATTCAGCCAGCGCCGGCCCGCGTGAGAACTGCTCAAACTCGGGGTCCAGGTCATGCATCGCATGGCCAATTTTGTTGATTGACAAAGACTTGTCCTGCTTAAGCGCCCCATCCGCACCAAACGCCTCTTCTTCAAAGAAGCAACGCACGGTGTTGGCCGACTCCATGAAGTAGCCATCCGTCTGACGTACCTGCTCGTTGGTGGTGAAAATGCCGGAGCGCTCAGTCGGGTCAAAGGCATGCACTATGGCTTGCGCCCGCTCGCGCAAAGCGGCCAGCTCGCTGCTGGCTTTGAAACCGGGCAGCACCAGGTAACCGTTTTGTTGGTAGTCGGCTTGTTGTTGGGCAGTGATCATGGGGTTGACAAGAAAATCGGTTGGTGCATTGGCATGGCGTTCTTTATAGCAGTCTCGGACCGCTGCGGCGGCGCTTCAAGTGACGGCTGAAATCGACTGCGGTAAGCTGGTCGCCCGCTGCCGGCTATGGCAAGCATTGATCTTGTTGAAAGTGAGCCCCATGACTGACACGCCGCCGGTTTACCCGCCCCTTGAGCCCTACCGCACGGGCCGCCTGCCAGTGGACAGCGTTCACACCCTTTACTGGGAAGAGTGCGGCAACCCGAATGGTGTGCCCGTGCTGTTTTTGCACGGTGGTCCAGGCTCTGGGTTGTCCCCCAAACACCGCCAGTTTTTCGACCCCGCCTATTACCGCATCGTACTGTTCGACCAACGCGGCGCCGGTCAATCGACGCCGCTGGGGGAATACCGCGACAACACCACTCCGCTGCTGATTGCGGACATTGAGCGCTTGCGCGAGTTGATGGGCATTGAACAGTGGCTGGTGTTTGGGGGTTCCTGGGGTTCCACGCTGGCCCTGGCCTACGGGCAGGCGCACCCCGAGCGCTGCACCGGCTTTGTGCTGCGCGGCATCTTTTTGTGCACGCCACCCGAGATCGATTGGTTCTTGAACGGCATTGGGGGATTTTTCCCCAAAGAACACGCCGCCTTCCTGGCGCCCATTCCCGAGGTTGAACGACGCGACTTGCTGGCGGCCTACTGCCAGCGCCTGTTCAGCGACGACCCGGCCACTTGCGCCGAAGCAGCCCGTACCTGGAGTCGTTACGAGGGCAGCTGCCTGCACCTGCTCCCGCACCCCGAGGTAGCGGATGAATTTGGGTCGGACGCCGTCAGTCTGGGTGTTGGCCGGCTGGAGGCGCATTACTTTCGCCACCAGGGCTTCCTGAGTGATGACCAGCTGATTCGTGGCGTGGACCGCATTCGCCACCTGCCCGCGGTGATTATTCAGGGGCGCTACGACGTGGTCTGTCCGCCGACCTCAGCCTGGCGCTTGCACCAGGCGTGGCCAGAGGCCAGCTTGGAGATCATTGAAGACGCCGGGCACGCCGCTTTTGAGCCGGGCATTGCCAGCGCGCTGGTGGCGGCCACCGAGCGGTTCAAGCGAACCGGCTCGCTTTAAGGCCGCACAGGCTTGGGTCAATCGTGGCCGTGGTCTTTGTCTTTGTTCTTACGGTGTTTGTCATTGCCATGGCCCCGGTTGCCCCGCTGGTCCTCATCACGGTCATCGCGCTCGCGGTAGTCCCGGTGCTCGGTGCGGTAACGGGGGGCGTAATCCTGCTCGTACCAGTCGTTTTGCACAAAGTAGACCGGCTGGCCGCAGGCGTTGTACTTGCTGCAATGCTTGCTCCATTTCTTCTCGTGTCCATAGGGCACACGCAGATAAATGGGTTGGCCCACCACCGTTCTTTGCCGAATGATCACGGGCTCGGTGTAAATCACCCGGGGTGGCGGCACATTGCCAAGCACGATGCGGCCGTAAAAACCCGGCTCGCCAATCGTGACAGAGACGCCGACATCGGCGGCCAGCGCCGCATTAGCAGTCACTGCCAAGGCTGCGCCAGATAGAAGTTTTTTCAAAGTAAGGGAGTTCATTGCTTGCATCAAATGAGTGAGTGAGAGGAGCGCGTCCTGGAAACCACACGGACGGATCCGTCGGGCGTCGGGCCAAGGGCGGGCGGGCGGGCGCGCTGATACTTGGGCGGATTATGCAGGCCCCCCCATCTCTTCACCGTAATCACATGTAACAAGCGCCGCTCGCCACAGCCCCGCAGCACGAGGCGCCTCAAACCTGAGGCAGCAGATATCGGCGCTCCCAGGCGCTGATCTCGTTTTGGTAGCTCTCGTACTCCACGCTCTTGACCGAGGTGTATCCCGTTACAAATGAATCCCCCAGCAGCCAGCGCGCGCTGGCGCTGTGGGTCATGGTGTCCAGCGCTTCGGGCAGGCTGCGTGCCAAGGTGCGCGCGTGCTCATAGCCACTGTCGCCGATAGGCGACGTGGGCACCAACTGCTCGTCCATGCCCGCCAGCCCGGCGGCCAGTGAGGCGGCAAGCGCCAGATAGGGATTGGAGTCGGCTCCGGCGACGCGGTTCTCGACCCGGCGGGCGGCTGCGTGACTTGCCGGCACGCGAAGCGCCGTGGTCCGGTTGTCGTAACCCCATTGCAGGTTGACCGGCGCCTGGCTGCCCGCCACATAGCGGCGAAACGAATTGGTAAAGGGCGCAAACATCAGCATGAGGTCGGGCAGATAAGTTTGCAGGCCGCCAATAAAGTGCTGAAAACAGGGCGCCTCAGTGCCATCCTCATTGCTGAAGATGTTTTGGCCCTCGGCGTTCACCACACTTTGGTGCAAGTGCATGGAGCTACCCGCCGCGCCGGCAATGGGTTTGGCCATGAAAACGGCGTTCAACCCATGCTTGAGGGCGATCTCTTTGGCCGCATATTTGAAAAGAAAGGCCTGGTCAGCCACGGCGACCGGGTCGCCATGCTGGAGATTGATCTCGTACTGTGTCGGTCCAACCTCGTGAATCCAAGTGTCGGCCTGCACACCCAGAACGCGCAGCGCGGCTCGGAACTCGTCCCAAAACGGCGCCAACTCGTTGAGCATGTTCAGGCTGAACGCGCTTTGCCCCACCTCAGCACGGCCGCCACGCACAACGGGCGCTTGTAAAACTTGGCTGGGGTCCGTGTTGGGGGCGGTCAGGTAGAACTCGATTTCGGGCGCCACAACCGGAATCAATCCTTGCGCGGCGTAGCGCGCCACCACGGTTTTCAGCAGGCTGCGTGGCGCGAAGGCACACAACTCGCCGGAGAGCTCCACACAGTCATGAATCGCCAAGGCACGCGGCACGCTGGCCCAGGGGGACAGCTTGAGTGTCGCGTGGTCCGGCACCAGCCGCACATCAGGGTCGGCATCAGGAAACACCGGGTCGTAAGAGTAATCACCCGTCACGGCCTGCATCGGTATGGCTTGGCAGATGCGCAACTCGCCCCCGGCGGCAAAGCTGGCAGCGGGCATCAGCTTGCCGCGTGGATAGCCCGAGATGTCGGCAAAAAGGCACTCCACATCATGAATCCCGTGTTGCGTGAAAAAGGCGTTCAAAGCGTTGGTGTCAGGCATAAGGACTCGGGTACAAGGCAGGGATGCGGATTAATTTTAGAGTGAATTGACACACAGCCCTTGATCAACAAGCGCAGACAGATATCAATTATGTAGCGCACCGAATGCGAACTCGGAGCAACCGCCCTGGCCTGCACTTTGTGATCAGTGTTTACCCGCAGTTTGCGCACAAGCCGAGGTTTTGACAGATGACTGACAGAAAGCCCTCAGTAGCATCCGATCGACCCTGCCGTCTTTTGCCTTGGCAAAGGCTGCAAGGGCCGGACCCCGCTTCAGGCGGGCTCACAGCGAAGCCCTTTGACTTCGCATCAATAACTGGAGCAAGCATGAAACAAACTTACCTAACCACTCAACTGCTGCGCTGGGCAGCCCCCGTGGGCTTGGCCCTGGCCACATTGACCACACCCGCCTCGGCGTTTGAAGCCTCCAACACCGAGTGCATTGCACCCGCTGGCGCTGGCGGCGGCTGGGACTTCACTTGCCGTCAAGTCGGCAAAGCCTTGCAAGACCTCAAACTCATTCCAGGCTCCATGCAAGTGGTGAACAAGGCCGGCGGCGGCGGCGGCGGCGTGGCTTACGCCGAAGTGGTGAACAAGCGCAACACGGAAAACAATGTGATCGTAGCCGCCTCGTCTGCCACCTCCACCCGTTTGGCGCAAGGCGCATACCCTGGCAACACCATGACGCAAGTGCGTTGGTTGGCGGCCGTGGGCGCGGACTACGGCATCATTGCCGTGGCCAAAGACTCCCCCATCAAGAACCTGCCTGACCTGATCAAGCAAATGAAGGCCGACCCCAAATCGGTGTCGTTCGCAGGCGGCTCGGCCGTGGGCGGCTGGGACCACCTGAAGGTGCTGATCACCGCTAAAAAAGGCGGCATCGCGGATGTGCGCACCGTGAAATACGTCGCTTTTGACGGTGGCGGCGAAGCCGTGACCCAGTTGCTGGCGGGCAAAGTGCAGGCCTTCACCGGTGACGCGTCTGAGGCCAAAGGCTTTGTGGACGCTGGCAGCATCAAGGTGCTGGCCGTGTTGGCGCCCGAGCGTCTGGCCGGCGACTTCTCCTCGTTCCCCACCGCCAAAGAGCAGGGCATTAACTCCGTGGGTGCCAACTGGCGCGGTTTCTACGCCCCCGGCGGCATGTCGGATGACGCCTACAAGTTCTGGGTCAAGCAAATTGGTGCGGTGTATGACTCTGCCCAGTTGAAAGCCACCATGGCCAGCAACGGCCTGGCGCCTTTGAACTCCCGCGGCGCTGACTTCACGGCCTTCGTGAAGGAATCCGTCGAAGAGATTCAGACCATTTTCAAAGAAATTGGCCTGATCAAGTAAGTTGACATGAAGCGGGCCGTCGGTGCAATTGCGCCGGGCCCGTTTTTTGGCTGCACGGGCTGTCACCGGCCCATCAGAAGAAGAAAGATTCACCATGAGTGACCGTCTATTTGGGGTGGCTGCCCTGTTCCTGGCTGGCTTGATGACCTGGGGTGCCAGCGTCATTGAAGAGAGCTTTATTCAAGACCCACTGGGTCCCAAAGCGTTTCCCTGGGTGATTGCGGCCGTGCTCGCCATCACCGGCATCGCCATGATGCTCAAACCCGACGACGAGCCCGAGTGGCCCGCGCGCGCCAAACTGCTGCGCATCGTCTGGTCCGTGGCCGTGATGGTGTTGTACGCAGAACTACTGCCTATCGTGGGCTTTGTCATCACCACCGCTGCTGCTGCTGCCTTTCTGTCCTGGCAACTGGGCGGCACTGTGCGTCAGGCCGCCATCGGCGGCGCCCTGATTTCAGGCGGTATCTACCTTGTATTTCACCTGGTGCTGGGCCTGTCGCTGGCCCGTGGCCCCCTGGGCTTCTAAGCCCGCTCAAAAGGACTTCGAGTCATGGACGCACTATCCTCTCTTGCCGATGGCTTTGCCATCGCCCTCACCTGGCAGAACCTGGCGCTGGCCCTGTTGGGCTGCTTTCTGGGCACCCTGATCGGTGCTTTGCCGGGCTTGGGCCCATCGAATGGCGTGGCCATTTTGATTCCGCTGGTGTTCAGCATCGGCCTCAAAGCCACCCCCGCCCTGATTTTGCTCACCAGCGTCTACTACGGCGCGATGTACGGTGGGCGCATCTCCTCCATTTTGCTCAACATTCCGGGTGACGAACCGGCCATGATGACCACGCTGGACGGCTACCCCATGGCGCAAAAAGGCCAGGCAGGGGAAGCCCTGAGCATCTCCGGCTTGGCGTCGTTTGTCGGCTCGTTTTTTGCCACCTGGGGTCTGGTGTTTCTGGCACCCCAATTGGTGAAAGTGGCCTTGCTGTTTGGGCCCGCTGAGTACTTTGCCCTGTTTACCCTGGCCTTTGCCACCTTGGGCGGTTTGTCCAGTAAAAACCAGGCCAAATCGGCCATTGCGGCGGCCTTGGGCCTGGCGATTGCCATGGTGGGTGTGGACGGCCAGACGGGCGTGCCCCGCTTCACCTTCAACAATGTTCACTTCTATGACGGCATTGACTTCCTGGTGGCCATCGTCGGCTTCTTTGCGGTGTCTGAGGTGCTGGTGTTCATTGAAAACCACGCCACGGGTCCGAGCGCCAAGCCTGCGCCCAAGCTGGGCCGCATCATCCCGCCTTTGTCGATGATCAAGGCGACCTCAGGGGCCATGGGCCGCGGCACGATTCTGGGCTTTATCGCCGGTGTCTTGCCAGGCGCAGGTGCCTCACTGGGCTCTTTCATTGCCTACGCGCTGGAGAAGAAAGTCTCTAACAAGAACGACACCTTTGGCAAAGGCGACCCACGCGGTGTCGCCGCACCCGAAGCGGGCAACAACGCCGCGGCCGGTGGTGCACTGGTGCCCATGCTAGCGCTGGGCGTGCCGGGCTCCGGTACCACCGCCGTGCTACTGGCCATGCTGCTGGCGCTGGACATCACGCCCGGCCCGTTGCTCTTCACCAAGAACCCTGACGTGGTCTGGGGCCTGATTGCGGCGCTGTTCATTGGCAACTTCATGCTGCTGGCCATGAACATTCCAATGATGGGCATTTTTGTGCGCTTGTTGGCCATTCCCGCCAAGTACCTGATGCCGGCCGTCGCCATGATCTCCTTTGTGGGCATTTACGGCATTTCGGGGTCCACCTTTGACCTGGAAGTCATGATCGCCTTTGGTGTGGCCGGTTGGGTGCTGCGCAAGCTGGACGTTCCCCTGGTCCCGGTCATTCTGGGCATCTTGCTGGGCAACCAGATGGAGAACAACCTGCGCCGCGCCATGACCATCTCGGACGGCAACCTCTGGGCCCTGGTGGAGTCTCCTCTGGCCATTGGCTTGTGGATCATGGCCATTGTTGGCTTCATCCTGCCGCTGGTCGTGGGCCGCTTTGTGCGCATCAGCGCGCTGAAGAAGTCTAAGATTGAGGCGGGTGACGTCGGAACCGCCGACTGAGCCTGACCCCCGGCCCACCTTTTCACGGTGGGCCGCATCACCTTACCGAGGAAGGCCCTACTTTGTATTTGCTGCTGGTTGAAGATGAAGCAGCGCTGGCCGAAAGCCTCAGCGGGGTACTTACCGCGCGGGGTCACCGGGTGGACTGGGCCAGTGATGGCCTGATGGCCCTGAACCTGATTGCACACCAGCAGTTCGATTTGGTCATCCTTGACCTGGGCCTGCCCAAGCTGGAAGGCATGCAGGTGCTGCAAAAACTGCGCGAACAAAGCGTGGACCTGCCGGTGCTGATTCTCTCGGCGCGAGACCAGGTGCAAGACAAGGTGGCGGCCATTCATGCGGGTGCCGACGACTACCTCAGCAAACCCTTTGACACCCATGAGCTGGAGGCCCGCCTGTTTGGCCTGATGCGCCGCCGCCACGGCGTCGCCTCGGCCCGGCTGGAATGGGCGGGTGTGGCTTATGACGCCGGCCAGCGCAGCTTTGCGTGCGCGGAACAGCCGCTTCAATTGAGTCCTCGCGAACATGCCACCCTGCTGGCGCTGGTGGAGGCCCAAGGTAGCCCGCTGGCCCGACAGGCCTTGTTTGACCGCGTGTTTGTGGATGACACCGACATCGCCCCAGACGCCATGGATGTGGTGCTGTACCGGCTGCGCAAGCGCCTGGGCGAACTGGGTGTGGCCATTCGCAATGTGCGCGGCATTGGTTTCTACCTGGACCCAGACCGCCCATGACCGGCGCGGCCGGTGTGGGTCAAGCCTGGCGCTCTTTCTGGCGGGCGCTGTCCCTCCGCCGGCGCTTGCTCACGCTGCTGCTGCCCTCGCTGGTCTTGATCACGCTGGTGGAGTTGACACTCTCTTACCGGCTGGCGCAGCAAACCATAGACGAAGCCTATGACCGCGGCCTCAAAGGAGCGGTGCAAGCGCTGAGCTTGGCCACCAACATGGACGAGGGTGGTTTTTCCGTGGACCGACCCTTCAAGCTATTGAGCTACGTGCAAAGCAACTCACGCGGCACGGTGTTTTTTCATGTGCGCACCAGCGACGGCCTGATGGAGGCCGGCTTTGCAGGGCTCGAATTTCCCTGGCCCAGCTCGATCAATTTCGACACGGTGTACCTGGCGGAAGGCCTGTACTTTGACCAGAACCTGCGCATGGCGGCCATTCGCCGTGAAGTCAGCCACAGTGCAGGTGATTCTGAGTCCGGCGCCAGCCCCATTTATGTAGATTTGCTGGTGGCCGAAGACTTGGCGCCGCGCCAAGCCTATCTGCGCAGTTTTTTGTTGCGCGCCGCAGTGCGTGACGGCGTGCTGCTGCTGTTCACCATGGCGGTTCTCGTGTGGATGGTAGGCCGCGGTCTGGCGCCGCTGGGCCACTGGTCGCGCCTGGTGCGCCAGCGCCCGGTGTCTGGCGCCGCTGGGCCACTGGTCGCGCCTGGTGCGCCAGCGCCCGGTGCATGACCTGACCCCGCTGCCCATGGACCAGGGCTTGCCCGAGGAAGCCCGGCCCTGGTCGAAGCTCTGAATTTTCACCTCTCGCGCAGCGCCCAGGAGCAAGCCACCCGTCAACGCTTCCTGGAAGACGCCTCGCACCAGTTGCGCACTCCACTGGCCGTTCTCAAAACCCAGATTGCCTGGCGACGCGAGCAACAGAAGAACAATGTCATTGAACCCGGCTTCCTCACCAAACTGGAGGCTCAGGTGGACTCGGCCACCCGCCATACCCAGCAAATGTTGCAACTGGCGCGTGTTGAACACCACAACGCGATTCAGGTTGAAGCCGTGCCGGTTCTCGGGGTCGTGCAAGCGGTCGTCCTGAGCCTGCAACCCTTTTCTCAGCGCCGACACATGGACATGGGTCTGGCGCAGGGCGCAGGCATTGACGCCGCTACCCGCGTCTGGACCGATGCCGGCCTGCTACAACAAGTGCTGGAAAACCTGCTGGACAACGCCATCAAGTACGGGCGCACTGAAGGCGTGATCACCGTGCACCTTTAATTGGGCCCGCACACCGACGGCGTGCGCCCCGGTGTCTGGCTGGAGGTGGAGGATGACGGCCCTGGCGTCAGCGATGAAACTTTGTCCCACTTGGGCGAACGCTTCTACCGTGCCGACCAGGCCAGCCAGCGCGGCAGCGGCCTGGGCTTGTCCATCGTGAGTGCCGTGCTAGCCCGTCTGGGCAGCCAGATCGAGTTCTCCCGGGGTGCTGGTCAACAGGGTTTGCGGGTGCGCTTCTGGCTACCCCTCAACGCCCCGCCTGAGCCACTGCTGGATCATTGACATGAAAGGGAAACGCCGAATGTTCACCGTCAAAAAACTGCTCGCCGTGGCCTTGGGCGGGCTCAGTCTGCTGGCCAGTCTGCCCGGCGGGGCTGAGCCCCTCAAGCCCGTTTGTGTGGTGCCTGCCAAACTTGGCGGCGGCTTTGACCTCACCTGCCGCATTGCCGCCGCCGCCCTGGAAGGCACCCTGAAAACCCCCATGCAAGTCATCTACCTGCCCGGTGGCATTGGCGCAGCCGCGTACAAGCAGTTTGCAACCACCCGCAGTCGTGAAGGCAACGCCTTGGTGGCGCATTCCTCGGGCTCGCTGCTCAATATCGCGGTGGGGAAATACGGCCACTTCACGGCCGACGACGTGCGCTTTGTCGCCTCCGCCGGGGCCGACTATGGTGCCGTGGTGGTGCGCACCGACTCCCGCTTTGACAAGCTGAGCATGCTCATGCAAGCCCTTAAAACCGACCCTGGCGGCACGCTCATTGGCGCCGGCGGGTCGATTGGCAGCCAGGACTGGGTCAAAGGCGCCCTTCTGATGCAGGCCGCCGGTGGCCTGCCCAAAAGCATGCGCTATGTGGCCTTTGACTGCGGTGGCGGAGCCATCACCAACCTGATCAACGGCAACATCGACGTCTACACCGGCGACATCTCAGAGCTGCGCGCCCATGTGAACGGCGGCAAGATGCGCGTGCTGGCCGTGCTGGCCGACAAGCGCCTGCCAGCCCCGTTTCAAAACGTGCCCACCGCCAAAGAACAGGGCGTCGACGTGAACTGGACGCTGTTTCGCGGCTTCTACATGGGCAAAAACGTGAGCGACGCCGACTACCAGTTCTACGCCGACGCTTTTGCCAAAGCCTACAAAACCCCCGAGTTCGCCCGCATCCGTGAGGAACACGGCCTCTACGAGTTCTCACTGTCCGGGCAGGCGTTTCACGACCACGTCAAACGCCAGGTCAAAGTGCTTCGCGACCTGGTGAGCTCAGCGGGACTGGTGCGCTAATGGGCCTGGAAAAATATATGCCAAATCGGCCTCTAGCCCATATTTAACCTGCGGTAGGCGCTATCAATTTGGATGTATTTCTGGTCCACCTGATGTTCTTCACCCGCATCGCCAAACCGACGTAGGCTGCTGTCAAGTCACCAGGCCCTAGAAGGTTGCGCATCGCGTGTGATGCTGGCCGGCGGCAACCGGCCTACTGCTCAGGTGTCACGGTTGTGCTTTGGCGCAGAACGCCACCGGCCTGCACGCCGCTGGTGATATCACTCTCGTTAGTGATCCGCGCCTCGCAGACCACGCGGTCATCCCCCTGATGCACGGCGCAGCGTTGCAAGGCGTTGTTTTGGTACTGGGCCGGATTGCTGCCGGTCGTGCCGCGTTGGGCCTCGTCCAGTGCACTGGCGGCTTCCCGCCGGCAAGTGGCAACACTTTGGTTCGATTGGCCGCTATTGCATACCGCCATATCGCGCTGGTAGCGCGCCTGCGCCTGGGTCGCGGCGGCTGGGAAGGCTGTTTGCGCATAGGCAGCACACGCCAAGGTGGTCAACGCCACCAGCGTGAGTTGACGAAGGGTTGACGAAGCGATAGTCATGGGGGGGGGTTTTCCAGAGGGTGGTGGGAAGTCTCAGACTAACAAGCCCTGCGGCGGTTGTCGGTGCGCTCACGCACAAAGGAAAGTTGCTGACCGCCCGCAGCCAATGAGGCGACTGCCAGTTTTACGACAAACTGTTACCCGACAGCCCGCGACGCCGTGCCGGCTTTCGGCGTCGCACACCACGCGGCATCGGGCTGCCAGGTGGCGACCCAGGTTGGCATCTGCTCAGGTGGCATGGGCCGGGCAATGCCATAGCCCTGTGCCAGCTCGCAGCCCAGTTGCAGCAGCACGGTGCCGTGCGCCACCGTTTCAACGCCTTCGGCAATCACTTCACGCTTGAAGGCGGCCGCCAGACTGATCACGCCCTGCAAAATGGCGCGGTCATCCGGGTCGTCGAGCATGTCGCGCACAAAGCTCTGGTCGATTTTGAGCTGTGCTACCCGTAAGCGTCTGAGGTAAGTGAGGGATGAGTAGCCCGTGCCAAAGTCATCCAACGCAAACATGACACCCATTTTTGCGCAGTCTTCAATCACTTGAGACACTTGTCCAATATCTGCCATTGCGCTGGTCTCCAGGACCTCAAGCATCAAATGCGCCGAACTCACTTTCGGGTGCTTTCCCAGCAAGAATTGCAGGCGCGCCACAAAGTTGCTTTGCTGCAACTGGCGTGCGCCGAGGTTGACGCTCACGGCAAGCTCCAGCCCGACCGCTTGCCACAGGCCGATCTGGGTCAGGGTTGCGTCAATGACCCACTCACCCACATCCACCGCCAGCGGGTGGTCTTCGATCACGGGCAAAAATGCCGCCGGCGCCAACAAACCCTTTTCCGGGTGCTGCCAGCGGATCAGCGCCTCGGCGCCAATCACCTGCCCGCTGCGCATATTGACCTTGGGCTGGTAGTGCAGCACAAACTCGCTTTGCGCCAGCGCCAGACGGATGCGATCCAGAGTTTCGTGGTGGCCGCGAATACTGGTGTCTTGCTCCGCGTCAAAGAGGTGATAACGATTTTTACCCTCCATCTTGGCCTGGTACATCGCCTGATCGGCCTGGCGCATGAGTTGATCGGCCTCAATGCCCCTGGACTGCGGGTAGAAGGTCACGCCCATGCTGGCAGAGCCTTGCAGCAACAGCGCGCCCAGTTGCACCGGCGCGGCGGCGGCCTCCAGCAATCGGGCCAGCATTGACACGCAACTCTCCGCGCTAGCCAGGTCGATGAACAAGGCAACAAACTCATCACCGCCGATGCGCGCCAGCGTGTCGCCTTCGCGCAAGGTGCCATGCATCGCCGCGGCCACGGTAATGAGATATTGGTCGCCCACGCCGTGCCCATGGCGGTCGTTGATGCTCTTGAATCCGTCCAGGTCCAGGTAAACCACGGCGACCTGTTGGCCGCGCCGCTGCGCTTGCACCATGGCCAGCTCCAGTCGGTCGGCCAGCAGAACGCGGTTGGGCAATTGGGTCAGGGCGTCAAACTGGGCCATGTGTTCCAACTGGGCTTGATGTGCCTTGGCCGCGCTAATGTCGGAAAACACCGCCACGTAATGCTGCGTCATGCCCTGCTCATCGCGTACCGCGTTGACCGTGGAAAGTTGGGCGAACAACTCGCCGCTCTTGTGTCGGCTCCACATTTCACCGCTCCAGTGGCCCTTCTCGGTCAGGTCGCGCCAAATCGATTCATAAAACGCGGCGTCCTGACGATCGGACCTGAGCATGTGCGAATCCTGACCGATGGCCTCGGAGCGGCTGTAGCCCGTGATGCGGGTGAAGGCGTCATTGACATCCATGATGTTGGCATCGGCATTGATAATCATGATGCCTTCGTGGGTATTGCCAAAGACGCTGGCGGAAAGCAGCAGTTTGGCTTCGGCTTGTTTGCGCGCACGGATGTCGCTCACCGCGATATGCAACATCGGCGCCCCGATGTCGTCTTCGGCCGCTGTGACGGACAGTTGAACCCAGAGGAAGGCGTCGTCGACAGCGGTGGAGGCAGGGGCTTGGTTCAGGCGCAGACGCAATTCGCTCGTCTGCAGTGCGCCGCTCTCCCGCGCCAGTGTGCGCAGCTTGTACCAAGTGTCCTGGTCCTCTCTGTGCACAAAGTTGGTGAACGGGGGCTGCTGGCTGAGTGCCTGGCGTGTCACGCCCAGCAAGGTGGCCAGTGTCAGATTGGCCTGAACGACGCATCCAGCCTCGTTCACGCTGCAATAGCCCACCGGCGCCAGGTCGTACAGGTCCACATAACGCGAGCGAGAGACTGCCAGCGCCTCGTGGGCTTGGCGCAACTCTTCGTTCTGCATCTCCAACTCAATTTGGTGCACTTGCAGGTCGTGCAGCAGGATGCTGGTTTCTCTCGGTGTCAGTTCCTTCGATGGACTCTGCGACTTCTGCTGGGCTTCCCGCCATATGGACTCGGCCTTTTGGTGCAGCGTGGGTGTGTCAGGCACACCGACTGCCGAATCGGCGCGGGGTGGCTTTTTGGGGTTCACACGGCGTCTCCGGCGGCGATACCGACCGGCTTGGCTCGCTCGGTGGTGGCAATGGCATACATCTTGTCGTCTTCATCGATCAAGGCGGTGGAAATGATGGAGACATCCAACACCGCTCCCGTTGAAGTCAAGCGCTGAGTCATGTAGGGCTCAAGCACTTCGGCGCGGCTGAGCTTGGTCAGGGTTTCCAGCGCGCCGGCTCGCTTGGCTTCAGGAATGCGCTCGCGCACATTTAGTTGCAGCGCCTGCGCCTCGGTCCAGCCATACAAACGCACCGCGCCGGGGTTCCAGGCCAGGGTACGGCCGGTCAGATCTTGCACGGTAATAGCGTCATGCGCGTCCCGCACCACCACCGCCAGACGCATCAGGTCGTTGGCACTTTTTAGCGCCTGGCGCGTACTCACCACCTCGGTAATGTCCACAAACGAGATTACAGCGCCCTCGATCACGTTGTCCAGCGTGCGGTAGGGCTGGATGCGCAGGGTGTACCAGCGGCCGTCAGGGGTTTGCACTTCGCGCTCAATCGGCACCAGATCGGCCAGCACAGCATGGATGTCAGCCACCATGTCGGTGTAGCCCACCAGGTTGGACACAATGTGCCCCACAGGGCGGCCCACATCCGACAAAATCAGGTTGATGATGGCGCTGGCCGCCGGGGTAAAGCGCAGAATGCGCAGCTGAAAATCGACAAACACCGTACCCACGCCGGTGCCCGCCAGCAGGTTGTTCATGTCATTGTTGGACCGCGACAGGTCCGTCACCTTGATTTGCAGCTCGGTGTTGACGGTGCTCAGTTCCTCGTTGACGGATTGCAACTCTTCTTTGGAGGTCTCCAGTTCTTCGTTGGTGGATTGAAGCTCTTCGTTGACCGACTGCATTTCCTCGTTGCTGGACTTGAGCTCTTCGTTGGAGGTCTCCAACTCTTCACGGGCACTTTGCAGGTACTCGTCTTTGGCGCGCAGCTCTTGCGTGAGCGCGTTGATGCGCTCCTGGGCGTCGGCGCCGCCACTTTTTGGGGCGACCTCCGCTGCCGCTGGCTCGGGCACATCTTGCAGCATCACCAGGAACAAGGGGACATCCGGCGCCGCCGCGGCCACCGGGTGCACGCTCAAGTTCACCAAGGTGAAGTGCCCGTTGGTCTTGACCCGAAGGTTGGGCGCAAAACTGGTCGCCAGCGTGGCCACCGCCTGGTGCAGCGCGGTGCTCAAGGCCGGGCCCAGTCCTTCCCGTGCCATTTTGAGGATGTTTTGAATGCCGGCCTCACCCGCAGCGGGCTCCAGGTACATGCCGGTGCGTCCATGCAAATAGACAATGTCTCCGCTGGCATTGACAAGCGCACTGGCTGGGGCAATGTGGCTGAGCAGTGCCTGCTCCATCAACTCGCGCAGCGGCGGCCTGACGGAGGTGGTCTCTTTCTGCACACTGCGACTGGGCAAGGACGCATCGGCCGCGTTTGCAGGACTCATGAAACGATTCAATGCGCTGCGCCGCACACCCAACTCATCTTCTGTGCGCAGATAAATTTTGGCCTTGCGGTCCAGCACGGCAAAAAGGCCGTCGAACTCGCCCACACCCTCGGAGCTGCCCAAAAACAGCATGCCGGTAGGGTTGAGCGCGTAGTGGAACAACGGAATGATCCTTTTTTGCAGTTGGACATCGAGATAAATCAGCAGGTTGCGGCAACTGATGATGTCAAGCTTTGAGAAGGGCGGGTCTTTGATCAAATCTTGCTCGGAGAACACCAACAGGTCACGAATGGCCTTGTGAATTCGATAGGCCTGTCCACCCGGTTCCAGTGTAAAAAACCGCGCCAATCGCTCCGGACTCAGGGCTGCCGCGATGCTGGCCGGAAACAGGCCCAATCGTGCGCTCGCAATGGCGCGGCTGTCAATATCCGTAGCAAACACCTGCACGGTGTAGCTTTGTTTGAGGGCTTCCATGTGCTCGACCAGCAAAATTGCCAGCGAATAGGCCTCCTCACCGGTGGAGCAGCCCACCGACCAGGCCCGCACGGTGCTACCTGCGGATTTGCCCGCAAACACCTTGGGGATCACCTGCTCTTCGAGTGCCTTAAAAGCATCAGGGTCGCGAAAGAAGTTGGTCACGCCAATGAGCAAGTCCCTGAACAAGGCCTCGACCTCGGGCGCCGTTTGTTGCAGGCATTTCACGTACGCATCAATGCTCTCCAGCTGGTGCACCGCCATTCGCCGCTCAATGCGCCGAAAAATGGTGTTGGGCTTGTATTGCGAAAAATCGTGACCGGTCTGGGTGCGCAGCAGCACAAATATTTTTTGAAGAGCATTTTCGACCTTGGAATTGTTCGGAACGCCCACACAGGGCAGCTTTCCAAAAGCGTGTGCGGCGTACGCCAGCAATTGCGCGGGCATCTCGGCCGGGGGAAGCTGGTAGTCCACCAGCCCGGTGTCAATCGCGCTGCTGGGCATGCCGTCAAATTCGCTCGACGCGATGTTTTGTGCCATCACCATGCCACCCGCGCCTTTGATGGCGCGCACACCCAAGGTGCCGTCACTTCCCGTGCCCGAAAGCACGATGCCGATGGCCATCTCGCGCTGGTCCTCGGCCAGGGAGCGGAAAAAGTAATCAATCGGCAAACGATGACCCCGTGCGGCGACTGGATCCAGCAGGTGCAAGCTGCCGTTCAGAAAGGCCATGTCGTAGTTAGGCGGGATGATGTAGACGCAATTGGACAGGACCTGCACGCCGTCCTTCACCTCAAACACCTTCATGCGGGTATAGCGGCGAATCAGGTCTGCGAGCATGCTTTTGCGGTCTGGCGCCAGGTGCTGAATCAGCACAAAGGCCATGCCGGGGTCAATGTCTGCGGGCATGCCGGAGAAAAAGGCCTCAAACGCGGCCAGCCCTCCGGCGGAGGCGCCTATGCCGACAATGGGAAAGGCGGGGGAGAGGGAGACTGCTGTGTCGGGGACCGCGGCAGTTTGTGCGAGCGTGGCGCCGGCTTGGCTTTGGGCGGCTCGACTTCTTTTTTGACTTTTTGTCATCATAGTGGCCATGAATGGTATCGCGATGGCTGTCGATCGGCCACGGAGGCGAAAGGCTAGTCTAACGACATTCCCACCCATTGTCATTGCCACCAGCAGTGACGAATGGATGCTGCGATGGCAGTGCTGAGTTCAGTGGTGCTGGCTGTGCAGGCGAACGCCTGCGGGCTGGAATGGCTGGTCTGGAGCAGCCAGGTCAAGGTACGTTGAGACAGGTGGAGTCGGAGGGAAGTTGGTGCCTTGATTGGCTTATAAAATAGTTGCCAAATCGGCTTCTGGCCCTTTGAATACCTGCGAAAGACGCTATCAATTTGATAAAGATGGCGCTTGTTGTCTCACCGTTTCATTGGCGTGATCACATTCCCAGCCATGCGCTCGCAGCCACCCACACACTCGACGTGACGAGCGCAGCGCCAACCACCTGGTCGAAATGCCAAGCCGGCGGAATAACTTTCTCGCCCAGTACAAGGGCGGTGAGAAGCCCCATCCAGGCCAAGTTCATGGCGCCCACGACAAACATGACCGCCATCAGCGCCCAGCAACAGGCCACGCAGTAGCCACCGTGCGCCAGGCCAAGCACCAGCGCGCCACTTGGCCATGAAGAAGGCGAGCGGCGAGCGGCATTTGGACAAGCAGGCGGTTTTCAGTGGCGTGAACTGGTAGAGACCTGCGCCAAGCAGTAGGGCCGCGCTCAACAGCGCACTCGTGCTGCGGGCCATGGGGTCGAGCAGCAGGGAATGGGTCAGCGCCCACTGCAGCAGGGCGGCGGGGGCCGCGAAGGCGATCCACGGCGTCACGTAGGCAGCGATATAGATGGCGGTGGCGCGGCTGCTGCGCAGCGGATCTCGCCGGGCCGCCAGGCTGGAAAACACCGAGGCCGAGGGTGACACCGTGGGCAGCATCATGGCGATCATCATGACAGCCCACATGGCGAACACCGCCACCAGCGGGGGCGCGCCCGCATCCCCCATGGCCATTCCCGCATGCGCCGAGGCGCCGCCGCCCATCGCCCACATGCTCCCGCTCATCTGGCCGAGGTAAAGCCAACTCACGGCGATGACCGCCGCCATGCCGATCCACACCGGCGCATGGCGCAGCACCGCGCCGGGGATCAAGTTGCTTGGAGCGCGCATCGTGCTTACTCCGATTGGTAGGCGAAGTCCGACATCAAGCCGCTGCGACCCGAGAATTGCCAGCCCCAACCGTGGTCTTTCAGGCTAAAGCGACTGGCCCGCGCGACCGTGGCCGCTTTGCCGGGGGCAATACAAAGGGGGTGGCCTTCGATCGTGATTGGCCCACCGCCCTGGCCGTCGAGTTGCTCAATGTCGGCCTCGGCAATGCCGGGAATGGACAGGCTGCTTTTGCGACCATCGGCGCGGTAGACCATGGGCACATTCTTGGCGCCCACCATCTCGCCGATGAAGGAGGCCAGAACGGCCGGGTGGCCACCGGCTTTGCCGCCAAAAATAGCGTGCAGTGCGTCGTTTTGTGCCGCGCTGGCCTTGTCGTCAAAATAGGCGGCCACCTGCCATTTGGTCGCCACCATGGTGCCCGGCGCATGCACGGCCAAGGCGACATTCAAACCGTCCAGCGAGGTGCCGTTGTACTCGCCCTTGTTGATGTGCCAGGCGACAAGGGCTTTGCAGTCGCCCTCGGTGGGCGGACTGGTGAAAATGCAGGGACAGGCAGCCTCGCAGTTGCAAGCTTCGAAATAGGTTCCATTGAGATTCCACTGGGTCATGATGTTTCTCCTTGTCGAGGTTGATTGAGATGAGCCGGATAGACAGAATCGCCAATGTGCCCATAATGAAAGCCCGGTGTTTGCATCAGCGTTTGAATGGCCGTTGTAGTTTTCTTCAATGGGTTTGATACTTCACTGCCGACCGCCTGATGTTCATGGGGGCCGGATCCAATAAAAAAACCATGGCTAGCCACGCTAAACCGCTGCTTCTGCACCTGCTGGGCGACACCGCCCTGCTGTGCAACGGCGCCCCTCGCGCGCTTCCGAAGTCGCGCAAGACGCGGGCCTTGCTGGCCTACCTCGCGATTGAGGCGCGCCCGGTTCGCCGCGAGGCCTTGTGTGAGTTGCTGTGGGAGTCCGCCGCCGACCCACGAGCGGCCTTGCGCTGGAGTCTCAGCAAACTGCGTCCACTGCTTGAAACACCGCGCGGTCAGGCCTTGCAGGCCGACGCACAGGGCATCGCCCTCGATTCGACGCTCGTCACGGTCGACGTTGTGGAGGCCAAGGCGCTGCTAGGGCTCAACGCCTCTGACGTGAGTGATGCGCAGCTGAGTGCGCTGGAAAAAACCCTCGCCTCAAACTACCCCGCCGACTTGGATCTGGCGCTTGGTAACAATTTTCAACTCTGGATCGACGGCGAGCGTGAAACGGTGCGCCAGCTGTATCGCCAGGTGCTCGACGAGCAGAGCGCCCGCGCCAGCAATCCCGACGTTGCGCTGGCAACGGCGCGCAAACGCGTGGTGCTCGACCCCTTCGACACCGAGTCGAATGCCCAGTACCTCGCCCGCTCGGTCGAAGTCGACGGCCAAACGCGTGCGCGCGATGCGCTTGAGCGCATGCGGACGCGCTACCGGGCGGAAGGCCTGTCAGACCATGCCTTGGTGGCCAGCTGGCGCGGCCTCGCTCCGGCTTCGGCACTCGAACTCCCTGACAAGCCGTCGGTCGCCGTGCTGGGGTTCACCGATCTCGGCGGGCATGGCAGCGGCTCGGTGCTCGCCCTGGGCCTGGCCTCCGACCTGACGCTTTCGCTCGGCCGCCTGCGAGGTCTGTTTGTGACAGCGCGTGCCTCTGCAGCCCGGTTTTCAGCCAGCACGACCGATCTGGCCCGTGCCGGCCAGATGCTGGGCGTGCGCTATCTGGTGCATGGCACGACACAGCGGCTCGACCGGAGGGTGCGCATCACCGTGACGCTGGCCGACTCGCTGCGCAACACCGTGCTTTGGAGTGAGCATTTCGACCGGCCACTGGGCGATCTGTTTTCGGTGCAGGACGATGTATCGACCGCCATCGCCTCGGCCATCGAGCCGGAAATCGCGCGCGCGGAGGTGGAACGGGCGCGGTCGAAGGCACCCGAAGACCTCAGCGCCTGGGAGTGCTATCACCGGGCGATGTGGCACTGCTTTCATTTCACGGCCCAGCATACCGAGCAGGCCCATGCTCTGCTGCTTCGTGCGCTGGCGCTTGACACCCGCTTTGCGCGTGCCCATGCCGGGCTTTCGTTCACCCATTACTCGCGCGCGTTTCTCAATGCCGTACCCGTGCCAGGGGCTGAGGTCGCCTTGGCGCTTGAGCATGGGCTACAAAGCATCGAACTCGACCCGCGGGACGCGATGGGGTACTGGACATTGGGGCGGGCGCAGTTTTTGGCACGCGAACACGACCAGGCGCTGCAATCCGTGAGCCGCTCACTCCTCATCAACCCGAACTTTGCGCAGGGGCACTACGCCCTCGGATTCATTCAGGTGCATGCGGGGGTGCCGATGCAGGCACTGCCCGAACTCGCCGCCGCCGAGCGGCTGAGCCCGCTCGATCCGCTCCTCTTTGCCGTTGAGGGCGCGCGGGCGGTATCACTTGCGATTGAGGGTAAATACGACGAGGCGGCCGCCTGGAGCGTTCAGGCCACGGCCGAGCCCAACGCGCATTTCCACATTCATGCCATCGCGGGCGCCTGTCTGGCACTTGCAGGACGTCCGGCCGAGGCCCGGGCCTTCGCACAACGCGCCTGCAGCGACCACCCCGGCTATTCAGTCCGCGTCTTCGAGCGCAGCTTCCCTCACAAGATGGCGCCTCACCAGGCGTTGATGGCGCAGGCATTGCTCAGTGCCGGCATCCCCAGTAACCGAACTTGACCGCCGCCACTCAACCTTGAGGCCGTGGTTGAAACAGGGCGACCAGGATGGGCGCTTTCACGTCGGCTTTGTCCGCGTCGCAACTTCGCCTTTCTGACTTTGGTATCTTCCAAGCTGATTCATTTGGGAACAATCCATGTCTGATTCGATTCACTTTTACGAACCCCGCCACGGTCATGGGTTACCGCATGACCCATTCAACGCCATCGTAGGACCACGCCCCATCGGCTGGATTTCGTCCAAGGGAAGCAATGGCTCGGTCAACCTGGCGCCCTACAGCTTTTTCAACGCCTTCAACTACACCCCGCCCATCGTGGGGTTTGCCAGCATTGGCGCCAAGGACACGCTGCGCAATGTGCAGCAGACGGGCGAGTTTGTCTGGAACCTGGTGACGCATGATCTGGCCCAGCCCATGAACCAGACCTGCGCGGCCGTGCCGCCTGAGGTGGATGAGTTTGTGCTGGCCGGGTTAACGCCCGTGGCCTCACGGCTGGTGAATGTGCCCCGCGTGGAGCAAAGCCCGGTGAGCTTTGAATGCCGTTGCACGCAAATCGTGCAGTTGCAAAGCATCAGCGGCGACACCGTGCCGACCTGGCTGGTACTGGGCGAAGTGGTGGCGGTGCACATTGCCCAGCGCCTGTTGAAAGACGGGGTGTACGACACGGCCCGCGCCGGGCATCTGCTGCGCGCCGGGGGCCCGGGAGACTATTTCACGGTGGGGCCGGAGCAACTGCTGCACATGCGTCGCCCGGCATAAAGCACAGCCCATTGCACCCGGTCCAGTGACAACGGGCGAGCCGAGGGCGACAAAATAGATGCCAAATTGGCCTTTAGCCCAATAAACACGGGCGTGAAAAGCTATTTATTCAGGAGCAATTTAGGTTGACCTGGTCTAACTTGCCAAACCATCCATCTCAACGCATCCATTCCGTCAAATCCCTGTGTAACCAGCGCCGGCAGCAGTGTCCTTGTCCACGATGGTTTTGCCAATTGGCGCCAGCGCGATGCCTGCCAGCTTCAAGTGCTGCAAACCAAAGGGAATACCAATGATGGTGAGAAAACACAGCAGCGCGGAAAGCAGATGCCCAATGGCCAGCCAGATACCCGCAAAGATGAACCAGATGACATTGCCTAAAAGCCCCAAGGTGCCGGTTCCAATATCATCCCGCCTGGACAGATTTTTTCTGCTTATGGCAACTTTGCCAAACGGAAAAAACGTAAATTGACCGATCACGAAACAGGCTTTGGCCCAGGGAATGCCCACGATGGTGAGCAACGCCAACAGCCCAGCCAGCCACCAGCCCAGACCCATGACAAAGCCGCCAAAGACGAACCAAAGCACGTTGCCAATCAACCCCATATCCATTCTCCCTACTGAATCATGTTCAAAATTTACTGGACCGCCGCCCTTGACGAACCCTGCGCCCAAAACGAGGAGCTGCTCTCCCATGCGCTAGCCCTGGTCAAAGAGAAACGCGACGCGGGATTCTCCTTTGTGAGCATGGTTGCAGAAGACCCGAACCAGGTTGGAAAACCGGGGGTGGATGCCGTTGTGGATGGAAAAACACCGGACGGCCAAGTCTACGACTGGTCCAAGACCGGTCGTGCCGGAACGCCCCGTAGAAAAGACAAAATTGTGACCCGCAAAGACAACTGACGGACGGGGCGGTTCTGGGCTTTGACCTGCCCAATGGCGCTAGTGCTTGTTCCTGTCGAGCCCAAAATAGACAGCCATCCAGCGCCAGACTTGACCCGTGACCAGCCACGTCAAGCAGCGTCAGCCTGCACGGCCTACGGCCACACCACGCAGAAAAGCCAGCAGCCCGGCGTCAATATCCAACCCAGCCAACAAAACTGGAACAAGGGCAACATCGCGGTTGTTGCCCAGCCGGTTTTGCAGCGCCACGGCCTGCTCGCGCCAGCGCCGGGTGTGTGCTTTGGGCAGCAGGGATTGCAGAGCCTCCAGGCCGTAGCGCAGGCGCTTCGCCAGCAGACGAGTTCGGTGAATTTGCTCCAGCGTGGTGGTGCGCTTGCGCGCGCGCTTCAGATGGTGGTGCAAATGATCCATTTGCTGACGCGCCCAAGGCTTCAACTTTGAGCTGGAAGCTGGCGTGCCCGCCAGACCCGCCAGCCACTGTGTCGTGAGCAGCAGGCAGGCGCCCACGCTGGGGTCTTGCAGGGCGTAACGCACGGTTTTTCTTTGCAAAGTAGTGGCCGCATCCAAAGACGCTGCCATGCTTTGCCAGACCTCGGACCGACGCGGGTCGCCGGCCACAAAGGCGTTAGCCAGTGGGGGCAGGGTGTCCAGCCGGGCCACGTCCAGGTCACGCAATGCACCCAGGCAGTCGAGCAGGGGTTGCAGCGCGGCCCAAGACGGGCGGGCCTCTTGTCCCAGCACGGGCGACCACAGCCGCAGTGTGCTTTTGAAGCGGCGCCAGCCAATACGCGCCTGGTGCGCCAACTCGGGGTCGTCGTTGTGGCTCAAGGCAATCAGATTGGTGGTGAACTGGTTGAACATGTCGCGCAACAGCAGGCCGGCGGCATCGGTCAGGCTTTGGCATGATTTGAGCCGAGCGGGCTGTGCGGTAAGTGGCGCGTCCAGCGTGCCCTGCGCCAGCGCATAACCACGCTGGGCTTTGCTGATGCTGGCAGGGACCAGCGCCACCGTGCGGGCCAACTCCTGC
This sequence comes from Rhodoferax sp. PAMC 29310, assembly GCF_017948265.1. NCBI lineage: Bacteria > Pseudomonadati > Pseudomonadota > Betaproteobacteria > Burkholderiales > Comamonadaceae > Rhodoferax > Rhodoferax sp. PAMC 29310. Next base: position 3,222,375 of record NZ_CP072852.1, on the reverse strand, counting down.
GCCAACTCAAACAGGGCTTCGGGCGGGCCGGCTTTGAGCTCCAGTTCCAGCTCAAAAATGGGCGCGCGCTGGCCACCGGCAATGACTTCGCCCTGGTCAAGCGCCACTTCGACCACACTGCCGTTGCGCCGGCGCACAGTCCACAGCGTGCGTTCAAAGTCAGTGGAAAAAGCGGGTGCCAGGCCTTTGAAAACGGCGCCGTCGGGGTCCAACGACGTCCAGGGAGTGGCTTTCAGCGCCTTGCGCGACAGGGCTGCACCGGGCACGGGGCTTTCCCACTCACCCCGTTGGCTCAGGGCGGAGTCGCTGGTGCCGGCCATTTTCAGGGTTTGCAGCCACTGGGTGGCGCCCTCGGTGCCGACCTGGCGCGTGCGCAGAGCCACGCGTTGCCCGCGCAGTTGCTGGTCGGGCGTGTCGTAGTACACATTGCGCAGCATCTGGCGTGTAGGTTTGCGCCGCGCCAACAGGGGCGAGCGGGCCAGCCGCTGCGCCACAAGGGCGGTGTCGGCGCCAGGCAAAGCGAGCTTGAGCTCGATCTCGACAAAGGACGGGGAAGTGCGGGTGTGGGCTGATGTCATAAACAGCTCCCGCTGGCGACTGACTCGCCTTCAGGCACCGCTGGCGCTGGCCTTTTTGAGGATGGCGTAGAGCTGGTCCTTGAGCAGGAGTTTTTCCTTTTTGAGGGTTTCGATTTCTTCGGGGGTGGCCGGCTCCATATGCGCTTCCTTGTGCCGGATAACGCGGTCCAGATCATTGTGCTTGTCAAACAGGCGGATGAAATGATGGTCGCTGGTCTTCAATTCGGTGATCAGGTCGCGGAACTCAGGGAACATAGGGACTCCTCAGGTGAGGCAGGGACACGCCCTGCACAAGGCTTCAGGCCGGCCACTTTAACCCGCGAAGCCGTTGGCGTCCATGTTTGAGATCAAGCACCGCCGGGCTTAGGCCCGCATCAGCGCCTCGATTTCAGCCACGGTCACGGGCACACCCCGGCTGATCAACTCGCAACCAGTCTCGGTGACCAGGGCGTCATCTTCAATGCGAATGCCGATGTTGTGAAACTGCTCGGGCACACCCTGGGCGGGGCGCACATAGAGGCCAGGCTCAATGGTGAGCACCATGCCGGCTTGCAGAATTCGCGAGGGGCGGTCGACCACCGTTTGGCCGGTGAGCGGGTCGGTGCGCTCCTTGGTTTTGGCCAGCTCAGAGGGTTCGTTGTAGCTGCCGCAGTCGTGCACATCCATGCCCAGCCAGTGGCTGGTGCGGTGCATGTAGAAAGGAAAGTAAGCGCGTTTCTCGATCACGTCGTCACGCTTGCCTACCTTGTTTTTGTCCAAGAGGCCCACGTCCAGCATGCCTTGCGCCAGCACCTTGATCGTGGCGTCGTGCGGGTCAGTGAAGCGCGCGCCAGCACAGGTGGCGGCCACGGCGGCTTCTTGCGAAGCCAGCACCAGCTCGTACAAGGCGCGCTGCGGGCCGGTGAAGCGGCCATTGGCGGGGTAAGTGCGGGTAATGTCGCTGGCGTAACCATCCAACTCGCAGCCGGCGTCAATCAACACCAGTTCACCGTCTTTGACGGCGCCCGCCTCCGCGCGGTAATGCAGCACGCAGGCATTGGCACCGGCGGCCACGATAGAGCCGTAAGCGGGGTACTGCGAGCCATGGCGGCGAAACTCGTGCAAGAGTTCGGCGTCCAGGTGGTACTCCCGCACGTCTTCGCCCCGGCGCAACATGCTGGCGGTGAGTTGCATGGCCCGAATATGGGCGCCAGCGCTGATCTGCGCGGCGCGGCGCATGGTGGCCTGTTCATAGGGGTCTTTGATCAGGCGCATCTCGTCGAGCACGCTGCACACATCACGGGTCTGTTCCGGGCACAGTGCGCCAGATCGCTGACGGCCACGCACTTTGTTCAGCCAGCCCTCCACCTGGGTTTCCAGCCCTTTGTGGGTGGCAAACGGGTACCACACGGTGTTGCGCCCGTCCAGCAGCTTGGGCATTTCGGTGTCGATATCGGCCACGGAAAACGATGCGTCTACACCCAGTTGGGCAGGCGCGGCGTCAGGGCCGACACGGTAGCCGTCCCAGATTTCTCGCTCCAGGTCTTTGGGTTGGCAAAACAGCGTGCTCTTGCCGTCGCCTGTCACCACCAACCAGCCCTTGGGTTCGGCAAAGCCGGTCAGGTAGAAAAAGTAGCTGTCCGGGCGGTACAAAAAGTCAGCGTCGCGGTTGCGCTGCTGCTCGGGTGCGGTGGGAATGAGGGCAATGCCGCGCGGGCCCAGCAGGGCGGCCAGCTTGGCGCGGCGTTCAGTGTGGGGGGCGGTGGTGGCACGTTGGGTCATGGTGGCGTGAGGCTGCATTGGGACAAGCAGACATTAAAGCGGAAATTGTCACCCCCCCAACGAGACAGGGGCAACGCCGGGCAAAAAATCGCCTCCTTGTCGGGTGCCCGGAGTAACCCTGAACCGACAATCTGCGGGTACGATCTCGACCCAGTGAGACGCCTGACCCCCTGCATATTGAACTGGGGCCATGTCTCAACATTTGGGCCCGGGTGGCAAATGCCATGCGGCTACTCACCAGAAAAAGGATGAACATGGTCGATCGTCGTCAGGTACTTGGCAGCGCCGCTGCGTTGGGTTGGACCATGGGGCGCCCCGCCTTTGCCCAATCGGAAAAAAATATTGTTTTGGGCCAATCCGTCCCCTTAAGCGGGCCGTCCCTGCTGCTGGGCAGCCAATACAACCAGGGCGCCCGCCTTTACTTTGACACGCTGAACGCCAAAGGTGGCGTCAACGGGCGGCTGATTGAACTCAAGCGCCTGGACGATGCCATGGACCCGGTTCAATCCGCCGCCAACACGCGCCAGTTCATCAAGGATGGTGTGGTGGCCCTGTTTGGCTATGTAGGCGCACAGCCCAGTCTGGCGGCCGTGCCGCTGGCCACCGAGGCCAAGGTGCCGTTTTTCGCGCCGCTCTCGGGCGCCCAGTCGCTACGTGACCCCTTTAACCGTTATGTGTTCCATGTCCGGGCGTCGTACTTTGAGGAAACCTCCGCCATCATCCGGCAGGCCAGCACGGTCGGCATCAAAAAGATTGCGGTGTTTTACCAGGACAACGATGTCGGCCAGGCCGGTTTGGAGGATGTGGTGCGCGCCCTGGCGCCTTTGAGCCTGAAACCCGTTGCCACCGCCAAGGCCGATGCCAACTCCACCGACGTGGGCCCCGCGCTCAAAACCATTCTGGCGGCCAACCCCGAGGCGATCATTCAAATTGGCACCTTCAAAAGCAGTGCCACGTTTGTGCGCCTGGCCCGTCAAGCAGGCTTCAAAGGCAATCTGTACAACCTGTCCCTAGTGGACACGCAGGCCTTGAGCGACGAGTTGGGCGCAGTGGCGCGCGGCGTGGTGGTCAGCCAGGTCATGCCTTTTCCCTACGCCTCGGCCTCGGCAGTGTCCACCGAATACCTGCAGGCCCTGCAGGCGTCCGGGCTGACCGCCAGCACGCCCAATTACACGAGCATGGAAGGCTTTGTGGCAGCCAAAGTGTTTACAGAAGCTGCGCGCCGCGCCGGCAAAGGCCTGACCCGTGAAAGCCTGATCACTGCCCTGCAAAGCATGCAAGGCTACAACGTGGGAGGCATGAGTTTCGAATTTGGACCGGACAAGAACGCGGGCTCGCGATTTGTGGAAATGACCATGTTGACCGAGGACGGCAAAGTCCGCCGCTAGACATTGGGCGTGCCTACATCGGTCCCCACCCGGCGCACGACGCTGCAGACACCCGCCCTGCGGTATGAACGCGTGCAGTCGCGGCGCGCCAAGGCCTCCTGCGACCCAGGCATGAGCGGCTTGCCACCCACCGACTGGAGTCGACGGGGTTTCCGAACTATCCTCCGGGACATGACAAAAATTACCCTGCTGCTTTGAACTGCCAGCCTGCTGGCTGACTGCGCGTCCCACGACCCCATCGTCGCCCGCGACCTGGACCCCGGACGCCTGCCGCCGCCCGACCGCGCGCTCAGCATTGCCGGCCTGGGCCCCTGCACCGACAACCCGGACCGCAGCCTGCAACTGAAGGCAGGCGAGCCGGTCACGGTGCTGGTCCACGGCTGTTTCGGGTCCTCGGGACAGTTCCGCGCGCTGGCGCAGGTGCTGGCTTTTCAGGGCCAACAATCGGCCTGCCTCACCTACGATGACCGCGCCGCGCTGGACGACAGCGCAGCCGCTCTGCGCCGCGCCGCCACACTGCTCGCCGGGCAGGCCGGCAACCCGCCCGTTACCGTCATCGGTCACAGTCAAGGCGCACTGATCGCGCGCTGGGCGCTGACCGACGCACTGGACCCGACACCGTTGTTGCCGGCCACCCAGGCTGTGGACTGGCGCCTGGTGACGATCTCCGTGTCTTTCTCAGGCATCGCTGCAGCCAGCACCTGCGGCAAGAGCTGGCTCTACTCCTTGACCTTGGGACTGTTGCCGCTGAGTTGCAATATCTTCACCGGCGCCAAGTGGAAAGACATCACGTTTTCTTCCGACTTCATCACCCAGCCCGGACAGTTGTTGGCGGGGGTCAACTACCTGAAGATTGACACTGCTGAAAAGGGCAGTTGCCGCCGTGAGGCCGACGGCCGCTGCCTGGAAAGTGATGATATTTTTTCGCTGGCCGAGCAACGCAACACCCAGGTCGAAACCGGCGTCACGGTGGACCGCGTGCAAGTGCAGGCCGGCCATGTTGAGATCATGGGCGACAAGCTGCAAGCGCCGACCAAGCTGATCACCGTGCTGCAGGACAAGGGGGTGCTCCGCCCACTGGTCGCGAGCCGCAGGGCGGAGTTTGACCGGATGCTGGCCCGGGTGTATGGCCAGGAAGGCGACGGCTTGCGCAAGTAGGCAGATGGGTCGCCGAACACCGTCATGCGGGGGACAGGGCTCAGCCACTCATTCGCTCAACGACCAGGCCTCTTCAAAGAGCCGACAAACCGGCAAACAGCGCCACGTTGCCACCCGCTGCGGTGGTGTTGACGGTCAGGGTTTGCTCGGCGCACAGCCGCCACAAACAACCCAGTAGCGGTTCGGTGATCAGCGGCACCACCGCGCCATCGCGAGCGGCCATGCGGCGGTTGAGCTCAGTGGCGTAGGCGGGCTGCGCCACGATCGCTTCGATGTCATCGCTGCCGGCCAAGGCCACGGCACCGGCTTCGAAAGGCGTGTCCAACACATGCACGGCAGCAGCCGAAAGCCCTGCGCTGACCCATTGGCTCAGCGCCGTCCGGGCGGACTCACGGGCTTCGCTCGGCACCGCCACCACCAAGGCGTTGCCGCCGGCCAGCGCGCCCAACCATTGCGCCAAGACGGTGTCATCCACTCGGTCGGCAATCACCGCCACCACGCCCCGTGGGTGCAAGCGCAGGTCGTTGGTCTCGCCCGTGGGGCCGGGCAGCACCCGGTCAGCCAACTGCTGTTTGGCAGCCGCTGCGAGCGCTTTCTCGCCCAACTTCCCCAGCCAAGTGCAACGCTGCTCCAGTGAACTCTTCAACCAGCCGCTGTTGCGCACCGCCAAAGCAGCGGCTTTCACATTCACGCCCTGCCCTTGGCCGTGCAGTTTCTGAGCGACGGGGAGGGCTTGCGCCTCATGCACAAAACGCTGCAGGTAGTGCGGACCCCCGGCCTTGGGACCGGTGCCGGACAGGCCTTCGCCACCAAAAGGCTGCACGCCCACCACGGCACCAATGATGTTGCGGTTCACGTAAATATTGCCCACGTTCGCCGAGGCGGCCAAGGCCTGCGCACGGCTGTCGATGCGGGTCTGGATCCCCATGGTCAAGCCGTAGTTCAGGGCGTTGATGCTTGCGATCACCTGGGCCGGGTCACCCTTCCAGCGCACCACTTGCAAGACCGGGCCAAAGATTTCCGCCTTCACCGAAGCGATGCCTTTCACTTCGAACATCTGCGGTGAAATCATGTGCGGCTGCTCGCTGGCCAAGGCCGCATCCACAGGCAAATTCAGCCGCGATTTCGCTTCGCCATTCAATCGCTGGACGTGGCGCTGAATGTTGTCAAACGCTTCCTTGTCGATCACGGGACCCAAGTCGGTCGTCAGGGCGCCCACGCGGCCCACACCCAGCTCTTTGGCAGCACCTTCAATCATTTCAAGCATGCCGTCGGCCACGGATTCGTGCACGCACAACAGTCGCAGCGCCGAACAGCGCTGGCCCGCGCTGCGAAAGGCGCTTTGCATCACGGCGTCGGCCACTTGCTCGGGCAGGGCCGAGCTGTCGACCAACATCACATTGATGCCACCGGTTTCAGCGATCAGTGGTGCCACGGGGCCCTCTTTGGCCGCCAGTGCGCGCTGAATGATCTTGGCCACTTGCGTGGAGCCGGTAAACACCACGCCCGCGACGCCCGGCTGTTCCACCAGCGCCGCACCCACGGTTTCGCCGGGACCATGCAGAAGTTGCAACGCATGGGGGGGGATGCCGCTGTCGTGCATCAATTTCACGGCCATCAAGGCGATGGCCGGGGTTTGCTCGGCCGGCTTGGCCAACACGGTGTTGCCGGTGGCCAAAGCCGCCGCCACCTGGCCACAAAAAATGGCCAACGGGAAGTTCCAGGGGCTGATACACACCCACGGGCCAAGGGCCGACAACTGGGGCGAGGTCGCCATGATGCGCTCGGCTTCATTGGCGTAATAGCGCAAGAAGTCCACTGCCTCGCGTACCTCGGAAATCGCGTCGGCCCAGGTCTTGAAGGCTTCCTTGACCAGCATGCCGCACAGTTCCGGCAGCTGGGCTTCCATGGCATCGGCCGTCTTGCGCAAGGCTTGGGCGCGCGTCGCCACGGGTGTGGCGCTCCAGGCGTTGAAGGCGTCATGTGATGACTGAGCCGCGGCGCCTACCTGTGTCACATCAAAGACCGGCACGGTGGGCACCGTGGTTTTTTCCAACGCCTCCAACAGCGGCTGGCGCATGGGCACCACGGCCATGTCCAGACCCATGCTATTGCGGCGTGCCGCGCCGAACATGTCAACCGGCAGGGCCATGGCCGGTTGAGGACTCAGACGCAACGGGGTGGTGAACAAAACATCCATGCCCACGGATTCATCCGCCAACTGGTTCACGAACGACGAGTTCGCGCCGTTCTCCAACAAGCGGCGCACCAGGTAGGCCAGCAAGTCGCGGTGGGCGCCCACGGGCGCATACACACGGCAGCGGATCTTGGGGTTTTTCAACACTTCGCGGTAAACCCCCTCACCCATGCCATGCAAACGCTGCAGCTCGAACGGGTAAGCAACCCCATCAGGGCCGTTTTCCGCCATTTGCAGCACCGCAGCAATGGTGCCGGCGTTGTGCGTGGCAAATTGCGGAAAGATGACATCAGATGCCGCAAACAGGGCCTGGGCACACGCGAGGTAGCTCACATCGGTGTGGTGCTTGTGTGTGAACACGGGGTAGCCGGGCAAGCCCAGCTCTTGGGCGCGTTTGATTTCCGCATCCCAGTAAGCGCCTTTGACCAGGCGGCACATGAGTTTGACCTTGTAGCGGCGCGCCATGGCAGCCAGGTGTTCGATGAGCTCGACACCGCGCGTCTGGTAAGACTGCAAAGCCAGGCCAAAGCCCGTCCACTGGGGAAACTTTTCGGCAACCCGGGCAATCAAGGCCTCAAAAACGTCAAGAGACAACTCCAGGCGATCCACCTCTTCGGCGTCAATGGTCAAGTTCAAGTTGGCCTTGGCCGCGGCTTCGCACAGTGTCCAGACGCGGGGCAGGAGCTCGCTCATCACCCGCTCGTATTGCAAATCTTCGTAGCGCGGGTGCAGCGCGCTGAGTTTGATGGAAATGCCGTCGTTGTGCGCTGGTGAACCCTTTGCATCGGCGGTACGTGAAATGGCGGCGATGGCATTTTGGTAGCTGGCCAGGTAACGCAGTGCATCGGCATCGGTGCGCGCGCCTTCGCCCAACATGTCGTAGCTGAAACCCAGATTCGGTTGTTTCTTGCGCGCAGCAACGGCTTCTTTCATGCCTTCATCAATCGTCTGGCCCAACACAAACTGGCGGCCCAGCAATTGCACGGCGCGCAGCGTCGCAGCCACCACCGATTTCGCGCCCAGCTTGGTCATCAGGCTCGACTCGCCATCGTTCCCCGGCAAAAACTTCTTCGACATCGCAATGGCCGAAGACGACAGGCGCGCCATGGTGGAATCCGCAGTGCCATCGAAATTGGCCCGCCCCAATTGGTCAGCCGTCAGCGCCACCGCCGTTTCAACGTCCGGCACCCTCAACAAGGCTTCGGCCAGGCGCATCAGAGCCAGGCCTTCGGCACTGGAAATCGGGTACTCCTTGAGCAGGCTTTCCATGGCCCAGAACGGCGGGGGATTGTCGCGCACCGACTGCACCCATGGCGTCGCCATGTGCGCGGCAGCGGCCCAGTTCAACGCCCCCTCCAACGCAAGCAAACGGCTTGACACCACATCGTCCTCCGGCAAATAGGGGAACGGCAAGCGGTCGATTTGGCGAGGCATAAGAGGTCCTTTGAAAGCTACGAGGTGGTTAGTTCGCTGATGATCGGCCTTTTTTCGGTGAATAATTCACCGTATTTTTTCATTTAACCGAATGATTAACCACTCTATACCTGCAACGCAGTGCTGCGTGCTGCGCTTAGGGCTCGCTTGAATTGGCTACTGGCCCCAATGGCCAACCCGGCCGCGTACCGGGACGTTGCCAGCAGCGCAAAGTCATCGGTTTTGCCAAGCGTGCGGCATTGAGATGGGACAGGAAGGTGGCCTATGGCGCTGAGCCTTGATCTCAAACGCGCCATCTGCGACACCGGCAAGGCGCTGCAGTTCAGCCCGACAGAGTTTTCCCAGCTTCTGCGCGAACAATTGATGCTCCGAAGGCCGGGCATTGCTTGTCAACAATGGCTGCCCCACCGCCATGTCGACGCACCCCGTTCGGATGATCCTCAAATACCGCGGCAACTGGGCCAAGGCATCCCAGGCGCGCAGCTCGTTAGCCGATGCTTTCGGATACCGGACACGCCAGGTATCCCAAAGTTGACCCGTGTGGCCAATCGGTAGTCGTTGTGGTGGTGGGTACGCAGCAGGCGCGCTTCTATCCGACGCAGTCAGCTGCTTCGGTGCCTACCCGGCCATGCACCCAGCGAATCAGCGGCCTAACTCGCACGGGCGGCGGGTGGTTTGACATTCCAAGCACGAAGCCGCGATGTACCACCCGTCGAGGGGGTGGATAGCCACCCGGCCCTGATCAGCCCGGGGGATTGTCAGTTACCGGTTCAGCGCCAGCAGCCGCTCGGGCGTGCCCACATCGGTCCATGCCCCGGTGTACAGCTCGGCCGACACCCGCCCCTGCGCCATGGCCGCGCGCAGCAGCGGCGCCAGCGCAGCCTTCACGCCCAGCGGGTTGCCCAGTGGCACATCACACCAAGGCGGCGCAAACAGGGCGGCGCGGTACAGGCCGATGGTGCTGTAGGTGAATTTCTCAGGTGCGTCGTTCAGCGCCAGCGCGTTCGCCAAGCCAAAATCGCCCCGCGGGTTGTGCGCCGGGTTGGGCACCAGCCACAGATGGGCCAAGTGGTCGCTGGCCCTGAAACGTGCCACGGCCTCGGCATCAAACACAAAGTCAGGCGCAAACACATCACCTGCCAGCACCCAGAACACCTCCCCCAGCTGCGGCAGCGCCCGCGCAATGCCGCCCGCCGTTTCCAGCGCACCGCCAAAGTCCACGCCTTCGTGGGAGTAGCGCAATGGGAGTTGCTTCTGTATTGATAGCTTCTCCCGCTCGCTGGATAGAGGCTGAAGCACGAAAATATTATGAAACGTGTCGCTGATTTTCTCCCCCAGCCAGGCCGTGTTCACCATCACCTCGGCACAACCACCGCGCGCCAAGGCTTCGAGCGGCCACTGCATCAGCGGCTTGCCGCGCACGGGCAGCAGAGGTTTGGGAATGGTGTCGGTCAAGGGGCGCATGCGCTCGCCCCGCCCCGCCGCCAGCAGCATGGCTTTGATGGGGGTCGTCGACGGCGAAGTCTGGGGAGGCGGCGTGGGTGCTGAGCTCATGGGGGGGTCTGGGTTAAGGATCAACGCATGCCGACACTCACTTTGCCAAATGCCGCTTGCGCCTCACGCGGCAGACAGCGCCAGTAGGCGGGGGTGGCCTGCACCGTGCCACCCAGCGCAGCCGCCGCCAGCCAGCCCCAGCGGGGTTGGTACAAAAACGCACGGGCCAGAGCAATCAGATCGGCATCCCCGGCCTGCAATATCGCCTCGGCCTGGGCCGGCTCGGTGATCAAGCCCACCGCCATGGTCAGCAAGCCACTGGCGTCACGCACCTGGCGCGCCAGCGGCACCTGGTAGCCCGCGCCCAAAGGGATTTTTTGCTGGGGAGAAACGCCGCCTGAAGAGACGTGAATGAAGTCGCACCCCACCGCCTTCAGCCGCTGGGCGAGCACCCCGCTTTGCTCACCGTCCCAGCCGCCCTCGACCCAGTCGGACGCTGACAGGCGCATACCCAGCGGTCCTTTGAACACCGCCCGCACCGCGGCAAAGACCTCCATCGGGAAGCGAATGCGATTCTCGAAACTGCCACCGTACTCATCGTCCCGGTGGTTGGCCAGCGGGGACAAAAATTCATGAATCAAGTAACCATGGGCGCCATGCAGCTCCACCGCTTCAATGCCCATCGCCTGGGCGCGCTCGGCGGCCCGCACAAAGGCCGCTTTGATCTCAGCCATGCGGGCCAGACTCAGGGCGGTGGGTGGCGGCTCGCTTGGCAACTGAGACTCTGCTGACGGGCCAAACGTCTCCCAGCCACCCGACTCGGCTGCCAACAATTGGCCGCCCTCCCAAGGCAGGGCGCTGGAAGCCTTTCGGCCGGCGTGCGCCAGCTGAATACAAACCGCGGTATGCGGTGCCAACCGGCGGGCACGCTGTAGAGTGTCGGCCAACGCCGCTTCGGTGCGCTCGTCCCACAGGCCCAGACAGGCGGGGGTGATGCGGCCCTCAGGCAGCACGGCAGTGGCTTCAATCGTGAACAAGGCTGCACCACTGTTGAGCAAATTGCCCCAGTGCATCAGGTGCCAGTCGGTGGCTTCGCCATCGTGGGCGTTGTACTGGCACATGGGGGCCACCACAATGCGGTTTGGCAGGGTTAATCCGCCGTTGGGTGAGGGCAAGGTCAGTGGGGAGAAGAGGAGACTCATGGGAGTGACTTTGTTGTGGATTTTTGACGGACAGAAACAGCGCTCTCGGCGGGCGAAAACAGCGTGTTTTGTAGCACACACGCCTTCCAAAAAATCGCCGTGAAATCACGCCCCCTTAAAATACCGGGTTTTCCCCCCTCACCCCAGAACTACCCGGAGTTGGCAGCCATGTCCGAAACACAACAAACAGAACAACCAAGCAGCGCCACCGGCGTGAGCCGCGCCGACATGGCCAACGCCATTCGCGCCTTGTCGATGGACGCGGTGCAAGCTGCCAACTCGGGCCACCCAGGCGCGCCAATGGGCATGGCCGACATGGCCGTGGCTTTGTGGGGAGACCACCTCAAGCACAACCCCGGCAACCCCAACTGGATCGACCGCGACCGCTTTGTGCTGAGCAACGGCCACGCATCCATGATGCTGTACTCGGTGCTGCACCTGACTGGCTACAAGCTGCCCATGGTCGAGTTGAGAAACTTCCGCACCCTGCACAGCAAAACCGCCGGTCACCCCGAGCATGGCGTGACACCGGGCGTGGAAACCACCACCGGCCCTCTGGGTCAAGGCATCACCAATGCCGTGGGTTTTGCCCTAGCTGAAAAGCTGCTGGCACAAGAGTTCAACCGTGACGGCCACGACGTCGTCAACCACAACACCTACGCCTTCATGGGCGACGGATGCCTGATGGAAGGTATCAGCCACGAGGCCGCCGCTTTGGCTGGCGCGTGGAAGCTGAACAAGCTGATCGCCCTGTACGACGACAACGGCATTTCCATTGACGGCCAAGTGGCCCCCTGGTTCATTGACAACACCGCCCTGCGCTTTGTGGCCTACGGCTGGAACGTGCTCGGCCCCATCGACGGCCATGACGCCGAATTGGTAGCCAAAACTATTGCTGAGGCCAAGACTTGCGCTGACAAGCCCACACTGATCATCTGCAAAACCGCCATCGGCAAAGGCAGCCCGAACCGCGCCAACACCGCCAAGGCTCACGGCGAGCCTTTGGGCAACGACGAGATTGCCCTGACCCGCGAAAGCCTGAACTGGCCGCACGCGCCGTTTGTCATTCCAAAATCTATTTACGCGGCTTGGGACGGCAAGACGGCCGGCGTGGCCGCCGAGAAGGCATGGAACGCCAAGTTTGCAGCCTACAAAGCAGCGCACCCCGCGTTGGCCAAAGAACTGGTTCGCCGCATGAAGGGCGAATTGCCCAAGAACTTCCACCAAGTGGCTGTGGACACCGCCGTGGCCGCCCACACCAAGGCTGAAACCGTGGCATCGCGCAAAGCGTCGCAGATCGCTCTGGAAGCCTTCACTGCCGCCCTGCCGGAAATGCTGGGTGGTTCGGCCGACCTGACTGGCTCCAACCTGACCAACACCAAAAGCACGCCCAACCTGCGCTTTGACTCCCTGAGCGGCATGGGCAATGGCGGGCGCCACATCAACTACGGCGTGCGCGAGTTCGGCATGGCAGCCATCATGAACGGCGTGGCCCTGCACGGGGGTTACATCCCTTACGGCGGCACCTTCCTGACCTTCAGCGACTACAGCCGCAACGCCATCCGCATGGCAGCCCTGATGAAGCTACGGGTGGTGCATGTGTTCACCCACGACTCCATCGGTCTGGGCGAAGACGGCCCCACCCACCAGTCGATCGAACACGCAGCCTCCCTGCGTCTGATTCCCAACCTGGACGTGTGGCGTCCGGGTGACACGGCTGAAACCGCCGTGGCCTGGGCCGTGGCTCTGCAAAACAAGACCAAGCCAACCGCTTTGCTCTTGTCACGCCAGAACATCAACTACGCCCCCAAATCCGGCATGGGTGACATTAGCAAGGGCGCTTATGTGCTGGCTGAGCCGTCCGAGGTGGGCATGAAGAAAAAAGCCCAGGCAATCATCATTGCCACCGGCTCTGAAGTGCAGCTGGCTTTGAAGGCGCAAGAAATTCTTGCTACCAGAAAGATAGCTGTTCGCGTCGTTTCCATGCCCAGCAACACCACATTTGACCGACAAGATGCGGCTTACAAGAGCACTGTTTTGCCGGCTGGCACACCGCGCGTGGCGGTGGAAATGGGCGTCACCGAAGGTTGGTGGAAATACGGCTGCGCGGCTGTAGTCGGCATCGACACTTACGGCGAATCCGCCCCCGCACCGGTGCTGTTCAAGCACTTCGGTTTCACGCCTGAAAACGTGGCCGATACCGTGGAAAAAGTGTTGCGCAAAAAGTAATTGAGCGGGGCCTTCGGGCCCGGGTTTCATGTTTTAACTAGTGGAGAAAAGCAAATGACGATCAAGATTGGTATCAACGGCTTCGGCCGCATTGGGCGCATGGTGTTTCGTGCTGCCATCCAGAACTTCAAGGACATTGAAGTCGTGGGCATCAATGACCTGCTGGAGCCAGAGTACCTGGCTTACATGCTGCAGTTTGACTCGGTGCACGGCCGCTTCAAGGGCGATATCGCCGTTGAGGGCAACCACTTGGTCGTCAATGGCAAGAAGATCCGCCTGACCGCCGTCAAAGACCCCGCCGAGCTGAACTGGTCTGAAGTCGGCGCTGACGTGGTGATCGAGTCCACCGGCCTGTTCCTGACCAAGGAAACCGCTCAAAAGCACATCACGGCGGGTGCCAAGAAGGTCATCATGTCCGCGCCCTCCAAAGACGACACTCCGATGTTTGTCTTCGGCGTGAACGACAGCACCTACGCGGGCCAGGCCATCATCTCCAACGCCTCGTGCACCACCAACTGCCTGGCCCCAATTGCCAAGGTGTTGAACGACAGCTTCGGCATCAAACGGGGCCTGATGACCACCGTGCACGCGACTACCGCGACCCAGAAGACCGTCGACAGCCCGTCCAACAAAGACTGGCGCGGTGGCCGTGGCATTCTGGAAAACATCATTCCTTCCAGCACCGGCGCTGCCAAAGCGGTGGGCGTGGTGATTCCTGAGTTGAACAAAAAGCTCACCGGCATGTCCTTCCGCGTGCCCACCTCCGACGTGTCGGTGGTGGACTTGACCGTGGAGCTGCTCAAGGAAGCCAGCTACGCTGACATCTGCGCCGCCATGAAGGCCGCCTCTGAAGGCCCCATGAAGGGTGTCTTGGGCTACACCACTGACAAAGTGGTGTCCACCGACTTCCGTGGCGAGAGCTGCACCTCCGTGTTTGACGCCGACGCCGGCATGTCTCTGGACAGCACATTTGTGAAGGTCGTGTCTTGGTACGACAACGAATGGGGCTACTCCAGCAAGTGCCTGGAAATGGTGCGCGTGGTCGCCAAGTAAACGCATCCTTTGACGCACCCGGCTTGCGGGTGATGTCAGCGAATGCCGAGGCCTGACTCAGTGACTGAGTCAGGCCTTTTTTGTGGGCGCGTGGTGGGTAGACCCAGGCAATGGGACTCAAAAAGCCCCGTTTTCATGGCGAATACACGACCTACAATTCGCGCGTGGTTGGCCCCCTGCCGTTCTGTGACGGTGTCGTGGCGGCCGGTATCCGGGGATACGATGATGAATCAGGACTATTTGGGATTTCTGGCCGCGGCCCTGGGCTTGCGGCTGTTCAGCGTCGGCACGACCAGCGTAACCGTGGGCGCCCTGTTGTTGGCGATCATCTTCATTGTCGGCATCTGGTCATTCGCGAGTCTGCTGGAGCGCAGCCTGCACCGCCTGACCCAACGTTATGAGGACGAGCCCTGGAAGTTCGCCCGCATCCATATGCTCAGCCGTTTGCTGCGTTATAGCGTCTGGGTGTTTGGCACCATCATCGGCATGAACTACCTGGGCATCGACCTCACCAGCATTGCGCTGCTGGGCAGTGCCTTGGCGGTGGGTCTTGGATTTGGCCTTCAAAACGTTTTCAGCAACTTTGTTTCAGGCGTCATCATTTTGCTGGAGCGCAGTCTGAAGGTCGGCGATTTTGTGGAACTTGAATCCGGCGTGCGCGGCCATGTGCGGGAAATCGCCATGCGCTACACCCGCGTCAGCAGCAATGACTCGCTTGATGTGCTGGTGCCCAATTCCGAATTCATCAATGGCCGGGTCGTGAACTGGACACTGGACGACTCCTACCGGCGCATGCACATTCCCTTTGGCGTGGCCTATGGCACGGCCAAGGAGTTGGTGCGGGAGGCCGGCATCGCCGCCGCGCTCAAGGTGCCCGGCGTGGTGCACCACAAGGAGATGCAGACGGCGGTCTGGCTGGTGGCGTATGGCGACAGCTCAGTGAATTACGAGCTGATTGTCTGGGCCGACCGCGATCTCACGACCCGACCCGCTTCCACCCATGCCAAGCTGATGTGGGCACTGGACGATGAGTTGGCAGCGCGCAAGATTGAGATTCCCTTCCCGCAGCGGAACTTGCATGTGCGCTCCGGCACGCTCAACGTACGCATGGACACCAGCGCGCCGCAAACGAACCCCACATCAGCACCACCCGGTGAGACCCAGGCTTAAGCGCCGGTAACCGGCCGCTCACTGGCCTGATAGTTCATGATGGGCAGCGAATGGCCCACCAAGTTGTGGCGCATGGTGGCCCGCGCCGAATTGCTGCCACAACACAGGATGCGATCGTCCAGTTGCAAGGGCGTATCCAGGGCGGGACGCAGCATGCGCTCCTGGCCGCGTTGCAAAAGAAGCGGCACGGCTTGGAGAGGATCGCCGCTCCCGTCGGCACGTGTCAATAACTGCCCAAGAGTCACCGTCTCCGAACCCGCCATAGCGCGGCAAACCGTGCGGGCTTGCGCGGGGCTGATGGTCACCGACCAGGACTCAACCACTTCTTTGCCAATGACGTCGCGCATGGTTTGCAGCAAGTCAGCCGCCCAAGCCTCGTCCTCGTCGCGTGCTCGGCGCAAAAAGGTGGCCAACTGGGGGGCACGAATCACCCGCAACACCTCGCCCGCCAGCACATAACCCGACAGCATGACCAGGTCCACCGGCGCCGCACGGAAGATCAAGCTGTTGCGACGCTGGGTTTGGCGGGCGACGATGAAGAGGTCCTTGTTCATGCCCCGGCCCGCCAGCGCAATGGCCAGGTTGTCAATATCAACCGCTGTGCCGCCCACGAGTGCGCTGGCCTCTTCGGCACCGGCTTCGCGCAACACGGCGGGATCCGTGGGGTCACCCTTCAGGTGATGCGCATCGACCTCATCCTCCGTCAACTCCGGGTCAATCACGACGCTGTCAATCTTCAGCCGCTCAAGCTGGCGGTGCAACGTACGGGTAAACAGGCCAGTGCCACACAAAATCCAGCGCCCGGTGGGCAACTGCGGGGGCTCGTTCATGGCTGTGCCGGATTGGGTCGTCAAGCTCTCGTAGATCACATGCAGACTCGGCGTGCGAATGGAGAGTGCCACCCGTTCGGCAAAGGTGTCATAGGGGTTGATGATGTGGTCCGCACCGGCCGCTGCCATGCGGGCATGGGCGGCGTGATAGCGAACCGCACTGAGCACAGGAATGTCCGGGCTCAATAGTCGCGCCGTCAGGGCAATTTTGGTATTGACGAAATCGTCACCGGTCAAGGCCAGCACGCCTGCGCAGTAGCCGCTCGTCAAACCGGCCAACACCAGCGTTTTGGGGTCACTGGCATCGCCACACAGGGCAGGCACGGCCAAAGAGAGTTCGTCCACCTCGACTGAATCCACACGGGCTGACTCCGTGTCAATGACAACAATGTGAGCGCCGTCCTGCGCCAACTCACGGGCCACCCGGTTGCCGGCGTCGTCGTAGCCGCAGATCAGATAAAAAGGTTGGCTCATGTGCCGCACGGCGCGCGCCACCGCATTTTCATCCGCAATGCGACGAAACAAGGGGTCCTGCAACACGCTGAACAAACCACCAATGGCATACAACCATGCCACCACCGTGCCATAAATCGAGGCCGTGGCCCACAAGCGCTGTGCGTCCGAAAAAGGGTAAGGAATCTCCCCCAGTCCAATGGTGGTGCCCAGAAAGCTGACAAAGTAGAACGAGTGAAGAAAGCTCATCGTCCACGGCTGCCCCTCTGGGTCTACGCCGGGAACCAACGTAAACCCCAACACAGCCACCGCATACACACAGATCAGGATCGTCAATGGCTTGCGCAAACGGCGCAACAAGATGAAGATGCCGTGGCGGGTCCGCGAAGCGGGGTAGCTCATCGTCTCAGGTTGGCCATCTCAATAATCAACAACACCACCGAGACGACATTGGCCACTGCCGCGCCGATGGCCAAAGAGATCACCGTCACCGTTTGGTGCTCATTCAGTTCGACTCCTGATTGGCTGTACAGACCCCATGCGACGGCCGCAGCGATCAGTTGCAAATCGGCAATCAGGCTGGTGGCCAGCATGGTCGACCCCAAGGGGGACCGGTCGCCAAACTTCATCACCGTGGCGATCAGGCTCACAACCACGGCGGCAAACAGTTCGTAAATGTTGTGATGCTGAATGTTGGCAATGTCGCCGACGATGAAACCCACGTTCAGCGTCAGCGCCAGAACAATGACAAAGGCAAACAGGACACGTTCAGTGCTCATGGATCAGTCCGATAGGTGTAAGAGGTCCGCTCCGGGCGGATCTTCTATGGATTTGGCAAACAACAGGCGCCACCACCGGCGGTGCGGCTGCGCAAACATCAATTCGACGCTTAACTGTTGATGTAGTGGGTTAATTGGGAGATGGTTTGCTCGTGCTCGGCAATGATGTCGTCCATCAAATCGCGCATCGAGATCAAGCCCAACACAGTGGCGCCGTCCACCACCGGCAAGTGCCGGATTTTCTTTTGGCTCATCAAGGCCATGCAGTCGCGGGTGCCGGTTTTCGGCGTGACGGTGAATGGGTTCCCCGTCATGATGTCTGCGACTGTGGTTTCCTTGGAATTTTTCCCTTGCAGGGCCACTTTGCGTGTGTAGTCCCGCTCGGACACCACACCCACCAATTTGTCCTGGTCCATCACGAGCATGGCGCCCACACCGTGATCAGCCAGAAGTTGAAGCGCGACAAACACCGTGGTTGACGGGCTGACCTGATAGGCGGTCGATTCGCGCCCTTTGAGCAATTCCTGTATGGGTTTCATCAAAACTCCCTTCAATTGAGTCAAGCCGAATGCACAAAGTGATTAATCTGTAATGTAACGCCAAGCAGCGGGGTGCAAGTAGCCCAACCACTCGATCCCCACGAACTCTTGTCGCCATAATACGCCTGTAGCTTAGTCAATCAAGCGAAATCAGCTATCTTTTGTATAGCAACATGCCAATGACCGAAATGAAACCATTCGAAATTGCCCGTGAGACCCTTAAACAGCTCACGGCACGGAAATTGACCCCAACCCCCGCCAACTACCAGTTGGTTTACAGCGAGGTCTCGGGGATTCCGCTCGAGCCCCCTTTTCCCCAAGACCGGCTGCGCGACATTTCCCAGGCCTTGCCAACCAAGACACCCGGGCAGCAACGCCAAAAGGGCTTGCTGGACTCCGCCATTGGCAACCTCAATTGGGAAGGAGTGAAGGCCGCCCTGATGGCATACGGTGGATTCAGCCCTGCCGCGGTCGCCCCCGCAGAGCCCGTCAAACCGGCCGTTGCCTCCACACCGGAGCCTGCCACAACCGCAGCAACCACAGCGACGGCGCCTGCGCTCACCACCGACTTTTTTGAACAGATCGCCCGCATGGTGGAGTACGCCTTGCCAGCCCTGGGCACCGACGACGCCCGTTTCAACGAACAGGCGACCAACCTGTTGACCGCCATGCGCCAGCCCGGCGCCAGCCCGGTGACTTTGAAATTGATGCTGGCCAACTTTGGGCACCGTGTGTCCTTCGCCGCCGAAGAGCAGGTTGCAGTACACAAAACCTTGCTGAAACTGCTGAACCTCATCATCAAAAACATTGGCGAGTTGAGCATCGAAGACAGCTGGCTGACGGGCCAGATCGGCTCACTGCTGACGGCCTGCGCGCCACCGATGACCTTGCGCCGCCTGGACGAAGTGGAGTCGCTGCTCGTCGACGTCATCATCAAACAAAAGGAGACCATGGGGCAGACCCTGCAGGCGCAGGAAGAAATGCGCCTTTTGCTCGCCACATTTGTGGGGCGATTGACGACCATGACAGAGACCACCGGGGAGTTCCGCAACACCCTGGAGGAAAACGGCCGTCTGATTGAGCAGGCCAAAACCATCTCGGACATTGCGCCTGTATTAAAGACGGTCATTGGGGCAACGCGGGCTATGGCCCGCGACAGCCAGGCCATCCGGGACGAGCTCAACGGCATGCGTGAGAAAGCACTCGCCACCGAAGTCGAGCTCGCCACCCTTCATCAGGAACTGGACCGGGCCAGTACCCAGGCTCGTCATGACCCCCTCACGGGCGCGTTGAACCGAAAAGGGCTGGACGAGGCTCTGGAGCGTGAAGTGTCCAAGGTACGTCGCACCAACACGCCCCTGTGCATGGCCTTGCTTGACATCGACAACTTCAAAAACATCAACGACAAGTTGGGCCACGCCACTGGCGATGCAGCGCTCACCCACCTGGCCAAGGTGGCACGAGACGCCATGCGGCCTCAAGACACGCTGGCCCGCTACGGCGGCGAAGAATTTGTACTTTTACTGCCAGACACCGCGCAAGACAAGGGCATTGAGGCCATGACCCGGCTTCAACGTGAACTCACCAAGCACTTCTTTATGGCCGGAGCTGAAAAGGTGCTGATCACCTTCAGCGCGGGGGTGGCGCAAATGAACAGCGATGAAACGGGCATTGAGGCCATTCGCCGAGCCGATCAAGCCATGTACCTGGCCAAGCGGTCGGGAAAGAACCGCGTGCTGGGCGCCTCATGAAAGGAGTACCAACATGAGCTATTTGCTGCTTGGATTGCTGATTTTCCTCGGCATTCATTCGGTTCGCATCGTCGGCGACGACTGGCGCACCCGCACACGCGAGCGCATGGGCCCCTTGGTCTGGAAGGCGATTTATTCGCTGTTGTCGGTGCTGGGCTTCGCGCTGATCGTCTGGGGCTTTGGCCGGGTCCGTCAAATGCCAACTCAACTTTGGAGTCCGCCTTTCAGCCTGCGTCATGTGGCCGCTGCGATCAATCTAGGCGCTTTTGTATTGCTGGCGGCCGCCTACGTGCCGGGCAACAGTATCAAAGCACGAACGCACCATCCCATGGTGCAGGGAGTAGTGATGTGGGCAGTGGCACACCTGATGGCCAACGGAAATCTAGGCCAAATTTTGCTTTTTGGTTCATTTCTGGCCTGGGGCGCACTGGACTGGATCGCATCTACTCGGCGGGACCAGCGCCAGGGCATCCATTACCCGTCCGGCACGGCGGGCGCAACCGCAGTGACCGTTGCATTGGGCGTGGGAGCCTGGGTTATTTTCACTTTATGGCTGCACGGCCTGTTGATCGGCGTGCGGCCCTTGGGTTGACGGCAAATATTGGAGAACCATGAGCATACGCAATCTTGACGCCCTGTTTGACCCCGCATCGGTGGCCGTTTTCGGGGCCTCCCAACGCATCGGCAGCGTGGGGGCCACGGTTTGGCGCAACCTGAGTTCAGGCCAGTTCAAGGGCAAACTGTATGCCGTCAATCCCAAACACAGCAACCTGGGCGACGCTCCGGTGTGGGCTCGGGCCGCTGACCTGCCCGAAGCGCCGGCGCTGGCCGTCATCTGCACGCCTGCGGCCACAGTGCCGGGCTTGATCGAGGAACTCGCCGCCTTGGGAACCAGGGCCGCTGTGGTGCTGACGGCGGGCATGGACGCCTCACAAAAGAAGGCCATGCTGAAGGCCGCCAAGCCTCATCTTTTTCGCATTCTCGGCCCCAATTGCATTGGCCTGCTGGTGCCGCACCATGGCGTCAATGCGAGCTTTTCGCACGTCGATGCTTTGCCGGGTGAGCTCGCGTTTGTGTCGCAATCTGGCGCGCTGGTCACCGCCATGCTGGATTGGGCCAAAGGACGGGGCATTGGCTTTTCTCACTTTGTGTCCCTGGGCGAGCATG
Source organism: Rhodoferax sp. PAMC 29310 (assembly GCF_017948265.1). NCBI lineage: Bacteria > Pseudomonadati > Pseudomonadota > Betaproteobacteria > Burkholderiales > Comamonadaceae > Rhodoferax > Rhodoferax sp. PAMC 29310. Next base: position 3,201,192 of record NZ_CP072852.1, on the reverse strand, counting down.
CCGACGTCGACTTTGGCGACATGCTGGACTATTTGGCCAGTGATGCCAAGACCCGGGCCATTCTTCTGTACGCCGAGTCGCTGGATTCGCCCCGCAAGTTCATGTCGGCGGCCAGAGCCGCAGCGCGCAACAAACCAGTCATCCTGGTCAAGGCAGGACGCTCGGCTCAGGGGCAGTTGGCAGCGGCGTCCCACACGGGCGCGCTGGCAGGCTCGGACATGGTCATCGACGCGGCCATTGACCGGGCCGGCATGCTGCGGGTCAACACCCTGGACGAACTGTTTCTGGCGGCGCAAACCCTGTCGCGGTTTCGCACTAATACCAGCGAGAGCATCACCGTCTTGACCAACGGTGGCGGTGCGGGTGTCATGGCGGCGGACGCCGCTGCCTTCGCCAACGTCAACCTCTCGGTATTGAGCGAGGCCACTCAAAGGAAGTTAAGCGAGGTGCTGCCAGCCAATTGGTCTCACGCCAACCCGGTAGACATCATTGGGGACGCGCCCGTGTCGCGCTACGTTGATGCAATGAAAATCCTCCTTGCCGACCCCAACGCGGGCGCCATTTTGTTCATTCACGCACCCACCGCCATTGTCCCCAGTGCCGACATCGCGCACGCCCTGGCGCCACTGGCACAACCAGGACCGGGGGAGCAACCCCGGGTGATGAGTTGCTGGCTGGGTGACGAGGCGGTGGCAGAGGCTCGCCAGTTGTTTCAAGACGCGGGCGTGGCCAACTTTGACACGCCCGAGAAGGCCGTCCGGGCTTTTTCCATGCTGACGCGCTACCGGCGCAACCAAGCGGAACTGACCGAGGCGCCTCCGGCCTTGATCGGCCAGGGCCCACCCCCAGACTGGGCCCAAGTGCGTGCAGTGGTGAAATCCGCACTAGACAACGGGCGCGACATGTTGACCGAGCTTGAAGCCAAAACCGTGCTGGCCGCCAGCGGCATACAAGTGGTCCCCACTCAACGGGTTGACGCGAACGCGGATGCCGCCAGCGCCGCCGCGCTGGCCATGGGTTTCCCGGTTGTGCTGAAAATTCTGTCTGACGACATTTCTCATAAATCGGATGTGGGTGGGGTGGCCTTAAACCTGCTGGACGAAGCCGCTGTTCGGACCGCCGCCAACACCATGCTGGCCCGCGTTGCCCAGCAATTGCCCACGGCGAGGATTCAGGGCTTCACCGTGCAAGCCATGGTTCGGCGCGAACACGCCCAGGAGTTGATTGTGGGCAGCACCATTGACCGGGCATTCGGACCCGTGATTCTGTTTGGCCAAGGAGGAACCGCAGTTGAAGTCATGGCAGATCGGGCGGTGGCATTGCCCCCTTTGAATGTGTCACTGGCCAAGGCCCTCGTCGCCCGAACCCGGGTGTCCCGACTTTTGGCCGGGTGGCGCGACACCCCGGCAGTGGACGAGGCCAGCGTGCACCAGGTTCTGGTTGCCCTGTCTCAATTGATCGCGGAAATTCCCGAAATCGCCGAGTTGGATATCAACCCTCTCATTGTCAATTTTGAAGGCGCGGTGGCGTTGGATGCCCGCATTCGCCTGAGTGCCCAGGCCCCCGCAGGGGCTGAGAATTTCGCCATTCGCCCTTACCCGGCCAACCTAGAGGAGCAGCTGGACTGGCAGGGGCGTCAAGTGTGCTTGCGGCCGATTTGCCCCGAGGATGAAGCATTGCATATGGAGTTTTTACAGGCGCTGAGCCCCGAAGACATTCGAATGCGGGTTTTTTACAGCAAACGCACGATGGAGCGCAGTGAGCTGGCCCGGCTGGTGCAGATTGACTACGCCCGGGAGATGGCATTTGTGGCGGTGGCCACTGACGAAAATGGCAACCGACAAACGCTGGGAGTGGTGCGCGCCCTGTCGGACCCGGACAACGAAGAGGCCGAATTTGGCGTCATCGTGCGCTCCGAGCTGAAAGGCGGGGGACTGGGCCTGCTCTTGATGCGCAAGCTGATTGCCTACCTGCGGAGTCAGGGCACCTCTCGCTTGGTCGCCCATGTCCTCGACCAAAACGACCGAATGCTGAAGCTGGCCAACGCGCTGGGGTTTAAAGAAATCACCCAGGAGCGACACGACGACGGCACGACGCGCATCACCCTGCCTCTTACTTGATGTCCATGGCCCACTGAATCAGGTATTTGGCCAAGAAACCGACCATGCCAAAGGCCAGCCCCAGAAAGATGACAAAAGTGCCGAACTTGCCGGCCTTGGACTCCCAGGCCAGCTGTCCGATGATGAACAGTATATAAACAATGAAAGCACCAATGCCAAAGGACAGGCCAAACGCGGCAATCTGTTCCTCACTGAACCCCCACATCAGCCATTCTCCCGACCGGGTTCATCGCGCTCAGGCACGCCTGACACATCAACCAAATCACGGTAGGCGTGCCAACTGGCATGACCCAGCATGGGAACCACGGCGATCAGCCCCAACATGGCCGAGCCCAAACCCAGCAAGGTGAAGCCCATGATGAGGGCCGCCCACAGTGCCATCGGCAAGGGGTTGGCGAGTACAACGCGCCAGCTTGTCAGCACCGCTTGAAGCAAGGTCACCCGACGATCCAGCAGCAGCGGAATCGCAACCGCAGTCGACGCAAAAATGGGGGCGGCCAGCAGGCCGCCCACGGCCAGCCACAATTCAAACAAGAAGCCGTTGCGCGCCAAGATGATGTGCTGGACAAACTCCATGGGCGTACCAATGTGCACAGGCGTCAACAACGTGATCAACGCCGCCGATGTCAGCATCCAGCCCGTACCAGCCAGCCCCAGCAGGGCACCAAACTGCACCAGACACCAATAGTCGTTGCCCCACTTGCTGAAATGGCCGTTCTGCCAGCTCAACCATGTTTTCAGGACCACATGAAAGCCCACTTGTTCGCCCCGCTCAATGGCACGACTCAGCGCATACAGACTGGTGGCCAAAATGGGCGCCACCACCAGAAACCCTGAAAAAGCACCGGCGAGTAGCCAAAAACGGTCATGAGCTAACGCCACAATAACCAAGCCCCCCAGCGCCAGTACCAACCCGTGCGCAAAACTCACCCATCCGCAGCGGGCAATGTCGCGCCAGGCCCGCAGCAACCAGTCCAGGGGCTGAGCCAGCGTGATCGTGTGCACGCGCAGCTCTCTCGATGCGGGAGTCGGGTGCGGGGAGACCGGAGACGGGGAAGCGGGCATGGATGATTCCAGTTTAAAGCGGAGCGGCCGGTGGGCGCTTGACGCACATCAAGCACCGGTCGGGCAAAACCAACCCGGCCCAGAGTCGCCAAGCATAATGCCAGCTTTCCATGCTGAGGTCCCAGTCATGTCACGCCCTGTTCTCGATGAAAACCAGATTCACCCGGCCATTCGGGAAAAGGTGGCCGGCCACGAGCAATCGATTGTGAGCGAGGTTAAAGCTGCCGTAGTCACCCACGCGGTCGTGGTGGTGGGCATGGGCATGAACCCCGCGCCCAAATCAGCGCGCAAAGCGCTGGACGCCGCCGGTGTGGCCTACCACTACATGGAATACGGCAACTATTTCAACACCTGGCGTCGGCGCAATGCGCTGAAAATGTGGACCGGCTGGCCCACGTTTCCCATGGTATTTGTGAACGGGTCCCTGGTTGGCGGTGCCAGCGACCTGGTCAAATTGATCAATAGCGGTGAGTTGACTCCCTTATTGGCCACCAAAAAATAAGCCGAACCTCGCTGTTCGCAAGGCCCGGCTCATAGAGGGTTGGCTTTAGGGGGCGTGCCCCCCAGGCCCAAGTTTAAGAGGCCTCTTTCTTGGGGTGCATCATGCCGCCCTTGCCATCACGGTGACCCTTTTGATCGCCTCGGCCATGGTCTTGGCGCATGGCTTTTTCGTCAAACACCTTCTTCTGCTCAGGCGACAGCGTGGCGTAAAAAGCCTTGGTGGCGTCAGCGCGCTGATCCATGGCGGCGCTCATCACTGCGTGTTGCTCCGTGCGCATGGTCTTCATCTTGTCAATGCGCTCGGGCGTGGTCAATTTGGCCATGTCTTCGCGGCTGGGGCGCTTAATCATGCTGTCGGCAGGCGGCGCCATCGTAGTGGTGAACTTGGTCCAGTCGGACTCTTGAGCCGCCGTGATCTTCAGGGCCGTCTTCAACTCTGCTTGGTGCTTGGCCATGCCGGCCTGCATTTTTTCAGGGTTCATGTGGCCCATGCGGCCTTCACTTTGGTGCATGCCCTGACCCATCATGCCGCCCTCATCGGGACCGTGGCTGCCGCCTGAGAATGCAGAGAACCCAGCCGTTGCCAACAAAGCTGCGACCAAAACAGGCTTAAACATCGATTTCATATTCATTTCCTTCCGTTAGGACTGACGCTCCGAACTGGCATCAGCTTGGGGACAAGTGTGCGTGGCCTGTGTATCGGGGGAATGACATGCGATGAAGGCTATGTAAAGTTGCGTCAATTTTTTGATACCCGCATTTGATGGGATGATTGCACGCTCTGAAGTAGCAGCAATGAATAGAAGGGTTCCATGTTCAAGAATGTGATCGTGTATCGAATCGGGCCAGATTGGTCCGCCACCGTGGCGCAAATCGAGGCCAGCCTGGACGCTGAGCGCTTCGTCCCCTGCGGTGCCTCCCAGGAAAAGGCCATTGGCTGGACTGAGCCACGCGGTGAGGCCCATGGCCCACTGGCTGAGTCCGTCGGAGGACAGGTCATTTTGAGGTTGATGGTGGAAACCCGCTCCCTGCCCGGCACCGTCATTACCAAAAAGGCCAAAGAGCGGGCCGCCCAGATTGAAACCACCACCGGGCGCAAGCCGGGTAAAAAAGAGCTGCGTGACATCAAGGAAGACATCAAGCTGGAATTGATGCCACTGGCTTTTACCAAAGAGTCCTCGATGCTGGTCTGGATTGACCCCGAAGCCCGCCTGCTGGTGCTGGGCGCCGGTAGCCAGGCCCGCGCGGACGAAGCCGTGACCCTGCTGGTCAAGGCGCTGGCAGGCTTTGCCGTGACGCTGATCAACACCAATGTGTCTCCCACCGCCGCCATGTCGGAGTGGCTGATCTCGCAGGAACCACCCCCTGGCTTCACAGTGGATCAAGAATGCGAGCTCAAGGCCGCCGACGAGACCAAAGCCGTGGTGCGTTATGCCCGCCACCCCTTGGACACGGAAGAAGTCAAACAGTACGTAGAAGCAGGCAAACTCCCCACGCGCCTGGCGATGTCCTGGGACGACCGCGTCTCTTTCATGCTGACCGAAGGTATGCAGATCAAGAAGATCTCGTTTCTGGATGTGGTGTTTGAAGGCAACAAGACCGGCAAAGACGACGGGTTCGACGCCGACGTGGCGATTGCCACCGGTGAGCTGAGCAAAATGATTCCCGACCTATTCGAAGCCCTGGGCGGCGAAGTGGCGCTGGGACAGGTCGCCCCCCTGTAAAACTCGGACCTCCTCTGAGGAGTCCTTAAAACCCTGACCCAGTCGGGGTTTTAAGGATAAGTCATTAGACGACCGGTCTATTTCAGCCATAATGCAAACCATGGTCACCGAACAACTCAGCGCCAAACACCACATTCTTGACTGCGGAGAGCGTCTGATCGCGACCAAAGGGTTTGTGGGTGTGGGCCTGTCCGAGATTCTGAGCACTGCCAACGTGCCCAAAGGCTCGTTCTATCACTACTTCAGCTCCAAGGAGCGGTTTGGTGAGGAATTGCTCAATCGCTACATGGACGGTTATTTGGCACGTCTGGACAGTTTGCTCAGCGATGACGGCACACCGGCCCGCGCGCGCTTGATGCGCTACTGGTCGTACTGGAACGTCCAGCAGTGCGGCATTGCCGCTGACGGCAGCGCCATCAATGCCAGCCCCAAGTGCCTGATCGTCAAGCTCAGCGCCGAGGTGGCGGACATTTCTGAAGCCATGCGACTGACCCTGCGAGACGGCACCGACCGCGTGGTGCAACGCATTGCCCAGTGCTTGGAAGAAGCCCGCACCGATGGGTCTGTGCCCTCCACGCTGGCGGCCGATGACACCGCGTTGACGCTGTATGAGCTGTGGCTGGGTGCCAGTTTGCTGGCCAAACTGCGCCGCGACAGCAGCCCGTTTGACCATGCCTTGCGCAGCACCGACGCTTTGCTGGGACCGGACGCGTAAGCCATGCAGGCTTTGGTTTTGAAACCATTGCACCTCTAGTTGACCGGTCTATTTTTAACCTTTTCGTTTCTCCGTCACCTCAACCCTAAGGACTGCCATGTTGAACTTTGATTTCCACAACCCCACCCACATCGTGTTTGGCAAGGATCGCATCGCCGATATCGCCAAACTGGTACCCGCCAACGCGAAGGTGCTGATTCTGGTCGGTGGTGCCAGTGCCGAAAAGACAGGCACCCTGGGCGAAGTACGCCAAGCGCTGGGTGCGCGCCAACACGCAACATTCAGCGGTATTGAGCCCAACCCTAGCTTTGACAACGCCATGCTGGCCGTTCAGCAAGTACGCGACGGTGGCTTTGACTTTCTTCTGGCTGTGGGCGGAGGCTCGGTCATTGACGCTACTAAATTTATAGCTGCTGCCGCACTGTTTGAGGGCGATCCTTGGGATATTTTGATGAGCTGGGGTGGCAAGATCACCCAGGCTCTGCCGTTTGGCACGGTGTTGACCTTGCCCGCCACCGGCTCCGAGATGAACAATGCCGCCGTCATCACCCGCCGCGACATTGGTGCCAAGCGGCCGTTTCGCAGCCCCAAGGTCTTTCCCTTGTTCTCGGTGCTCGACCCCACCAAGACCTACACACTGCCCTTGCCGCAAATAGCCAACGGCGTGGTGGATGCCTTTGTGCACACCATCGAGCAATACCTCACCTACCCGTCCAACGCCCTGGTGCAAGACCGCTTTGCCGAGAGCCTGCTGCAAACCCTGATCGACATCGGCCCGCGCCTCTTGAGCGCCCCGGAGCCGGTGTATGAAGACCGCGCCAACCTGATGTGGACCGCCACCCTGGCCCTGAACGGCCTGATTGGTGCCGGCGTGCCACAGGACTGGGCCACCCACATGATTGGCCACGAGCTGACCGCGCTGCACAACATCGACCACGCCCGCACGCTGGCCATCGTACTGCCGTCACTGCTGCAAGAGCGTCGTGTGCAAAAGCGCGAGAAGCTGTTGCAATACGGCGAACGGGTGTGGGGCATCACCACGGGCACGGAGGAGGAGCGTGTCACGGCCGCCATTGAGAAAACCCGTGCCTTCTTTGAGCAAATGGGCATACCCACCCGCCTGAAGGACTACGGCCTGGGCGCCAAAGACATTGACACCGTAATCAGCCAACTGGAAGAGCACGGCATGACCCAGCTCAGCGAACACCGCGACCTCACACCGGCCATCAGTCGCCGCATTCTTGAAGCCGCGCTCTAAATCGGCTTCCCCTTCAACCTCATTTCAGGACGTCTCACCATGACCCAATCCACCACCGAAAACCGCCAGATTCAACTGGCTTCCCGCCCGGTTGGCGCCCCCACAGCGGCCAACTTCAAACTGGCCGACACGGCTGTCCCCGTCGCCGGCCCTGGCGAAGTGCTGCTGCGCACTGTGTACCTGTCTCTGGACCCCTACATGCGGGGACGCATGAGCGATGCCGCCAGCTACGCCGCCTCGGTGGCCATTGGCGCACCCATGGTCGGCGCCACCGTGTGCAAAGTAGAAAGCAGCCAGAACGAGAAATTCGCTGAGGGCGACTGGGTGCTGGCCTACACCGGCTGGCAAGACTTTGCCGTGTCCGACGGCACCGGCCTGACCAAGCTCGACCCCAAAATGGGCCCGGCGTCTTACGCCCTGGGCGTGATGGGTATGCCCGGCTTCACCGCCTACATGGGCTTGCTCGATATTGGCGCACCCAAAGCAGGTGACACCGTGGTGGTGGCCGCTGCAACCGGTGCCGTCGGCTCCGTGGTCGGCCAGATCGCCAAGCTCAAGGGCTGCCGCGTCGTCGGCATTGCCGGCGGTGCAGAGAAGTGCCGCTCTGCTGTCGAAGACCTGGGTTTTGATGCCTGCATTGACCACCACAGCGACGACCTGGCGGCGCAATTGGCAGCGGCTTGCCCGAAAGGCATTGACGTGTATTTTGAGAATGTCGGTGGCAAGGTGTTTGACGCCGTGCTGCCCTTGCTCAACACCGGTGCCCGGGTGCCGGTGTGTGGACTGATTGCCCATTACAACGCCACCGAACTTCCTTCGGGCCCTGACCGCACGCCCGTGCTGATGCGCACCCTGCTGACCAAGCGCATCCGCATGCAAGGCTTCATCATTTTTGATGACTACGGTCACCGCTACCCCGAGTTTGCCAAGGACATGGGCCAATGGCTTGCTACGGGCAAGATCAAGTTCCGCGAAGACATCGTCGACGGTCTGGAGAACGCACCGCAAGCCTTCATGGGCCTGCTGGAAGGTAAAAACTTCGGCAAACTGATTGTTCGCGTTGCCAAAGACTGACCCTTTTTTAACCCCTAACCCCTTACCACTCACCAGGAATTCACATGAAAAAAGTACTGATCGTTTTGACCTCCCACGACCAACTGGGCACCACTGGTGCCAAGACCGGCTTCTGGCTGGAAGAGTTTGCTGCGCCCTACTACGCACTCAAAGACGCCGGCGTGGCCTTGACGCTGGCCTCACCACTGGGTGGCCAGCCCCCCATCGACCCCAAGAGCGATGACCCGGCTTCCCAAACCGAAGCCACCATTCGCTTTAAGGCCGACGCCCCTGCGCAAGCCTTGTTGGCCAGCACGCTGAAACTGAACGACGTGTCGGCGGCTGACTTTGATGCCGTGTTTTACCCCGGCGGCCACGGCCCCTTGTGGGATTTGGCCGAAGACGCCACCTCCATCGCCCTGATTGAAACCATGTTGAAGGCCGGCAAGCCGGTGGCTGCGGTATGTCACGCCCCAGCGGTGCTGCGTCACCCCAAAGGCGCCGACGGCAAGTCGGTTGTCAATGGCAAAAAGGTCACCGGTTTCACCAACACCGAAGAGGAAGCCGCCGGTCTCACCGCCGTGGTGCCTTTCCTGGTGGAAGACATGCTGACGCAAAACGGAGGCGTGTACTCAAAGGCCGCTGACTGGCACCCGCATGTGGAAGTGGACGGCTTGCTGATCACCGGCCAAAACCCGGCGTCGTCCGAGCCAGTGGCACACGCCTTGCTGGCGAAACTGGGCTAATCCCAGCGCCCGCCAGCGCGGCGGGCTCAAAACTTACCGTTGAAAGCGAGACCTGGCCAACTCGTCCGCCACTACGGCGGTCGAGCGGCCTTCTTTGTCGGCGCGGGGAAAAATTTCAGCCAAGGTATCGCTGATTTCGCGCACATGGGCTTCCACGTCCGTCTCGGGCTTCTTCAGGTACTCGTAGCAAACCTTGATGATGCCGCCCGCGTTGAGCACAAAGTCAGGCGCATACAACACCCCTTTTTGACGCAGCAAGTCACCTATGTCATCGGTGGCCAACTGGTTGTTGGCACCGCCCGCCACAATTTTGGCGCGCAGGCGGGACAAGGTGTTGGGGTTCAGCGTGGCACCCAGCGCGCAGGGCGCATAAATGTCGGCATCGACATCGTAAATCGCGTCCACACCCACGACCTCGGCACCCAACTCGGCACGGGCACGCTCCAACGCGACCGCGTCAATGTCCGCCACCACGAGCTTGGCGCCCGCTGCGTGCAGGCGACGTGCGTAATCAAAGCCGACATGGCCCAGGCCCTGCAAGGCCACGGTCAAGCCGTCCATGCTGTCGCGTTTGAAATGGTGTTTGACGGCCGCCTGGGCGCCCACAAAGCAGCCCAGTGCGGTGTAGGGCGAGGGGTCGCCGCTGCTGCCCAGGCCGGCCACATAGCCGGTTTGGGTGGCCACGTGCGCCATGTCTTGCGGGCTGGTGCCCACGTCTTCGGCCGTGATGTAGCGCCCGCCCAGACGCTCCAGGGCTTCGCCCAGGGCCTCGAATAAAGCCGGCGTTTTGTCAGTTTTCGGGTTGCCAATGATGACGCTTTTTCCACCGCCAATCGGCAGGCCAGCTACCGCGTTTTTGTAAGTCATGCCGCGCGACAGGCGCAGCACGTCGTTCACGGCCAACGCTTCGCTGGCGTAGTTCCACATGCGGCAACCGCCCATGGCCGGACCGAGGTTGGTGTTGTGAACGGCAATGATGCCTTTGAGACCCGATTTGGGTTCCGAGACGAACACCACTTGCTCGTGGTCGTCAAAATTCAATTCATTGAAGATGAAGCTGGTCATCAAAGTTCTCCGCGCAGAGGACACGCAACCGCACGGGTGGCACGGGGGAGCGTCATTCCACTTTATTTGGGTTAAAGGTCAGTGGATGAAGCAGGCTCTGGGCATCAGGATCGCTGGTGGCCACAGAGCAAGCGGTGAGAGTCTCACCACGTACGAGTATAAAACGCCCATAAAAAACCCTTGCAGCCAAAGCCGCAAGGGAAAGTCAGGATCTCTTATGTCGGCCCGGAACACCGGGCTAGGTGACCTTGCCCTCGAAAAACGTATCTCTTGCTGAGTGTTTAAATTCACGCAAGGAGAACGGAAATGACGAAGACAGCAAGAGCGCGCTACACGCTCGAATTCAAGCAAGAAGCAGTTCGACTGGTCGAAGGTGGCCAGAGCATTGCAGCCGCGGCACGCACGCTGGGAGTGGTCGACCAGACGTTGTTCAATTGGGTCAAGGCGCAGCGCCAGGGCCAGCTCAAGGGAGCTGACAGCAAGGTATTGGTCAGCGCCGAGCAGATGGAGATCAGCCGGTTGCGGGCCGAGCTGGCGCGTGTGAAGATGGAGCGTGACATTCTGGGAAAAGCGACGGCGTACTTCGCAAAGGGATCGATTTGAAGTACGCCTTCATCCAGCGCCACCGCAGCACATGGCCGATCTCGGTACAGTGCCGCGTACTGGGGGTGAGCATCGCCGGGTACCACGAACACTTTGTGCGACTGGCCAGTCCGGCCCAGCTCCGCCACCTGAGCGATGACGCCTTGCTGGTGCACATCAAGGCCATCCATGCCGAGACGCGAGGCGGCTACGGCTGGCCACGCACCTGGAAGGAGCTGCTTGCCCGTGGCATCCGTGTGGGCAAAGAGCGCGTGCAAAAGCTCATGCAGTTGCACGGCATCCGTGCCAAGGGAAAGCGGCGCTTCAAGGTCACCACCGATAGCAATCACGATCTAGCGATCTCACCCAACCTGCTCAACCGGGAGTTCGATGTGGCAGCACCCGACAAGGTCTGGGTGGGTGACATCACGTACATCGCCACGGACGAAGGCTGGTTGTTTCTGGCCGTGGTGATTGACCTGTTCAGCCGCCAAGTAGTGGGCTGGTCGTTACGAGAGGAAATGACGCGGGACATCGTCATTGATGCGCTGCGCATGGCATGGTTCAAGCGGCATCCGGGCAAGCAGGCTGGCCTGATGTTCCATAGCGACCGCGGCAGTCAGTACGCCAGCAAGGACTTCCGGGAAGTGCTCAAGGAGTACGACATCACCAGTTCAATGAGCCGGCGCGGCAACTGTTGGGACAACGCCTGCAGCGAGACGCTGTTTGGATCATTGAAGGTGGAACGGTTATACGGACAGAAGTTCAAGACTCAGCGGGAGGCAAAGGATGAAACGATTGCTTGGATGCTTTGGTATAACCGGACTCGACTGCATTCGACACTGGCCTACGTCAGCCCGGTGCGGTTCGAGCAAAACTGGCTTGCTAATCAGCCCAAGCAAGCCAACTCATGATCTCGGTTATGGGATACGGATTCCAGGGGCAAGGTCAAGGACGGGGCAAACAGCCCCGGCAAGTTAATTCAAGTCTTGTTTTTCATGGAACAAGTGTTGAAACCCAGCATGGCATAGGGCGGGCACCAGCCGATAGCACCCGTAGCCAGTGGCACGATGCCAATCCAGCCCCAAACACCAATGTTGCCTGTCAGGGTCAAGCCAATCAAAGCCAAGCCCAGCACGATTCGTATCACGCGGTCAGCGCCGCCAACGTTCAGTTTCATGATTCACTCCTTAAGGTTTGTTGATGGATCTATTGAACGCGTTTGTGCGCGATAAGTCTGTGACCAAAGTCACCCAAGGCCCGCGCCGGCAGGCCCGTCAGTTGATCAGCGTGGCAGCCAGCGCGCGCAGTGCCGCGCCGTTCGTGATCTCAATCTGCTCCCGCCCCAGCGCCACCCATCCCTCGCGCTCGAAGCGGCGCAGCAGGCGAGTGACGATCTCACGCACCGTGCCCAACTCGTCGGCCAGCGTCTGGTGGGTCACCGCCAAATGGTGACCATGGCCCAGCAGGGCTGCGGCCAGCCGGCGGTCCAACTTGTGAAACGCCACGGCGTCGATCAGGCTGGTCAGGTCGGCCATGCGTTCTGCAAACAGGCCCAGCACCTCGTTGCGAAAAGCGGGTTCGTCCAGCCAGCGGTTGAATGCCGCGGACGGAATCACGATCAGGGTGCTGGCCTTGGTGGTCACACCATGGGCTGACAGGGGCTGGGTTCTGAACAGGCAGGCCGAAGACACCAGACACAGTTCGCCGGGGCCCACCCGGTACAGCTCCAGCGAGCGCCCGTCGCCCGAGCTGCGAGACACCTTGATCTCGCCCGCCAGCACCAGCGGAAAGCCCTGACAAGGCGTGTTCTCGCCAAACAACTCGGTGCCTGCCGGCACTTGCATGGGCGCCACGGCCGCACCCAAATCAGACAGCGACGGTTGCACTAGCGCGAGGGCCGGGTACAGCGAGGTCAGTGTGTCAGGGGTTTGGGGCATGAAGGGGCATTGAGTTGAATGGCGCCATGGACAAAGTTTACAAGGAATTGTCCTCTAGCCCTTATTTAATATGCGTAACACGCTATATGTTTGATAGCGGCACGCTTTCTTTAGGGTATGTGCCCGGTGATTGACTTAAGTCAACCCGTCATACTGGCTGGGCGCTAAATTGGACCACTAGCGCCTTTTAGCGCCACTTGCCCAAGGAGCATCTCATGAACTCGACATCCCCGACTGCGCCTGGCTACAGCTTCAGCGCCACCCTACCCGACACCGTTTTTTCCAAAGCGGTGTCGCGCGTGACCGAGGCGCTCAAGGTTGAAGGCTTTGGCGTGCTCACCGAGATTGATATTCAGGCCACGATGAAAGCCAAGCTGGACATTGACGTGCGTCCTTACCGGATTCTGGGGGCTTGCAACCCGCAGCTCGCCCACCGCGCATTGACCGCTGAGCCGGACATTGGTTTGCTCTTGCCCTGCAACGTGACTGTGCGTCAAGAGGAGGACGGCGCTCTCATGGTGGGCTTCATGGACCCGGTGGCGGTGATGCAAATGACAAGCAACCCGGAGGTGGCCCAGGTCGCCCAAGAGGTGCGCGAACGCTTGATGCGTGTGAAGGCCGCCCTGGCCTGACTCTCTGCCAAGGCCGACGGGCATCAGTGAGACACAGGCTGGCGTAAGCGATGATGGTGCCTTCGCTGAACAACCCCTTCTGAGGACCCCATGACGCTGGAACACGACATTGAACGCCTGGCTTTGCAGGAAGAGCGGCTGCGCTTTTCCCGGTTCGACAAGGCCACCGCCTGGCAACTGGGCTGCCTGCTCAAAACGCAGGCCGAGGCTCGCAACCTGTCTTTGACGATCGATATTTGGCTGGGCGGCGAAGCCGTGTTTTTTCACGCCATGGACGGCACCACACCTCTAAATGCAGACTGGGCCCGGCGCAAGCGCAACACTGTGAACCTGATGCAGCGCAGCTCGTATGCAGTGGGCCGCGCCAATCTGCTCAAAGACCAGACACTGGAAGCCACGCTGGGACTGGCGACACGTGACCATGCCGATCACGGCGGCTGTTTTCCGATTCGGGTAAATGGCGTGGGCGGTTGTGTCGGCACGGTCACCATCTCCGGCGCGCCGCAGCGCGACGACCACAACCTAGTGGTGGAAGTGCTGGCGGGACTGTGCGGCGTTCCGCTGCAAGACGTGGCGCTAGCTTGAGCCTGGGGCAGGTCGGGGCGGGGCGGCGCGGAAATCGGTCCTTGAATTTTTAAGAAAACTGGCTCTAGCGCCCTATTGGTATCCGAAAGCCGCTATTTATTCGATAGCGATTATCTCGAGTCGTCAAAACGCGTGACCAGCCAAGTCGTCCAGAATGGGGCTGTCCGGGCGGTCATCCCCGTGACAATGGGTCAGCAACGCGCCCAGTGTGCGCTGCATGGCCTGCATGGCTTCAATGCGCTGGCTCAGTTCATCGACATGCTTTTGCGCAATGCGTTTGACACTGGCGCTCGCCCGCTTGCGGTTGTGCCACAGGTCTACCAGCTCGGCAATTTCCGCCATCGAAAAACCCAAGTCACGCCCGCGCCGGATGAACTGCAGGGTGCGCACGTCGGCCTCGGTGTACTGGCGGTAGCCGCTGTCGGTGCGCGCCACGCCAGGCAGCAAGCCCAGCGACTCGTAATGCCGCACCATCTTGGCGGACACATTGGACAGGCGCGCCGCCACCCCGATCACCACCGGCCAGGCCAGTCTGCCCAGGTCTGTGGAGGCGGTTTTCATGCCGCGACGGCGTAGCCTTCTTCGGCAATGGCGGCGGCCAGCGCCTCGCGCGGCTGCTCGGATTGGACTTCCACCTGATTGGCGGCGCGGTCAATGGTGACTTCAGCTTGCGGGTCGGCTTGCTTGACGGCGCGGGTGACTGCTTTTTCGCAATGGCCGCAAGTCATTCCGGTGACGGTAAAGGTTTGCTTCATGGGATAACTCCTTGGATGGACAAAACAACGACAACCCGTAGTTTTAACCTTCCCATCGTAGCAAGGTCAAGCGCTGATTTTGCCTCGTGCCGTGGGCCCCGGTCTAATGCATACCCTGCTTCAGGGTCTCAGAAGGCCGCTGCCCAAAGAGCTTTCGATAGTCACAGGAAAACTGGCTGAAGTGCCAGAAGCCCCAGTCGGCGGCCACGTCTCGCACCGTGCGGGGCGGCGAGGTGGTGTCTCGCAGAGAGCGACGGGCACCATTGAGCCGGATGATGCGCAGGTACTGCACCGGGTTAATGCCCAGCACATCCTCAAAGCAGTATTGCAAAGTACGCCGACTCACAAACAGTTGTTGGCACAACTCAGGCACGGCAATCACGCGGTCATGGTGCTCTAGCACGTAATTGCGCGCCTTGGCAACAATGCGTTGGCGCCGTATAAAGCTGCTGCTAACGGCTCTATCGACTTCGCTGGTGTCCAGCAAGGGCAACAAAGTGTCAAACACGGCCTGCTGTGCCGCGTCATGTCCCTGCCCAATGCGATCAGGGTTGAGCAAGGTGTTCAGGGTTTGCCGACAGGCATCGCGGGATGCGCTGTTCGCCTGCACCATTTCTGATCGGGTCAGGCCCTTCAAGTCCAGTTTGCAGCCCATTTGGTCTGCCGCCGTTTGCAAGGCACTCTGGCGCACCACGATGCCATAGATGGCGTAGTCGGCCGGGGTTAGCAGCTCAAACTCGCACGCGCCGGGGCGCACTAACACATGGTCTTGTGTCATCACACGGCCATTGAGGCGGGTGAGTTGTTCCGACACCGGAAAACCGAACCACACGGCGTCAGGCCAGACGCAGCATGACTGGCGCATCCCCTGACTGGTGCTTTCCCGAAACACCTGCATTTGGGGCAATTGCAACTCTTCTAACAAGCCATGAAATGGGCCGGAGGTGGTCTGGTCGTAACGCTGTTGCCAGTTGGTCAGATGGCCGGCGTGGTCATCGGCATCCTCGGCCAAAGCGGTGCGAATGTGTGGCCATGCACCAAGCCCATGGGGTTGTGCGACCTCCGTGCTCTGCGATGGTGCGGGGATCGAACGGACATGGGTCATGGCGATAGGGGCTCCAAAGTGCGCAGTCTCCGCCCTGGCCCTATTCACCGACAAGGTGTGTCTAGAAACATTGCCAAAATTTGATACCGGTCAATGGCGGGGTTGCTTACATTCAAGGCAAGCAAAGGCCGTGCCTGCGCTGGTCGACTCGACCCTTACCGTCTCAACCTGTTGAAGGAATCCATGCAATCCGCAAATCTGCAATCTGGCACGCACGTGCTCAAACCGGTGCTCAGCACCTTGCAACTCTGGGGCATCGCCGTGGGCCTGGTGATCTCCGGCGAGTACTTTGGCTGGAGTTATGGCTGGGCGTCAGCAGGCACCCTGGGCTTCACCGTGACGGCGATCTTTGTCGCGGCGATGTACACCACGTTCATCTTCAGCTTCACCGAATTGACAACATCCATTCCTCATGCCGGCGGCCCGTTTGCGTACAGTAAGCGCGCCTTTGGCCCCACGGGCGGCTACCTCGCCGGTGCGGCCACGCTGGTGGAGTTTGTGTTTGCGCCGCCGGCCATTTCATTGGCCATTGGTGCCTACCTGAATGTGCAGTTTCCCTCACTGGACCCTAAAATGGCGGCCTTGGGTGCTTACATCATCTTCATGACGCTGAACATCGTGGGGGTGCAAATTGCGGCCACCTTCGAGCTGTGCGTCACGGTGTTGGCCATTTTTGAACTGCTGGTATTCATGGGCGTTGTGTCACCCGGCTTTTCAATGGCGAACTTCACCAAGGGCGGCTGGTCCGGTCAAGACTCTTTCAGTTTGGCCTCCATTCCCGGCATGTTTGCGGCCATTCCATTCGCCATCTGGTTCTTTCTTGCCATTGAGGGTGTGGCCATGGCGGCAGAAGAAGCCAAAGACCCCAAACGCTCCATTCCCATCGCTTACATCGCGGGCGTCCTGACGCTGGTCGTTTTGGCAATTGGGGTGATGGTGTTTGCAGGCGGGGCCGGCGACTGGACCAAGCTAGCCAACATCAACGACCCCTTGCCTCAGGCCATGAAGCTTATCGTGGGTGAGAATAGTGGTTGGTTACACATGCTGGTGTGGTTGGGCTTGTTTGGCTTGGTGGCGTCGTTTCACGGCATCATTCTGGGCTATTCACGCCAGATTTTTGCCCTGGCCCGAGAGTCCTACTTGCCCTCATTTTTTGCCAAAGTGCATCCTCGTTTCAAAACACCTCACCGCGCGATTCTGGCCGGTGGTGCTATCGGTATTGCGGCCATTTACAGCGATGAATTCATCACCATCGGTGGGCAGACACTGACCGCCAACATCGTCACCATGTCGGTCTTCGGCGCGATTCTGATGTACATCCTGAGCATGTTGAGCCTGTTCAAGTTGCGCCGCGATGAGCCTGACATGGTGCGCCCTTTCCGCGCCCCCTTGTACCCTTACTTCCCGGCCTTCGCGTTGATGGGAGCCTTCATTTGCATGGGCACGATGATTTATTACAACCCCTTGATTTTTGGTGTGTTCATAGGCTTCCTGGCGGTGGGCTATGTTTATTTCCTGACAACAGGCCATCACCGCGCCGCTGCCATCGATCTCCAGGCCGCCGTGGCCCAGGTCAATTGAGGTCACCGTGCGCTCTCATCGCTACACCCACACAATTGGCGTCACCACCTACAGGTTTGGTGACCTCAAGGAGCTGATGGCCAAAGCCACACCAGCGCGCTCCGGTGACTTGCTGGCGGGCGTGGCGGCGTGTAGTGCTGAAGAGCGTGCGGTGGCGCAGATGGCGCTTGCCGAGGTGCCACTGTCTACTTTTTTGACCGATGCGCTGGTGCCCTACGAGCGGGATGAAGTCACGCGCCTGATCATGGACAGCCATGACCGTGCCGCCTTTGCAGCGGTCAGCCACCTGACGGTGGGCGATTTTCGCAATTGGCTGCTGAGCGACGCCGTCGATAGCGCCGTGCTGAGCGCACTTGCGCCCGGCCTCACGCCGGAGATGGTGGCGGCCGTGTGCAAGATCATGCGCAACCAGGATTTGATTTTGGTGGCCAAGAAATGCCGCGTGGTGACCGCTTTTCGCAACACCGTCGGATTGGCGGGGCGCTTGTCCACCCGCTTACAACCCAATCACCCCACAGACGACACCACGGGCATTGCCGCCAGTCTGCTCGATGGGCTGCTCTATGGCAGTGGCGATGCGGTGATTGGCATTAACCCCGCGACGGACAACGTAACGCAGGTGGTGAAGCTGATCACCATGATGGGTGACATCATCAGCCAGTACGGCATACCAACCCAGTCCTGCGTTCTGACGCATGTGACCAATACCTTGGAAGCCATCCATCGCGGGGCGCCGGTTGATTTGGTGTTTCAGTCGATTGGGGGAACAGAGGCGACCAACACCAGCTTTGGAGTCAACCTGGCACTGCTGGCTGAAGCACGCAACGCGGCACTCTCCCTGAACCGGGGCACGGTGGGGAGCAACGTGATGTACTTTGAGACCGGGCAGGGCAGTGCGCTGTCCGCCAACGCACACCACGGCATGGACCAGCAAACCTGCGAGGCACGTTCCTACGCTGTGGCCCGCCACTACCAACCCCTGTTGGTGAACACCGTGGTGGGCTTTATTGGCCCCGAGTACCTTTTTGACGGCAAACAAATTATTCGGGCCGGGCTGGAAGATCATTTCTGCGCCAAGCTGCTGGGGCTGCCCATGGGCTGTGATGTTTGTTACACCAACCATGCCGAGGCCGATCAGAACGACATGGATGTGTTGCTGACCTTATTGGGCGCTGCGGGCTGCAATTTCGTGATGGGGATTCCGGGCTCGGACGACATCATGCTGAATTACCAAACTACCTCGTTTCACGATGCCTTGTACGCCCGCCGTGTGCTGGGCTTGCGCCCGGCGCCTGAATTCGAAGCGTGGTTGGAACGAATGCAAATATTTAGCAAAGTCGGTCCTGACTTTGCGTTGCACCCCACCTTGCCGCCAGCGTTTCAAAAAGCACTGTTGCGATTGAACTGAACCACCGTGAAAGAAAACATTCCCCTTGTTACGGCCAACTCGTGGTCGGTGCTGCGCCAGTTCACTGACGCGCGCATTGCGCTGGGGCGCTCGGGCGTCAGCCTGCCAACGTCAGTGCACCTAGCCTTTCAACTGGCCCACGCCAAGGCCAGGGATGCGGTGCATCGCAGCCTGGATGTGCCCCACCTGACACAGGCGTTGTCGGCGGCCTGGCCCGAACTGGCGCCACCTTGTGCGTTGTTGCACAGCGCCGCCACCGACCGCAATCAATATCTACAGCGTCCTGACTTGGGGCGAAAACTGGACGCCGCCTCCTTGGATCTTCTTGCAAGCGCTTACCCCAAACCGACCCAAGCTGGGAAGAAGGCTCGTCCATACGACCTTGTTTTTGTGGTGGCGGACGGGCTGTCGGCATTGGCCATTGAACAAAATGCGGCGCCCTTCTTGCGCGCCATGAAGCCACGCCTAGAGCAGAGCCAGTGGCGCGTCGCGCCCCTGTGTATAGCGATGCAATCGCGGGTGGCGATTGGCGACGAAATTGGGCAGGCCGTGGGCGCCAAGGCCGTTGTGGTTTTGATTGGTGAGCGCCCGGGTCTGAGTTCGCCCGACAGCATGGGCTTGTACCTGACGTGGATGCCGTCTGTGGGGCTGACCGATGCCAGCCGCAACTGCATTTCTAACGTGCGCCTCGCAGGTCTCAGCCATGACGAGGCAGCCTTCAAATTGCACTACCTACTGACCCAGGCACGCCAGCGACAACTGTCAGGTGTGGCGCTCAAAGACGAGGCGAACGGCAGCGCGCTGGCAATGGCGGACGAGAAAAGCAACTTCCTGCTGCGCTCACCCTGACGCGGGCGGTCGCTCCGGAACGTCAAAACGCCCCGCTGCGCATGGACGCGAAAACGGCGCTTGACCGTCCCATCATGGGAAGGATTAAAGTCAACCCATGACTACTGAAACCTTGACTCCCAAGAACCCGCCGATTGACATTGGCATTGGCGGAATGACCTGCGCGTCCTGCGTGGCACGGGTTGAAAAAGCATTGAAGAAGCTGCCCGGTGTGCAAGAGGCCACAGTGAACTTGGCCACCGAGTCGGCGCGCGTGTTGGTGGCGGCCAACGGGCCAGAGGAAGCCCGTTTGCGCCGGGCTGTGCGTGACGCCGGTTACGAGCCACGCGCGGCTGACGCGGCCATCGATTCTGCGGAGCCCTCAGCGTGGGAAGGATTTTTGCCGGTCGGTGTAGGCATCGCCTTGTCGCTGCCGCTGGTGGTGCCCATGGTGGCAGATTTATTTGGCAAGCATTGGATGCTGCCGGCTTTGTGGCAATTTTTGCTGGCCACACCGGTGCAATTCATTCTGGGTGCGCGCTTTTACAAGGCCGGCTGGCACGCGGCCAAGGCACTGACCGGTAATATGGACCTGCTGGTAGCGATTGGCACCACGGCGGGGTGGGCCTTGTCGATGTGGTTATGGCTCACTGCAGAGGCGGGCACCATGCCCCACCTTTACTTCGAGGCCTCGGCGGTGGTGATCACGTTGGTGTTGCTGGGAAAATGGCTAGAGGCCCGCGCCAAACGCCAGACCACCTCTGCCATTCGCGCCCTGCACGCGCTGCGCCCGGATGTAGCCCATTTGATGGGTCTGGACGGCGAAGTGGACGTGCCTGTGGGTGAGGTGCTGGTGGGCGACAAGCTGGTGGTGAAGCCCGGCGAGCGCTTCCCCGTGGACGGCACGCTGCTTGAAGGCCGTACCCAAGTCGATGAGTCGATGCTGACGGGCGAGCCGCTGCCGGTGGACAAGGACAAAGAGGCCAAGCTCACCGGTGGCTCCATCAATGGCGATGGCCGGGTGGTGATGCAAGTGGGCGCCGTGGGCAATGAGACCGTTCTCTCGAGCATCATCCGCCTAGTGGAAGACGCGCAGGCCGCCAAAGCGCCGATTCAGCGCATGGTGGACCAGGTGAGTGCTGTCTTTGTGCCGGTGGTGCTGTTGATAGCACTGGTCACACTGCTGGCCTGGTGGCTCACCGGCCACCCGTTCGAGCAGGCGGTGATCATCGCCGTCGCCGTGCTGGTGATTGCCTGCCCCTGCGCGCTGGGCTTGGCCACGCCAGCCGCCATCATGGCCGGCACGGGCGTAGCGGCCCAGCATGGCATTCTGATCAAAGACGCGCAGGCGCTGGAGCTGGCGCACAAGGTTGATGTCGTCGCGTTTGACAAGACCGGCACGCTCACCGTGGGTCGGCCCAAGTTGACGGCCTTGCAGCCTGCAGCGGGCATGAGCGAAGACGAAGCCTTGACGGTGGCCGCCAGTTTGCAAAGCGGCAGCGAACACCCGCTGGCCCGAGCGGTGGTCGCCCGCGCCACGGAAAAGGGCTTGCGCTTTGGCGCCCCCGACAGTCTGCGTGCTGTGCCCGGTCGGGGCACGGAAGGCGAAGTAGGGGCGAAAAGCTATTTGATTGGCAGTCTGCGCTGGATGGAAGAGCTGCAGGTGGACACCCGCGCCATGAACGTACAGGCCGCCGAATTGCAAGCCCAAGGCTACACCGTGTCTGCCATGGCCGAGCGCACCACCGTGGGCCTGACCCTGCGCGCCCTGATGGCGTTTGGGGACGAGCCCAAGCCGGGCGCCAAGGAGGCACTCGCAGCCCTGCGCGCACGCGGCATCAAAACCGTTATGATTTCGGGCGACAACCAAGGTGCTGCTGAGGCCATGGCACGCCGTTTGGGCCTGCGCCCCGAAGAAGGGGAGGTCATGGCCGAGGTATTGCCCGGCGACAAGGCCGCCAAAGTGATCGCCCTGAAAGAAGGCGGACACACCGTGGCCATGGTGGGGGATGGCGTCAACGACGCGCCTGCGCTGGCCGCCGCCGACGTGGGAATGGCCATGGGCAACGGCACCGATGTGGCAATGCACGCGGCGGGCATCACGCTGATGCGGGGCGACCCCCAGCTGGTGGCGGCGGCACTGGATATTTCAGACCGCACTGTGGCCAAAATTCGCCAGAACCTGTTTTGGGCGTTTGGCTACAACGTGGCCGGTATTCCGTTGGCCGCGTTGGGATTTTTGAACCCCGTGGTGGCTGGCGCCGCCATGGCGATGAGTTCGGTGAGTGTGATGAGCAACGCGCTGCTGCTCAAGCGCTGGAAGCCAACTTCAGGACAAAAATAGGCTCCAGCCCCTTATTAGTCTACGCAGGCAGCTATCAAATCAATAGCTGTCTGATTTTCCCCTACCCTACTTGGCCCGTTGTTCAAAACTGGCTTTGATCTCACCCAGAATGTCACCGCTCAGGCGATTGCCATATTGGCTGACCACACGCCCGGCCGATTGGTTGGCCAGCCAGGCGGCATCCACTGCGCTGTGGCCATGGGTGACCGCGTACAAAAACGCACCGGCAAACATGTCGCCGGCACCATTGGTGTCAATGGCCTTGACGTTGGCGGCAGGCACAGCCGTTTGGCGGCCGCCTTCCAGCACCACACAACCCAGAGCGCTGCGCGTCAGGCACACGGTGCGCGCCAACTGGCTGATCTGGCCCATGATGACCTGAATATCCTGCGAGCCGCACCACACCTGCGCTTCTTCTTCGTTGCAAAAGAGATAGTCCAACCCATCGCCCACCATGTCCTCCAGGCCAGGACGGCAGTAGTTGATCATCGTGACGTCGCTCAAGGTGCTGGCCAGCAGCACGCCTGCGTCTTTGGCCATCTGGCGTCCCTGCAAGGCGGCGTCTAGGCCGGTCGGGGACGCTGACAAGTAGCCTTCCATGTAATAGACAGTGGACTGGGCCAGCTCGTCGGCATGCAAGGCCGTATGGTCCAATTCGGCAGTAGCTCCCAAAAAGGTGCTCATGCTGCGCTCGGCGTCCGGCGTGACCATGACCATGCAGATGCCGGTTTCACCGGTGGCCAGGTTGCCACGCGTCAGATTGCTGGCCACGCCGTTGTCCATCAGATCTTCACGGTAAAACGCGCCAAATTCATCATCTGCCACGCGGCAGGAGTAGAAGGCTCGCCCGCCCAACTGGGACAAAGCCACTACCGTATTGCCGGCGGAGCCGCCGCCGTTGCGTCGGGATGTCAATTGCCGGACATGGCCCAGCAGTTCATCACGCCGCGCGGCGTCAATCAGAGTCATATGGCGCTTGGCCACGCCCATGGTCTGCAAATGGGCATCCGTTACTTCGTAGTCGGAGTCAACCAAGGCGTTGCCAATGGCATAAAGATCGTAGTTTTTCATGGGGCGCAGGGAAAAAGTCAAGAAGCGTGGCCAAGCTCGGCCAGACCCTCCAGTTTACCGGCCACGGGTTTGCAGCACCACTGCAGCCAACCAGTCACCCGTGGCGATGTCATTGCGGCGAAAAAAAACCGCTCAAAAGAGCGGCAGTTTTTTCGTCCCTCCATTCTTTTGAGATGCCGTGAGGCTTTGTCACATCAAACAACTCAGCAGTGGGTGACCACTGATTGACTGACTGTCCATCCGCAGCGGTAACCGCGTCCTGACAGGCTTTAGTATTACGCGCCACCTCTAGAAATAATTTCTCAATTGGCTCGCAATCCATCTCAATTAAGAATAAATTTCTTTAATTTTTCAAATTTTGGCTATATTGTCTTCATGGACAAAATTGACAGAAAAATTCTTCACATTCTTCAGGCTGACTCCCGCTCCAGCTTGCAAGAGATCAGCAAGTCAGTCGGTCTGAGCAGCACGCCCTGCTGGGGGCGGATCAAGAAGATGGAAGAGGCCGGTGTGATCGAGGGCTACACCATTCGACTCAATGCCCAAGCCATTGGCCTGGGCGACACCGTGATGGTGCAAGTGACGCTGGACAGCCATTCAGACAACACCTTGGAGAAGTTTGGCGAGACGTTGGCCAGTATTCCCGAGGTCATTGAGGCCTATTTGGTCTCCGGCGAATACGACTACCTGCTGCGTGTGGCGGTGAAAGATACCAAAGACTATGAACGCCTGCTGCGCGAGCGCCTTTACAAAATCAAAGGCGTGCGCCACAGCAAATCCAGTTTTGTGCTGCGCACACTGAAAAAAGCGGATCTACCGCTGTTTGTCAGCTGAGGTTCACTTTGCGCAGGGTCAAGCACGTGCCAATCCCAGGACGAGCAAGGTGTGTTGCAAGTCACTGGCGCAACGGCGCAGTGGATCACATCCCGAATTCAATGCCGACATCGGGCAGTCTTGTGCGTAATCCTTGTCGATTCGCAACCGGGTAAGGTCAATCCAGCAGCCCTGACCTACCATCAACCATATGAAATCGACCTACGCCAACAGATTCAAGCGCCTTTTGGCGCACACATCTGGATGGTTGAGGGCATTAAGCGTGTTCATTGTGACCCCCATCAGCTTCTGTTGATCAACCTAGACTCCCTGACTCCAATGTAGGGGTAGCGTCGCCAGCAAAGGTCTGAATATTGAGGGTGATTGGGTACCTAATCAGGGGTTCATGAACGCCTGAGTGCATTCACAGGGCGCATGGGACTCATGTCTTGGCCACAAACTTAAGCGCAACCCCGTTGTTGCAATATCGTTTTCCTGTGGGCTGCGGACCATCGTTGAATACATGGCCTTGATGCCCTTCGCAGCGCGCGCAGTGGTACTCGGTGCGCGGAAAAATCAATTTGAAATCTGTTTTGGTGAGCACTGCGCCCGGCAAGAAGCTGAAAAAACTCGGCCAACCGGTGCCGCTGTCGTACTTCATTTCAGAGGTGAATAAAAGCAGGTCACAGCCTGCACAGTGGTAAACACCAGCACGTTTTTCCGTGTTCAAAACACTGGAATGAGCTCGTTCTGTCCCCTCGTCTCGCAAAACGTCGTACTGATCGGCGGTCAGGCGCTTTTTCCATACGGAATCACTCAGGCGAAGGGGCTCAACAGCCTGTGGTTTGGCGGTGGGAGTAGCAGCTTTTATTTGATGGGAAATGCCCAAGACTCCCAACATAGTCAACAAGTGGCGGCGGTTCATGGTTTCATTCTCCTTGATGGGTCCATTGCATGTTGGTCGCGTTAGCGACCGCTTTCTTTCATGAATGTAATTTCATCGTCCCTGATATGTTTTTAGGCGTTCTGAAGCCTTGCCGGAGAGGGCAATGATGTTCCTCTCTTATTCTTTATTTCTTCTATAAATACATAGTAGTAGTAGTAAGGGCAGCGCTTTTCTGTGGATAAGGTTAAAAAACCTTTTTAGTTCAACCACTTACGATCGATTGACGGGTGTGGGCTTCTCTGCTTTTCTGGTGTCACCCGATCTTGAATAAGTTCAGAGTTTCCAACTTTCTGTGGATAACCATGATCTTCTTCAAAAGTTGTCCACATGTTTATCCTTTTTCACGTGGCTCCGTGGCGCATAGAGTTCTTTCAGAAGCCCTCTTATGTGATCTTTTTTACGTTTTGGGATTTGTTGGTGGCTCGTATCTTGATCCTGGCGAGTGAAGCGCCATCTAACTTCAGCGTTGTTTTTTTTCTACTGGATCGGGTGTTTGGTTGTGAAACGTGTGTTGCCTCTATTTTTGGTTTCGGTGCTGTTGCATGGTCTGTTGGGCTGGTGGCTGTCCGCCGACCTGACATCCATTGATTTATTGCTGGGTGTGGGATTTCAGGTTTTTCTGGTGTTGTCATCGCTGCTGCTTCCGCTGGCTTTGATTGCGCCGCGTGTGGCGCCCTCTGCGTGGTCGCCTACATTGACCTGGCTGGGTTTGATATTTATGGGCGGCTTTTCAAGCCTGTTTGTGTTGTCGTTGCTGCGAGGCGTTGCTTTGGTGGCTGTGACCCTGCTGAATTGGACTTGGCCGGGGAGCTTGGACGAGACCCTGTTTCGGAGTTACAGCGCTTTGGCCGTACCCGTCGTGGGCCTGCTGATGACCATAGGTGGGTTCTGGAATGCCAGGCGTACCGCCGCCGTTGTCCAGGTGGATGTGCCCATCCTGAACTTGCCGCATGCGCTTCATGGCTTCACAGTCGCGCAAATTACGGACATTCATGTCGGTCCAACGATCAAGAAACACTATCTTCAACGCATCGTTAACCGGGTCAACAGCCTCAATGCCGACCTGGTGGCGATCACGGGTGATCTGGTGGACGGCAGTGTTCATGACCTACACGACCATGTGCTGCCGTTGCGCGGGCTCACTTCAACTCACGGCACGTTTTTCGTGACTGGCAACCACGAGTATTACTCTGGTGCTCACAGCTGGATCGCGGCCTTGGGTGGCCTTGGCGTGCGGGTGCTGATGAATGAGCATGTGCTGATTCACCATGGCAGTGACAACCAGGACACAGAGCACGCCATGATGGTAGTAGCGGGTGTGACGGACTATGGTGCCCATCATTTTGACGACAGCCATCGCAGTGATCCCCATGCGGCGATGGCGGATGCCCCGGAGCATGCCTTGTTCAAATTGCTATTGGCTCATCAGCCGCGCAGCGCGCCTGCCGCCGCCAAGGCTGGCTTTGATTTACAACTTTCAGGGCACACCCATGGCGGGCAGTTCTGGCCGTGGAACCACTTTGTCAGATTTCAGCAACCCTTTACGGCCGGTTTGCACAAATTGGAAGAGATGTGGGTGTACACCAGCCGGGGTACGGGTTATTGGGGACCGCCCAAGCGCTTTGGTGCTCCTTCGGAAATTACGCATTTGCGTTTGGTAAGAGTTTGACCTCTATCCTCCGAATTTACTAGGTAGATTGCTATCTATTTTGAAGCAATAGAAGTTCAGGCAATCGCGGTGATTATTCCTCTATTGGCATGGCGGATCAGCGCTAGGTCTGTGGTGTGACGACACGCGGGCTTAACCCGCTAGCGCTCAATAGCCAAATGCGTCAAGATAGCTTATTTGCTTGGCATGGGATAGGTGAATTAATGAACCTGACAACAGAAGGTCTTGAACGCTTTGTGGAGGCGCAGGACCGCGTTTACGAAACCGTCTGCGATGAACTCGCTTTGGGCGAAAAAACCACCCATTGGATGTGGTTCATCTTTCCACAATTTCGCGATCTGGGTCGAAGCCCGATTGCCCGCCACTTTGCCATTCAGTCGGCTGACGAAGCGCTGGACTATTGGCAGCACCCGATTTTGAGTCCTCGTTTGCTAGAGTGCACTCAATTGGCGGTGGCGCAATCTACGTCCACCGCCCACGATTTGTTTGGCTCGCCCGACGATCTGAAATTCAAATCCTGCATGACGCTGTTCTCCCTGGTCGCGCCGGACGAACCCGTATTCAAACAGGCCTTGACTCGATTTTTTGCCGGTCGGCCGGATGAGAACACCCTGAAATTGCTGATCAACGTGTCACCCGTTTGACCTGACCCGCGTTTTTCACCCCGTTGAACGCGGCAGGGCCAGCGATTTGCCAACCGGAGATGGCCATGACTCTGGGACTGAGAACTGTCATTTATCCGGCGCCGAATCTGACCGCTGCCAGCCAGTGGTATGCCAAGGTGCTCGTTACTGCGCCTTGCTTTGAAGAACCCTTTTATGTTGGGTTTTCCGTGGGCGACTTTTAGCTGCGCTTGTTGCCCAACGCCACACCTGGCACCACGGGTGCGCAAGCCTTGTGGGGCGTGGCACAGATCGAGCATAAATTGTCCCGATTGCTTGAAATGGGCGCCATTGAACTCGAAGCGGTGAGAGAGGTCGGAGGCAGCATCAAAGTGGCCGCTGTCACCGACCCCCTTGGCAACCGTCTGGGTTTGATTGAAAACCCCTTGTTCGATGCCACCGCTGTGAAATAAGCCAGTGGCTACGCCAATCGGATGTCAGTGCACATTGCGCACGCTCAAAGAAAAGG
This sequence comes from Rhodoferax sp. PAMC 29310, assembly GCF_017948265.1. Lineage (NCBI taxonomy): Bacteria > Pseudomonadati > Pseudomonadota > Betaproteobacteria > Burkholderiales > Comamonadaceae > Rhodoferax > Rhodoferax sp. PAMC 29310. The sequence goes on along the minus strand of NZ_CP072852.1, from coordinate 3,173,555 downwards.
GAGGGGTGTACCCCTCCCTTTTGCATAAAACACGCTCAATCAGGCTTATCGGCTGTCTGGTAGCTCAATTTTGACCTCCAGAACCTCCAGATTATCTTGGCGCTCCAAATTCACCTTGATGTCTTCGGCGTTGATCTTGATGTACTTGCTGATCACGGCGATCAGCTCCCGCTGCAAATCAGGCAAGTAGTCGGGCTGCGCCGCGCCACGACCGCTGCGCTCGTGCGCCAGAATGATTTGCAGCCGTTCTTTGGCAACGCTGGCCGTCTTCTTTTTCTCGCCGATAAAAAAGGAAAGAAATGACATGGGCTTATTTCCCCCCGAAGAGCCGTTTCAGCAGCCCTTGCTTGGGCGCTTCTGTGAAGCGCATGGGTTTCTCGGTGCCCAGAAAACGGTCGATCACGTCCTTGTAAGCCTCAGACACATCGCTGCCATGCAGATGCACGGCAGGCAGTCCTTGATTGGAGGCTTGCAACACCGTCTCGCTTTCAGGAATGACGCCAATCAGCTTGATACGCAAAATATCCTGAATGTCCTCCAGTGACAGCATTTGCCCCTGGTTGACCCGCGCCGGGTTGTAGCGGGTGATGAGCAAGTGCTCTTTGATCGGGTCCATGCTCTGTGTGGCTCGGCGGGTCTTGCTGGCCAGCATGCCCAAAATGCGATCTGAGTCTCGCACGGAAGACACCTCGGGGTTGGTCACCACCAGTGCTTCGTCGGCAAAGTGCATGGCCATCATGGCGCCAGTCTCAATACCTGCTGGAGAGTCGCACACGATGAACTCAAAGTCCATCGCCGCCAGATCGGTCAATACCTTCTCTACACCGTCTTGCGTCAAAGCTTCTTTGTCACGGGTTTGCGACGCAGCCAGCACAAACAGGTTGTCGCACTGCTTGTCCTTGATCAGTGCCTGGTTCAAATTCGCTTCACCGTGAATGACGTTGATCAGGTCATACACCACACGGCGCTCGCAACCCATGATCAAGTCCAGATTACGCAAACCCACGTCGAAGTCGATCACGGCAGTTTTATGACCGCGCAACGCCAAACCGGTCGCAAAACTGGCACTGGTGGTCGTCTTGCCAACGCCTCCTTTGCCGGAAGTCACCACAATAATTTTTGCCATGGGAAAGTTGTCTTTCAAAAAGATGAATTAGGGGTTGAGCGCTTCAAACAAGAGCTTATCTTGGCCGTCATTGCTCAGCCGCACTTGAGCCGGCTTGCCGTGCACATCGGGCGACAGTGGGTTTTCACTGGTACGGTAAATACCGGCGATTGAAATCAGTTCAGGTTCCAGACACAAGGAAAAGATGCGGGCATTGGTATTGCCACTGGCACCCGCCATGGCTTTGCCACGCAAGGGCGCATAAACATGGATATTGCCATCTGCCACCACCTCAGCGCCCTGGTTGACCATGGCCAGTACCACCAGGTCTGCACCACGCGCATAAATTTTTTGCCCTGATCGCAAAGGCTTGTCGATGACCATGGTGGCAACGGCCGGAATCTCGCGCACAATTTCTCGCACCACTTCGGTGGTGACCACTTCTGTCAAGACCGGCGGGGCGGATTTGGGACGGGGACGCGGGACATCGACCGGCACTTCCACCAAGCCCACGGACCGGGCCGCTTCCATCCAGTCCCGATTGGCGCCCCGCATGGCCACTGCAACCAATCGGCATGCGCGCAGCGCTCTCAACAAAGGAACCAAATCTGAGACGGGTAGTTTCGGATTGAGTTGCGAGAAGTCGAGTACCAGCGGGTCGTGGTCAAAAAAATCAGGGTTCTCGCCAAGATGGCCATATCGCGCCAGCAAGTCCGCGCTGAGTTGCGCCCAATCATCTGTGTTCACCAACAAGGCCACCAATGGCAATTGGGCACTTTTGATTTCAAAAGAGACAGGAGAGGAGCCAGGCGACGAAGCGGCGGGTGTAACAGACATGGAGGGGGACAAAAAACTTGATAAGAGGGCCAGAGAAGCCGCCCAACCCGGTGAAATGCTCGGGCCAGGCCATCCGGTAGCGCAAATCTTACTTGATTGTGCTGGTCGAAGCGTTTTTTAGTCTGGCTTATTTGCAGGTATGCACAAGCATAAAGCATCAATGTAAAACTGCCTGTTTTTTGACACCAGCGTTTTCCCTTGTCTTTCTATATCTTCTATTTATAAGATAGTAGTAGTAGGTAAGGGAAGCGCTCTGCTGTGGATAAGGTGTTTTTTTTGATTTAAAACATAGACTTAAGTTATCTCAAGCCATGTGGGTGACCTTGCTTCTGATGTGTACCCGGATTCTGGACAATTTTTCATTTGGCGTCACCTCTGTGGATAACTGCTGGCTTGTGCCAGATTTATGCACAGCTTTTTCGGTGGTGTGTTTTGCGGTCAAAAATAGCAGGCAAGGCGCTCGAACAGCTGATGAACTGTGCATTGATCCGTGTCAAGGTCAATCCAGTTCGGCGCTGTCATGCTTGGCGCTTGCTTTGGAGAGATGTGATGGTCCACCCCAGTATTCGAATCATTCGGGAAGAGCACGCCGCTTTGGCGACCCTGATGAATGCCTTTGAAAAGGCATTGCTCTCGGGGCCCGGCGATCAGCCCGAGGTTTTCTTTGACGGAATGCGCGCCATGCTTTTCTACGTGGACGAGTTCCCGGAGCAGTTGCACCATCCCAAAGAGTCGAACCTGTTGTTTCCCCGTGTGGCACGTTTGGCCCCCGAGACGATGGAGACCATTGTTCTGCTTGAAAAAGACCACGCCACGAGCGAATCGGCGGTACGTGAGTTGCAACACTTGTTGTTGGCGTGGGAATTGATGGGGGAGTCGCGCCGTGAAGCCTTTGTAGAGACGGCCCGCCACTACATCAGGTTTTATCTGGCCCACATGCAGATGGAGGAAAACGTTATTTTTCCCGCAGCGCTGCGGGTTCTCAGCGATGAAGACTGGCGTGAGCTGGACGCAGCCTTTGCCACCAATTGCGATCCCCTCACGGGACAGTACAAGCGCAACCCGGCTTTTGACCGCTTGTTTGCGAGGATTCTCATGCACTCACCGGGCGCCGTGTCTGGCAGTACCTGAGGCACGCTTGCTGGCGGGCAAGCTGGTTCCCGCCGGGCCAGCAATCTCAGCCAAGGCGACAGGGCATTGCAAGGGCTTTGCGCCAGAATGCAAGTCGCATGACGACTTTGACCCCCACTTCTCACACCCCCTTGTCCCAGCTCTTTTGGCTGGCGTTGGCTTTGTCCATGGGAGCGGCTCTGTCTTTGGGCATCACCCGGTTTTCCTATGGTTTGTTGTTGCCGCCCATGCGGGACGATTTGAATTGGTCCTACACCCTGGCGGGGGGCATGAACACCGTCAATGCGCTGGGTTATTTGCTGGGTGCGCTGGTCACGCCCCGTCTATTGCAACGTTATGGTGCGTCGCGTGTACTGATGCTGGGTTCGGTGTTGGCCAGCGTGTTCATGGGCTTGAGTGGGTTTTTCACTGACAGCACCCCATTGCTCGTGCAACGGTTGCTGGCCGGCGTGGCCAGCGCGTTGGTTTTTATTGCGGGCGGTTTGTTGGCGGCGCGCTTGGGCGCCTTGCAACCGGCTCGTGGTGGCTGGCTGATTGGCTTGTACTACGGCGGCACGGGGTTTGGCATTGTGTTGTCGGCCCTGTTGGTGCCTGCCGTGCTGGAAGCGGCAGTGGCGTGGCCCCATGGCTGGGCCTGGGCGTGGTGGCTGTTGGCCGGAACTTGCCTGGTGGCCACAGCCATCTTACGTTGGCCCGCGCGCGTTTTGCGGCAGTTGGCACCGCCAGCCGCCGTGGGCAGTGCACCCCCTGCATCATTCAACTGGCGGCCGTTTTCATTTGCGCTGTCGGGTTACGCCATGTTTGGCGTGGGCTACATCGGCTACATGACGTTTGTGATCGCCCTGTTGCGCGAGCAAGGCGCCAGCGGCCCGGACATCACCGTTTTTTACACGCTGCTGGGCACCGCCGTGGTCGCCTCGGCGCGCATTTGGGCAGGGTTGCTGGACCGGTACAAAGGGGGCCGGGTGTTGGCCTTGCTCAATGGATTGTTGGGCCTGGCAACTTTACTGCCTGCGTTGACTTCCGCTTGGCCCGTGGTGCTGGCCTCGGGCATTTTGTTCGGCGCGGTGTTCTTGGCGGTGGTCGCGTCGACCACCGCGCTGGTTCGGCACAATCTGCCGCAGGCAGCCTGGGGTGCGGGCATCAGTGCGTTCACCATTGTGTTTGCGTTTGGCCAGATCGTAGGACCCACGCTGGTGGGTTACATTGCTGACGGACAGGGTGGCTTGGCCCGCGGCCTGATTTATTCTGCCGCCGCGTTGTGGGTGGGCGCTGCACTGGCCTCGCGCCAGCGGGCGCTGACTTAGCGTGCCGTCTTTTGCGGGCTGGCGCAGGCCATGCAGAATGCAGGCATGAACAAAGCGTTGAAGTGGATCTCAGTGACAGGGTTGGCGGCAGGTGTGCTGGTGGTCGGTTCTGTGTGGGGCCTGCAAACTTGGTTGGGCTCGGCTGACTTCAAGGCCCGTGTGGAGCGCGAAGCCACTCAGTCGCTGGGCGTGGGTGTCAAGCTGGGCGGGATTGAGGTCTCTGTGTTTCCCAAGCCTGCTGTGGTGGTGACTGATATCGAGGTGGCCACAAAGCCGGCACTGTCCCTGGCCTATGTGGGCGTTCGTCCTGAGTTGGGCCGCCTTTTGATGGGCGAGTGGTCCGTCGGATCGGTGCTGGTGCGTGATGCCTCACTGCCACAACATGGCATCGACGCTTTGCTCTTGTCGCTATCAAAAACAAATCAACCTGCGCAATCTGGACCGGGGTCAAAGGCCAAAACAAGTCCCAAGAAGTCTCAAGCATGGTTTCCCCGAGAACTGTTGTTGAAAAACGTGAGCTGGGTCAACGCCAAGGGTTTGGCCATGACGGTGGACTTCCAGGCTGATATCAATGCTCAAGGCGAGCCTGACAAGGTGAACGTGCAGGTGTTGAAAGGATTTTTGCAGGGCTCAACCGCACAGCTTTCCCGGCAAGACCGAGTTTGGAGTGTGGCGCTGAGCGTGGGAGGAGGCACGGTCCAAGGCCCGGTGGAGTTCCGGGTACCTTCCCAGCCAGGTGGCGCCTATGTGCTCAAGGGCCAGTTGGAAACCAAGGGCGTTGAAGTGGCTGCGCTTAGCACGGCAGCCATACCGGTGCTAAGCGGCCGGTTGGACGCAAGCACGACGCTCTCAGCCCGAACGAGTCAAATTGATACGCTGTCTGATGTATTGAAATCCCAAAGCCAGTTCACCGTGAAGGGCGCCGTGTTGCATGGCATTGACTTGGCCAAGGCGGTCAAAACTGTGGGCACCAGCCGCGGCGGAAACACCTCACTGGACGTTCTGGCCGGGCAGGTCAGCACCGAAGGCCGGGTCCTTCAAATCAACAACTTGGTGGCCAGTTCAGGCGTGTTGAGCGCCACCGGGCAAGTCAAAGTGGCTGCTAGCCGGGCCTTGAGCGGACAAATCAGCGTCAACCTGGCAGCCAGCCAGTTGGGAGGTGCTGTGGGCGTGCCCCTGGAAGTGGGTGGCACGCTGGACGCGCCACAAGTCAATTTGTCCCGCTCCGCGTTGATCGGCGCGGCCATCGGCACTGTGTTGATGCCCGGTGTGGGCACAGGCGCCGGTGCGTCGGTGGGGGACAAGGTGGGTGAGGGGCTGAAGAAATTATTTGGGCGATAGACGGACCCAGGTCGCGGCTTGCACGGATGCCAGAATCGGTTTACTGTTCCGCGACCCAAGCGGAATTCTGTGGAGGACCGCAGGAGCTTTGGGGATTCGCAATTCCGAGTTCGATTCTCGTCAGATTTTGACTCGCGTGAAACCATTCTGGGAGAGGCGCCATGTCATATGTACTTGAAGGAGGTTGTCTTTGCGGAAAGGTCAGATTTCGGGCAACACAGGCTCCGCTGCGTACGCTTGTATGCCATTGCACTTTTTGCCAGCGAATGACTGGCTCCTCGTTTTATACGGAGTCCTTGTTTCCGATTGAGGCGGTTGAGTTCCTGTCCGCGAGGCCGCGCAAGTATGAGCACTTGTCTGACGAAAGTGGCAAGAAGGTGTTCGTGGAATTTTGCGCGGACTGCGGATCAACGCTTGGGTTGACGTTTGAACGTTGGCCTGAACTGCGAGCGATTTCTCGTGGCTGTTGCGACAACCCGAATGCAGTCGAGGTCACCGCCAACATTTGGACAAGATCAGCACAATCTGGCATGGCGCTGCCGTCTGGAGTCGACTGCTTTGGTGGGGCGCGTGCAACATTGGAAGGCGCCCCCGAGCACCCCACCAGGTACGGAACACCTGTCATGATCGCGGGGAGCGGCAAGGCCTGACCCTTCTCCTGCTTGGACTCTTTCAGCTGCCGCTTCGGCAAAAGGTTCGCCTCAACAAAAAAACGCAATCAATGCATTCCACCTTCCACGTCACCCCGCCTTCAGACTTTGACTTCATCCTTGGTGACTGGAAAGTTCGTCATCGGCGGTTGAATTCCCGCCTTACCGGGTGCTCGGCGTGGACGGAGTTTTCTGGCAAATCCTCCACCCGAAAGATCCTGGGCGGCTTTGGCAATGTGGAGGACAACATTCTTCATTTTCCCGACGAAGAGGTGCAGGCGGCGCCGTTTCGTTCGTTTGATCCGGTTACCAAGATGTGGGCCATCTGGTGGCTGGACGGGCGTGCGCCGCACAGTCTTGACGTGCCTGTTATCGGCAGATTCACCGGTTCTGTGGGCACATTTTTTGCCGACGATTGGCTGGCGGAGAAGCCCATCAAGGTGCGTTTTGCCTGGGATGCCAATCCCGGCGGTAACCCGACTTGGCAGCAGGCGTTTTCAGGAGATGGGGGCTTGAGTTGGGAAACCAACTGGGTGATGGAGTTCAGCCGCTGAACGCGGCGTGTGTTTTCACGCGGGAGCGACTGACTAGTTGCACGCTGTCATCACTCACGGCTTGACGGGAACCCCCTCCAAATAGGGCGTGATGTGGCCCATGGCGCGGGTGACGTAGTCCTCTTTTTCTCCGACCGGCGCGACGTAGTGGATGGCGTTTTCGGCGGCGGCGAGGCCGGCCAGACGGGCGATGAGCCAAGTGGCGAGGTAGCTTGAGGCCAGGCAGCCGCCGGCCGTGGCCACGTTGCCGTTGGCAAAGAAGGCCTGATCGAGCACGGCGATACCGGCTTCTTCAGCCCACGGTTTGGTGGTGAGGTCGGTGCAGGCAGGTACGTTATCGAGCAAGCCGAGCTTGCCCAGAATGAGTGTGCCGGAGCATTGCGCGCCCAGCAGTTGGCGGGAGGGGTCCAGCTGCAGTTGCGCCATCAGGGCCGCATCGGCCGCAATCTCTCGGGTACGCATGCCGCTGCCGATGAGCACGGCGTTCGCCGCACTGGCCTCGGCCAGCGTGGCCTGCGCTTCAATCACCAAGCCGTTCATGGAGCGTATGCGCTCGGTGTTGCTGGCGATGGAGACGCGCCAACCGGGTTGCTTGACACGGTTGAGGATGCCCAGCGCGATGAGCGAGTCCAGCTCGTTGAAGCCGTCGAAGGTGAGGATGGCGATGTGCATGGCTTTGCAGATTTGGAGTGGCGGGAATCCCTTGTTTCAACAGGCGATTTTTTTCTACGCCTCCTTGGGCTTGCTTCCTCCCAAACCGCGCACCCAGCCAGCCCCGCGGCGGATGAGGTGCTCGATGTCGTCCACAAAGGTGAACACCGACGGAATCACCAACAAGCTGAGCACGGTGGAGGTCATCAGGCCACCGATCACGGCTACGGCCATGGGGCTGCGAAAGCTGGAGTCTGCCGCACCCCAACCCACCGCGATGGGCAGCATGCCGGCGCCCATGGCCAGGGTGGTCATGATGATGGGGCGTGCCCGTTTGTGGCAGGCGTCCAGCAGCGCTTCGGTGCGTGTCATGCCGTGGTCGCGGCGGGCGACGATGGCGTATTCCACCAGCAAAATCGAGTTCTTAGTGGCAATGCCCATGAGCATGATCAGGCCAATGAGCGAGGGCATGGAGAAGCTCTTGTCTGCCAGCAACAAGCCCACAAACGCACCGCCCAAAGACAGTGGCAGCGCCGCCAGTATGGTGACCGGGTGTAAGAAGTCCTTGAACAAGAGCACCAGCACAATGTAAATACACAGCACGCCCGTCAGCATGGCCAGGCCAAAGCTGGCGAACAGTTCACCCATGACCTCGGCGTCGCCGAGAGCAAGTTGTTTCACGCCGGGCGGCAGTTGGGTGATGCTGGGCAGTTTTTGTACGGCGTCGGTCACGTCGCCCAATTGCGCGCCAGACAGCTCCACTTCAAAGGTGACGTTGCGGGCGCGATTCAGGCGGTCGATCACGGCGGGGCCGCCGGTCATCTCCAGCGTGGCGACTTGGCTCAGCATGACCGGGCCGTGGGTGCCGGGCACGCTCAAGCGGCCCAGCACGCTGAGGTCCTGGCGGGCGGTGTCGGCCAGTTTGACCACGATGGGGACCTGGCGCTGTGACAGGTTCAGTTTGGACAGTGCCGAGTCATAGTCGCCCACGGTGGCAATGCGCAAGGTGTCGCCAATGGCGGCGCTGGTCACGCCCAGGTCGGCGGCGCGGGCAAAGTCAGGGCGCACGGCAATCTCTGAGCGGATCAAACTCGCGCTGGAGGCAATGCTGCCCAGGCCAGTAATGGTGCGCAGGTCTTTCTCCACGGCGGCGGCGGCTGTGGCCAGAGCCACGGGGTCTTCGCCAGTCAACACCAACTGGTATTTCTCGCCCGAGCCCCCCAGGCCGACTTTGCTGCGCACGCCGGGCAGCTCAGCCATGACGGCGCGGATGTTGTTCTCAATGCCCTGCTTGCGGGGGCGCTGGCCGCGGTCGGTGAGCAGCACGGTGAGCGTGGCTTTGCGCACTTCCGAGGCGCCGGGCGGGGCAAACGGGTCAGAGCCCGCCGAGCCGCCACCAATGGTGGTGTAAACACTTTTCACATGGTCCACGCGCATGACCAGTTGGCGGGCGGCCTCGGCGGCCTCGCGCGTTTGCGCCAGGGTGGAGCCGGGTGACAGCTCCACCATGACCTGGGTTTGTGAGTTGTCGTCGGGCGGGATAAAGCCTTTGGGCAACAGCGGAATCAGCATCAACGAACCAACGAAAAAGGCGCCGGCAGCGGCGGCCGTGATCCAGCGGTGTGTGAGGCACCAGCGGCTCCACACCATGTAGCGGTGCATCCACCAGGGTTCTTTGTGTTCGCGCGGACTGCGCCGCATGATGTAGGCGGCCATCATGGGCGTCAACATACGCGCCACGACCAGCGAGGCGAACACAGCCAGTGCCGCTGTCCAGCCAAATTGCTTGAAGAACTTGCCGGGAATACCGCTCATGAAAGCGGTGGGCAGAAACACGGCTATCAGCGTGAAGGTGGTGGCGATCACGGCCATACCAATCTCATCAGCGGCTTCCGTTGCGGCCTTGATGGGCGACTTGCCCATGTTCAGGTGGCGCTCGATGTTTTCGACCTCCACAATCGCATCGTCCACCAGCACGCCAATCACCAGTGAGAGCGCCAAAAGCGTGACCACGTTGATGGAAAAGCCGAGGTAGTGCATGCCGATAAAGGCCGGAATCACCGACAGCGGCAAGGCCACGGCGGACACAAATGTGGCCCTGAAATCACGCAGAAACAACCACACCACAATGACGGCCAGAATGGCGCCTTCGTACAACAGCGTCATGGAGCCGGCAAATTCTTCTTCCACCGGCACCACAAAGTTGAAGGCCTCGGTGAGCACCAGATCGGGGTGGGCCTGTTGTAACTCGGCCAACGCGATTTTGACGCCTGCACCCACCTCCACCTCGCTGGCGCCTTTGCTGCGGGTGATCTCAAAACCCACCACCGGTTTGCCGTTGAGCAAGGCCATCGAGCGTGGCTCGGCCACGGTGTCGGTGACTTCTGCCAACTGGTCCAGGCGCACGCGCTGGCCGCCGGACAGTGCAATCTGGATGCGGGCGAGTTCTTCTACCGTCTTGACGGTGGCTATTGTGCGCATGGGCTGCTCACTGCCGCCCAAGTCGGCCCGGCCGCCGGCACTCTCGGTCTGCACTTGTTTCAGTTGGCGCGACACGTCGGCCGCTGTGGCGCGAAGCGCCTGCAGCTTGAGCGGGTCCAGTGCGACTTCCACCTGGCGGGTCACGCCGCCGACGCGGCTGACGGAGCCCACGCCTTTGACAGCCAGCAGACGGCGCGACACGGTGTTGTCCACAAACCAGCTCAAGGCCTCGTCATCCATACTGGGCGCGCTGACGGTGTAGGCCAGCACGGGCGTGCCGGCCAGGTCAATCTTTTTGACCACCGGGTCGCGCACGTCAGCGGGCAGGTCGGCCCGCACACCTTGCACGGCGGAGCGCACATCGTCGACGGCCTCCTGCGTGGATTTCTCCAACCGGAATTCGGCGGTGATGGTGACGCCGCCGTCTTGCACCTTGGTGTAGATGTTTTTCAAGCCCTGCAAGGGGGCCAGCGCGTTTTCCAGTTTGCGGGCGACCTCGGTTTCCAGCTGCGCGGGCGCGGCACCGGGCAGCGAGGCGACGACGATGACGTTGGGCACGTCCAGGTCAGGAAAGTTCTGCACCTTCATGGCCTGAAAGGACAGCAGACCGGCAAAGGTCAGCAACACAAAGAGCATCACCGCCGGAATGGGGTTTTTGATGGACCAGGAGGAAACATTCATGGTGTCTGCTCCTTATTTACTAGCGGCTTGCGCAGGAGCAGTGGGCGCTGAAGGCTGATTTGGCTTGGAAATATCAACCACTTTCACCAAATCCCCCTCGCTCAGGAAACTGGCGCCACTGGCCACCAGCTTTTGTTCCAGCGTCACGCCGTTGACGATTTCCACCCGGTCGCCCACCATGGCGCCGGTTTTGACCTTGAGCTGGCTCACCCGGCTATTGGCATCCACTTGGTAGACGTAGCTGAAGCCGTCTCGCACCACCACGGCGGTTTGTACCACCGTCATGGCATTGACCTGGCCCAGAGCGATTTCGCCGCGCGCAAACACGCCGGGTTTGAAAGTGCTGGTGTGGTTTCTGGTTTGGGGTGCGCTGAAGTCCACGTAGACCAGGCCGTTGCGGGTTTGGGCGTCCACGGTGGGGGAAATGAGGCGCACTTTGCCCTCGGCGGTGTCACCACCGGGGGCAGTCAGCGTCACGCGGGTACCGGGTTTCACGCGGCCCAACTCGGCGGCGGTAACTTCACCGCGCCACTCCAAGCGACCTTGGCGAATCAGGCGGAACAGGTCAGCACCCGCACCCACCACGGCGCCCACGCTGGCGGTGCGGGCCGAGATGATGCCGGCGTCAGGCGCCACGATGCGGGTGTAGTTCAGGCGCAGTTGCTGCGCGTCTCGTTGCGCTTTGGCCGACTCCACGCGAGCTTTGGCCGTCATCTCACCGGTTAGAAACTGGTTGATTTGTTGCGCGCTCAAAGCACCTGTGCCTTGCACGGCGCGGGCGCGCTCGGCGTTGGCGGCGGCCTCAGCCGCGAGTGCAGTGGCTTCGGCCAGTGAGGCGCGGGCGAGGGCCAAGTCGGCCTGCACACCGTCGCTGGACAGGGTGGCCAGCAACTGACCGCGCTTGACGCTGTCGCCTACCTGGGCGTGCAACTCTTGAATGCGCAAGCCATTCACCTCGGCGCCCACGCTGGCTTCCTGCCAGGCGGCGACGCTGCCGTTGGCCAGCAGGGTGATGGGCATCTGGCCGGCGGTGGCTTGGGTGAGGCTGACGGTGAGCGACGGTTTGCCGGCTTTGGCGCTGTCGGCTGCAGTGGGGGCGTCGGCCGCATCGGAGCGGGTGGTCAGCAGGCCGAGGCCGCCCAGCGTTAGGAAGCTGGCCAGCACGAGGCCGAGGGTGAGGGGTTTGACGGTGAATGAGTTCATTGGGAGGGTCTCAACAATCGGTAGGGGGCGGGGTGGCTCAAGGGGCCGACGAAGGGGTGGCGGTGGACGGGTCAGGCGTGAAGGTGCTGCGGTCCCAGCCGCCGCCCAGGGTGCGGTACAGCGCCACCCAGGCCAGGTTGCGCTCCAGCGCCAAGCCGAGCAGGCCACTCTGCGCGGCCAAGGCCACGCGGCGGGCTTCTTCCAGCTCGACGAGGCTGGCCAGGCCTTGGTCAAAACGCACTTGGGTGGCGGCCAGCGACTGCGCATAGCCTTGGCGCGACACCTCGGCGTTGGCCTGGCGGGTGTCGGTGCTTTGCAGCTTGATCAAGGCGTCCTCCACCTCGCGCACCGCCTGGCGCACTTGGCTGCGGTAAGTGATCACCGCTTGCTGGTACTGGGTCTCGGCGAGGCTGATGTTGGCTACGCGCTGGCCGCCGTCAAACAGCGGCACGCTCACGGCCAATGGGCCAAAGGACCAGGTGGTCAAGTTGGTGGTGGTGCCGCCGGTGTTGACGCGCAAGCCGCCAATGGCGCCGTTCAAGGTCAGGCGGGGGTAACGCTGGGCCTTGGCGCTGCCCACTTGCGCGCTGGCCACCACCACGTCACGCTCCGCGGAGAACACGTCGGGCCGCTGTGTGAGCGTTTGCGCGGGTATGGTTGCTACTGAAAAAGGAGCGGCTTGTGCAGGTTGGACGAGGGCCAGGGCCAGTTTTTGTCTCAAAGGCGCTTCATCCATGCCGGTCAGCGCCACCAAAGCCTTGGTGTTCAGGTCGCAGCTTTCTTGCTTGCTGGTGACGCGGCTTCGGGCCTCTGCGGCACTGGCGCGGGCCAATGCTGCCATGGCGGGTGCTGTGAACCCGGCTCGGGTGCTGAGTTCAGTCAGACGGGCGGTGTCGGCACGGGATGCGGAGTCTGCCTGGGCCACAGTTAGCAACTGGGTGCAGGTGGCCAGTGCGTAGTAGGTTTGTGCCACTTCGGCGGCCACTGACACACGGGCGTTGTGCCACTGCGCCTGGGTGCCCTGCAACTGGGCGAAGGCAGCGTCGTTCACCGCCTTGTTGGCCCCGACCAAATCCAGTTCCCAGCTGGCTTGCAGCCCCACGTTGGCGCTGGTTGCCACCGGTGTGTTCGGCTGGCTGACCCCGCGGCTGATGCCGGCCGACGCGCTGGCTTGAGGTAGCAGCACTGCATTCGCCGCGGCTTGGTTGGCGCGCGCCTGAGCAATGCGGGTCAGCGCCTGCGCCATGGAAGGGCTCTGGGCCTGGGTGGCGTCAATCAGTTCGACCAGCAGCGGGTCGCCCTGGCGTTGCCACCAGTTGGCCAGTGATTGCACCCGGCCCTGGTGCGGCAGCGGCGCCTGCCACTGCGGCGCGGCCAGTGAGGGAACTTGCGTGGCCGGCATCATTACGCTGCAAGCGCTGAGCACCAGCGTGCTGCTGGCAACAGCCATGCCTTTGAAAAAGTGGGGCGTCATGGGGCGGTCTCTGGGTGGGGCGTGGGGGACGGCTGGGGCAGGACGATCTGGCGGCGCTGAGCTTCAGCGGCGACCATGGTCAAGGCGTATTCAAGCAGGCGATCGGTGTAGGCGTCGATGGCTTGCGGCGTGTCGTTCAAGCTGGGGCGAATGGTTCGGTACACGTCAGTAGAGAGCTGCAGCATCACACCCAAGCCCGCGATGGAGAACGCCAACCTGTGAATATCGTCGTCTACTGTGGTTGCCAGATGACGGCACAGGCCATCCACCAGCGCGAGGTGGGCGGGCTGAATGTTGTTTTCAATTTCGGCTTGCCACACCCCCGTGGGCTCCAGCATTTCGCGCATGAAAAGCTTCACACACTGCTGGGCGGCGTCGCTTTGTTTAAGGGGTTCTGTCATGGCCGTCAGCAGGCCTCGAATCGCCTCGGCCAGATTGGCAGCCGGTGCCAGTGCGACAGGCGGATTGATGCGCGGATCCTGAAACAAGGCGCGGTATAAACCGGCCTTGTCGCCAAAGTAATAGCTGATGGCCGACACATTCACCTGCGCCGCCAGCGCCAACTCGCGGATGGAGGTCGCAGCAAAGCCTTTTTCAGCAAACAAAGTCAGCGCCGCATCCAGCAGCCGTGTACGGGCCTCTTGGCCGTCAATTCTCAGTTCCTTGGGAACGGGGGTGTCAAGTTTCATGGCCGGGATCATACAACTCAATCAATCGTTTGATTTAATTGCTTGATTTGGCCTTTGCATCCTGCATGCCCACCACGGCGTGCGGTCGCCTCAAAGCGGGAGTGCGACTTTCTGAGGTCGACTTGTTGGCCGCCTACATTTTTTTGGCCAGAAGAACTTTGGCGCCATGGGACCCTGCGCGCTCTGCATGCAGAACGTTTGCCGCCAATTCGCAGCACTCACCCGGCAAAAAAGTCGCTTTTGAGTCCGAATACTGGAGAGAAAATTCGCCTTCTAAAACGACAAGACTGGCGGAAAATTCGTGTGTATGCAATGGGGCGTCTGTGTCAGAGGCGTATTCTTTTTGTTGAAAATCAGAGAACCCATTGGCAGACGCTCGCACTCGAAATTCAACTTCGTTCATACATCGTTCCTTCAGTTTTTTAGAGAGTGAATTCTTCAGCTTTCAAGAATTCATGTGGGTTGGATAGGCTGTTGATTGTGTGATTTTCTTGGAAATTGAATTTCCTTGCAGCCCTCGGAGTGGGCCGTGGCGTCGGCCATATTTGATATTTGGCAGATGCTGTATCGCTAGGCGACCGCGTTAGGGGCATCCCGCTCAACCTTGCCGTCCACCAACTCAATCGTGCGGTCGCACCGCTGAGCCAGGCGCGGGTCGTGGGTGACCACCAAAAATGAGGTTCCGAGGTCCGCGTGCATGCGGCGCATCAGCGCAAACACTTCGTCAGACGACGCCCGGTCGAGGTTGCCGGTGGGTTCGTCCGCCAAGACCAGGGGCGGTTGCATGACCAGCGCGCGGGCAATGGCCACGCGCTGTTGCATACCGCCAGAGAGTTCACCCGGGCGCTTGCCCATGGCATCGGACAGGCCCATGGCGGCCAGCACCTCTTGCGCGTGCTTGCGCTGCGCCGCGCTGACGGTGCCGTCGCGCATGAGGGCCGGCATGGTCACGTTTTCCAGGGCGGTAAAGGCCGGCAACAGGTGGTGGAACTGGAACACAAAGCCGAGTGCACAGCGGCGCTGCAGCGTCAGCGCGGCATCGTCCAGCCCGGCCACCTCCGTTCCTTGCAGGCGATAGCTGCCTTCGGTCATGGGCTCTAACAAGCCGATGATGTTGAGCAAGGTGCTTTTGCCCGAACCGGACGGGCCGATCAGCGCCACAAACTCGCCCACGCCCACCGACAAACTGATGCCATGCAATACCTCAGCCTCATTGGGGCGACCGATGTTGTAGCGCTTGCGCACCCCCTCCATGGCAATCAATGGAGCGTTACTCGGTGCCATGGTCGCCGTCAAATCCGGATTGCCTGGGCGGGGTCCAAAGCGGCAGCGCGCCGCGCCGGCGCGACGGCGGCCAACACGCCACACACGGTGGCGATGGCGGCAATCGATAGGGCCAACTGGGGTGAGAGGGAAATCACAAACAGCGGGAGGCCGTCAGAGCCGCGCACAAAGTGGGTAAAGGCTGCGATCAGGGCCAGGGCCAAGAAGATGCCCAGGGTCGAACCGAGCGCCCCCACGATGGCGCCTTGCAGCAAAAACACACGCTGAATCTGGCCCTGGGTGGCGCCCATGGCCCGCAGAATGCCGATTTCACGGCGCTTTTGCACCACCGACACGACCAGCACGCTGGCAATGCCCAAGACCACGACCACCATCACCACACCCCGAATCAGCGCCGTGCTGACAGACTGCGCGTTCAGGGCCGATACGAGTTGGGCATTGGCCTGCTGCCAGCCTTCTACCTTGTAGGGGAAGCGTTGCGCCAACTCGCCCGACAGTGCCGAAGCCGCCCAAACATCGGTCAGTGCCAAGTCCAAATTGGTGGCGCCCCCTGGAAGCCCCAGCAGGCTTTGGGCCGCGCGCAGCGGAACAATCACGGTGCGCCGATTCAGCTCGCGCACACCCAGGTCGACCAGGGCGGTGACCCGCACAGAGTCGACCACACTGCTACTGGCATTGGTGCCCCCCACAATGAGGCTCACCCGGTCCCCCACCCGCAGCCCCAAGTCGCTGGCCAGTTCACGCCCCAGGATCGCCTCGCCCGGGCCGAGTCGGGCGACACCGTCGACGACCTTGCTTCGCAGGCCCACGATGCGGTCATAGCGGTCCAGATCGACACCCAGCAGCGCGATGGCTTTGGATGCCTCACCCCGCTGCGCCAGGCCGGCGCCCGACACCATGGGCGAAACGGCCGCCACGTCGGGCATCGCCTCCAGCACGGGCACCAGTGCCTGCCAATTGACAATGGATCGCGGGCGCTGGGTGCGCGGTTGCACCTGCTGCAAGGTGGTGGTATTGAATGTATTTGGGCCTGTGGTGAAAGCCGCGTCCTCTGGCGCCGAGATTGTGATGTGGGCCTGGGCACCCAAGGTTTTTTCCAGGGTGTTGCGTTGCAAGCCGCTGATCAGTGCCGAGATATACGCCACCACGGCCACACCGGCGGCCACGCCGACGATGATCAACACGGTTTGCATGCGCCCCTCGCGCAGAAAACGCATCGCCACCTGAGCTTCAAAACCGATCCGGTACCGCATCGGGTTTTTCTCAGCGGCCCATGGCGTTGCTCATCGCTGCGCCGGCATCATCGCCAGCGCGCTTGGGCGTTGCAAACCCTGCTCTGGTGTCGGCCTTGACCCGTTGCCCCACGGCGGGCGTGGGGCTCAGCAAAATCACATCACCGGCGGCCAAACCATCCAGCACTTCCACCGCGTCGAGGGTGCGAAGCCCCAGTCGAACCGAACGCGCCACCACGCGGCCTTCTTGCGCCAGCCGCACGCTAGCGGTCGTGCCGCCAGCCTGGGCACCCAGGGCTTGTGCAGGCACCACCAACGCCTGGTCGCGTTGGCCGGTGACCAGCTCGACGGAGAGCGTCATGTCCTCGCGCAAAAAATCCGGCACCGGGCCCGACAGAATGAGTTTGACTTCCACGGCACCACGCTGCGCATCGACCACGGGTGCAATGAACTGCACTTTTGCATCGAAAGGCTGCTGCGCAAAGGCATCAGCTCGCATGACTGCCTTCTGGCCCAACTGCACCTGCGCCATGTAACGCTCATCCACCTGACCCACCAGTTGCACCGGGCTGTCCAGGGCCAAGGTCAGCAGGGCACGCCCGGGCTGAACAATCTGGCCCGGCTCCACGCCCCTCAAGAGCACCCGGGCATCGGCAGGGGCAGTGAGGGTGGCCTGCTCCAGACGTGCCTGGGCTGACGCCAGCGTTGCCTGGGCCTGCGCCACCTGTGCTTGCGCGCCGACCCAGTCAGCGCCTTGCCGTGCGTTGGCCTGCAGTTGGCCCAGGGCGGCATCGCGCTGTGCCGTGGCAACCGCGGCTGCGCGCTGTGATTCGTCCAAACGCGCGGCGCTGACAAAGTTACGGGCGACCAATTCTTGTGTGCGGGCAAGGTCCTTTTTGGCGGCAAGGAGCACCGACTCGGCCTGCTCCAGATTGGCCTGAACGGCACTGCGCCCCGAACTTTGGAGGGCAGCTAACTTGGCCTGTGCTTGGCGAACGCCGGCCTGCGCTTGGGCAAGCGCTGCTTGCAGCTCGTCGCTCTCCAGTTGCACCAAGATGTCACCCCGCTTCACCCGGGCGCCTTCGGCCACGTTGACCTGCGCCACGCGGCCGGTCAGGGTGGCGCCAATCTCAACCCGAGAGGTGCTGGCCACCCGCGCTGAAAACAGTAGAGTGCGGACCAAAGGCTGTGAATGCACCACCATGGCGGCAACTGCCGGCGCGCGCATCGTGTACCACGCAAAAGCCGCTGCGCCACTTGAGGCGGCCAATACAAGCAACAAAAGGGTACGGCGGTTCATAAAGGCATTGAACCATAGACGCATGGGGGCGACGGATTTTTCCTGGAGTGCTCCTCATCGTGATCCAAATAGGAGCGTTTTCCCCCGTCCCCACTCACTGCAGTCGTTGTAGCAACTCTAGCGTCGGGTAGCCGTCGGCGGGCAGGCTGAGGCTGCGTTGGTAGTCACGAATGCCGCTGCGGGTGGCGGGGCCCATGATGCCGTCGGGCGTGCCGCTGTCAAAGCCGCGGGTGTTGAGCGCGGTTTGCAGGTTTTTCAATTGGGTCCGTGTCAAGGCTTGCAGATCTCGCGGCCACGCCGTTTGCACGGCGGGGCCGCCCGCCAGCCGCTGGGCCAGCAGGCTTACCCCAAGGGCGTAGCTGGTGGAGTTGTTGTAGCGCAGGATGGTGCGAAAGTTGACGCCCACCAGAAAGACCGGGCCGCGTGCACCGGCGGGTAGCAACAAGGTGCCGTTGGTCAAAGCGGGCAACGTTTCGCCGTCCATGCTTTGTACGCCCTCGGCGGCCCAGTTGGATGCGGGCTGAGACGTGTCGGCTCGGGCGTAGTCAAAGCCGGTGGGCAGGCGCACTTCCACGCCCCAGGGTTGACCGCGTTGCCAGCCTGAGCGGGTCAGAAAGTTGGCGGTGGAGGCCATGACGTCGGGCAGGCTGCCCCAGATGTCGCGACGGCCATCACCGTCGGCATCGACCGCATAGGCCAAATAGTTGGACGGCAGAAACTGGGTTTGGCCCATGGCGCCGGCCCAAGAGCCAATCATGTCGACGCGGGCAATGTCACCACTTTGTAGAATTTTGAGGGCTGCTAACAACTGGCCCCGCGCCCAGTCTTCCCGCCGACCTTCGAAACCGAGTGTGGCCAAAGCGTCGATGGTGGGAATGTCACCCATAAAACTGCCGTAGTTGCTTTCCATGCCCCATATGGCGGCCAGGATTTCCATCGGTACGCCGTAGCGCCCCGGCACGCCATCAACTTCGACTGGCAGATTGCGCATCCGGGTCTGCCCACGGGCAACGCGCTGTGGCGAGACGGCGGTGTCCAGGTAGGCCCAGACGGTGCGGGTGAACTCGGGCTGGGCCTTGTCGGAGGTGATGACGTGCGGAATGAGTCGCACGGTGTCAAAGGCCTGGTGGAGCGTGGCCTCGGTGATGCCGGCAGCGCGGGCTGAAACGCTGAACTCGGCCACCCAGCGGGCGAATTTCGCGACGGAGTCGATCTCTGGCTCAGGGGCCGGCGCGGCGACTACGACTGGCGCAGGTATGACAGGGGCTAGGGCCTCGACAGGTGGCGCAGAGGCACAACCGCCCAGCGCGGCGAGGGTCAGCAGGGCGGGCGCGACCCAGCGGGGCGCTTGCGGCGATGGGCGGGAGTGTGTATGCATTCCCGCCATTTTCGTCGCACCCTGGCGTCCAGGCAGGCCCGTTCGCTTTAGCGAGTCAAAAACGCCAGGTACTTGGTGGCGAATTTGCCGTAGGGCGGCCACATGAATTTGAGGGCGCTCCAACCAGCCTGGTAGAACACGGGACGCAGCTTGCTGAAGGTGATGAAGCCTTCATAGCCATGGTAGTGGCCCATGCCGCTGTCGCCCACGCCGCCAAAGGGCAGGTCGTGTTGGGCGAGGTGGAAGAGGGCGTCATTGACGGTGACTCCGCCTGACATGACGCGGGTGAGCAGCATGTCGATGGTGGCTGAGTCGTTGCTGAACGGGTAGAAGGCCAGGGGGCGCGGGCCTTGGTTAATGGTGGCCACGGCGTCTTCAAGTCGGGTGTATTCCTTGATGGGCAGAATGGGGCCAAAAATCTCACGGGTGAGCAGCACGCTGTCCGCCGGGGCGTTGAGCACGAGGTGTGGGGCAATCTTGCGGGTGGCTGCGTCCCAGCGCGGGCCAGGGGTGAGCTGCACCAGCGTGGCCCCGCCCGCCTCGGCTTCTTGCAGGGCGGTGGTGAGGCGCAGAAAGGACTTGTCGTCAATGATGGCGGTGTAGTCGGGGCCGGCGATGGTGGGGTAACGCAGGCTGACGATGGCTTTGGCGGCGGCCACAAACGCGTCAGTCTTGCCCTTGGGCAGGTAGAGGTAGTCGACCGTGGTGCAGATTTGGCCGGCGTTCAGGAACTTCACAAACAGCAGGCGCTCGGCGGCTTTTTGCAGAGGGTAGTCGTCGCAGACCAAGGCCGGTGATTTGCCGCCCAATTCCAGCGTCACGGGGCACAGGTTTTGCGCGGCCGCCGCCATGACGGCTTTGCCGGTTTGGCCGGAGCCAGTGAATAGCAGGTGATCGAATTTGAGCTTGGAGAACTCGATGCCGACGCCGCCAATTTCGTCAAAGAAGGCCAGCTTGTCGCGTGGGAAATAGGCGGGTGATTTGTTGACCAGAAAACGTGCCAGATGGCGGGAGTTTTCCGACATTTTGACCATGGCCCGGTTGCCGGCGGCAAAGATGTAGACCAGCGGGAGGATGCTGAGGTTGATGGGGAAATTCCAGGGCACGATGCAGCCCACCACGCCCAGGGGCTGTGGAATGACGCGGTTTTTTCCGCCCAGGAAGTTGCGCAGGTCAACGTGGCGGCGCTGTGGTTTCATCCATTTTTTGAGGTGGCCCAGCGTGTGTTTGATGGCGTCCTGCGCAGGAAATATTTCCGCAAACAGGGTTTCGTGGCTGGATCGACTGCCGTAGTCGGCGTTGATGGCGGCGACCAGGCCGTCTTTGTTTTCGCGCACGAACTTTTGCAACTGCAGCAGGTCGGCGCGTCTCTGCTCCAGCGTGGGTACCGGTTGCAAAAAGTAGGCCGCCCGCTGCAGGTCAAGCGTGGCTTGCAAGTCAGTCTGAATCAGGCCCTGTTCAGCGGTGCTTGAGGCGGAGTTCATGTGTTGTACCCGGGGTTGCTTCGATCCAGTTTGCGCAAGAGTGCTGGCCAAGCCAGTGCGGCGCCCATGCCGGCGGTGGCGACTTTCATGACGCTGGCAATGCCGGCCACGATCTCCGGGTTAACCAGCGTGAGTTCGCCACCGGCTTGCGCGTCAATCTGGATGCGGCAGGTGTTCTCAAAGGTGTACATGGCGAGAAACGCAGTGGGTATGTCTTTGCCCACAGTGAGCAGACCGTGGTTGCGCAGCATCAGATAGCTCGCATCACCCAGGTCGGCCTGCAGGCGAGGCTTTTCGTCGTCGCGCAGGGCCACGCCTTCATAGTCATGGTAGGCCAGCGAGCCGAGCACAAAGGTGGATTGTTGGCTGATGGGCAATATGCCGCACTTTTGCGCGCTGACGGCAACTCCCGCTCGGGTGTGGGTGTGAAGCACGCAGCCCGCATCGTCGCGCGCCTGATGAATACAGCTGTGGATGTTGAAGCCGGCCGGGTTGACTGGAAAGGGCGACTCACTGAGCTTGTTGCAATCCTGGTCGATCTTGACCAAGCTGGACGCAGTGATCTCGTCAAACATCATTCCATAGGGGTTGATCAGAAAGTGGTGCTCGGGGCCGGGGATGCGGGCCGAAACATGGGTGAAGACCAAGTCGCTCCAGCCGTAGGCGGCCACCAGCCGGTAGCAGGCCGCGAGGTCGCAGCGCAGCGCCCATTCTTCGGGGCTGACCTGGTCTTTAAGAGAAGGGATTTGCATGACGTGCTCCGGGTGACTGGCGCCGAGGTAGTGGCGCTCAACCGGTAAGGGTAAACCGATGTGGGTTCTTTTGCTGTCCAGTGCAGGACAAATGCGGGTAATTGCTGGGGTGAAATAGGGGGGCTTGCCCATTGAAGCTGTCCGGCTGCTTTGTAATGCCTGGATGCATTATTGGCCTGTAGCGCTTATAAAACATGCGTAGATAGCTATTAAATACGTAGCAATTCTTACGCTGCAACCCCCACTCTCTCCCCAGCCCTCTCTCGCCCCGCCGGGCGAGAGAGGGCGCTCAACAGCCACATTTGGTCGGATGTTGGAAGATTCGCTGCGCCTTATCGAGCGGCCTCAACCTCGACCGCCCCCGGCCACTTAGAAAGTTAGCCTTCCCCTTTGAACTCAGCCCCGCACACAGCGTTGGCCACAAACGGCTGTTGAGCTCCCCTTTCCGCCCCGGCGGGGGTGGAGAGGGGCTGGGGGAGAGGGGGGGAAGAACAAGGCGGTTGAGATTCCCGGTCCTTGGTCAGGGCGTCGTGAGCCCGGAAAAGTCAGACCAGCCGTGAACTGGCCCACAACACCTGATCAACCACCGCCTGCACGCTAGCGCGGTGCGCTTCGCTCTTAAGCTGGCCTTGTTCATCAAAAGCCTGTCCGGCGCCGTTCAGCGCGAACTGCTTGGGAGCGATCCAGCATTGCATGTTTTGCATCAAAGGATTCAAGTGACTGAGGGAGCGCAAACCGCCCAGGCCACCGGGTGAGGCGCTCAGAAGGCCGACCACTTTTCCCTCAAATGGTTTGAAGCCATTGGCCCAGTCGGCGTGGCCTTTGACCGGGCTGGAGGCCCAGTCGATGGTGTTCTTCAGCAAGGCGGTGTAGCTGCCGTTGTATTCGGGTGAGCAAATGATCCAGGCCGGGTGCTCCCACATCAATTGCTTGAGGCGAATCACGTCGGCTGGGGTGCCTTGGGCTTCCAGGTCTGCGTTGTACAAAGGGATGTCCAGCGTGGACAATTCCAGCAGCGTGACCTCGGCGCCAGCGGCGCGGGCGAGGGTGGCGGCCTGGGCGGCCAGTTGGCGGTTGAAGGAGTGTTGGCGGGTGCTGCCCGCGAAGATCAGAGTTTTCATGCGGGCCATTGTGCCCGCCTGCCAAGCCAAAAATGGCCCACGCCGGTAAAATCGGGGTCTTCAGCCCCTACGGGCGCAGGGCGCGCTGCTTATCTCACGCCCCCACCACAGACTCATCACCATGCTTTATCCTGAAAATTTCGACGTTATTGTTGTCGGCGGCGGACATGCCGGCACCGAAGCTGCTTTGGCGGCCGCCCGCATGGGCTGCAAGACTTTGCTGCTCAGCCACAACATCGAGACGCTGGGGCAGATGAGCTGCAACCCATCCATTGGCGGCATTGGCAAAGGCCATCTGGTGAAAGAGGTGGACGCACTGGGCGGTGCCATGGCGGCGGCCACGGACGAGAGCGGTATTCAGTTCCGTATTCTTAATTCCAGCAAAGGCCCGGCTGTTCGCGCCACGCGCGCCCAAGCCGACCGGGTGTTGTACAAAGCGGCCATTCGGCACCGGTTGGAGAACCAGCCCAACCTCTGGCTGTTTCAGCAAGCGGTGGAAGACCTGATGGTGGAGGGCGACCGGGTGGTGGGCGCGGTGACGCAGGTGGGTGTGCAGTTTCGCGCCAAGACCGTGGTGCTGACCGCTGGCACCTTTCTGGACGGCAAGATTCATGTGGGCCTGAACAACTACGCGGCCGGCCGCGCGGGCGATCCGCCGGCTGTTTCCCTGAGTGCTCGCCTAAAAGAGCTGAAGCTGCCCCAAGGCCGCCTGAAGACCGGTACACCGCCGCGGCTGGATGGTCGCACCATTGATTTCAGCAAATGTGTGGCCCAGCCCGGCGACGGCATGCCCGGCGGCATGAGCCCGCAGATGCCGGTGTTCAGCTACATGGGCCGAGTCGAGCAGCACCCGGCGCAAATGCCGTGCTGGACCACGCACACCAATGAGCGCACCCACGAGATCATTCGCCGGGGCTTTGACCGCAGCCCCATGTTCACCGGCGTGATTGAGGGGGTGGGCCCGCGCTATTGCCCAAGTGTGGAAGACAAGGTCAACCGCTTTGCCGACAAAGACAGCCACCAGATTTTTCTGGAGCCTGAAGGCCTGACCACACACGAGTACTACCCCAACGGCATCTCGACCAGCTTGCCGTTCGATATTCAGTATGAGTTGGTCCGCTCCATGGTGGGCCTGGAGAACGCGCACATTCTGCGCCCCGGCTACGCCATTGAGTACGACTACTTTGACCCGCAGCAACTCAAAAGCAGCTTCGAGACCAAGGCCATCAAGGGCTTGTTCTTTGCGGGCCAGATCAACGGCACCACCGGTTACGAGGAAGCGGCCGCGCAAGGCCTGTTCGCCGGCACCAATGCTGCGCTGCAAGCGGGCGCCAAGACCGAGTGGTCGCAGGACACCTGGCTGCCCGGCCGGGATGAAGCCTACCTGGGGGTGTTGGTGGATGACCTGATTACCAAAGGCGTGAGCGAGCCCTACCGCATGTTCACCAGCCGGGCCGAGTTTCGTCTGCAACTGCGTGAAGACAATGCCGACGCCCGCCTGACCGAGGCGGGCCGCAAGCTTGGCCTTGTAGATGATGCCCGTTGGGACGCCTTCTGCAAGAAGCGGGATGCTGTTTCACGTGAAACAGAGCGTCTGAAAAGCGTTTGGGTGAACCCCAAAAACCTGGATGAAGCTGAAGCCGTACGTGTGCTGGGTAAGGCGATTGATCATGAATACAGCTTGGCTGACTTGTTGCGCCGCCCTGATGTGACCTACGCTGCCCTGATGACCTTGGCCGGTGGCAAGTACGCCAGCGCCGAGTTGACCACCCCTGTTTCACGTGAAACACAGGCTGAACTCACGGCAGATGCCGTGAGGGCGGCTGTGGTGATTGAGCAGGTGGAGATTGTCGCCAAGTACTCGGGCTACATCGACCGTCAGAGGGAGGAGGTGAGTCGCGCCTCCCATTACGAGCAAATGAGACTGCCCACGGAGCTGGATTACATGCAGGTGTCTGCCTTGAGCATCGAGGCGCGCCAGACCCTGAACAAGTTCAAGCCAGAGACCTTGGGGCAGGCGTCCCGCATCTCAGGCATCACGCCAGCCACCGTGTCGCTGCTGCTGATTCACCTGAAGAAGAGCCGGTTCAAGGGCTTTGTGTCGGAGAAGGGTGCGACTGAAGTGGCCGGCTCAGAAGCAGGAATAGCTTGATGCGGGCGCTGGAGGCTGAGCTGCGCCAGGGCTTGGCTGCTTTGAATTTGCCTTTGAGTGATGAGCAGGTCACCCGACTGTTGGACTACATGGCACTGATTGAGAAGTGGACCAAGGTCTACAACCTGACTGCCGTGCGAAACCCGGTCGAGATGCTGACGCACCACTTGTTGGATAGTCTTGCTGTGATTGCACCCTTGCGCGCACAACTGGCGAGTACCGGTATTCAGGCGCAGACTGAGGCGTCGAGTGGCAAGTTGCGCTTGTTGGATGTCGGGTCAGGCGCGGGCTTGCCCGGCGCGGTGATTGCCATTTGCTGCCCGGACATTGCCGTGGATTGCGTGGATACCGTCGCCAAGAAGGTGGCGTTTATTCAGCAAGTGGCTTTGGGGCTGAAGCTGCCCAACTTGCGTGGCGTGCATGCGCGGGTTGAAAACCTCACCGACGAGTACGCGGTGGTGAGCTCCCGCGCCTTTGCCTCGCTGGTCGATTTCACCCAATGGTCGATGGCTGCCTTGGCAGAGAACGGTATCTGGATGGGCATGAAGGGCAAGAACCCGGCCGAGGAAATGGCCGCCTTGCCCGCCAGCGTGAATGTGTTTCACGTGGAACAATTGACCGTGCCTGGTCTGGATGCCGAGCGCTGCATCATCTGGATGCGCGCAGCCGACGCACACTGAGTGCAATTGCAGGCTCGCCGGTCGGGTGCTGCAAGACGGTGAAGGGCACCAAATAGTTTGAGAATCAGGTGGCGGCGCTTAAACTCGCCCGCTCCACTTGAAAGACCTCCTCATGTTCGGCATCGCAGACTACGGCGCTTTTGTTGTCGCCATCATTGTGTTTCTGATGATTCCCGGTCCGGGCAATCTGGCCTTGATCACATCCACCAGCAAGGGTGCGGTGCGCGGCGGTTTGGCGGCCACACTGGGTGTCATCGTCGGTGACCAGGTTTTGCTGTGGCTGGCGGTAGCAGGCGTCGCGACTCTGCTGGCCACTTACCCAAAGGCGTTTCAGGCGGTGCAGTGGGCGGGTGCTGGCTACCTGGCCTGGTTGGGCGCCAAGATGCTGCTGGCCAAACCGGGCGCTGGCCCCATCATTCACATCAAGCCGCACCACTACCTGCGCCAGGCCATGATGATCACGCTGCTCAACCCCAAGGCGATCGTGTTCTATATGGCGTTCTTCCCCTTGTTTGTCGATCCGGTCCGCCACCAGGGTGTGATGACCTTTGGCGTCATGGCGGCCACCATTGCTGCGCTGACCTTTGGCTACGGGTTGACCGTGGTGCTGCTGACGCACTACCTGGCAGAGCGCCTGCGGGCCAATCCCATGATCTCTCGCACGCTGGAAAAGGTGGCAGGATTGTTCTTGATTGGATTTGGTGTGAAATTGGCCCTGTCGCGCTAGTCGCTTGAATTTACACTTGCGGGGTGTTTCACGTGAAACATCCCGCAAGCTCTCCCCGATCTCTCACTCTTTCTTTCAAGTACCTACCTTATGGCCAAAATATTCTGCGTTGCCAATCAAAAGGGTGGCGTTGGCAAAACCACCACCACGCTCAATCTGGCGGCGGGCTTGGCCAAGATCGGACAACGGGTGTTGATGGTCGACCTGGACCCGCAGGGCAATGCGACCATGGGCTCGGGTGTGGACAAGCGCAAGCTGGAACTCACCATTTATGACGTGTTGCTCGAGTCCGCCACGGTGGCAGAGGCCCGCGTGAAAAGTGCCAAACTGGTGGACGCCGGGTGCAGCTATGACATTCTGGGCGCTAACCGGGAGTTGGCCGGAGCTGAGATCGAGATGGTGGGCCTGGAGCGGCGTGAAACCCGAATGAAAACGGCGCTGGCCGCTGTCGTGGACGAATATGACTTCATCCTGATCGATTGCCCGCCCAGCCTGTCAATGCTGACTCTCAATGGTTTGTGCAGCGCCAACGGCGTGATAGTGCCCATGCAGTGTGAGTACTTTGCGCTGGAAGGGCTCACTGATTTGGTCAACACGATCAAGCAAGTGCACGCCAATTTGAACAAGGAACTGGTCATCATTGGATTGCTGCGCGTCATGTTTGATCCGCGCATTACCCTGCAAAGTCAGGTGAGCGAGCAGCTCAAATCACACTTTGGCGGCAAGGTGTTTGACACCGTCATTCCTCGCAATGTGCGCTTGGCCGAAGCCCCCAGTTATGGCGTGCCAGGCGTGGTGTTTGATCCGCTAAGCAAAGGCGCGCAAGCCTTCATCGCCTTCGCCAGCGAGATGGTGGAGCGGGGCAAGAAAATATAAAGAATTTGGCTGCTACCTCAGGTACAGCCTGCACAAGCAACTATCAAAACCATAGCAAATGAAGCCGTCCAACATTCTGATCCTGCCCGGCTGGCAAAACTCCGGCCCCGACCATTGGCAAAGCTTGTGGGAGCGGGACTTGGGCTACCAGCGGGTTGAGCAACACGACTGGATGCGTCCGCTGCGCGGCGACTGGATTTCCCGTCTGGAAGATGTGGTGCTGTCCTGTGACGAGCCGGCCGTTCTGGTCGCCCACAGCCTGGGTTGTTTGCTGGTGGCGGCGTGGGCCTCCCACTCGCGCAACACACACCGGGTCAGAGCGGCCTTTTTGGTGGGCCCCGGTGATGCCGAACAAGAAGCCTTGCGCCCGGTGTTGACCAGTTGGTCGCCCGTGCCCCTGCAAACTCTGCCGTTTCCCTCCGTGCTGGTGGGCAGCCAGAACGACCCATACTGTAGTTTTGAGCGCGCCCGCGCCTTTGCCAGCGCCTGGGGCAGTACCTTTGTGGATGCCGGCCCGCAGGGTCATCTCAATGCCGAATCCGGCCTGGGTGACTGGCCGGCTGGCACCGAGTTGCTGGCACCGCTGCTGACCTTAACCCCCCTTAATTAAAGAGTGAGACAAACATGGTCACGAAAAAACCAAAAGGCCTAGGCCGCGGACTCGAAGCTCTGCTGGGCCCCAGAGTGGCCGATGGCGCGTCGCTGGATGACACCCACTCCGGCGAGGCAACTCCGGCGCTGCCGTCCACCTTGATGCTCACCGACATGGTCCCTGGCATGTACCAGCCGCGCACACGCATGGACGAGGGCGCGCTGTACGAGTTGGCCGAATCCATCAAGGTACAGGGCATCATGCAACCGATTCTGGTGCGCCAGCTCAAAGAGGGCGACAACCAGGGCAAATACGAAATCATTGCCGGTGAGCGTCGTTTCCGCGCCGCCAAGCTGGCCGGTCTGGACAGTGTGCCCGTGCTGGTGCGCGACGTGCCCAACGAGTCGGCCGCCGCCATGGCGCTGATCGAGAACATTCAGCGTGAAGACCTCAACCCGCTGGAAGAAGCGCAGGGCCTGCAACGCTTGGTGAAAGAGTTTGGCCTGACGCACGAGCAGGCTGCGCAAGCGGTGGGGCGCTCGCGCAGCGCCGCCAGCAACCTGCTGCGCCTGTTGAACCTGACCGACCCGGTGCAAACCATGCTGATGGCGGGCGACATTGACATGGGCCATGCCCGTGCCCTGCTGATGCTGGACCGGGGTGCGCAGGTCACGGCTGCCAGCCAGATTGCCGCCAAAAAAATGTCAGTGCGCGAGGCCGAAAGTCTGGTGAAGAAGCTCAGCGCCGAATTCTCCCTGACGGCTACCAAGCCGAAGAAAGAAAAGTCCCGAGACATGAAGCGGGTGGAAGAAGAGTTGTCTGATTTGCTGATGGCCGAGGTCGAGATTCGCGTCAAAAAGCGGGTCAAGCGGGCAGGGCGCATGGAGGAGCAGGGTGAACTCAGCATCCAGTTCGGCTCACTCGACGAGTTGAACGGCTTGCTGGACAAGCTCAACCGCGCCGCCACGCGCTAAAGCCCGCCAGCCGTGGCCAAGCTGCCTCGCCAGCCCTTGATGTGGCCGCTGCCTGCCGTGCTGTCCTGGGCGCTGTCCTGGGCCGTTTTCGGCGGCTTGCAGCGCCTGGGGGTTGCGACTGTGGTGGCACTCGCTGTGGCTTGTGCCACAGGCGTAGGCTTCAGCCTGCTGGGCCCCACCTGGTGGCGCCGGCTGATGATTGGGCTGGGCTTTCCTTTGTCATTGGTCTTGTCGGGTGTGGTCAGCCTGCCGGCCTGGGCCTGGCTGCTGCCGCTGGCCTTGCTGCTTTTGATCTACCCGCTCAATGCGTGGCGTGACGCCCCGCTTTTCCCCACGCCCTCCAATGCCTTGAAAGACCTCGCGGCAAACGCCCCCTTGCCAGCCGGTGCGCTGGTGCTGGACGCAGGTTGTGGCCTGGGCCACGGGCTCAAGGCCTTGCGCCAAGCCTACCCGCAGGCGAAGCTGCAAGGGCTGGAGTTCTCTTGGCCGTTGCGGGCCCTGTGTGCGCTGCGCTGCCCTTGGGCCCGCGTGCGCCAGGGCGACATCTGGCGGGCCGGTTGGCAGTCTTACGCCATGGTCTATGTCTTTCAGCGACCCGAGAGCATGGCGCGCGCCATGGCGAAGGCGCAGGCTGAACTGGCCCCTGGCGCCTGGCTGGTCAGCCTGGAATTTGAGGCGATCGACTGGGAACCTGCGACGCGGCTGCAGTGCCCCGACGGGCGAGCGCTGTGGTTGTACCAAGTGCCGTGTCAGACCCGCTTGCGCTGAGTTCGCAGGCCGCCATAATGGCGGGTACCTTCTGCCCACACCTTGATGGCGGGACAGGAATGACCACTACCTAGGAACCCCATGGTGAACCCCATTGACCAGCGCCCCGAGCGGCGCGCAGACCCTACGCGCACGGCCATGGCAGTGGCCCTTTTTGCGATGGCGTCATTGACTGAAACCCGCGACTCTGATTCCGACGGCCACATTCTGAGGGTGCAGCACTACCTTCAGGCACTGGCCAAACGCTTGAGCGCCCACCCGCGCTTCACGGCACGATTGACCGACGACTACATCGATGATCTTGCTCGATCGACGCCGCTGTATGACATGGGCACCATTGGCATTCCCGACCGCATTTTGCTCAAACCCGGCCGTCTCACACCGCGTGAATATGAAATCATGCAGACCCACACCACATTGGCCTACGAGGCCATTGTCCGGGCTGAGCAAATCCTGGGCTTGCACGCTGAGCAGCTTCAGTTGGTGAAAGAGCTGGTGCACTCGCACCATGAGAAGTGGGACGGCAGTGGCTATCCCAGAGGCTTGTCGGGTGACGCCATTCCCGTGTCGGCCCGTTTGCTCGCCGTTGCCGACGTGTACGACGCGCTGATCTCAGACAAGGTCTACAAATCTGGCGTCAGCCACGACAAAGCGGTGGGCATCATTTTCCAGGGACGGGAAAGCCACTTTGACCCCGACATGGTCGACGCCTTCATGGACATTGAGGCCGAGTTCAACGCCATCGCACAGACTTACGCCGACTCCGAGCAGGACATGCAAAAGAAGATCGACTACCTGGCCAACGCCATCGCCGAAGACGCCGAGATGTAAACGCCGCGGGCCTCCTCGGTCATCGGCTCGGTCCCGAGAGGTGCAAGGCGGCCTTGGGCAGATGGCTGTAACGACTTGGTGGCGCAAGTGCGGCGCATACCGCCCGTCCATAGAAACCGA
Organism: Rhodoferax sp. PAMC 29310; assembly: GCF_017948265.1. Classification (NCBI taxonomy): domain Bacteria; kingdom Pseudomonadati; phylum Pseudomonadota; class Betaproteobacteria; order Burkholderiales; family Comamonadaceae; genus Rhodoferax; species Rhodoferax sp. PAMC 29310. The sequence goes on along the minus strand of NZ_CP072852.1, from coordinate 3,143,180 downwards.
ACGGTTAAAAACAACAGCTGAAGTTGGAAACTTCGGGGGACTCCTCTAACGCGCCATTCCAGTAGTTTTGGGTATCAGCGCCGGTCGACTCGCTGCCCTTGCCGATGGGGCGTATTCCTCCGCTTCCAACCCTGCCCTGCATTTTTCGACTGACCAGGGAACTATGCCGGCGAGACCTTCTTCTTGGCCACTTTTTTGACCCTCGCTGCGGGGGTTTTTTGGGTTCTGCCGACTGCGCGCGGCGCGGCATTCGCCAGCGCAAATAGTTCCTGGAAGCTGTCGCGCAGGCACTGCGCAAAGACGGCGGGGTCCGGCAATTGCTCGGCACACGCGGTGAAGGAGATGGCAATCTGGTCGTTGTAGCCGGTAACCGAGAAGACCAGCCCCATCCCATCCGAAATCGGCATGATGGCCGACATGTGCGTCAATCGCGCGCCTTGCAAATAGAGAGGCATTCGTGCCCCAGGGACATTGGTGATCGTGCAATTGGCCAGCGGTACCCAGTTGCCAAGTTGGGCCGAGGCCGCTCGCAGCATCTTGCTGGTGGCGGCAATAGCCACCGAAGGCGCGTGTTGGGCCAGATTGCTCAACTCCCTCGCGCTGACGGCCTGCGCCATCACCGCTGAGGAGGAACTGGCAGCCTGGATGGCAGCCAGTCGCTCCACGGGGTCCGCCAAATGGGTGCTCAGGGCCACGCGCACAAAGGCGTAATTGGACCGTCGCTCGGACGGCTCGCCGCTGCGCACGGTAATCGGTGCCGCGGCGACCAAACTGGTATCGGGCAATTCGTCCTGCAGGTCCAGGTAGCGCCGCAATCCACCGCCGCAGACGGCCAGCACGACGTCGTTCACCGTGGCCGAGGGGACCAGGGCACGGATGGCCCCAAAATCCTTCAACGCAAACCGGCGCGTCTCATACACGCGAGAGGATGACACCTCGGTATTGAAGCGTGTCATCGGAAACTCGTTCGGTCGGGTCAAGAACTCGCCGGCGAGGGTTTTTACGGCCGCCTGAAAGGAGGCCCACTGGGTTCCGACCAGTTGAGCGGCGCGCAGAGGGAACGTGACGAGATTCAAGCCCGTCAGACAAAAAAGAAGCAAGTTGCCGGGGGCTTCCTCCGGAAACCAGGGCGCGGGCGGGGGAGGGGGCGCCGTGGTCGGTGTGAGATCGTGCAACAAGCTGGTGATTTCGGCGCCACTGGCCATATTGATGGCCGCGTGATGGATCTTGATCAGCACGGCAAAGCTGCCCACCGGCAGGTCAAGAAAACTGTCCAGCCCTTCAATGACATACATCTCCCACAGCGGTCGCTGCAAATCCAGCGGACGGGTGTGAATGCGAGCGCACTGAATACAGAACTGGCGCCAGTCACCCGGCTTGGGCAGCGCAATATGGTGAACATGGTGGTTGATATTGAAGTTCGAATCCTCAATCCAGTAGGGGTAGTCGAGATCCAGCGGCACCCGCAGAATTTTCTCGCGCAGATGCGGCAAGCGCTCAAGACGACTCGTGACGTGAGCCTGAATTTGTTTAAATCGAACCACGCCACCTGGCGCCGTGGACTGGTCGTAGATGTGAAGCAGTGTGACGTTGGAGTTGGCGTGGGCGCTGTCCGAATAGATAAAGGACGCATCGTGCTCGCTGAGTTGACGCATAGAGAGCTTTCGTAACAGGTTTCAATTCGCGAGACTGGGCGCCTCGTCGGGCGCAGGGCAACTGGTCAATTGCAGCACCCGCGCGAGCATGCCCTTGGGCTGAAACGGTTGCCAATCGCCTTCTGGCTGCGCCAGACGGTCAGCCACAATGGCCAAAACGATGCCATTGAAACCCAGTCCGATATGGCTTCCCGCCACCTGGATGTTTTCATGCAGGGCGGCGTCACCATCAATTGTGGCCTCCTGAGGAGGCACCACGCCATCGCTCAAGGAGTACAGGCAACTGGTGGGAATCGGCAGTCGCTGGCGCTCGCGCATCGCCTTGGCGCGCGGCTTCATGATGTGCGCCGCGGTGCCCAGGCGATGCGACACCAGGCGATAAATTGCTTTCAGCGCAGGGGGTGAGCGGCTGTCTCCGTGATCGACGCTGACGGGGCTACCCAATGTGACGATCGAACGTACGCATTCCATCGCGCTTTCGGCGCCATAGAACGAAAAGACCCCGCCCAAACTCCAGCCCACCAGGCTCACCTTGCGACCCGTGATGTGATGCAGGTAGCGAATCTTTTGAGGCAACGCGTTCGCGTGTTTGCCCCGAAAACCGACGTTGCGCCCCAGCCCCCAGGTGTGCACGTCATAGCCCTTTTTCCGTAAAAATAGCTTGAGGGCGATAAGCGTGGACTCGCCGGCCATAAAGCCCGGTAGCAACAGCACCGGATGTCCGTCGCCGCGGGGTGCCTCCATCAGCAGGGGGAGTGAGGCGGGCAGCATCGCCATTTCCAGAAGACCTCTGGGCTCCATAAGGGAGCTAAATAGGAGCGGCGAGCCCACGTGAGGGTGCCGAACAACGGCGCGGCTTGGTTTTGAGCGGTCTCTGGTGACGGGGGTGTTCAATTCAGTTCCCATTAAATAAGGGCCTGTATGGCGTGATTAGCGAAGCGATATTGATGCCTTCTTGACCAAGGCGGATGGCGGCGATCAAAGACAAGAAAGTGCTTCAATCGACTGCAGTGAGCCACGCCTATTCCGTTGATTTTGCCAAGGCTCTGACGTCGTTGCGCCAGCGCAATGACCTGAAAACCAGTCGTTGACCATTCTCACTTTGAGCCACATGCGGTCGTGTATTTGACGCTATCATAAAAATACACAACCCGCAGTCACCAAGACGTCGCGACGTCAACGCCCCGTTGGCTCCGGTCCCTTGCGGGATCGTATCCCCAGCCCCAGCCCCAGCAGCGCCAGTGTGGCAAACACCGCGCCAGCCTGAAAGGTCATGGCGGCGCCGTAGCTGTCCCAGAGCCAGCCGGCCAGGCCGCTGGCTACCAGCATGGCTACGCCACTCACCAAGTTGAAGAAGCCGTAGGCGGTGCCCCGCAGGTCGGCTGGGGCGGTGTCGGCCACCATGGTGGCCAGCAGGCCTTGGGTCATGCCCATGTGAATGCCCCACAAGGCGACCCCGGCCAGCATCGTGGTCCAGTGGCTGTTGTAGGCCAGAACCAGGTCGGCCGCGACCAGCACCACCAGTCCCCAGGCCAGCAAGGTCGTGTGGCTCATGCGGTCTGACAGCTTGCCAAAGGGGTAGGCCGAGGCGGAGTAGACCAAGTTCATGGCCACCATCACCAGCGGCACCAAGGCCAGCGCCACGCCGCTTTGCTGGGCGCGCAGCACCAAAAATGCCTCACTGAACCGGGCCAGTGCAAATACGGCGCCGATGATGACCACGGTCCAATATGGCGCGCCCAGACGACGCAGGTTGTCTCTTTTGATGGGGTTGGTGCGAACGGTGCTGGCCGGACGCTCGGGTTCTTTCACGCCAAAAAGTAGCAAGGCCACAGCCATCAGCCCGGGCACCACGGCGACCCAAAACACGGCCCGAAAGTCGTTGGACCAAAGCAGCATCAGCCCCACCGCCAGCAGCGGGCCGGTGAAGGCGCCGACCGTGTCCAGTGACTGGCGCAGCCCAAAGGCTGCCCCGCGTATCTCTGGCGGCGTCAGGTCTGCCACCAGGGCGTCACGCGGCGCGCCGCGAATCCCTTTGCCCACCCGGTCCAAAAAGCGCGCCGTTACCACCAGGCCCACACCGGGGGCAATGGCAAACAGCGGCTTGGTCAGGGCGCCCAGCGCGTAGCCAAACACCGCCAAGCCTTTGCGCCGCCCCAGGTAGTCGCTCAAGGTGCCGGAAAACACTTTCACGATCAGGGCAGTGGATTCGGCCAGGCCTTCGATCAGGCCAACCGTGAATGCGCTGGTGCCCAGCACGGTCACCATGAACAGGGGCAGCAGGCTGTGAATCATCTCGGAGGAGATGTCCATGAGCAGACTGACAAAGCCCAGCACCCACACGCCCTTGGGGATCTGACTCAGGGCGGTGGACTGGGGTGCGGGGTTTGGCATAGTTTTATGAGTGAAATAGGCCGCTAGCGCTCGTCCTGTCTGCGCAAGCAGCTATTTATTTTATAGCGTGAAGATTTTGCCTGGGTTCAGGATGTTTTTCGGGTCCAGTGCCTGTTTGATCGTGCGCATCATGGCCACGGCGCCGGCGCCGGCCTCGCTCACCAGAAAATCCATCTTGTGCAGGCCAATGCCGTGTTCGCCGCTGCAGGTGCCTTCCATGCTCAAGGCACGGGTGACCAGCGCGTGATTCAGGCGCTCGGCGGTTTCGCGCTCTTCGGGCAGGTTGGGGTCGATCAGGTAGCCAAAGTGGAAGTTGCCGTCGCCCACGTGGCCGACCAAAAAGTAGGGAATGCCGGTGGCGTCCGCCTCGGCCACCGAGTCCAGCAGGCAATCGGCCAGCCGGGATATCGGCACGCAGGTGTCGGTGGAAATGGCGCGGCAACCGGGTTTGGACTGGATGGCGGCAAAGTAGGCGTTGTGCCGGGCCGTCCACAGGCGGGTGCGCTCTTCAGGGGTGGTGGCCCACTCAAAGGCGCCCTGGTCGGTGGCCACGCCGTTGTCGGCGGCAATGTCTTGCACCAGCAGCGCCTGCTCTTGCACGCCGGTGGGTGAGCCGTGAAACTCCATCAGCAGCAGGGGTTCTTCGCGCAGGCCGAGCTTTGAATGGGTGTTGACCATGCGCACAGTGTTGGCGTCCAGCAGCTCCACGCGGGCAATCGGAATGCCCATCTGGATGATTGAAATGGTGGTGCGCACCGCTGCCTCAATGCTTGGAAACGAGCAGATGGCTGCTGAGATCGCCTCGGGCAGCGGGTAGAGCTTGACGGTGACTTCGGTGATCACACCCAGTGTGCCTTCCGAACCCACCATCAGGCGGGTCAGGTCGTAACCCGCGCTGCTTTTCTTGGCGCGGGTGCCGGTGCGAATCACCTCGCCGCTGGCCGTTACGACTTCCAGGGCCAGCACGTTTTCACGCATGGTGCCGTAGCGCACGGCGTTGGTGCCGCTGGCGCGGGTGGCGGTCATGCCGCCCAGGGTGGCGTCAGCGCCGGGGTCAATGGGAAAGAACAAGCCGGTGGACTTGACCGCCTCGTTGAGCTGCTTGCGGGTCACACCCGGCTGCACGGTCACGGTGAGGTCTTCTGCGTTGATGGACAGTACCGCGTTCATGCGGCCCACGTCCAGGCTGATGCCGCCTTGCACGGCCAGCAGGTGGCCTTCCAGAGAGGAGCCAATGCCAAACGGAATCACCGGCACGCTGTACTGGTTGGCCAACGTCAGGGTGTCGGCCACGTCTTGCGTGCTCTCTGCAAACACCACGGCAGCGGGCGGCGGCACGGTGGTGAAGGCGGATTCGTCGCGCCCGTGCTGCTCGCGCACCGCTAGTGCCGTGGAGAAGCGGACGCCAAAGCGGGTTTTGAGCGCATCCAGCAAGGCCTCGGGCAGGTCTCGGGTCTGGATGGTGGGGGCCAAATGGGCGGGGGAAAGAGGGGCGTTCATGACATTCCTTAATCGGGGGACCGGGCACTCAGCGGCTGGGCAAGGCCAGCCGGGGTGTGGTGCCATTTTGCTGCAACAATAGTCCGAACAAAGGAGCATCGCATGGGACAACGACTAACGCAAATCGCCACCCGCACCGGGGATAACGGCACCACCGGTCTGGGCGACAACACCCGCCTGTCCAAAAACAGCCTGCGAGTGCATGCCATGGGTGACGTGGATGAGCTCAACTCCAACCTCGGCGTGCTGCTGTGTGAAGACGTGCCCGAGGGTGTTCGCACCCTGCTGGTCGAGATTCAGCACCAGTTGTTCAACCTGGGTGGTGAGCTGTCCATTCCAGGCTTTGAGCTGCTCAAGGCCGAGGCCGTGTTGGCTCTGGACGACGCGCTGGCCGAGCACAACGAGGCGCTGCCGCGCCTGCAAGAGTTCATTCTGCCCGCCGGCACCCGCGCCGCCTCGCTGGCCCATGTGTGCCGCACCGTGGCCCGCCGGGCCGAGCGCGCCGTGGTGGCGTTGGAGGGGCAAGACACCCTGAAAGACACCCCGCGCCAGTACCTGAACCGCCTGTCGGACCTGATGTTTGTGCTGGCGCGGGTGCTGAATCGCCACCGCACGGACGGCTCCGTGGGTGACGATGTGTACTGGAAAAGTGAGCGTTTGAAGGCCTCTGAAGGGAAGTAGGCGCGAACTTTACGAACGGACAGGGTGGAAGGTGTCCGCGTCAGGGCGTCACCCTGACTATTTGGACTAGGGGCCTTTGCGGTCACAGTCACCCGGCGCGCCTGACAAGGCAGAATCGACGCCATGCAACATTCAAGGCAAAGCTTTCGTTGGTGGCTCGTCGGAGGGGCTTGCTTGGGCCTGCTCGGGTCGGCCTTGATTGCACGCCAGTCATTGGATGAACAGCGCGCCTTGTTTGAGACCGATGCCCGCATCGTGCACCGCCTGCTCAGCCAACGCGTGGTGCAGCACGACGCCATTCTGGCCACACTGACCCTGTTGCAGCCCGCGGCCGAGGCACCGGGCGCTACGCCCCCTGAGCAACGCCTGCCCGCGCTGTACCCCCACATTCTTGCCGTGCAACGACGCGATCGCAACGGCGCATGGCGTGACCCGGCCTTGGCTTCGGCCGAAACGACCTCTCGCCAGACCGTGCAGGCCGCATTGGCTTCGGTTGACTTTGCGGCGGGTCGCTACCAACTGGTGCTGGCCGCCACGCCCACCAGTTATGCGCTGACTGTGGATCTGCGCGCCATGGTGCCCACTGAGGAGTGGCCCATGCCGCTTGAAGCCAGCCCGGTTCGCGTGTCGCTGGCGCATGACGGGCAGCTGTTTCAGATCCAGGCCGGCCAGTTGCCGGAGCAGACCACCGCGACGGGTTGGTCTTTTGATTTCCACAAACACCTAGCGGCCACCAGCCAACCCTTTGACGTGGTGGCAGAGCGCCACCTCGGATGGGGTCAACTGCCGTGGTGGCGTATGGGGGCCTGGTGGCTGCTGGTTGCCGCCGCGCTGGCGGGCATGGCGCAGGCCCAGTTCCAGCGGGCTGAGCGACGTCGGGCCGAAGAGTTGTTGCGCCTGGGGCAGGTGGCAAGGCTGAACACGTTGGGAGAGCTGGCCGCCGGCATGGCGCACGAACTTAACCAGCCACTCACCGCCGTGCTCGCCAACACCCAGGGCGCGTTGCGCCTGTTGAACGAAGACCCGCCTGAGCTGGAAACGGCCCGAGAAGCCATGCGTCAGGCCGCCGCGCAGGCGCGCCGTGCCGCCGATGTGGTGGGGCGTTTGCGCCAGGCAGTGGAGCGGCCCGCGATAGGCGGCGCGACCCAGTCCGTTAGTCTGAATGGGGCCGTGCAACGCGCCCTGTATTTGTTGGAACCTGAAAGCAGGCGCCGCGGCGTCGAGCCAGTGATCAAGGCCGCTGGGGTGGTGACGGTGCAGGTCGATCCGGTGGCGCTGGAGCAAATCGTTCACAACCTGTTGATGAACGCGCTGCAGGCGCTGGAACAGGTGAGCACCGACGGACGCCAACTGATGGTTTCTCTCCGTGCCGAAGGAAGCGGGGGTGTGCTTGAAGTGGCCGACACTGGTCCTGGTATCGCGCTGGATGCGCTGCCGCGTCTTTTCGAACCCTTCTTTTCAACCCGGGAAGGTGGGCTCGGTCTGGGCCTGAGTCTGTGCGAAACCCTGGCCAGCGGCATGGGTGGAGCATTGGCTGCGCACAACGCCGCCCAAGGTGGCGCGGTATTCACGCTGACGTTGCCGTTGCAGGGAGCGCGTGTATGAACCTGACACCCGAAGCATCACTCTCTCCCACCATCCACCTGATCGATGACGACGCAGCCGTGCGTGATGGCCTGGCCCTGCTGATTGGCACGGTGGGGTTGCGCGTGCAAACCTAGAGCGATCCGCAGGTCTTTCTCGACCAATTTGAGAGAGAGGGGATTGGCGCCATCGTGCTCGATGTGCGCATGCCCGGCATCAGCGGCTTGTCCGTGCTCGACACCTTGATGGCGCAGGGTGTGGACCAGCCCGTGATCATGCTCACTGGCCACGGCACCGTGGAGATGTGTCGCCGTGCCTTCAAGGCCGGCGCCGCCGAGTTTCTGGAAAAACCGGTGAATGATGAGGTGCTGTTGGAAGCGCTGCAATCAGCCGTGCGCCAGCACGTGGGTTCGCGGCAGAGGCACCTTGCCGATCAGGAGGCGCGGGAACAGTATGCGCTCCTGTCAGGCCGCGAAGCCGAGGTGCTGGGCCTGATCGTGGAGGGGCTGACCAACAAGGAGATTGCTCGCGCATTGGGTCTCTCGCCCCGAACCGTGGAGACCCACCGCGCGAATGTGTTCCACAAACTGGACGTTGACTCACTGGCGCAGCTGATTCGTCGTTATGCGAGCCTGGTGGACGAGGGACCCACTGCGTAGTTCTACGCAGTGGGTCCCGTAGCCGCCCGAATTGCGCCATTTGCCCTGGTTTTTTAAAGTTCTTCCACGGTTGATCGAACCGCTTGCATCCCTCGAGAACTCCATGAACACCACTTTCAAAATTTGCCTGTTGACCTTTTCTGTTGCGTCGTCCCTGGTCGCTCCTTTGGCACAGGCCCAGTCGGTGCGCACCGAAAAGAACATGTCCTTGGCACTGGCCAACCAGATCGCCAGTGCCACCGTGGCCTCTTGCAGCGCCAGCGGCTACAACGTTACCGCTACAGTGGTCGACCGCAGCGGCGAAGTGCGCGCCATGATGCGTGCTGACCAAGCCGGTTCGCACACCCTGGAAGCCAGTCGCTTGAAAGCCTACACCTCGGCGTCGGCCAAGAACAGCACCTTGGCCATGATGGAGATGGCGCAGAAGAATGCGGGCGCTGCCAACCTGGTCCACATTCCCGGTTTCCTGCTGCTTGGCGGTGGCGTGCCAGTGAAGGTGGGCAATGAGGTGATTGGCGCAGTGGGTGTGGGTGGTGCCCCTGGCGGCCACCTGGACGAAAAATGCGCCATGGTCGCACTCGAGCAGGTGGCGGACCAGTTGAAGTGAGGATGCTGCCATGAACCCGCCACTCACTCGCTACATCCGTGAACTGCTGCGCGCGACCACCCTGGTGCTCAGCGTGGCCGTGCAATGGGGCGCGCAGGCCCAGGTGGCCCCGAGTGCCGTGGAGGCTGCGCGCTACACCAGCTTGCATGCGGCGGCCTTTCGGGGCGACGTAGTGCAGTTGCAGCGCCTGGCGGCCACAGGTGCGGATCTGAACGCCACGGACGGTCATGGGCGCACGCCGCTGCACGTTGCCACATTTGCGCAGCAGCGCGATGCCATTCGTGTGCTGGCCAAAGCCGGGGCAGCCCTGGATCGGCTGGAAAACGACCGCTACGATGCCGTCACCATTGCCGCCGTGGCAGGTGACGACGCCACGCTCAAGACCCTGTTGCAGCTCGGCGCCAGCGCCCGGCAGACGACCAGCCGCTATGAGGGAACAGCGTTGATCGCAGCCGCCCACCTGGGGCATGTCGGTGTAGTGCGCCAGCTGATTAAAGCCGGGGCGCCGCTCGACCATGTGAACAACCTGCACTGGACGGCGCTGATTGAATCCATTGTCCTGGGAGATGGCGGGGAGCGGCACCAAGCCACCTTGGTGGCATTGGTCGATGCGGGCGCCAGCCTGCAGTTGACCGACCGCGAGGGGCGAACACCGCTGCAACTGGCACAGGCTCGGGGCTTCACGGCCATGGTGAAGAAGCTTGAGTTGGGTCAGGGGCGGTGAACCGCCGGGCGGGCGCTGGTCGCTCAGGCGGCTGCTGCGACGCGATTGACCCGCTTGGCCCTTTTGACCGCAGGGCGGTGGGTCACTTTGGGAGCCTCTGCGACCACTAGCACGGGCGGCGCGGCCAAATCCAGCAGGATACGGTGCTCGGCCAGCAAGGCGTCTGCCAGTTCATTCACATCCGGCAGCGCTCGGCGGCAGGCGATCAACCCGTAGTCCAGGCGCCCGTTGTAGCTTTGCACGGTGACGTTCAAGGCCATGCTGTGGGCCGGGATGGACACCGGGTAGTAGCTCACCACCTTGGCGCCGGCAAAGTACAGCTGGACGGGAATGCCGGCGACATTGGAAATCACCACGTTGGCCAGTGGTGGCATGACGTTGGCGAGCCGGGAACGGCTGAACAGCGACGCCACGGCCGACATCAACCACGGCGCGGCCAGCAGCGGGAAGTCTGTGGGAATCACGGATTTGAAACGCGCCATCGTCTCTTTGGTCTTGGCCGATGATGCGCTGATGGCCTGGAGTCGCTCCAGCGGGTCGCGAATGTGGGTCGCCAGGCCCATGGTGACCATGCTCACCTGGTTGTTGGCGGAGGAGTCGCCTTCCTGACGAAGACTCACGGGCACTGCGGCCACCAATGGCTTGGCTGGCAGTTCGTTGTTCTCTATCAAATAGGTGCGCAAGGCACCGGCCGTGGTGGCCATCACCACATCATTCAGTGACACGCCAAGCCCTTTGGCAATCTGCTTGACCTCGGCCAGGGGCACGGTGCGTCCGGCAAACGTGCGCTGGTTGGTAATGGCTACGTTCAATGAGGTTTTGGGTGCGAAGACTTGAAAACCCTTGGGCATGGACCAACGGCGTTTGCCGTTGACGTCTTTGGGGGGAATGAAGACCGTCTTGACGGCCCCGGCCATCAAGGGCAGGGACTTCACCAGCGCCACCGTCTGGTTCACGGTGTTTCGCGCGGCTGCACCCAGCAGTTCTGCGGTACCGAGTTGGTACTGATTGCGGCGGGCGCGGGGCCGGGGCGGCTTGATGTGGCGCCCCGTCGGCGCCAGATCAAAAATGGCTTTGGCAACCGCCACGCCGGCCTGGCCGTCAATGCCTGCATGGTGCACCTTGCTGTACAGAGCCACTTGCCCGCTCTTGAGCCCGTCAATGACAAAAAATTCCCACAAGGGGCGGCTGCGGTCCAGCAGGCTGGAGTGCAGCCGTGCCACGTACTGTTGCAACTGGCGGTTGCTGCCGGGCTTGGGCAGGGTGACGCGGCGGATGTGGTAATCGAGGTCAATGTCCTCGTCGTCCACCCAAACCGGGTTGGACAGATCCAGTGGCATCAGCGCGAGCTTGCGGGTGAATACCTCCGCCATGTGCATGCGTTCCCGAATGTGGGCCTGGGTGTCTTCAAAGAAATCACCGCTGTAGCCGTCAGGCAAATCCAACACGTTGAGCGAGCCGATATGCATCGGCATTTCAGGCGACTCCAAATGCAGGAATGCGGAGTCAATACCACTTAGATGTTTCATAAATCCGCTTTCTTGCTCAATGCAGGGATCGTGAAGGCGACGGCCTGTTGGGCAGCCGTCGCGCCATGATAAACAGCCGGTTCAGCCGTCGGGGAAAAGTATCTCACCTTGTCCCCGAATCCGGTGACGCCAAAGGCTCACCCGATTTCACCTGCATTCACGACCGATCCCGGTCAACGGCGGGATTGACGGGTTAGCCGCCTAGCGAAGAAACTTCCCGTCGGCGTTGATGATGGAGATGTCGGCAAAGTCGAGTCCAGTGTGGTTGCTGGCGTTGTAACTGACGGAGATTCCGCCCAGGTTGTAGTTGTCCATGCCTTCTAGCGCGTCACGCAAACTTTGCCGGGTGGGTTGCGGGCCGGCACGGCGCAGACCTTCGACCAAGACTTTGGCGCCGGCAAACCCTTCCAGCATGGCTGGGGTCACGCCATCCAGGCCTTTGGCTTTGGCCAGGTCCCGGGCTTCCCGGATCATGGCGATTTTGATGGAGCGCTCGTAGGGGAAGACCTGGGTCACGATCACGCCGCGTGCGTTGGCTCCCAATAGCTTGATGAAGCCCTCTGAGGCGTTGTTGGACAGGGTCACCACTTGAGCGCTGGACTTCGCGTAGCGAAGGGCGGCAACCGCATTGGCCACATTGCCAGCCGAGCCAATGATGACGACCGCCTGGGCATTGGCCGCCACGACCTTGGGAATAATGTCGCTGAAGTCAGGTTTTTCGCGTGGAAATTTCTCGACCAGCACCGGCTGCTGCTTCACCTTTGCAAAGCCGGTTTGTGTGCCGGCCGCGCCGTCGGCGCCGAAGGTGTCGTCGGTGGTCAGCACGGCGGTGCGGGTGATACCAACTCGCGCGAGGTGCTCAATGGCTTCGGACGCCTCCCGTTGGTAGGTGGCCCGCACATTAAAAATCCAGGGATTGACCGGATCGTGCAGCAGCATGGCGCCTGTGCTGGGCGCAACCAGTGGCACTTTGAACTCGGCTAACAGGGGCATCAAGGCCTGGGCGTGCGGTGTTCCCCGGTTCAAAAACAGGGCAAGAACACGGTCTTCGGTAATAAGCTTTCGTGCCAGTTCGACGGTGAGCTTGGGGTCAAACTTGTCATCGACAGAAACCAACTCCACCTTCTGCCCGAAAACGCCGCCTTTGGCGTTCACAGCGTCGAAGTAGAGGTTGGCACCCGCCGTGTTCTCTATGACGCCGGCCGAAATGGTCCCCGTAAAGCCGGACGGTTGCCCGATGCGCAATTGAGCCATCGCGGGCAGGGACAGCGTCAGCGAGCCAGCAAGTGCCAGGGAAGCCAGGGCGCGGGATGGGGAGCGGAAGCGAGACATATCAATCCTTGGCAAAAAATAAAAAAGCCGGACGCCCTTTAGATTGGGCGTCCGGCTCAGGGACAGCGCTCAGGCCACTTTAGGCCTTGCCGAACATCAAATCAGGCAAGCCGACGCTGATGATGGGCACGTAGGTGATGATCAGTAGGAAGATCAGCAACACCGAGAGCCAGGGCAATGCGGCCTTGGTGACTTGCACCAGACTCATGCCGGTCACACCGCTGGTCACAAACAGATTGAGTCCCACAGGCGGGGTCACCATGCCGATCTCCATGTTCACCACCATGATGATGCCGAAGTGAATCGGGTCGATGCCCAGCTGAACTGCAATCGGAAACAAGATCGGCGCCAAGATCAAAATGATCCCTGTAGGCTCCATAAAGTTGCCAGCAATCAGCAAGATCACGTTCACCACCAGCAAGAACATCCAAGGCGTCATGCCAACAGCCAGAATTTGCTCAGCGATCATTTGGGGAATTCGCTCGGTCGTCAGCACGTGGGCAAACAGCAAGGCGTTGGCCACGATGAACATCAGCATCACAGTGGTTTTCGCCGACTCCAGGAACACATGGGGCAAGTCTTTTACGCGCAGGTCTTTGTAGACAAACACGGCAATGACCATGGCGTACACCGCAGATACGGCAGCGGCTTCGGTGGGAGTGAAGATACCCCCATAAATGCCGCCCATGATGATGACCAGCAGCGCGAGACCCCACATGGAGTCACGAAACGCACGGAACACCTCGCCGGCAGAGGCCTTTGGCGGGGGAGCAATTTTCAGTTTCCCGGCACGCCACCAAACCGCCATCATCAACATCAAGCCAAGCATGATGCCTGGTATGACACCGGCCATGAACATGCGACCCACCGACACCTCGGTCACAGCGGCATACACCACCATCACAATGGAGGGAGGAATCAAGATACCCAATGTTCCCGCGTTACAGATCACACCTGCGGCAAACTCTTTTGGGTAACCGTTTTTCACCATGCCGGCGATCACGATGGAGCCAATGGCGACCACGGTGGCCGGGCTGGAGCCCGATACCGCCGCAAACAACATACAGGCCAGAATCGACGCAATGGCCAGGCCGCCGCGCAAGTGGCCCACCGCCGCAATGGCAAACACCACCATGCGCTTGGCCACGCCACCCGTGGACATCAGATTGCCTGCCAACACGAAGAAGGGAATCGCCATCAGCGTGTAGTGCTCGCTGGTTTCAAACAGCTTGATGGACATCGACGCGAGTGAGTCTTGCGAGAAAAAGAAGATCGTCAGCAGACTGGACAGGCCCAGACTGATCGCCACCGGCATGCCGATGGCCATAAATAGGAAAAGGCTGGAGAAAAGGACAAGCGTGTTCATTCGGTGGCCTCTTGAGCTTTCAGTTTCATAGCGTCAGCGGCCTCGTCAGCCAAATGCAGGCTGTCGGTTTTGCCAGTGATGAGGTTGTAGAAGATTTGCAGAAATCGAAAACCCACCAGCGCGTAACCAATTGGCATGATGGCCAGGACCTTCCACTTTTCGATGGGCAAGTCGTCCATCTCAATACCGATGTCCATGATCTTGCTGACGTACACCGTGGCGCCGTAAAGGACAAAGCCGACGTACACCATGCACAAAAACACCGCAAGTAGGGAGACCACACGGCGCTTGGCTGGCGACAGCAAGTTCACCAGTGCATCGACCCCAATGTGGGAGCCCACGCGCACGCCGTAGGAGATGCCGACAAAAATCATGATGCCGAAGAACACGGTGGTCAGCTCCAGATTCCAGGAGTAACCCGTATTGAAGACATAGCGACGAATCACTTGCATGAAGGCCAACGCCGTCATACCAAACAGCATGAGTGAAATGATCCACTCTTCCAAATAATCTAGTATTTTCATGGTTTGTTCCAAAAAAACCCCGGACTAGCCGGGGTGTGGGGTGATGCTTTCGCTAACCCGTTTTACTTGTTGGCTTTCTGGGCGGCCTGGATCAGGTCGGCACCAATTTCGCCTTCAAATTGCTTCCACACGGGTTGCATGGCGGTGCGCCAGGCGGCCAGGTGCTCTTTGCTCATTGGCAAGACCTTGGCCTTGTTCTCGGCAATGACCTTGGCACGGAAGGCCGCGTCTTCGTCATAGGCCACTTTGTTGCCGAACTTGATGGACTCGACCATGGCTTCGTTCAGGCCTTTGCGAATGTCAGCTGGCAGCTTGTTCCACCAGCCCGCGTTGGTGATGACCATGTAGTCCAGCACACCGTGGTTGCTGTCCATGATGTACTTTTGAACTTCATGGAATTTCTTGCTGTAGATGTTGGACCAAGGGTTCTCGGTACCGTCCACCACGCCGGTTTGCAGGGCTTGGTACACCTCGGCAAAGGCCAGCTTTTGTGGGTTGCCGCCCACGGCCTTGAATTGGGCTTCCAGAACGTCAGAACTCTGAATTCGGAATTTCATGCCTTTGGCATCGGTGGGGCTTCCCAGCGGCGCGTTGGCTGACAACTGCTTCATGCCGTTGTGCAGGTAGCCCAGGCCAATGATGCCTTTCTTCTCCATGGAGCGAAGCAGGTCTTGACCTTCTTTGCTGGCCTGGAAACGGTCCACGGCAGCAATGTCAGTGAACAAGAAGGGAAGGTCAAAAATCTGCAGCTTTGGGGTGTACTTGCTGAACTTGGCCAGCGAAGGCGCAATGATTTGCACGTCACCCAGCACCAGCGCTTCCATCTCTTTGCCGTCGCCGAACAGCTGGCTGTTGGAGAACACCTGAACTTCAACCTTGCCGGCGAGCTTCTTCTCGGCCAGTTCCTTGAACTTCAATGCAGCTTGGCCCTTGGGTGTGACGTCGGTGACGACGTGGCTGTACTTGATGACGATGGGCGCGGCCTGCGCGCTGAAACCGACGGCCAGAAGGGCTGAAACGATGGCTAGTTTGAATTTCATAAAGTTCTCCTCGTTGAAAAAAACCGCTTTTCTAAACGGATAGGATGAACTTTAAGGGCTTTGTAACCGATGCGTAACTGTGGCCTTCAACAGCTAGGGTTAACCCGGTGTCTCTCGCGCCGCGTCAAAGCCCACGGCCTCAACGTGTGCCACCATCGAGGCATCCATGCCTGTGCCCATGCTGTGGCGGCCACGCGCCCAGCTGATCGGCCATCTGACGCACCACGTGGTTGCCTCGGTGTGCGCGTGCCTCACCCTCGCGCATGAGGGGAAAAACGGTGGCGTGTTGGGGGAAGATGCCGTTGTCCGCGACAAGGCCGGTTTTGACCAGCTGGGATTCCATGGCGCTGATCAAGTGTGACCAGTGGGGGATCAGGTCCGCATTGGCGGCCAATGGCACCCGGGCCAGTGCGGCCACGATGGTTTGGTGATCCTTATTAATGGGTTGCACGTGCACCAGCCATGCGTCACCCCACACAGAAATAGCGAGAGTTTCAGCCCTGGTGCCACCACCGCGCACCCATCGGCACCGCTATTTTTGTGTGCTGGCACCGAACTCGCTATTCAGGGCTGCGGCGGTGGCCATGGCACAACCGCCCACGAGGCAGACCGAGCCAGCCATCACGGGCGAGGGCGTGCCTGGAGTGGTGCCGCTGGGCCATGCCATCTCACCCACGCTAGAACCTGTGCCACCCAAGCGCGCACCGGTGCGCTATCTGTGGGCGGTGTTGATAGCGGATTCCTGAGACCTTGCGGGAAAGGCCGCAGTTACGCGCAGCGAACCAGCTCTGTCCTCAACTGATTGTGGGGATCTGGCGGCGCAAGCGGCACCCGACTTTGAGGTCGATCAGCGTATCAGTTGGTGACTGAGCAAAGCGGCGATTTTGAGTCGCAGCGGGCTAGGCCTGCGCGGTCCACCGCAAATGACCCTGTCGGCAGGCGAATTTCGGTGATGGCTCGCCAAGGAATCACGCTGTAGCGAAAATCCTGAGGGTTTTTACGTGGTTCAATACCACGCTCTGCCGCGCGATATTTGGCCTCATGTGGTTGGAAAGCATCTATCCGTTGCTGGACCGGGTGATTACCCCCGACACGCCGTTGGACGAAGCCGCCAAGTGCGCCCTGGTGTCGATGGACTCGACCCTCAAGTCTATCCGTCCGAAGTCCAGTGGAGCGGGTACCGTCGGCGTGTGAGCTGGTGTTCAAGGGTCTGGTACAGCCCAGCGGCTACACCGAGCTGCTGCTGCATGCTTGGCGCTTGCAAGTGAAGGCTACGGCCTGACGGGCTACCAATAAAAACGCGCAAGTCGCCGCCTTTTTAGCGGCTGCTTAGGCCAGTTCCATGGGCGCCTAGCGCCCATTGTTCATTAAATTCCAGACGCGGTCGAGGCTATCAACGCGTCGTTCCGCTAGTCTGCGGTCCTGCCTGCAGGCATCGACCTCGCAGCGTATTTACTCTCTAAGATGCATGACTTGACTGACAACCACAACTGATTTTTTCATGGTGACTGTCGCGCAGGGCGCTGTCCAGGGTTTACCCTGTAAGTAGTCAGCTATCACCCGCTGCGGTGCATTCGGTTGAACACTACGGTGGTCGACTGCACTTTGTGGTGCAGATAAGACCCAACCACCGGAGACAACAATGCGCGTCATTTCCATAACCCCAGAAAGCCCCGAAATTGCGGGTTGCGACGAAGACAGCGGCGTGGTCCGCAAAGTAGACCTGCCGCTTGTGCGGCGCGACTTCCTGAAGGGTTCGGGTCTGTTGTTTGGCTCACTCGTCACAGGTACTTTGCTGGCGGGCTTGGCACCATCGCGTGCATGGGCGCTGGAGCTCAAGAAACTGTCATCGGCAGAAGGCACAACACTGATGGCCATGGGCCGCGTACTGTTCCCCCACCAAAAACTCCCCGATGCGGTCTACGCCCTGTTGTCCAAAGACCTGGACGCCAAGGCAGCAGGCGACGTAGCCGCAGCCAAACAGTTGCAAGAGGGTATTGCGTGGCTGAACCAGTCAGCCGGTGGCAACTTTGCCAAGGCCAGCGCCGCCCGCAAAGACGAGATCGTACGCGGCATGGAAGGCACGGCATTTTTTGCCACCGTGCGCGGCCAGTGCGTCACCTCACTGTATGACAACGACATGGCTTACGCGGTGTTTGGTTATCCGGGTTCCGCCTGGGAAAAAGGCGGCTACATCACGCGCGGCTTTCAAGACCTCAAATGGCTACCGGCGCCCTCGAAAGAAGCCAGCCCACCGCCCTACATGGGCTGAGCACCCGCCCGTCAACAAGAAACCAGAAACTATTCGGAGACCTACATGGCTAAATTTGATTTCGCGGACGAATCCGTTATCCTGATTATCGGTTCTGGCGCCGGCGGTGGCACATTGGCCAACGAGCTGTGCCAAAAAGGCATCAAGGTTGTGGTGCTGGAAGCTGGCGCGCTGCAGTCTCAAGCCTCATTCATCAACGACGAGTGGAAGTCTTTCAGCCAGCTCGCCTGGCTGGACAAGCGCACCACGTCGGGCTCATGGCGCGTCGCCAAAGACTTTGCTGGACTGCCATCCTGGATTTGCAAGACCGTGGGCGGCACCACGACCCATTGGGCAGGTGCTTCACTGCGGTTGCAAGAACACGAGTTTCGCGCCAAATCTGTTTATGGCGAACTCAAAGGTGCCAGTCTGCTGGACTGGCCCATCACCCTGAAAGATCTCGAGCCGTACTACGCCAAGGCTGAGTACAAAATGGGCGTGACCCGTACCAATGGAATTCCTGGGCTGCCTGGCAACAACAACTTCAAGGTCATGCACGCTGGCGCGACGAAGCTGGGTTACAAGGAAGTGCACACCGGAAACATGGCCATCAACAGCCAGCCACGCGACGGACGCGGTCGCTGCATGCAACTGGGGTTTTGCTTTCAGGGCTGCAAGAGCGGCGCCAAGTGGTCGACCTTGTACACCGAAATTCCCAAGGCCGAAGCCACTGGCAATTTCGAGATTCGTCCACTCTCCCACGTGACCCGGATCGAACACAACCCAGCCGGCAAGGTGACGGGCGTGGTGTACTTTGACAAAGACGGAAAAGAGCAACGCCAAAAAGCCCGGATTGTCTGCGTCGCCGGTAACTCGATCGAAACTCCGCGTTTGCTGCTGCTGTCAGCTTCCAATATGTTCAAGGACGGTTTGGCCAACTCCTCAGGTCAGGTCGGTCGCAATTACATGCGCCACATGACAGGCTCCGTCTACGCCGCCTTCAAAAATCCGGTGCACATGTACAAAGGCACCACCATGGCTGGCATCGTGCGTGACGAAGCAGGACACAATCCAAACCGAGGTTTTGTCGGTGGTTACGAACTCGAAACCCTGAGCCTGGGCATCCCCTTCATTGCTGCTTTCTTGAACCCCGGTGGCTGGGGTGCAGACTTTACCTGGTGGATGGACCGCTACACCAACCTGGCCGGCATGTGGCTGGTGGGTGAAGACATGCCACGCGAAAGCAACCGCGTGACGCTCAACACCGACGTAAAAGACCAGTGGGGCAACTACGTCCCCAATGTGCACTTTGACGACCACGACAACGACATCGCCATGCGCAACCACGCCTTCACGCAGGGCGAGCGCATTTACCAAGCGGCCGGGGCGGTTCGGACTTTCCGCACACCGCCGTATCCCTCGACCCACAACATGGGCACCAGCCGCATGAGTGCGCGTCCGCAAGATGGCGTGGTCAATAAATGGGGTCAAACGCATGACATCCCGAACCTGTTCATCAGCGACGGTAGCCAGTTCACCACCGGCGGCGCTGAAAACCCCACGCTGACCATCGTGTCCCTGGCGATCCGTCAGGCGGACTACATTGCCCAACAGATGACCGAGCGGGCGATTTAAGATGTTATTTTTTTGATGCGGGAGTTGTCTATGTGTGAATATTTTGTCAAGGCTGACCCCATCCAGTACGAGCAACGCTCACGGACGGTCCGCATCAAGAACGTGCTGACCAGCCTGCGCCTGGAGAACATGGTTTGGGACATCCTCGCAGAAATGGCCGAGGTAGAGGGGTGCACCACCAATGCGCTGATTGCGAAGTTTCATGACGAAATTCTGGCGCACCGTGGAGAGGTACCCAACTTCGCATCGTTTCTGCGGGTCACCAGCATGCGCTACCTGCGCCGCTGTGTGATCACCACGGAACGCCAACAGGCGCAAACTCTACCCGCCGCCAACGTCATGCGCATCCTCAGCCGTACGCAAGCACCAGAAACATCCCCAAAGGCAGTTACGGCGGTGGGCGGGTAGTTTCTTTTCCCGTCGCCAATCGCCCGGCTGCCCCCGAAGCACCGGGTGGGTTGTTTGCAAGCCTCCATTTCAACGCGAAAGAATTTTCTCCCATGCGCTTTACCACTGAGAGCCACCCCGGCGTACAGTCCGCCGTCCCGGATGCCACCCGGGGCTTTGTATTCAACCACTCGATGCTGCGCATCAAAGACCCACAGGTGTCGCTGGCGTTTTACACGGGTGTCATGGGCATGCGTGTGTTGCGAAAACTCGACTTCCCCGAAATGAAGTTTTCGCTTTACTTTCTGCACCGCGCCGCTGAGGGCGAAGACGTGCCCGAAGAAACCGGAGAACGCACCGCCTGGACGTTCGCGCAGCGTGGCATTCTTGAGTTCACCCACAACTGGGGCACCGAGGCCGACCCTGACTTCAAGTACCACGATGGCAACGCCCAACCCCAGGGCTTTGGCCACATTTGCTTCTCCGTGCCAGACCTTGATGCCGCTACCGCGTGGTTTGACGAAAACCAGGTCACGTTTGTAAAACGCCCCGACCAGGGCAAGATGAAAGACGTGGCCTTCATCAAAGACCCGGACGGTTACTGGATCGAAATTGTCGAGCCTGCCCGGCTGAAAAATTTGGGGATTTGAACAGATGAACACTCAACATTTTTCTCGCGTTAACGCAGGTGTCAAGATCGCTGTATTGGTCGTCACTGGCCTACTGTCTCTGTCTGCCCAGGCGAGTGAAGCGTTGGCCCGCAAAAACGACTGTTTGGGCTGCCACGCCGTAGCCACGAAATTGGTTGGTCCAGCCTTCAAAGACGTAGCCGCCAAATATGCGGGGCAATCCGACGCACAGGCCATGCTGGTGCAGAGCATTCGCAACGGTAGCGTGGGGAAATGGGGTGATTTGCCCATGCCGGCGCATCCCAAGTTGTCGGAGGCCGACGCACGGAGTCTCGCCGCGTGGGTACTCAAAGCCAAGTAGCAACCCCCATGAAGTATCTGCACACCATGGTCCGGGTCACTGACCTGGAAGCATCCCTGCGCTTCTACCGCGACGCACTCGGCTTGGCACTGCTTAGCGTGCGCGAGATACCGCAGGGACGCTTTACCCTGGCGTATTTGGCTGCGCCCGGCGACACCAGCGCGCAAGTGGAACTCACCTACAACTGGGACCCTGAAAACTACACCGGAGGTCGCAATTTTGGCCATCTCGCTTATGCGGTGGATGACATTTACGCGACGTGTGGTCGCCTGCAGGCGCACGGGGTGGCCATTGTGCGGCCGCCGCGCGACGGCGCTATGGCATTCATCCGTTCGCCTGACAATATCTCTATCGAACTATTGCAGCGCGGTGGTGCTCTGCCGCCTGCTGAGCCCTGGGTGTCATTGCCCAACATCGGCACATGGTGAGTGATAGCCCCGTGCCTGACGGCGTTTGGCCCGGCCACCATGCCGTGGCCCATTTTCCGGGATCGCTGCCCATGGGCGGCGTGGTGCCCATGACGCCCGTGCACGCCTTTGACAGCGTGCCTGCTGCCCTGTGTCTCCAAAACCAGCCCGGGCTGCGACCGGTGCGCCACGACATCGATCTGGGTGGTTTGTTGGCATTTTCTATTGACGATGTCGTCACGCCGGCTGAGGCCGATACCATCGTTGCTGCCACAGAGCAATTTGGCTACCGCGATGAGGCACCCGGCATCGCTACGCCGCCGGGCATGCGCATGAACAAATCCATGCACTGGGTGGCGGATGAGGGCATGACAGGCCCGATGTTCAGGCGGATTGCCCACTTGTTGCCAACGCATCTGGAGGATGTACCGCTATTTCACGCCTTCAGCCGTCGCCTGAATATGTACCGCTATGACGCCGATGACGTGTTCAACCGCCACACCGATGGGAACTGGCCGGGCTATAGTCTGAGTGGCGACCGAAGCACCATGCAGGAGTGGCCCCCCGGCTTGCGCTCTGGGCTGACCATGCTGCTGTACCTCAACGGCCCAGCCGATGGGGTGCTGGGTGGCAGCACCCGGCTGTTTAGTCGCGATGGGAGGCAAACAGACGTGAAGCCGATGAAGGGCTCGGCGCTGTTCTTCCGTCACGGATTCGGAGCCAATTCGGTGGTGCACGAAGGTCGCAGGGTAAGCGGAAATGTGTCTAAATATGTGGCCCGTATCAATGTCATGTACGGGACCGAATGAACGAAGGCAAGCATGATTGTTGAACGCATCTGGACTGGCAACGCGTATCGCAACTACAACTACCTGGTAGCTTGCCCCGAGACCGGGGAAGCGCTTGCCATAGACCCGCTGGATTCCGGGAAATGCCTGCACCTGGCCAAGGTGCGCGGCTGGCAAATAACCCAACTGCTCAACACCCACGAACACGCAGACCATACCGGCGGCAATGCCGCCGTTGTGGCCGCCACTGGCGCCAAAGTCATTGCGCACCACAAGTCGGGCGCTCGCATTGCCAACGTGGACCGTGGCGTGCAAGCGGGCGACGTCATCAAAGTAGGAAAAACGGTCGAACTGGAATGCCTGGACACGCCCGGCCACACGTTGTGCCATATCTGCCTGCTGGCACACACCGACCAACCCGCACTGTTTTCTGGCGACACCCTGTTTAATGCCGGGGCGGGTAACACCCACAACGGTGGCAACACCGAAATACTGTTTGAAACCTTTGACAAACAACTAGCGCGCCTGCCCGACAACACGCGGCTCTTTCCGGGGCATGACTATATCGAGACCAACCTCAAGTTCACCCTCTCGCGTGAACCCGAGAATCTGACAGCGCAAAAGCTGCTCACGGCCGTTGCCGGCCAGGGTGGCGACGCCTCGCCCGTGACCACACTGCTGCAGGAAAAGCAGCACAACACCTTCTTCCGGCTCAACCAGCCTGGCCTGATTGCCAAGCTGCGCGAAAGCCTGCCCGACCTGCCGCACAACCCCGACGCGCAAGCCGTTTTTGTTGCGTTGCGCACACTACGCAACCAGTGGTGAAGCAGTAGTAGCAACGGGGCAGTAACGCCCATGGCATGGGGACATCCAGCGGGCGGTCGTGGGTGAAAGTCCCCCGCGCGGCATCAAAATCCACGGCTTCAAAATGCGCCACCATGGACGCATCCATGCTGTGCACGTGCTGTGGCAGTTGTCAGCGGTAAAACCGGTCGTCACCAGCCAGGCGTCTTCCATTTTGAAGTGGGCCTCCATGGCGCTGATCAGGTGGCACCAGCGGGCCATCAAGTCCTCGTCGGGCGCCAAAACCACCTGGGCCAATGCGGCGACGATGGCTTTGTGGTCGTCGTCAACGGGTTGAAGGTTCACCAGCAGGGCGTCACTCCACTCGGGAACAGCAAGGGTGGCAGTCGTTGGGGTCATGTGATTCGCGCAAAAAGCGGACACCATAGCGGCTCCATCGTCCGCTGCGTTGACCCAGATCAGCAGGTGATCAAGTAGATGCCAGACTACGCTGAATTGGCGTTGCCACGCGGCTTACAGTGCGCCTCGAATTGCCTGCATCCACGCGGTGCCAATGCGCCGCTCCAGCGCCAGGTGAACAGACTCCACGGCGCGGCGCAATTGGGCGCGCTGGGCGCCGGTGGGAACATGAATGCGGGTGGTTCCGGCCACGCGCAGTGCCGCGAGGGCCTTACTGTTTTGGGCTTCGGAGATTTGGTTGCCATAGTCAGTGGCTTCATGCATGGCTTGGGCCAATAGCGCGCGGTCACCTTCGGCCAGACTGGCCCAAAAACGCTGGTTCACAATGACGGCGTAACCCAGGTAGCCGTGTTGGGTCAGCGTCAAATCTGACTGCACCTCGTGCATGCCCTGCGTCCAGAAGTTGGACACCGGGTTTTCTGTGCCGTCCACGACGCCGTTGGCCAGGGCGCGCCGGGTCTCGCTAAAGCCCAGGTTCACCGGTTGTGCGCCAAGCGCCCGCATTTGCGCCGCAATGACTCGCGACGCCTGGACCCGCATGCGCAAACCCTTGAAGTCCGCGGGGGCCAGCAAGGGCCGGTTGGCGCTCATTTGTTTGAAGCCGTTGTCGAAAAACCCCAGGCCCACCAGCCCATGCCGGCTCAGGCCCTTGAGCAGGCGTCGCCCAATAGCGCCTTCGGTGATGCGCCGCACCTCGCGGGCATCGTTGAATAGAAAGGGAAGATCAAATAGCTCAAACTCGGGAAAACCGATGCGCCCAAACTTGGACAGCGAGGGCGCCAGCATCTCCACGGCGCCAAGCTGCAGCGCTTGCATCTCGTCCTGGTCACCGTAGAGTTGCGCGCCAGGGTAATGCAGCACCTCAATGCGGCCGTCAGAGCGCTGCTCCACCAGCGCTTGGAAGCGCTGCACCGCCAAGCCTTTGGGTGTCTCCTCGGCCACCACATGAGAAAAGCGAATTGTCAGGGCCGGGCGGGGCGATGCCTTCGCTACACGTGTGGTCAGTGTCGCCGCTGCCACGCTGTGCAGCCAGCGGCGGCGATCCAGGGGGGCGGGCCAGCTTGGGAATGACATGCTGGCTATTATGCGAGGACACGCTGCCCCATTGCCTGAAACCTGTGCCCACTCCTTCCCTCCCCCCTACGGATCAGTCGCTCGACTTTTCCCTGTTACAGCGCACCACCGGTTCGCCAACGATGCGCAACCGCCGCGCCTTGTGGTGGCTGCTGGGTTTGTTGCTGCTGTTGGTGGCGTCGGTGGTGGCCCTGGTCTTGTACTTGAATAACTTTGAGGCGGAGGAGGATGAGCGGCGCCGCGCCGCCGATGCCCAGTGGCTGGAGCAAGGCGCGCAGTTTCACTTTCGTCGTCTGGAGGACGACTTGTTGGTGCTGGCCCGCCAGGCCGTGCTGGGCGCGGGCACCACCACAGCGGTGACGCGGGGGACCGTCAGTGATCAGGCCGGACTTTTGTGGCGGGCGCCGGGTGTGGTGCTGTCACACGGCTGGTTGGCGGCTGGCCCGCAAGACGGGCAAGGTGTACCGCCTGAGCGCTGGGCGCTGGACTGGAGTGCCCACCCGGCCAATGCCCAAGTGCTGGCCACCATGAAGGACATCGCCAGCGGCTTGCGCCGGGCCGCGTATGCTGGGCCCATGCGCCAGGCCGACGGCGCGCTGAGTGATGTAGTCTGGCTGGCCGTGCCGTTTTTTGAACGAGGGCAGTTCGCCGGCAACTACCTGGCCGCCATTTCCATGGACAGGGCCGCCGTGAACATGGTGCCGGCCTGGTTCCAGCAAAACCACGAGGTTCGGCTGCTGGCCGAAGATGTGGAGCTGGCGCCCATCACCGGCTCTGGTGACGGCGCGTACCGGGCATCGATGAATTTGCCAGGCACCGAGTTGTATCTGGAGGTCGATCCGGTGGGGGCCAACCCGGCCACCGTGCCCCGCATCTTCTTTCTGGTGGCCTTGCTGTTCCTGTCGGGCATGCTGGTGAGCCTGTATGTGCTGCGCCGTGACTTTCTCAAACGCCAACAGGTGCAAGCCCTATTGCAGGCCGAGGTGGCTCTGCGCAAAGCCATGGAAAACTCCGTCACGATTGGCCTGAGGGCGTGGGACCAGAACGGCAAAATTCTGTATGTGAACCACGCTTTTTGCAGCATGGTCGGCTACTCGGCGGAAGAGTTGCTGGGCCGCTCGGCGCCCATGCCCTACTGGCCGGCTGACCGCGCTGATGAAATTCAATTGGTTCACCGGCGAGTGATTGCCGAAGGCACCGTCGATGAAGGCGTGGAAGTCCAGTTTCAGCACCGGGACGGTCGCTATATTGATGTGCTGATTCATGAAGCACCGCTGACCGCCGTCACCGGCGAGCCACTGGGCTGGATGAGTTCGGTGCTGGATATCAGCGAGCGAAAACGCGCCCAGCGAATGGCTGCCCTGCAGCAAGACAAGCTGGAGGCGTCGGGCCGGTTGGTGGCCGTGGGCGAGGTGGCGTCCACGCTGGCGCATGAACTCAACCAACCCCTGGGCGCCTTGAGCAGCTTCGCCAATGGCCTGTTGAACCGCCTGCGCGGGGGCACCATCACGCTGCCGGAAATGGAGCCGGTGGTGCTGCGCATGGCCAGTCTGGCCGAGCGGGCAGGCAATATCATTCAACACGTCAACGCCTTTGCCCGGCGTCGGGAAATTTCGCGGGTTCGGCTGGAGCTGACGACGATGGTGAGGCGGGTGCTGTTCAGTTCCGGCAGTGCGGGGCGGCCACTGGTGTTGCAGCCCGCGTCTGACCCGGTCTGGATTGAGGCAGACGCGCTGTTGCTGGAGCACCTGATCAACAATTTGGTGGGCAACGCACTGGACTGGGCCGAGCAGGGCAGGGAGCGCGCGCAGGTGCGGGTGCAAGTCACCGTGGACGCGGACACCCGCATGGCGGGTCTTGTGGTGTCAGACTCCGGGCCTGGGGTGAAGGAAGAAGTTCAGGCCCATATTTTCAACGCCTTTGTCAGCCTGAAAGAGGGCGGCATGGGCATGGGGCTGGCTATATGCCGCTCCATTGCCGAAGCGCATCATGGCCGCATTGGCGTCGACCGTGACCCGGTGCTGGGCGGCGCACGCTTTACAGTGTGGTTGCCGCTGGCCGCTGAATCGGCCACTTCTGAGCGGCCAACGTCTCTCCAACCGCCTGAGTAACACCATGAACCGCGCTGCCATCCATATTGTTGACGACGACCCCGATATCCGGGATGGCCTGGCTTGGCTGTTTGACTCGCGTGGCTACCAGGCGGCCACCTGGGACGGCGGTGCCGCATTTTTGGACGGTGCACGCGCCCTGCAAGCGGACTGGGGTCATGCCGTGGTGCTGTTGGATATTCGCATGGAGCCCCTGTCAGGGCTGGTGACTTTTGAGCGTCTCAAGGCCCTGGCCTGCCCGTGGCCGGTGATGTTTCTGACCGGCAATGGTGACGTGAGCACCGCGGTGGCCGCCGTGAAAAGTGGGGCCTGGGATTTCATGGAAAAGCCCTTTCAGGACAACGAACTGGTGGACCGCATTGAGCAGGCCTTGGCGGCGGCCAGCAAGGTGTCCACCTCGGACCAGGAAAGCCGCCGTCTCAAGCAGGCCCTGGCGTCCCTGAGTCCGCGCGAGCGCGAGGTTCTGGATGAGTTGATTCGGGGCCACTACAACAAGAACATTGCCGATCACCTCGGCATCACGCCGCGCACGGTGGAGTTTCACCGTGCCAATATTTTTGAAAAAATGGGAGTCAGCACGGCGGTGGAGCTGGCCCATCAACTCGGGCGTCTGGAGCCGATGGGCACAACCAGCGCGCCCGTGCCCAAAGCGACAGGCGACTAACCAAAGCTTTTTATGACCAAGACCATCAAACGCATTGCCATCAACACCGGCGGAGGCGACGCCCCCGGCCTCAATGCCGTGATTCAGGCGGTGACCATTGCCGCCGACAACCTGGGCTGGGAGTGCTACGGCATTCGGGACGGCTTCAACGGCATTCTGTTTCCCGAGCGCTATGTCAAGGGCGGCGTCAATCGGCTCACCCGCGACACCGTGCGCGGTATTGGCCACCTGGGTGGCACCATTTTGGGCACCACCAACAAGGGCAACCCGCTGAGCTACCCGGTCAAGCAGGCCGATGGCAGCACCCGCCATGTGGACCGATCAGAGGAGATCTTGGCTTACTTCGCCACCCACGAGATCGATGCCTTGGTGGCGGTGGGCGGTGACGGCTCATTGACCATTGCCAACGCCTTGCATCAAAAAGGACTGGCGGTGGTTGGCGTGCCCAAGACCATTGACAACGATCTGGACAAAACCTTCACCACCTTTGGCTTTGACACGGCGGTGTCCTTTGCCACCGAGTGCATCGACCGCCTGCACAGCACCGCCGAGAGCCACCAGCGGGTGATCGTGGTGGAGGTGATGGGCCGCTACGCCGGCTGGATTGCGCTGCACGCCGGTATCGCGGGCAACGCCCATGCCATTCTGATACCCGAAATTGCGTTTGATATTGAAAAAGTGGCGCAAAAAATTCAGACCCGGGACGCCAACGGCCATCTTTACTCCCTGGTGGTGGTGGCCGAAGGTGCCATTGCCCTGGACGGCAAACGCGATGTGGCCGCCCCGGCAGAAAAAGGCCATGTGGAGCGGCTGGGTGGCATTGGCGAACACGTGGCCCAAGCCCTGCAAGCGATCACCGGCAAAGACACCCGCGCCGTCGTGTTGGGCCACTTGCTGCGCGGTGGCAGCCCCACCGCGTTTGACCGGCTTGCCGCCCTGCGCTTTGGTGCGGCGGCGGTGCGGGCGCTGGATGAAGGCCAGCGCGGCATCATGGTGGCACTGGGTTTTCCGGGTGTGACATACGTAGCGCTGGAGGAGGTGGCTGGGCGCATGAAAGCCGTGCCGCTAGACGGCGACACCCTGCAAACCGGGCGCGACCTGGGCATTTGCTTTGGTGATTAAGCGTTTAATTTGCTATTCATTAAATAGCTGTCTGCGCAGACGCTAGCATGCGCTAGAAGCTGATTTGGTTTGTATTTTTCGCGCCTTAGCGGGGCGCCAAAATCGCCATCGTGATGCGGGACACGCAGGTCAACTCACCCGCGTCGTTCACCATGTCAATCTGCCACACCTGCGTGGTGCGCCCCACATGCACGGCCTTGGCCGTGCCGGTGACCCAGCCACTGGTGGCGGCGCGCAAGTGGTTGGCGTTGATGTCCAGACCCACGGCCTTGTAGCCCTCCGGGCAGGCACAGTAAGCGCCGCTCGACCCCAGCGTTTCGGCCAGCACCACACTCACCCCGCCGTGCAGCAGGCCGTAAGGTTGTTTGGTGCGCTCATCCACCGGCACACGGGCACGCAAAAAATCGTCACCCACCTCCAGAAACTCAATGCCCAGATGCGATACCGCGCAGTTCGCGCTGAACGCGGTCAGGCCCTCGACCGAGATGGGCTTTTTCCAGATAGACATTCAAACACCTTGCAAGTTGAAAAACGATGACTATAAGAACAAACGACGGCCAGTCCTTGTCGCCGAAGCGCAGACAGCTACGACTTTGATAGTGTTCGCGCCAACCCAACCGTCAATCCCCGCCCGGTTGGGCGCGAGTGCGGGCAAATACGGAGGCTGACCCCGTCTCAAACTCGCTAATATGGGTGCAGGGAATCCACCGTCGCTGCCGTCAACTTTCTGGTGACGGACCCAGGCGACCAGAGCAGCCTGCGACGACAGGCGAGACGCAAAGGACTTGACCATGCCAACTGTGCCCGACCATGTGGGATTGCCCACCGAACCCATTGGCAGCATTCCCAGGCCACCGGCCCTGATCGAAGCGCGACGCGCCTATGAAGCCGGCACTCTGCCGTTGGCCGAGCTCGACGCCTTGTGCGACGAGGCCATTCGCGACACGCTGGCCCGGTTCGAGGCCACGGGCTCGCCAGTCATCACCGACGGTGAACAGCGCAAGTACCACAACTTTGCCAGCTACTGCGTGCACGGCCTGCCCAACTTTGCACCCGACGGCTTCAAGCTGCAGTTCGTCAACCACTTCCGGTTGTGGCCACGGCTGACGGCCGGCCCGTTTCGCTACCAGCAAAAGGGGGACGACTACTTGCGCCGGGCGCGGGCGCTCACCATTTTGCCACTCAAGCAGGCCATCATCTCTCCGTCCGCGCTCAGCCTGTTTTACCCGGCTGAGCCGCTGCCGGATTACAGCCGTGAACAATTCATTGAGGACTTGCTGGCCGAACACACCTCAGAGATACGGGCCTGCCTCAGTGAGGGCGCCCACACCGTGCAGATTGACTTCACCGAAGGCCGACTGGCCTACAAGCTGGACCCCACCGGCGGCGTGCTGAACAGTTTTGTGCAATTGAACAACATGGCGCTGGACCACTTCACGCCGCTGGAGCGTCAGCGCATTGGGGTGCACACCTGCCCCGGCGGCGACTGCGACTCCACCCACAGCGCCGATGTGGATTACGCCGAGCTGCTGCCCAGCCTGTTTGAGCTCAATGCGGGCAACTTCTTCATTGCCCTGGCCCGCGAGCCCGACCCCGAGCGGGTGCTGAAGATGATTGCCACCTACCTCAAACCCGACCAACGCGCGTTTGTGGGTGTCATTGACCCGCTGGATCCGCGCATTGAGACGCCAGAAGTGGTGCGCGACCGCGTGTTGATGGCCGCCCGCCACATCCCTTTGGCGCAGCTGGGTACCACCGACGACTGCGGCTTTGCGCCGTTCTCGGATGACGTGACAACCTCACGTGACACGGCGTTTGCCAAAATTCAAAGTCGGGTGCTGGGCACGCGTTTGGCGAGCGAACTGTTGTTGGGTTGAATTGGATTGGATTTGTCCAAATCTGTTATCCGGGAGCCGGTAAAGGCGTATAACAACGTATGAGTTACGCCAGCGACACACCAGCAGATTCAGCGCAGCAGTTGCAACGGGCCGCGCTGGTGACGTCGGCGGCCGTGCTGCAACGCCAGCGGCGGGTGGCCCACGAGCTGGCGCAGGCCCAAGCAGCGCTGAAGGCGCTCACCCAGGCGCAGGCCCAGGCACTGTCGCTACTGCACTCCACGCTGGAGGCTTCGCCCGACGCCGTCGGGGCCTACGATTTGTCGGACCGGTTGATTGCCTACAACCAGTCCTATTTGCAGCTATGGCAGCTCAGTCCCGAGATGATCGAGACGACCGACCCGAGCGTCCTGCGGTTGCATCTCGAAAGCCAGGTCACCACACCCGAGCGGCTCACCATGTGGTCCGACGACGTTTACGGACCGTGTGTGGAGGTGACCCGGGTGGACGGGCGGCTGATGGAGCGCCGCGCTCGTCCACAAATGCTGCATGGCAGCCAGGTGGGTGTGGTCTTTCACTGGCGTGACATCACTGGGCGGCGACGCGACGAGACGCAACGCCAACGTCTGACCCATTTTCTGGAACGCAGCGTCAACGAAATTTACCTGTTCGACCCGGTCAATCTGAAGTTTGAGTACGCTAACGCAGGAGCATTGCGCAACCTCGGTTATGACCTGCCCACCTTGCGCCGGATGACCCCCGTGGATTTGGCGCCAGATTTCGACGAAACGCAGCTTCGCCAGCTGCTTGAGCCGCTGCTGCAAGGAAGTACCGAGCTGTTGGTGTTTGAGACCGTTCATCAGCGGGCCGACCAGTCGCTCTACAACGTACAAATCAACCTGCAGTCGGACAACAGCGGCGAGCGCCCCTTGCTGATGGCCTTGGTTCTGGACATCACCGAGCGCAAGCGCTCTGAAGCATTGATCTGGAACCAGGCCCACTTTGATGTGCTCACACAGTTGCCCAACCGAGTCATGTTGCAAGAGAGTCTGAGCCAGGAAATCGCCAAAGCGCAGCGCAACAGTCAAAAGCTGGCGGTCCTGTTCATTGACCTGGACAAGTTCAAGGAGGTCAACGACATGCTGGGCCACGCCCAGGGCGACCAGTTGCTGCGTCAGGCCTCGCAGCGCATTCGTACCTGTGTGCGCGCCAGCGACTCGGTGGCGCGCATGGGGGGTGACGAGTTTGTGGTTTTGTTGTCTGAGTTGCAAGATGGCCGCATGGCCAGCGACGTGGCCCAGGCTTTGATTGACCAACTGACATTGCCGTTTGCGCTGGACGCAGGCGAAGTCGTCGTGTCCGGCAGCATTGGCATCACGCTCTACCCCGACGATGCTCAGAGCAGCGAAGTCTTGCTCAAGAACGCCGACCAGGCGATGTACCTCAGCAAAACCCGGGGGCGCAACCAGTTCAGCTATTTCACACGGGAGTTGGAGCAGTCCGCGCAGCGGCGCATGCACATGATTGCTCAGCTGCGCCAAGCCTTGGTGCTGGGGCAGTTCGAGGTGCATTTCCAGCCCATTGTGGACATGGCCGATGGGCAGATTCATAAAGCCGAGGCCTTGATTCGCTGGAATCACCCGGTTTTGGGAGCGGTGTCACCGGTCGAGTTCATTCCCCTGGCTGAAGAATCCGGCTTGATCGTGCCCATTGGCGACTGGGTGTTTGACGAGGCGGTGCGCTGGGTCAAGCGCTGGCGCGAGACCCAGCGCCGTGATTTCCAGGTCAGCGTTAACAAATCGCCGGTGCAGTTTCAGCGTGAAAAAGGCTTCACCGGCACTTGGCAGAATAAATTGCACGAGCAAGGCTTGCCGGGAAATTGCATCACCATGGAGATCACCGAAGGACTGTTGATTGACGCCAATACCGACGTGCAAACCATTCTGAAAAACTGTCGTGAAGCGGGTATTGAAGTCGCCATCGACGACTTTGGCACCGGTTATTCCTCGCTGGCCTATTTGAAGCGCTTTGAGGTTGACTACGTCAAGATCGATCGCTCCTTTGTCTCCAACCTGGCCCCCGGTTCCAGTGACTTGGCGCTCACCCAAGCGATCATCGCGATGGCGCACGCCCTCAAGCTCAAAGTGATCGCTGAAGGGGTTGAGACCGCAGAGCAGCGCGATTTGCTGAAGCAGGCGGGTTGCGACTACGCGCAGGGCTACCTCTTTGCCCGGCCGATGCCTCCGGCCGATCTGGAAAATCTGCTGAGTGCCTTGCCCAGTGCGTGACGCCCAGGCGATTGCGTGCGCACGCAAGACCACGCTACCCTCTTGATATGACACCTAACTCCGCACCGCCCTTCCTGCCTCAAATCACGCTCTATGAAAATTGGTTGGAGCGCCAGCGGGGTCGACGTTTTTCGTCTTACGACGCACTGTGGCATTGGTCCACCACCGACCTCAATGGCTTTTGGCAAAGCGTCTGGGATTACTTCGAGTTGTCCTCACCCACGCCGCATTCGGTGGTTTGTGACGAGGCGCCCATGCCGCACACCCAGTGGTTTGTGGGTGCACAGGTCAACTACTCACAGCAGGTCTTTCGCCACGCCGAGGCGGCCCATGCGGCGGGATGCCCGGCGGTGGTCAGCCACAACGAGACCAGCCTGGGCCACGCGCCCGCTCTTGAACTGAGTTGGCCCGAGTTGCGTCAACAGGTGGCGTCCCTCGCGCTGCATCTGCAAGCGCAGGGCGTGTTGCCCGGCGACCGGGTGGCGGCCTGCCTGCCCAACGGCCCGCAAGCGGCGGTGGCGTTTTTGGCCACGGCCAGCATCGGCGCCATCTGGAGCATTTGCGCCCCCGACATGGGCACCGCGGCAGTGTTGGACCGTTTTCAACAGATTGAGCCCAAGGCGCTGATTGCGTGCGACGGTGTCGTCTATGGCGGGCGCACGCTGGACCGCACGGCGGTGGTGGCCGAGCTGTGCGCGGGCCTGCCTTCGCTGCATCATGTGCTCATGCACAAGCGCCTGGGTGTGTCTTTGAATGCTATTGAATCAATAGCTGCTTGTGTAGACTTTACTGCGGCTACAGCCAGAAATGACGCTCAAACAGCCGCGTTTGAACCGGTGTGGCTGCCGTTTGACCATCCCTTGTGGATCGTCTATTCCAGTGGCACCACCGGTTTGCCCAAGCCCATCGTGCACGGCCACGGCGGCACCATGCTGGTTGCGCTGGCGCTCAAAGGGCTGCACAACGACGTCGGTTGCAGCTACGCGGCCAATTCACTGGGCGAGCGCTACCACTGGTACAGCTCCACCGGTTGGGTCATGTGGAACGCCCAGATTAGCGGCCTGCTCAGCGGCACCACCATCTGCCTGTTTGATGGCAACCCGGCAGGGCGCACGGTGGACGAACACGGTCAAAAACTCGCCCCCGACTGGAGCACGCTGTGGCGCTTTGCGGCCGATGTGGGTGCCACTTTCTTTGGCGCGGGCGCCGCGTTTTACGCCAGTTGCCAGAAAGCGGGGCTGGACTTGTCCACCGTCGGCGACCTGTCCCGCATTCGTGCACTGGCCAGCACCGGCTCGCCCTTGAGTCTGGACGCCCAGGCCTGGGGCACCCAGCAGTTCGCCAGTCTGGCCGGCAGCGAGGCGCAGAAAGACATCTGGTGGTGCAATATCTCCGGCGGCACTGACTTTGCCGGCGCCTTCATCGGTGGCAACCGAAACCTGGCGCAGGTGCCGGGCGAAATGCAGTGCCGCCTGCTGGGATGCGCCGTGCAGGCCTGGGACGAGCAGGGCCAGCCCGTGATGGACGAGGTGGGCGAGCTGGTCTGCACCCAGCCCATTCCCAGCATGCCCTTGTACTTTTGGGGCGACGAAGGCAAGCAGCGCTACCTGTCGTGCTACTTTGACATGTACCCCGGCGTCTGGCGCCATGGTGATTGGCTCAAAGTAGGCGCCGACGGCGGTTGCGTCATTTACGGCCGCAGCGACGCAACCATCAACCGCCACGGCCTGCGCATGGGCACCAGCGAGTTGTACAGCGCGGTCGAGGCCTTGCCCGAGGTGCTGGACTCCTTGGTGGTTGATCTGGAATACCTCGGGCGTGAAAGCTATATGCCGCTGTTTGTGGTGCTGCGCGAGGGACTGACCTTGAACGACGACTTGCGCACTCAGCTGGTGAACGCCATCAAGACCGCGCTTTCACCCCGCTTTGTGCCCAACGACATCTTTCAGGTGACCGCCGTGCCCCGCACCTTGTCGGGCAAAAAGCAGGAGCTGCCCATCAAAAAACTGCTGCTCGGTCAGCCGCTGGACAAGGTCGTGAATCGCGAAGCCATGGCCAACCCTGAGTGCTTGGACTGGTACGAGGCGCTAGCCAACGCCCGCCAAACCGGGTCGGTTCAGCCGCATGCCGGCAAGCCTCTGGCATAAAGAAGGAAAATACCCCCTTCGCCGGGCCGCTTGTTGGCTGTTCGGCCCCCGTTTTTGTGCCGAAAGTTAGACGTGACGAACAAGATTACCTTTGTGGCCACCGCCGCCTTTGAAGCCGCCCGGCGCATTGATGAACTTCCTGCCGGCCACCGCGCCCGCCAGCTGCATGGCCACGGCTTTCTGGCCAGCCTGCGCTGCTGCCCGCCGCCTGACTCAGCGCCATTTCCCGGTGGCGAGTTGGACAGCCTGCAAGCCACGCTGGCGCCTGCGGCCGCCAAGTTGGACTACAGCTTACTCAACGACCAGGTGGCTTCGCCCACCAACCCCAGTGTCGCCCGCTGGGTGCAAAGCCAATGCGCTGTGCCAGGCCTAAGCGCCGTGGCCTTGCAAAGCACCACCACCGAGGGCTGCGAGGTCAGCGCCAGCGGCCAAGTACAACTTTGGCGCCGCTACGCTTTTCACTCCGCCCACCGCCTGCCCAACGTGCCCGCTGGCCACAAATGCGGCAATATGCACGGCCACGCCTTTGAGGCCATTCTTCACATGGGGTGGGACGATTCGGCAGAAACCAACAGCCTGGGTTATGAACTGCTGGACGCCGCCTGGGCGCCCATTCACGCGCAACTCGACCACGCCTGTCTGAACGAGTTAGTGGGGCTGGAAAACCCCACCAGTGAAATGCTCTCCAGCTGGATCTGGCAACGCCTGCAACCCGGCCTGCCCGCCTTGAGCGGGGTCACCGTGTACGAGACGGCCAGTTGCGGCGCTCACTATGACGGCAGCACTTACCAAATCTGGAAAGAGCTGACGCTGGACAGCGCCCTGCGCTTCAAACACGCGCCTGAGGGCCACCCGCGCCGGCTGTTGCACGGCCAAACCTACACCTTGCGTTTGCACCTGAGTGCGCCCCTGGACGAGATCATGGGCTGGACCGTGGACTTTGGTGACGTCAAAGAGGTCTTTAACCCCCTCTTCAAGATGCTGGACCACAAACCCCTGTTCGAGATTCCCGACCTGGCCGATTGCGACACCGCCAGCATCGCCAACTGGGTGCTCGCCAAAGCCCGCACCGCCTTGCCTCAGTTGTACCGCGTTGATTTGTTCGAAACCCGCGGCTGCGGCGTGCTGGTGTCCACGGGGCAGGACGGGCCGCAGTTGCCGCTGTGACAGCTTGGGGTTGGTGAGATTGCTTTGAGGTGGCTTGTTCCCTTGGCCTGACCTGTGTTTTGAAGGTGTTTTAATCCTCTGGCGCCTGTCTAATCTGCGCAGATAGCTATCGAATATGTAGCTGTTTTCCGCTGCGACCCCCTTTCTCACCCCGCCGGGCGAGAAAGGGAGCTCAACAGCCCCATTTGGCCGCGTGTCAAAAGATACGCTGCGCCTTATCGGACGGGGGTTTGGCCGGCAGAGCCTGAGGCAGCTTCGTGCCCAAAGCGGACCACCGTCGTGTCACCTTGACGGTATGCAAGGCGGGCGATACCGGTAGCTCCAATTCGAGAAATTACCCGCGTGCCGCCTAGATTCGAGCAGAATCCGAGTGCGGGGTTTGTTGGATTTTTTATACCTGTATAAAAAGGTAAAAAATTCGAGAAAACCTAAGCTGCAAGCCACTCTCAGGAGGAATCGAGGTCCAGCTTATCCGGCAGTGCCAAGATGTATCGACCGTCTTTGCCATCTACATTTCGTTATGCCCCATTTCAGGAAAACCCTTCCCATGTTTAGCGGTAGTTGTTTGTGTGGCGGCATTCGCTTTGAAATCCGCTCTTCGCTTGCGCCAATTCAGGTCTGTCATTGCTCTCTTTGTCGCAAAGCTCAAGGCGGGCCTTTTGCCACAAACATTCCTGTCGAGTTGTCTGCGCTTCATTTCTTGTCCGGCGAAAACCTGCTCACTTCTTACGAGTCGTCGCCGGGGAAACAACGTTGCTTTTGCAGCCGCTGCGGCTCACCAATCTTCAGCCGCAAAGATTCATTGCCAAATATCGTCCGGGTTCGCGCTGGTCTCATCAATGAGCCATTACTCGTCAAACCCGAGTTTCATGCATTCGTTGGTTCCAAATGTATTTGGTGGCAAATCAACGACACTCTCCCACAGTTCTATGGCCTTCGGGTTGCAACGCCAGGCGCATAACATTGCGATCAAAGCCGCTCCGGCTTTCAGCCTCCGCTGGACGTCCCGCAAGCGGGCCGCCCGTTACCTACAACGTTGGGTGTCATTGCTCGTCTGTTACCCCGAGACCACATATGCATAATTCCAAGTCGATTGAGTTGTTCTCCTCTCGGCCGCTGGCAAGCTCTGTCCTCGCCGTTTTGCTTCTCATCATGGGTCTAGTCTTCGTAAGTGGCCTGGTGCCAACGTCTCCAAACCACAAGTACTTTCCCGGTCACGAATGGTTCATGGCAATCGCCTGCTGGGCGTTGGCCATTTTCTTTTGCTACTGCGCAGCCAAGGGTCGCAAACTAAAAGGGCAAGAAGGGATGAAGTGAACAACGCATCCGCGCCGTCTCAGTTGGTTGCGCTGCCTGTTCACAAGGCGCCTTGGCGAGCGCGCGGGCCAATGGTTGAGCGCTGACTGCCTACCGGAGGTGCAGAGCAGTTTTTGAACGACGCGTTTCCGTTGCGCCGAAGCTATGATTGAAAGCAGTCAATATATGGCAACTCAAGAAACGGTTAAGGGTCCGGCTTCCTACTTCCCATCTATTGAGAAGAAGTACGGCAAGCCCATTGCCCACTGGATGGAAGCCCTTAAACAGCAAGGCCAACTCAAACACATGGAGTTGGTCAGCTATCTCAAAACGGAGCATCAGTTGGGTCATGGTCACGCCAACGCTCTGGTCGCTTGGTATATGGCCAAAAAGTAACTGCTTAAAGGCACGAGCGACATGCGAGACACAGTGACTGGCCAGTCTGCGATGGCACTTTCGCAAATGGACTTCAGCCGCTTTCGTGGGCACTAATCGACTTTCAGTTCGACGTTGCTCGAATGATGAACAGCATAGTTGGTTGGGTGTTGTCAGCGTCTGCTCTTGGTCGGGACAGGCCTGACGTTTCCGTGCACAACGCTGCCAAACTCGATTCCTGTCCTGATCTAATGACTTCGTACACACAGATAGGTGGAAATCACCTGGGTAATAAAAGTGACGAAATCCAAACGAAGAGTATTCGACTCAAGCTTCAAGCTGTAAGTCGTTGAAATGATCCGCTCCCAAGGCCTGAGCATTAGCCAGGTCTGCCAGGACATGAAGCTGGGCGAGTCGGCAGTGAGACGTTGGCTGGCACAGCTTGATGCGGAGCAACTTGGCCAGCTGGGCATTGGCAAGCCCTTGACCGCTGAGCAGCAGCGCATCCGCCAACTCGAAGCCGAGAACCGGCAACTGCGAGGCGATGTGGATATCTTAAAAAAAGCGTCGGCCTTCTTTGCCCGGGAACTTCGATGAGCTTCCAGCTTGTTGAGCAACTGCAGCAGAAGGCCGTGCCAGTTAATCAGGTCTGCCGCGTATTGGGCGTTAGTCGTTCGGGCTATTACACGGCCCGTAAGCGCGCGCAGGCCCAGCCCGTGGTGTGCGAGGCCAGCGTGCACCTGAGGGCCGCGTTTGCGGCCAGTGGAGGGGCTTACGGCAGCCGTCGTTTGCGCACAGCCGTGGCATCGCGCGGGCTCGAAATTGGTCTTTACCGCTTGCGCCGTTTGATGCACAAGAACGGATTGCGCTGGGTGTGGAAGCGCAAATTTGTGCACACTACCTACAGCAAACATGCCCTGCCAATTTCGCTCAATGTGTTGAACCGGCAGTTCAATCCGATGCGGCCCAACCAGGCCTGGGTGGCTGACATTACCTACATCCGTACGCGCAGCGGCTGGCTGTATCTGGCGGTGGTGCTGGACTTGTTTGCACGCAAGGTGGTGGGCTGGGCGATGGCACCGGACATGCAGGCCACACTGGTATGCCGGGCACTGCAACTGGCCATCGTGCAGCGCCAACCGGCGCCGGGTTTGATCGTGCATTCGGATCGCGGCAGCCAGTACGCCAGCGCAGCGCACCAAAATCTGTTGAGCAAGCATCAGTTGGTCGGCAGCATGAGCCGCAAGGGAAATTGCTGGAACAACGCGGTGATGGAGCGCTTCTTCTTGAACTTGAAGATGGAGCGCGTCTGGCAGAACGACTACGCCAACCATGCCGAGGCCATGAACGACATTGCCGACTACATCGTCAGCTTCTATAACAGCCAGCGGCTGCACTCCAAACTGGGCAACTTTCCGCCCAATGCTTTCGAGCAAAAATCGGCAATCAAACAACCTATCGGCATGTGCGAAAAGACTTGACCAGGACATCCAACGGGAATGACCATTAAGCGAAATCCGGTTCATTGCCACTTAAAAGCCACTCGCGTTAATAGGTTCTATTATTCGATTAGCGCCTGAAAGCGCCTTTGCGTATCGGCCACGCGCAAACACCCCGATATATACCCTCCAAGGTCCTGGTGGCTGACGCGGCGAGAAGCCGCCAAATTGGGGTGACTGCGATGAGGCAAATAGCTGCAACGACAAATGCACCGACCATGTCCAATGGAAAGTGAACGCCTAGAAAAACCCGCGCAACAGACACCACGAGGGCAATGCCCAACATGAGGCTTCCCATCACTACAGCCCCCCAGCAAGCAACGTCAGTCCAAAGGCTGACAGCACTGTCACGTGGTCGCTGGGAAATGAAGAGTCAGCTTGATGCGGTATCCATGCATGCCCAAGCATGACCATAAACGGCCTGGGGTGTTGCCAGACCAGTCCGATAAGCTGATTTGCACCTACGGCGACCATGACGACCACGAATACTTTCAAAGCCAAACTGCGTCGTTCGAAGTCTCCCCAAAGCCACATCCACAGTAATGCAAGTGGAACCAAGTAGATAAGTGTGTCACCCAATGCGACCGCAATGCCCACAATCCACGCGGGCGTGTTTTCTCCCCCGTTGAGCATCATAAAAAGTTGTCGATTGAGTATTTCCAGATTTTCCAACATGTATCTCTTGATTGGTATGGCGCAACGAATGCAAGAGCTAATGTCAGCCTTTCGCCCACCACCAAGACTGCACTAGAACTCGATGAAGTCAGTGGCAGCTTCGCGGGTATTGATTGACTCGGCTGATGCGGTTTTTATATAAAAAATTTGTCGACTTGAAACAGTGTGAGTAGACCCATGGCCGCAAATATCCCTGCAGCAATGGAGTGCACCAACTTCATGGGTATCTTGGCGGCAAATTTGTTGCCAACGAACACAGCAGGAACATCTGCCAAAAGCATGCCCAAGGTCGTTCCAGCAATGACCATGACGGGCGTACCGTAGTGGGCGGCCAAGGCAACAGTCGCAATCTGCGTTTTGTCGCCCATTTCAGCCAGGAAGAAGGTGACCAAGGTCGCCCCAAAGACTCCGAGATGTTTGGCTACCTGTGTTTCTTCTTCCTCAATCTTGTCGGGAATCAAGGTCCAAATTGCCATCGCGATGAAGGATGCCCCTAGTACCCAACGCATGATGTCCGGGCTCACTACCGAGGTAATCCAGGCCCCGAGCGCACCCGCCAACCCGTGATTCACCAGCGTGGCAACCAAGATTCCAGCAATGATGGGGAAGGGTTTCTTAAATCGAGCTGCCAGAATGAAGGCAAGGAGTTGGGTCTTGTCGCCGATTTCAGCGAGGGCGACGACACCGGTAGAGACGAAGAGAGCTTCCATAAGGGATTCCAAGGCCAGACAAAAAACAATGACCACAAAGCCTCCCCGGCCGAACCGGAGGCAATGTGGTCAAAGGTCTTGTCAAGTTTGAAACCGCTTGCACCATGGTCAAACAATGACCAAGTATGTTGACGCAAGCCCCTTCGAATGATTCGAAGGGAGACTACTCTCCAGTGACATGTGAATTCTAGCCTGCGAGCTGCTGGTTGAGGCGATTTGTAGCCGCGCTTGGTTGTCGCCTGTCACCGCGAGCAGGCAAGGTCGGATGTGGGCGAATGTCTGCTCTTGGTCGGAAAACGCCCGACCCGGCAGCGTACGAGCGTGCTGCCGAAGCAGGTACGCTTTTGGCAGGCTTGGGGATTACTGTTGTCAGTGTGTGCGGTAGCCCGGCAACTCGAGTAGCTGTTGAACGTGCAATCGCCGCTGGCGGAACTGTGCTGAGCATTGTTCCTCCCGACGAAATGCCTCCGCCTGATTGGCCCGCCACCGTGGTCGTTCCTTGCGGCATGGGCGATGCCCGCAATTTGCTGATGGCCCTTTCAGGGGATGCATGCATCGTCATCGGTGGCCGAGCGGGAATAATTTCCGAAGTCTGCTTGGCTTGGCTTCACAAGCGCCCTCTACTGCCGCTCACTGGCTGCGGAGGTTGGTCAGACGGGCTGCTGAACAATCCACCGGATGAAAGAAAAAACTCGCCAATCCTTCCGTGGAGCTCAAGCGCCGAGTTGAAAAAACCAACTTCAGGCGCTGGGTTTGGTTTCTACTGGGTAGCTGAGCGCGTGGCCTGGCCCGTCATTCTCTCGGACGATTTCTGGAATCGAGGATGTCGGGAATCAGCATGTGGAGGCTTTCGGAATCGCTGTTTGAGGGACTGCTCCTGGTCGACAAATATCCGAAGTGTCTAGGGCCTCTTAGGTCATCCATGGCGGCATGGAAGTCCACACGCCATCTTTCCGCGTTTGATATGTCGACTGCCGAGGCGCGCCTCCACCGCCGTTGCCTAGCCCCACAAAGGAACGGGGCGCCACATAGGCAGCAGCGGGCGTACAGCCGGTATTGCCCTGTCTCCGAATAAGGAGGAAACTACGAGCGGTCCCCTTGAGCACAAGGAGCTTGACCATGACCTCTCCCCATCGCGCGTCCGACACGCCATTCGCAGTCAACGTTGAACTCGGCAAAGACTATTTTTGGTGTGCCTGTGGCCAAAGTAAAAGTCAGCCATTTTGCGATGGTTCACATAAAGGCAGCTCATTCACGCCGATTCAGTACAGCGCAGACGCCAGCAAGGAGGTTTACTTCTGCGGCTGCAAAGCCAGCAACAACAAGCCACTTTGCGACGGCACTCACAAAAATCCAGTTTGACCAATCTGGAAGTCACCCGCTTGACTAGGCTCCTGTCCACTTCCACTTCCACTTCCACTTCCACTTCCAAGTTGTCTAAATGTTGGCTGGGGCAGTCGGTGAAGCATTCTTGGTGTCTGCAGGTAGTCGGTACTGCCAGTCACATGTGGGGGAGTTGAAGTTTTCACGAGCCGTGTACTGGCGCTGCGGACCCGAAAGTGCCGTTCTCTCGCCCGAACTATCCGCCACGAAGCAGTGGCTTGAACGGTCCACCCGCGCGGCCCTTCGACGCGCATGCAGCACAGCGCTGACCTGCTTCACCTATGCTTCATTTGCGATTGACAAGCGCCCGATATGCTTGGCCCGAATGGAGCTTGACGCGCAAGCCATATTGGAGATCCCCCATGCCATGCACACCGACCATGAGGCCTTGGCGGCCAGAAAGACAGGCGACGTCGCATGCCGTTTTGACAGCAGGGTTGCTGCTGCTGACCTTCGCTGCCAACGCAGCCAGCCCCAAGCCGGAGGGTGTAAGAAGTTTTGTGTAAACGGTTATTTGGCAGGAAACTGCTGTCTTGCATGGAGCCGAGATGACCGTAGAGATGAAACCCTTACCCGCCGAGCTGATTGACGCCCTGTTGGCCGACTACAAAAAGCCCGAAGACCTGATTGGCCAGAATGGCCTCTTGACGCAGCTCACCAAAGCCTTGGTCGAGCGAGCTTTGCAAGCCGAATTGACCGGCCACCTGGGTCACGGCAAGAACCAGTTGGTTGCCAATGAAGCGGGCAACACCCGCAACGGGTGCAGCAAGAAAACGCTCAAAGGCGATTTTGGCCAGCTACCCATAGAAATCCCCCGTGACCGCGCCGGCACCTTCGAGCTCCAACTGCTTGGCAAACACCAGACCCGCTGGAGCGGCTTTGACGACAAGATACTGTCGCTGTATGCCCGAGGCATGACGGTACGCGAGATTCAAGGCCATCTGCAGGAGATGTACGGCGCCGAAGTGTCTCCTATCCTGATTTCATCCGTGACCGACGCCGTCATGGACGAGGTCAAAGCCTGGCAGTCGCGCCCCTTGGAGGCGCTGTACCCCATCGTCTACATGGACTGCATTCACGTCAAGGTGCGCGACAACGGTACTGTGCGGGTCAAGGCCCTGTACTTGGCCATTGGCGTCAACCTGGACGGCCTCAAAGAGG
The DNA here is from genome assembly GCF_017948265.1 of Rhodoferax sp. PAMC 29310. Taxonomy (NCBI): domain Bacteria; kingdom Pseudomonadati; phylum Pseudomonadota; class Betaproteobacteria; order Burkholderiales; family Comamonadaceae; genus Rhodoferax; species Rhodoferax sp. PAMC 29310. The sequence continues at coordinate 3,100,357 of NZ_CP072852.1, read as the reverse complement.
TACTGGGCCTGTGGATGGCCCAAACCGAAGGGGCCAAGTTCTGGCTGCAGGTGGTGACTGAACTGAAGAACCGGGGCGTGGCTGACATCTTTATCGCCTGCGTAGATGGGCTCAAAGGTTTCCCTGACGCCATTGAGGCAGTCTTCCCCAAGGCGACGGTGCAGCTTTGCATTGTTCACATGGTGCGTCACAGCCTGAACTTCGTGGGGTGGAAACAGCGCAAGGAAGTCGCCGCGGATTTGCGGCTGATTTACGCTGCGCCCACTGAATCCGAAGCTGAGCGACAACTCACGGCATTCGAGGTCAAATGGGACGATTCCTTCGCTCCGATTGGGCGCTCCTGGCGGCGCAACTGGACACGCTTGATACCGTTCTTTGAATACCCGCCAGACATCCGAAAAGTGATTTACACGACCAACGCCATTGAGTCCGTGAACATGAGCCTGCGCAAAATAACCAAGACCCGCGGCTCGTTCCCAACTGAGGACGCAGTGTTCAAGCTGTTCTATCTGGCACTGAACAACATCAGCCAGAAATGGACGATGCCGATTCGGGATTGGAAGGCTGCTCTGAACCGCTTTACCATTCAGTTTGACGAGCGCATGCCGCGCGTCTAACTTAACCGCCGTTTACACAAAATTCGGGACACCCTCCCAAGCCGCACCGCCTGCGGTTCTCGATGCCAAGGCCCTTCTTCTGGGCGACGGTCGGGTCAGTACCGAAGCAAAGCGCGGCTATGTGTTTGCCTGCGCAACGCAGTTTCGCGGCAGTGGTGCGCGCCATGCGGGCGACTGGATTCAAGGTGATACTTGGGACGCGACGCGCAAGATTTTGGTCCAGGGTGAGGTGTATTGGTCCGACGCCCGCTTCACTATGGACGTCAGTGGCGAGCAGCGTGTGCTGACGGGCAATGCTTTGCCGGTGGGTCAGGCGACGGGGCTTTTCCCGATACAGCGGCAAGATCCGGCTTTTCAAATCGACCGCAATCCCAACGCGATCGTTGCGCAGAGCATTCGATACGTGTTGCCGGTGGCGCCTGCACAGGCTGGTGATGGCGGCCCAGCCTCCAGGGCGACTCAGGTCGGGCAGCCGGCGCAGGCGCGAGAAGGGCGCCCGTCAGGCCAGCCTCGTCCACCGGCTGTTGCACTCGACGCATGCGCCGGACAAACTGACGGTAGCGCTTGCTCATTGAACGGCCCGATGGGGCGCGCGCTCATTGGCCAATGCCGGCAGCGGGGCCGTGGCGCTGCGGTTTTGGCCTGCGTGCCCGCTGGCCGATGATCGCGGCCCGCGCTTGGTCCGGTTTTGGTACCTGTGCATTCATTTCAAGCTGAAGGCGAGAGGCCAGCCCGCCATGGGCCAGTCGAGTTTGCGTGGTGGGCATCGCCTGACGCTTGTCCAACGTGCCCGCCGGCCACCAATGCGGCAATTTTTGCACAGCTACGCCAGCCTGAACGAGCTGGCAGGGTTGGAAAATCCCATCAGCGAAATTCTCTCCAGTTGGATCTGGCAGCGGATACAACCCGGTCTGCCTTGGGTACATTACCGTGTACGAGACTGCCGCTGCGACACCGCCTGCATCCCCAATTCGGTGCTCGAAAAAACGCGCACCGCCTTGCCTCAGTTGTACCGCATCGACCTGTTCGAAACCTACGGCAGCGGCCTGCTGGGTGGGCCGCAGTTGCCGCTTCCAACGGGAAAAGGGCGATAAAAAACCCGCGAAGCGGGTTGTCAGGCTGTCAAGCGTTGATCACTGCTTGACCCGAAGCCGACGCGTCAATCCCAAGCCCGCCAAACCGAGGCCGAGCAGCGCCAACGATCCAGGCTCAGGCACTTGGTTGGCCGAGAACAGCAGCGCACTGCGTGTCATGTCGCCGCCGCCATTGCTGTAAGCGGTTCCAAGGTGTGTCGTAGCGCCTGCGTTGGTGATACCAATGAATTGATTGTGCCCATTGTTGGCAAGTGTGCTGTACTGGAATTCAATGTTGTTGCTGCCCTCATGCAACACCATCTGAGCCAGAATACTTCCACCATCGTAGTACTCGTATCCGCTCCAGTTCAGCACATATTCACGGGATCCTACGTTGCCCAGGGTCTTGGCGGTCACGGTGGTAACCCAGTCCATTCAGCTCAAGGAAATCGTGTCACTGGTGCCGGGTGCCGAGCCGCTGCAGCAGTAGGCGCCAGCGTTTGCGCCGAATCCGATCAAGCCGTTGGTTGAAACTCACGCCGACGAATACGCATTGCCATAGAAACTAAAACTGAATGGCAGCGTCACTGAGCTGTAACTGTCATCACCGCTCACCACGGCATTGCCGCCCGCGACGTTGCGCAGCGAAAAGCCAATAGCGGTCGCCGTTTATCCGAACGGATCCGGATCAGGCACCGGGGTGGCTTGAGCGCTCAGGCCGAGCAACGACAAAGATGCAATGGCCAAAAACTTTGAAAAATTCATCGATCTACTTTCTTGTTGAAACTTATTTGTAACAGAAAGCAATTCTTGTACCATTTAACCTTCACAAGCGAAATCAAAGAGTGAGTAGTTGCACTTTTTTCGGTTGTAAAAAATATCGACATAAATAGCAGTGGTTTTCGTTCTTCAGGTTTCCACTTCGGCAACTTTGTTGGTCATCGTGGATCGAGTAGAGTCCAACGCCCACTCAATGCTCACTCAACCCAAAGCCCACACCACCATGAACCGACTGCAAGCGGAACAGCGTCGCCTCTACCTCGTCCCGAATACCGCCGACGGGGTCGATGCGTTGATCGACGCGCAGGGGCAGGTGCGGGCCATGGTGGTGGACGTGGCGCAACCGGCGGGGTGGGCCGCAGTGGCCGCGTTGTGTCAAGGCATACAGGACGAGCTGGATTTGCCCACACCGGCCATTGCGGTGTCGGGCGGGACGGGTTTCCAGGTGTGGCTCTCGTTGGCAGAGCCAGTGTCGGTCTTGCAAGCGCAGACGTTTTTGGCCGCGCTGTGTCAGCGATTTTTAGGCACCGTTCCCGCGCGCCATGTTCAACGCATGCCCGTGGCGGAGCCGTCTGCCACGCCGCCGGCCCGGCACGCCAGCCTGGTCCCCGCGCTTCAGGGGGCGACTGGGCGCTGGTCTGCTTTCGTGGCGCCCGGTTTGGCCAGCATGTTTGCTGACGAGCCATGGCTGGATGTGCGACCCGGCATCGACGCCCAGGCCCAATTGCTGAGCCGTCTGGAAAGTATTTCGGTGGCGGACTTTGCACGGACAAAGCAGGAGTTGGGGCTGAGCGACACGCCCGCCGCACCGTTGCCGGTGGCAACAACGGGTGGAAATTCGGGGGCTGCAACTGCTCCGACCAACACGGAAATCGACCCCCGGCGCTTCTTGCTGTCGGTGATGAATGACCCGGCGGTGGAGATGCGTTTGCGCATCGAGGCGGCGAAGGCGCTGCTACCTTAGGTGCAGCGCAAGGTCTATGACGCCCGAGCCACGGCGTGCGTCTTGAATTGCGTGCTCGCTGCAAAAATTATCCAGCTCCCGGACAATGGGCCATGCTTAAAACCTCCTTCCCCTTGATTCGCGCCGGTCTGGTGGCCTGTTTGGTGCTGGCAGTGCAAGCCGGATTCGCCCACGACGCTCCGGACGCTGCCACCGGCGCTGCCCCGCGCGGCAGTTGGGCGACTGCCCCTCGCCACTCGGCCGGCATCGCACCCGATCCGGTCCAGTTGGTGGACGTGCCCATCGTGCAGATTTACGCCGCACGAACCTACGGCTGGCGGGCCTACTTTGCGGTTCACCCGTGGATCATTTACAAGCGAAAAGGCGAGACCGCCTACACCCGCTATGACGTGGTCGGCTGGCGCTCCCCGGATGTGGTGCAGCGTAACTACGCCGTGCCTGACGGGCTCTGGTACGGATCGACCCCGGAGCTGCTGGTGGACCACCGGGGCGAGGGGGTGGAGGCCATGATTGACGCCGTCGAGGCGGCCGTAGTCAGCTACCCCTTTGCCCACGAATACCGCAGCTACCCTGGTCCCAACAGCAACACCTTCTTGGCCCATATTGGGCGCGAGGTGCAGGCGCTCAAGTTGGACCTGCCACCCAACGCCATTGGAAAAGACTATCGGCCGTTGTCGAGTCCGGTCGGCGTGTCGTCGTCTGGTTCTGGCGTGCAAATCGGTCTGCTGGGTTTGCTCGGTGTCAGCTTGGGGCTGGAGGAGGGCTTGGAGTTCAATGTGTTGGGCCTGAATTTCGGCATCGATTTCAACCGCCCGGCGCTGCGCCTGCCGTTTTTCGGGCGCGTGGGCTTTACCGATGTGAGTACGCCTCCCACCGTGCCCGCGTCAAACCCCGAACTGGCCAGACGCTGAGAAGCAACGGTGTGTCATGGGAGGACGGTTTCTCGCAGGATTTTCCAACTCCCCGCCGTCCTCTCAAGTTCGAGTTGTTTCAGCACCGCATCGGAATAGAGGTCAGATCGATAGGTCTGACGAAAGCGCACTCGCATCAGGCCGGAGTCCACTTGGTCGATTCATGCATCCTGTAAGGTGAGGACGATGAACTTGGGTCCCGCCAACCGCGATATGCGCTGGGTCGCCCAAGCAGGCCGGTCGCTGGCGCCTGACGGCTGAAATCCGGGCGAATAATGGGACAAATAGGCTAGAACGTTTTGCCCAGACCACGCCTTGCTCCAACGTTCAATCATGTTTTCCACCGCCTTGATGGCGTCACCGGGCTGAGCGCGTTGCGGCTGCGCAGTGACTTTGAGCAACACCGGCTTGTTCTCGCTAACCGCTCCTGTTTGCAAGGCGGCGGGCGTGCGCGGCACATCGGAGACGCCTTGCCGCGCAGACTCGGGCGCGCTGAACACAGCCGGACCCGTGGCGACTGTGGGAGGCCTGTCTGGCTCAACCGCCACTTGCGGCTCGCTGTTCTCAGAGATCACTGCTGTCGCCTCGACGGGTGCGCTGGACGGCACTTCATGAGGGTGTAAACCCTGAGCATGTTGGTGGCACGAAACTCGCTTTGGTCTATAGAATAAATTGACCAATCGGTTAACTTATTCTCGGCGTTGCACTCATGTGGTGCAGCGCGGTCCATTTTGACGTGTCAATGAACAAGCCTGAACTCTCGCCGTCCCCTTTGAACCCTAGCGCTTCGCCCAGAGTGGCGGTGGAAGTGCGCAACGCCAGCGTGATCTACGGCGCGCAGACCAACGCGCCAGTGCATGCGCTGAGCGACATTGACCTCCAGATTCACGAGGGCGAGTTTGTCGCCCTGATTGGCCCCTCAGGCTGTGGCAAGACGACGCTGATGCGCGTGATTGCGGACCTGGAAAAAATCAGTGCCGGTGAGGTGCTGGTCAACGGTGTGTCGCCGCATGAGGCGCGCCAGGCGCGCGCCTACGGTTATGTGTTTCAAGCCCCGGCCCTGTTCCCCTGGCGCACGGTGCTGGCCAACGTCATGCTGCCGCTGCACATTCAGGGGCGCCCTAAAGCCGAGGCGAAAACCATTGCCCTGCAGCATCTGGAGCGGGTTGGTTTGACCGGCTTTGAGAGCAAATACCCCTGGCAGCTCTCAGGCGGCATGCAGCAGCGGGTGTCAATTGCCCGGGCCTTGTCGTTTGAGCCCAAAATTTTGATGATGGACGAGCCCTTTGGCGCGCTGGACGAGATCACCCGCGACCGGCTCAACGAGCAGCTGCAACAGCTCTGGCAGCGCGAGCGCCGCACCGTGGTGTTTGTGACGCACTCCATTTCCGAGGCGGTGTACCTCGCCACCCGTATCGTGGTCATGTCGCCTCGGCCGGGGCGAATCGCCAAAGTGATTGAATCCTCACTGCCGGATGAGCGCCATCTGGGTTTGCGCGACTCCGCCGAATTTGTGGAAATGGCACATGCAGTTCGAGAGGCTTTGGCCGATGGGCACCATGACTGACTCGCCAATGCAACAACGACTGGCCCAGTTCCGCCACCACGGCATTCCCGTGGTCGTGGTGATGGCGGTTGTCTTGGTGGCTTGGTATTTGGGCGCATGGGCGATGAATGCGCCGGGCGCCATCGAGCGCGTCATGCCCGAAGGTGGTGCCTGGGGCTGGCAAGACCTTCTGTCTGCCACGCTCTCAATGGACCGGCCGGTATTGCCCGCGCCGCATCAGGTGGCACAGGACTTCTGGTCCAGTCTGGTGGATTGGCCCCTGAATTCGCCGCGCAATCTCATGTTTCATGTGGCGGTCACCGCCGAGTCCACCTTGTGGGGCTTTGTCATGGGCACCGCACTGGGGCTGGTGTTGTCTGTGTGCATCGTGCATTCCCGCACCCTGGACCGCGCCCTTTTGCCGTGGATTGTGGCGTCGCAAACCGTACCTGTGCTGGCCATTGCGCCCATTGTGTTGGTCATCTTGGGGAGCCTGGGTTTTTCGGGCGTCGCGCCCAAAGCGGTGATCGCCATGTACCTGTGCTTCTTCCCCGTCACTGTGGCCATGGTGCAGGGCTTGCGCTCTCCACAGCGAATTGAAACCGAGATGATGCACACCTACGCGGCGTCGCCCTGGCAAGCCTTGTGGCTGCTGCGCTTGCCAGCGGCCTTGCCCTTTTTGTTTCCCGCGCTTCGTGTCGGCATTGCCGCCGGTTTGGTGGGCGCCATGGTGGCCGAATTGCCCACCGGCGCCCAGGCGGGCCTTGGAGCGCGACTGCTGACCGGCTCCTACTATGGCAACACGATCCAGATCTGGTCGGCGTTGGTGATGTCGGCTCTGCTGGGTTTGACTTTAACCACCGTGGTCGCGGGTGTTGAACGATTGGCTCTGCGCCATCGGAGGCAAGCATGATGCGGTCAAGGTCTTTCACTGCGGGCTTTGCGCTTGCGGGGCTGGTTGGTGCTGCGGTCTTGATGGCCCTGTGCGTCGGCAAAGGCCAAGCGCCGCCTTCAGCTGGGTTCTGGTTGCTCACCGTGGGCTTGGGCGTATGGGCGGTACTGTCAGTTCGCTATGTTGCTGGTCTGGATGGCTCCCGCATGGACGGCACGATGACCGCTGCCTTGTTTGGCCTTTGGATTATTTACTTCTGGCAACTGCTGGTCATGGCTTTTGATGTGCCCCGGGTGCTCTTGCCCCCACCCAGCACCATTGCCCTGTCCATGTTTGAGCACGGCGACCTCCTGTGGGGCGACTTTGTGCAGACCGTGCTCAAGGCAGTGCTCGTGGGCTGGGCGCTGGGCTCTGGCCTGGGTTTTGCCGTGGCCGTGGCCATTGACCGCATGCCTTTTCTGCAGCGAGGCTTGTTGCCGCTGGCCTCGCTCACCAGCACCATTCCTTTGGTGGCGGTCGCGCCCATTGCGGTGATGTGGTTTGGCTTTGAGTGGCCGTCCAAGGCCGCGGTGGTGGTGTTGATGACCTTTTTTCCCATGCTGGTGTCCACGCTGGCGGGCTTGAAGGCTTCCGGCAAGCTGGAGCGGGAGTTGATGTACAGCTACGCCGCCAGCTACACCGGTACCTTGCTGGCGCTGCGCCTGCCCTCGGCCTTGCCCTTTATGTTCAGCGCGCTCAAAATCAACGCCACCCTGGCGCTGATTGGCGCCATCGTGGCGGAGTTTTTTGGCTCACCCACCACCGGGCTTGGTTTTCGTATTTCCACGGAGGCGGCCAAGATGAATATGTCACTGGTCTGGGGCGCGATTGTGGTGTCGGCCATCACCGGTTCGCTCGCCTATGTTTTGCTGGTGAAGCTGGAGCGTCGTGCGGCGTTCTGGCACCCGTCGGTACGTGACGCATGACCTTGTTTCTGTCGTTTGGTCAGTGCGCCTGAACTGACTGTTTCTTTCCCCAACCCTAGGAGCTCTCTATGATTCGTTCTTCGAAGATCACAAACAGCCTGCTGGCCGCGGTGCTGGCGGTATGCGGTGTGACGGCCAGTGGCGTTGCCACCGCCGCCGACAAGGTCACGGTGCAATTGAAATGGCTGCCCCAAGCGCAGTTCGCGGGCTACTACGTGGCGCAGGCCAAGGGTTATTACAAAGACGCAGGGCTGAATGTGATCATCAAACCCGGTGGCCCTGATATCTCGCCCGTTCAAGTGATTGCCGGCAACCAGGCCGATGTGGTGGTGAACTGGATGCCCGATGCGCTGGCCGCACGGGAAGCCGGTGTGCCGCTAGTCAACATTGCCCAGGTGTTCAATCAGTCCGGCTTGATGCTGACCTGCAAAAAATCAAGCGGTGTGACGTCACCCAAAGACTTCAAGGGCAAAACCCTGGGTGTTTGGTACGGTGGCAACGAATACCCCTTCCTGAACTGGATGGCCAAGCTCGGTTACAACACGGAGAAGGACATCAAGATCATGAAGCAGGGGTTCAATGTGGACCCGTTGCTGCAAAATCAGGCCGCTTGTATCTCGACCATGATTTACAACGAGTACTGGCAGGTGGTGGATGCGGGCGTCAAGGAAAGCGATCTGGTGACCTTCTTCTATGAAAAAGAAGGCGTGGCCTCGCTCGAAGATGGCTTGTATGTGATGGAAGACAAGCTCAAGGACCCCGCCTTCGTGGCGCGAATGGGCAAGTTTTTGAAGGCCACCTTCAAAGGCTGGAATGACGCCGTGAAGAACCCGGCTGAAGCGGCCAAGATTGTGGTGGCCAACGACATGTCGGGCAGCGCTACCGAGAAAGTTCAAAAGCGCCAGATGGAGAACGTGGCCAAGTTGATCACCACTGCAGGCACTGCCAAGATGGGCTATCTGGAGCCCGCCGCATATGAGCGAACTGTGAAAGTATTGCTGGCAGCTGGCAGTTCACCCGTGATCAAGAAAGACCCGGGCAAGGCTGCCTACACCCACGTGGTGTGGGACGCTGCGACCAAGTAAGGCGCACTTACCCGCCTCCTTTTCAACCGCAAGGGTGTCGAGGGGCGGGTCAATGTGGGGTGGCCGGAGATCTGCGGCCATGAATCAAGACTATCATTTTGGACATGCCCCCCAAATCCCTGACCCGCTCCGGCGTGACGCCTGATGAGCCCAGCAAGGGCCAGATTCGCCAAGCCAATGAAATCCTGATTCTCACCGCCGCCGAACGCGTATTCGCCGGCGCCGGATTTGGTGGCGCCACCATGGCCGCCATTGCCGAGGCCTCCGGTCTGCCCAAGGCCAATCTGCATTACTACTTCGGCAGCAAGCAAGACCTGTATCGTGCTGTGCTGGCCCGCACCCTTGAAGATTGGTTGTTACCGCTGCACGCCATCACCCCCAAGGCTGATCCCGCCCAGGCCATTGAGCAATACATACGGGCTAAAATGGACCTTTCAGCCAAGCGCCCGCACGCCTCCAAAGTATTTGCCAATGAGTTGTTGCATGGCGCGCCGGTGGTCAAAACCCTGCTGATGACGGAGCTGCGTGACATGGTTAAAGCCAAGGCCGCCGTGATTGACGGCTGGGTCGCCTCAGGGCGAATGGCCCATGTGGACGCAACCCACCTGTTGTTCAGCATCTGGGCGGCGACGCAAACCTACGCTGATTTTGATGTGCAGGTGAGTGCGGTGTTGGGTGTGGAGAGTTTGCAGGAGGCGCATTACGCCCGAGCCACAGACCATGTGGTGGCGTTGATGCTAAGAGGCTGTGGCCTGTCCAGCTAACTTAAACGCATATCCATATGAAAAAACAAACCAAGCGCGTGGCCGGTTTGTCAGTGCTCAGGTGTTACACCTGAAGGTTGTTCCGATTTTTTGAATTTTTACAAAGACAGTCATGAGTGCATTTCTTGAAGAAACCGTTTTAAGCGTCCACCACTGGACCGATCGCCTGTTCAGTTTCACCACCACACGTGACACGACGCTGCGTTTCTCCAACGGGCACTTCACCATGATCGGTCTGCGCCAGGAAAACGGAAAGCCCTTGCTGCGTGCCTACAGCATCGTCAGCGCCAACTACGAAGAGCACCTTGAGTTTTTGAGCATCAAGGTGCAAGACGGCCCGTTGACATCGCGTCTTCAGCATATCAAGGTCGGTGACAAGATTGTGGTGGGCCGTAAGCCCACGGGCACCTTGTTGATTGACTACCTGCTGCCCGGCAAAAACCTGTACCTGCTGGGTACCGGTACCGGCGTGGCGCCGTTCTTGAGCGTGGCGCGTGACCCCGCCACTTACGAACGCTTTGAAAAGGTCGTGCTGGTGCATGGCGTGCGTGAAGTGGCTGAACTGGCCTACCACGACTACCTCTTGCATGACTTGCCCAACCATGAGTTCCTGGGTGAGATGGTGACCGACCAGTTGCTGTACTACCCCACGGTGACTCGTGAGCCCTTCCGCAACCAGGGTCGTATGACCGATTTGCTGGAATCGGGCAAGATTGAAGCCGACCTGGGCCTGTCCAAGCTGGACCCGGCTACCGATCGTGTCATGCTGTGCGGCAGCCCGGCGATGTTGCGTGACCTCAAGCACATGCTGGAAAAGCGTGGTTTCATTGAGGGCAACACCACCAAGCCGGGCGACTTCGTCGTCGAACGCGCCTTCGCTGAGCAGTGATGAACATGGGTGCGTGAGAGCAGCGCGCCATGATGTCTTCAGTGGCCGTTGCGTCTCAATCTGTTCTTGTGGTGTGCCTGTGCGCCGAGTGGTGCGGTGTTTGCCGCGACTATCGCAGTCGTTTTGACGAGGTCAAGGCCCGCTTCCCGGGCGTCGAGTTCCTCTGGATCGATGTGGAAGACGAGGCCGACCTGCTGCACCCATTGGACATTGACAACTTTCCCACGCTGTTGGTGGGGGTGGGCGATGAGCCCCGCTTTCTGGGGCCCTTGACCCCTCAAATAGAGACTCTTGACCGTCTGATTAGGGCCCAAATGCAGGTCGAGGTAATGGTGAAAGCACCTGATGCACTACAGGTAGGTTTGCTGGCTCGAATCCGTCAAGCCAAAGGCTTGTCCCCCTCCGCCACTGGGCCGCTGACCTAACCTGGACACCCTTGACCAGTGGCAATCAGGGCTGGGACAGGGTGGTGTCCGCGTAAGAGGGTGAGGCGTAGTTGGGGTCCAACTGGGGTACCTTGGATCCGCGGTCGCTCACCGACCCGGATTGGCGAGCCTGCTGGCGACGGTCAAAGAAGTCAACGGTGTCCGCAATCTTTGGGGCGGGTGTTTTCTTCTTGCTCCAAGTCTCTGGCGCGGGCATCGTCGGGAAGGGGCATGCACATTCCTTGGAAAACTGCCAACTCACTGAATAGCCAGAGTGGTCCACGGCGGGGTCGTACCGGTCCAGACCGGTCAGGATCAGGTGCTCCATCGCCATGGTGTATTTCAGCAGCGTCCCGCTCCACTTGTTCATGATGATGCGGATATGCAGAGCGCCGCTGGTTTTGGCGCCGGGCAATGTGTGCACCTCACAGCGCAGCCAGTCAGAGGGCAGGCCATGGGCCCGCATGGTGTCCTTCAGAACGGCCCGAACGAGTTCGACCCGAACGTCATTGCTGGAAATCGAACTGCTTGGCTCCTGCGACGGAGCAAGGGTCGACCTTTGCGACACCGGGTGAGACTGCGGCGGAGCGGTGCGCGCGCGATTTTTGAGGAAACCGAACATAGAAGCTTTCTGCTGGTCAACGGTATTGACCCTTGGTATCAAGGGTAGTCCCACTTATTCGGCCTGTCTATCCCCCAATAGGGGCTGTTAGCCGACGTTTCGTGAAATATGACCCGGTATGTGATTTGTCTCAGCCCATGGGCGGTGTCATCCACGACGACTGGGGTGGGCGGCCCGGCAGGTTCAGTTGACTGGTGGCGGGTGGTGTCTGGGCCAGTAGTTGGCCGCGACGGACGACTTTGAGACGGGTGGCGCGCAGGCGCAGCGCTTCCACCGGGTCGCGGGCCTGCAGCATTACAAAGTCTGCATGGCAGCCCACTGCCAGGCCGTAGCCGTCCAGCCCCATCACCTTGGCAGGGTTCACAGTGACTGCGTCAAAACACTGACGCATGGCGGCCTGGCTCGTCATTTGGGCCACATGCAGGCCCATGAGGGCAACTTCCAGCATGTCGCCGCTGCCTAGGCTGTACCAGGGGTCCATTACACAGTCATGCCCAAACGCGACGTTGATCCCTGCGGCCAGCAACTCGGGTACGCGGGTCATGCCCCGGCGCTTGGGGTAGGTGTCGTTGCGACCTTGCAAGGTGATGTTGATGAGCGGGTTGGCCACCACGTGCAACTGCGCCTCTGCCATGAGGGGCAACAGCTTGCTCACGTAGTAATTGTCCATGCTGTGCATGCTGGTCAGATGCGAGCCCGTCACTCGGCCGTGCAGGCCCAAGCGTTGGGTCTCAAAAGCCAGTGTTTCCACATGGCGCGACATCGGGTCGTCGGACTCATCGCAGTGCATGTCCACACGCAGGCCGCGCTCGGCGGCCAGTTCGCACAGCAATTTCACGCTCAGGGCGCCGTCCGCCATGGTGCGCTCAAAGTGCGGAATGCCGCCCACCACGTCAACGCCCATGTCCAGCGCGCGTTTCAGGTTGTCCATGTGTTGCTGTGGCCCGTGTGTGCCGCGCAGCACGCCGTCTTGCGGAAAAGCGACCAACTGCAAGTCCAGGTAGGGTGCGACTTGGCGCTTAACCTCCAGCAACGCTTCCACCGCCAGCAGGCGCGGGTCACACACATCCACATGGGTGCGAATCGCCAGCAAGCCTTTGGCCACAGCCCAGTCGCAATAAGTAAGTGCCCGCTCCATCAGCGCGTCTTGGGTGAGCAGTGGTTTGAGCTCGCCCCACAAGGCAATGCCTTCCAGCAAGGTGCCGCTCTGGTTGACGCGGGGCAGGCCGTAGCTCAACGTGGCGTCCATGTGGAAGTGGGCATCGACGAATGGCGGGCTGATCAGTTGTCCCAGAGCATCCCAAGTTTCATGAGCCTCTGCGTGGAAGCCAGCACTGACTTCAACAAACTTTCCGTCCTGAACTCCGAGCGCCATGTCGGTGCGACCATCGGGCAGAGTGGCGTGGGTGACGAGCAAATCGAGCATAGTGAGACTCCGTTTAGTTCAATGCGCAGCTATCTGATTTATAGCGGCTTGTGCAAATACAGCGGGGGCTATTGCCCATTTTTATCCAAAAATTTCCCGACACCGCCCCGACGGTATTCGTCTGGCGTGGCACTCATCAGGCGTTTGAACATGGCAATAAAGGCCGAAGCGCCGCCGTAGCCCAGATCCAGCGCAATGGTTTCTACGGTTTGGCCAGCTTCCAGAAGCGTCATGGCCTTGATCACGCGCAGGCGTTGGCGCCATTCGTTGAGCGACATGCCCAGGTCGCGCTGGCAGCGGCGCATCAGGGTGCGTTCGGTGGTGTGAATGGTGTGGGCCAACGCGGCCAGGCTGCGGTTGTCGCCGGGGTGGGCCTCCAACTGGCGCAATAGCGCGCTCAGGGCCGGGTCGTCCGAGGTGGGCAGGTAGCTGCCGGCACAAGGGGCCTGGGCCAACAGGTCTACCAGCACCTGCAGCAGGCGGCCCTCTTGTTCGGAGATGGGTGGCGGAGGGCCGGATTGGGGCGCTGGCTGTTGGCGCAGGTGGTCCAGCAGGGCGCGCACCACCGGGCTCACGGTGAGGGCGCAGGGGTTGCGTGGCAAGGCCTGGCAGACGGGGGGCGTGATGTAGACCGAGCAGTGGACCGCCTCAAAACGGTTCAAGCCAATGTGCGTCACCTCCGGCGGCAGCCACACGCCGTACTGGGGCGGGGCGAGGTAATGGCGGTCGGCCAGTTTCACCTCCATGATGCCGCTGAACGAGTACACGAACTCACCCCAGGCATGCCGGTGCTGCGGGTACAGCCCGCCCGCCGGCACATGGGCGCTGCGAAACATGATGGGAAAGGGCAGATCCGGGCTGGACAGCGGCACCTCCAGCTTGGGAGAAAGAATCGGCATGGTTTGTCGCCTTGGGCTTATGACCTGTCAATTATTCGCTATATCACTCAAAGCTGCCAGGTTAATAATCCCTACTCGATCTAATCAGCACAAAGGAAATCCATGGACTCGCGCAAGGCGCTCGACGGGCGGGCGGTTGGCCTCATGCTGGTGCTTTGCGTCATCTGGGGCATGCAGCAAGTGGTGCTCAAGGCCACAGCGGGCGACATCTCACCTGTGATGCAGATTGCCCTGCGCTCGGGCGTGGCAGCCTTGCTGGTGGGGTTGCTGATGCTGGCCCGTGGCGAGCGTATGAGCCGTGCCGACGGCACCTGGCGTCCCGGCGTGGTGGTCGGCCTGCTCTTTGGCCTGGAATTCATGCTGGTGGGTGAAGGGTTGCGCCACACCAGCGCCTCGCACATGGTGGTGTTTCTGTATACCGCGCCCATTTTTGCGGCGCTGGGCCTTCATTGGCGTCTGCCCGCCGAGCGCCTGGGCGCACTGCAATGGGTTGGCATCTTCCTGGCCTTTGCCGGCATTGCAATCGCCTTTTTCGGCCGTACCCAGAGTACAAGCCCGGCTCCCGTGAATATGTTGTGGGGCGACTTCTTGGGGTTACTCGCTGCCATAGCATGGGGAGCCACTACGGTGGTCGTGCGTTCGTCCGCTTTGGCCAGAGCCCCCGCCACGCAGACCCTGTTGTACCAACTGGTTGGCGCCTTTGTGCTCTTGACAGGGATGGCCTGGCTGACTGGCCAAGCGAGCGTCAACTTCACACCGGCGGTCTGGGCCAGTCTGGCGTTTCATACTTTGGTGGTGTCGTTTGCCAGTTTTCTGGTGTGGTTCTGGCTTTTGCGCCAGTATCTGGCCTCACGCTTAGGGGTGTTTACCTTTCTCACACCGCTCTTTGGCATTGTTTTTGGTGCCTGGCTGCTGGCCGAGCGCATCGAACCCAGCTTTCTGGTGGGCGCCGTGCCTGTGATGATTGGCATCGTGCTCGTCAGTGGTCATGGCTGGGTGGCTCAGCAGCTGGGCCGTCTGGGAAAACGCAAAGTCATTGATTCGCTCTGATTTTCGGAGTGGCTTGTTCTTCATTGATGAGGGTCTGGCCCGATCTGCTGAATAAATGAACACAAGAAGCTCGGCCTTGTGACCCGCCTCAAAGTCGCCATCTTGTTCCCGTCGGGCAAAGGCTTGGCATTGGCCGAAGAGTTAAGCTGTCTGGGCGTGACCGGGGCCAACCAGTCCAACGACGGCCTCAAGCGCTTGGCGGATGACCCCCTGGCGCGCTGGCCTGGATCGGCGGCGGGATTACCCGGCCCGTGTCGCGCCTGCCTATGTGAATGGGAGGTAAAGACGACCCGCGCCGGGCTTACGGGGTTTGCTTGCGGACGGATTGGTACTACCATTTGTCTGACTTTACAAACCAAGGCGAAACATGAGCGAGACCACCACCTTCCGTCCTCTGGCGCAAGCCCAGATTTCTTCAAGCGGTTGCTACTTGATGGGGGCGTTCAATCCCCCCCACGTCACCGTTGAGTCCCCTGCGACTGACGCCATGACCGACCTGTCCAAGGTGCCCTCAGCCACCATTTTTGCTGAAGCCACGCTGGATGGTGCCAACCGTTCAATGTTGGCACGGGGTGTGCGTTTGTTGCTGGTAGTCGGTGAGCACAACCGCATTGTTGGCGTAGCCACCTCCGTCGACGTGCTGGGCGAAAAACCGGTGCTGACGGCCCAAAAACGCCGCTGCCAACGAGGCGATTTGCGCATTGCAGACGTCATGGTGCCTGTGGACAAAATGGAAGCGCTGGCCATTAACGACGTCAAGCACGCCGTGGTCGGTGACATTGTGGCCACCCTCAAGGCCGATGGCCGCGCTCATGCCCTGGTCGTTGGCAAAAGCCCGGAGGGTCAGCAAGTGTTGCTGGGCATCTTCTCGGTCTCCCAAATTGCGCGCCAACTCGGCGTGCCGCTGCACACTCATGAAATCGCCCGCACCTTTGCCGAGATCGAGGCCGTGATCGCGGGCATTTAACGAACGCGACACGTGGCGGGCCTTACTGCCACCAATCAACCGGAGACAATGCAAATGGCATCCATGGTTAGTTATCAACGACCTGACGGAAAAACCGTTCTGGGCTATCTCGCCGAGCCTGCGCAGGCCCGTAGCGCACCCGCTGTGGTGGTGATCCAGGAGTGGTGGGGTTTGAATGCACAGATCAAAGGCGTGGCCGACCGCCTGGCCAGCGCCGGCTACCAGGCGCTGGTGCCCGATCTGTACCGCGGCCAATCCACCCTGGAGGCCGAAGAGGCCCACCATTTGATGACCGGGCTGGACTTTGCCGACGCCGCCTCGGAAGACATACGGGGTGCGGTGCAGTTCCTCAAAACCCGCGCGCCCAAGGTCGGCGTCACCGGGTTTTGCATGGGCGGCGCGCTGACGTTGTTGGCGCTCACCCAGTCGCCCGAAATTGATGCCGGCGTGGTCTGGTACGGCTGCCCGCCGCTGGAATACATCGACGCCAGCAAAATCCGCGCGCCCTTGCAAGCGCATTGGGCAACGCAAGCCGAGTTCTTCAAAATTGACACGGTGGACGCGCTGGAGGCCAAACTGAGAGACGCTGGCACGGTCTTCGACTTTCACCGCTACCTCGCCCACCACGCTTTCGCCAATGAGACCGCCGTCGGGCCAGGTCGCATTCCCGCCACGCAATATGACCCGGTGTGGGCCCAGCAGGCCTGGGACCGCACGCTGCGGTTTTTTGGTCATCATCTGGGTTGATGACCTTTGAGGGCTGAATGGCCAGTGGTTGCCGCGGGTGTGCAAAACCCACGGCGCTTGGCCCGCTTGTTGCGGCGTATGGCAATCAGTCGTGGAATGCCTTAACTCGCTATTGATTTGGAAGCGTTTTGTGTAGGACGTACAAGGGGCACGAGTCGATTTGGCTGAAGACTCCTGAGTTGATCACGCGACCCCGTTCATACGCTCGGGATCTCGCCTCCTTAAAATCCCCGCATGACTGACACCACCAAAATTATCAACATCACCACCCACAGTGGCACTTTTCATGCTGACGACGTTTTCGGCGTTGGCGTTTTGATGGGGGTTTTCCCGTCACACACGCTCATCCGCACCCGCAAGCATGAGCTGATCGAGGCCGCTGACTTTGTGGTCGACGTGGGCGGCACCTGGGACGCTGCCACCGGCCGCTTTGATCACCATCAACGCGGCTTTGAGGGCGCCCGTCCAAGTCATGAAGTGGACGGAAAAACCGTTCCCGGCGTGGGCTACGCCAGCGCCGGCTTGGTGTGGTCCGCCTATGGTGACGCTTATGTTCAAGCCTGGGCGGCCAGCCACAGCCAACCCCTGGACGAGGCGGCGGTGGCCAGCGTGGTGCGCTCCATTGACCACTCACTGGTGCAGTACATGGACTTGGTTGACACAGGCCAAGCCGATGTTTCCCCCGGCATCTTCGGTCTCTCTTCCCTCATCGCCCAGCTCAACACCCACTGGCTGGAAGAACAGGGCCTGGACGGTGCCGCCAAAGCGCAGCTGCTGGAAACCCGCTTTCGCGAGGCGATTGCCATCACGCGCAAGTTTCTGGACCACGCCATCAGCAAAAATATTGCCCAGATTCGCGCCATGGACACCGTACGCAACGCGCCCCGTCTGCTGGAAGGCCGCGTCCTGCATCTGGCCGAGGGCGGCATGCCCTGGACCCGTGTGGTGGTCGACGAAATGCCCGAGGTGATGTTCGTGATCTACCCCGACTCGGAGGGCAGCCAGTATCAAATCAAGACCGTGCCGGTTGAGTCAGGCTCCTTCTCCGCCCGCCTGGACCTGCCCGAGAGCTGGTCCGGCCTGCGCGACGGTGAGTTGGCCGCCGTGAACGGCGTGCCAGACAGCGTGTTCTGCCACCTCAACCTCTTCATTGGCGGTGCCCGCAGTTTTGAGGGCGCGGTGAAGATGGCGGAGCTGGCGTTAGCGTAGCTCTTGTTGTTGCTATTAGCTCCTGAATTAGGAGCGAAAAACGCCTGTGGGTAAACGGCTAGAGACCAATAGAGTTCATTCCTTTCTTTGTATCGGTCACACCACCTTGGCCCGCTCCAGCATCGCATGCAGCAGCACATTGCACCCGGCCGTGATGTGCTCGGGCTTGGCGTCTTCAATCTCGTTGTGGCTGATGCCGTCCTTGCACGGGATGAAGATCATACCGGCGGGTGCGAGGCTGGCCATGTAGACCGCGTCGTGTCCGGCGCCGGAGACGGCGGGCATGTTGGAGTAACCCAGCTTTTTGGCGGCACGGGCCACGGCGTCCACGCAGTCTTTGTGAAAACTGATGGCGGAGTAGCTCGATGACGGCTCAATCTTCACCTCCATCCCCGTCTCTTTGGACAGCTTGGCGGCAAAGGCTTTCACCTCGTCGGCCATCTGGTCCACCAGCGCATCGGTGGCGTTGCGCAGATCAATGCTGAATTTGACCCGACCTGGAATCACATTACGGCTGTTGGGAAACACCTGCACCATACCCACCGTGCCCCGGCCATGCGGTGCGTGACGCAGCGCGGCAGCGACCGTCTCTTGCATGATGTGGGTGGCCAACTGCAGCGCGTCTTTGCGCAGTGCCATGGGGGTAGGGCCGGCATGGGCTTCCATGCCGGTGACGGTGCAGTCGAACCAGCGAATGCCGAGCACACCACTGACCACGCCAATGGTGACATCGTTGTCTTCCAGCACCGGGCCTTGCTCGATGTGGGTCTCAAAGTAAGCACCAATCGGGTGGTCGCCCGGCTCTTGGTCGCCGATGTAGCCAATGCGCTTCAGCTCGTCACCCACCGACTTACCTTCGGTGTCGGTGGCGGCGTAAGCGGTTTCCAGCGAGAAGGCTTTGGCGAACACGCCCGAGCCCATCATCACCGGCACAAAGCGCGAACCCTCTTCGTTGGTCCAGAAGGCCACTTCAATCGGCGCTTCAGTCTCAATGCCGTGGTCATTGAGCGTGCGCACCACCTCAATGCCTGCCAAGACGCCGTAGTTGCCGTCAAACTTGCCCCCGGTGGGTTGCGTGTCGATGTGGCTGCCCGTCATGATGGGGGGCAGGCTGTTGTTGCGTCCGGCGCGGCGCATGAAGCCGTTGCCGATTTTGTCGATGGTGACGGTCATGCCGGCCTCTTTCGCCCAGCGCAAGACAAGGTCGCGGCCCTGTTTGTCCAGGTCGGTGAGGGTTAAGCGGCAGACACCGCCTTTGGGCGTGGCACCAATCTGGGCCAGCTCCATGAGCGAGGCCCACAGGCGTTCGCCGTTGATGCGCAGGGTGTCGATGCCGGGGGTGATGGCTGTGTTCATGGTGACCTTGTCGGCAGTTGCAAAATGAAAGTCAAAGTTGATCCAGGGGGAACACCGGGCGTTTCACGTGGACAAACGGAAACAGCGAGTAATCCGAGCTGGTCACGCCCGCGCTGTCGCACTCAACCAAGGCGTGTGCGAGGGGCTCAAAGACGGGGCGGCAGTACATGCGCGATTTCAATAAAACAAAGTGATGCGCGCTCGGGTCTAAGCTGACGCATTGAAAGACGCCAAGGTCCCAGGGTTCGTGAGGGCGCTCAGTCACCACAATCTGCGCCGTGCCAATGTCGAACAGCACGGTGCGGCCCATGGTGCAGCGTTGGCCGGTGTAGATGGGCCCGGTCACGGTGTATGCGCCGTCGCTGATGGCGCGCACCGTGCCTCGTACCACCATGGGTTGTTTGACAATGCCCAACTGCGTCAACGCCACTTTGTTGCCTAAGGCGAGGCTGACCTCTGCACCCATGCCGGCTTGAATCAAGGTATCAACCGCCTCGGGGTCGCACAGCGGGCCCACGGCAATGTCTTGCAACCCCTGCGCCAGTGCCGCCTGCAGAACATCCATGGTGTCGCAGGTGCCGCCAGACATGCAGTTGTCGCTGTGGTCTAGCAGCAGCACGGGTTGACTGGCTCCCACGGCCAACGCCTGCGCCCGTTCCATCGAACTGACCAGTGGCTCGCTGTCATACACAAACTCTGTACGGTCGGCCCAGATTTGTTTCGCGATTTGATCCGCGACGGCTTGCGCTTCAATCACCCCTTGTGGCGTGGCCGCGCTGGTTACAACCACGCTGACGCAGGGCGCTTCAATATCCGCCAAAGAAAAGCCGGCGAAGACGGTCACGGCAGGCACGTTGACGCACTCGGCCGCCGTGGCGGCTTGCACCGCACGTTGCATGGCACCGTTGAGGGTGGTGCTGCGCAGGGTATGACTCATGAGGGGTAGCTGGTGCCAGCGCACGGTGTAGCGCGCTTTGCCTTGCAGCATCGCCAGCAGCAGGCGACCCGCATGTTCGCCCGTTTCGTACATGTCCACGTGAGGGTAGGTTTTAAAACCCACCACCACATCCGCGTTGTCTATGATCTTTTGGGTGATGTTGCCATGCAGGTCCAGCGCCACGCCAATGGGCACGCCCGGCGCGGCGGCACGCACGCGTGCCAGCAAGTCACCTTCACCGTCGGTGCTGTTTTCGGCGACCATGGCGCCATGCAGGTCGAGCAGAATGGCGTCGCATCCAGGCGCCGCGCTCACGATGCACTCCGTAAGTTCGTCGTAAGCCTGTGCTTGCGCGGGGCCACTGGGGTTGGCCATGGCGGAGAGCGGCGTTATCAGCGTGGCACCGGCAATTTTTGCCAAATCAATGAAAGCCGCCATGGCGGTGCGCATGCCAAAGTTGTCGCGGTAGGCTGCCTCACCATACGTGGGGGAAAAGGCTTGCAGCGGCGTGGGCACGGGCGAGAAGGTGTTGGTTTCGTGGTTCAACCGAGCAATCAAAATCTTCATGTGTGTCTCCAATTTCATCTCTTCTCAAATTAAACCAAACCAACACCCAGGTATCGGTCCTTGACGGCCACATCCCCTAAAAAGGTAGCGTTGTCTGCGCTGTAAACAATGGCGCCTTGCTCGATGATGTAATGCCGATCCGCCAGTTGCGTGCAAACTTCCAAATTCTGTTCCACCAGCAAGATGGCCACGCCCGCCGCCTTGATGGTCTTGAGCTGCGCCACAATTTCTTCCACGATCACGGGGGCCAGACCCTCCACCGGCTCGTCCAGCATGAGCAACTTCGGGTCATTCATCAAGGCGCGCCCAATGGCCAGCATTTGTTGCTCACCCCCTGAGAGTTGAGCGCCGCCGTTTTTGCGACGCTCCTTGAGGCGAGGAAAGATTCGGTACACGTCGTCGAGTTGCCAAGGCGAACTTTTGCGCTGACCCAAGAGCAAGTTTTCTTCCACTGTGAGCAACTTGAAGATGCCTCGGCTCTCTGGCACCAGGCAAATGCCGCGCTGGGCAATGAGGTGTGAGGGTAGGCCTGCAATGGCTTGCCCGCAAAACCGAATGCCGCCCTGTGTTGGCGGCAGCACGCCCACAATGCACTTGAGGGTGGTGGTTTTACCGGCGCCGTTGCGCCCCAGCAGTGTGACCAGTTCACCTTCGTTGACCTGCAAGGTGACGCCCTGCAGCACATGGCTTTTGCCGTAATGGGCGTGGCCGTTTTCTATGTCCAAAATCATGCTTTCCCCCCCGTAATCATGTTGCCCAGGTAAGCGGCGCGCACGCGGTCGTCGCTGCGAATTTCATGGGGAAGCCCTTCGGCTAAGACGCGACCTTGTTGCATCACGGTCACAGTGTCTGAAATATCCATCACGATGTTCATGTTGTGTTCGATCAGCACCACGGTGTGCTCGTCGCGCAGGCTCTTAATGAAATGCTTCATGTCTTCCAGGTCGTCAATCCCCATGCCTGAGGTCGGCTCGTCCAGAAAAATGGCTTTGGGGCGCGCAGCCAGGGCCATGCCCACTTCCAATCGGCGTTGTTGCCCATGGGACAGATTACCGGCCGGCACCGTGGCAAAGCTCTCCAGTCCTAACTTGGCCAACACGTTGGCAACAATGTCTGCGCGTGAGCGAGTGCCCTCAGGTTCGTGCCAGCAATTCAGAGCCGTGTTGGGTGACGTGCCCTGCGCTGCAAGTCGCAAGTTCTCACGCACCGACAGGCTGAGAAACAGGCTCGTGACTTGGAAGGAGCGGGCAATGCCCCGTTGCACGCGGCGATGGTCAGGCTCGTTGGTGACGTCGTGTCCGTCAAATAAAATGCGACCGCCGCTGACAGACTTGGTACCCGTGAGCATATGAAACAGCGTTGTTTTACCCGCGCCGTTCGGACCGATCACGGAATGCACCGTGTTGGCCCGCACCTTGAGGTCCACGCCACCCAATGCGGCAAACTTACCGTAGTACTTTTCGATGCCAATGGCTTCTAGCAAGATGGGCGAGCTCATGCTTGTTCTCCTTTTCTACTCACAGAACGCCATTTGTTGCGCACCATTCCCCAGAGCTTTTCGCCCAAGCCCCAGAGGCCACGTTGCATCCACAAGCTGATGGCAATGAGCACCATTCCGAGCAACAGAAGCCAACGCGGCCACAAGGTGGAGAGCCAATCACCCAGCAGCAAATAGAAGGCCGAGCCCAGCACTGAGGCAAACAGATTGCCAGTGCCTCCAATGACGGTCATGACCAGAATCATTTCACTGGTGTGGTACTCCGCATTGGAGAGTGGCGCAATGCCGGTCATCATGGCGTGCAGCGCACCGGCCAAGCCGGTGACCGCGCCCGAAATCACAAAAGCCTGCAGCTTCAGTAGTTTGAGGTTGTAGCCAATGGCGCCTGCGCGCTCCTCGTTGTCACGCACGGCAAGCAAGGTGCGCCCAAAGGTTGAGCGTGATACTTTGAGCAGCAACCAGAACGCCGCCATGAAGATCACGGCCACAAAACCGTAGAACTGCCATGGCGAGACCAATGGCCACAGCACGTGACCGAAGACGGACAGGCTCGGGCGAGGGATGTCCAGCAGCCCGTTGTCACCGCCCGTGATGTCGGTCGCGGTGTAGGCGACGAAATAGAACATCTGGGCGAAAGCCAGCGTCAACATGACGAAATACGTCCCCTTTTGACGAATGGCCACCCACCCCACAATCGCGGCACCTAACGCGCCCACGACAACTGCCAAGGTGAGCGCCAGAGGCATCGGCAATGGCCAGCGCGTCAAGGTGAGTGCAATGGTGTAACTGCCCAAGCCAAAGAAGATGCCTTGACCAAATGACAGCAGCCCAGTGAATCCCAGCAACAGGTTGCAACCCATGGCAGCCAAACCGAAGATCAGGACTTCGCTGGCTAAAGAGCCGGATTGCATCAAAACGGGCATCAGCAGCACAGCAACCAAGGCCAAGAGAAGGTGAGTATTTTTTTTCATGAGGCTATTCCTTGCGACCGAGCAAGCCATGGGGACGCAGCAACAAGATGGCTGCCATGGCGATGTAAATCATCAAACGCGCGCCTTCTGGCCACAGTGTGCTCATCACGCTTTGCACCACACCAATCAGCAGCCCCCCCAACAAGGCGCCACTAAAACTTCCCAGACCTCCGACCACTACGATGACAAAAGCAATACCTAGCGCCTCGATCCCCATAAATGGTTCAGCCCCGCGAATCGGTGCAGCCAGCACACCTGCCAAAGCGGCTGTGGCCGCACCCAATGCAAAGACGAGACTGAAAATTCTAAAAACGTTAATGCCCAGCAATGACACCATCTCCGTTGACTCGCTGCCGGCGCGCACGGCGCTTCCCAGCCGAGTGCCTTCTAGGACAAACCACAACAGGACGGCGAGGATTGCGGTGAAACCAATCACAAATAGCCGGTATTTGGGATAGATGAAATTGCCCCACATCACCACGCCTTGAAGCAAATCGGGCACGGGTACGTTGCCACCCAGCGGGCCCCATTGCAAGATGACCAGTTCCTGAATGACCAACGCCAAACCGACTGTGACCACGATATGAAATTCGTGGGCCTTGTTATACACATGGCGCAGGATCAGCTTCTCAGCCAGCCAGCCAATCGCACCGACAGCCAGCGGCGACACGATCAAGGACCACCAGAAACTTACGCCCCACTGCGTCAGCTGATAGCAAAAATACGCGCCCAGTAAATAGAAGGCGCCATGGGCAAAATTGACAAAGCGTAACAAACCAAAAACGATGGACAAACCGACGGCCAACAAGAAGTACAGCATGCCGATGCCGATCCCGTTGATGATCTGAAGTAGATAGATGTTCATGCGATGTCTAATGCAGAAATGAAGCACTCCCAAAGCGCTGGACAGCGCTTCGAGCGGGAAATGCAGAAGTGGGTCTCAGCGCGACACCGCGCTGAGCCACGGGTGAACGGTCAGGTCCGTTTGCAGCCTGTTTGGTCAATCGGAAGGAATGATTTGCCAGAGCTCAGGACATCAACATAGTCGTCCTTGTTCTTCATTTTGGATTTCGCTTTGCCTTTAAGCAAGTAGTAGTTTTTGACCACTTGGTGGTCAGCTTTGCGAACCTCTTCTTCGCCCGTCAAACCTTGGTACTTCATGCCTTCAAGCGCAGCAATAACCGCTTTTTGCTCAACGGTTCCCGCCTTGATGATGCCGTCGATGAGCAGCTTGGTGCAGGTGTAGGAACCCGCCAGACTGTAGTTGGGGTTGGATTTGAATACAGCGTTGGAGCGCTTCACCAAATCACGGTTCAGCTCGGAGTCCACGGTATGCCAGTACTGCGCACCAAAGTAAATGCCTTCACACAGGTCGGCGCCCAGCGATTCAAACTGCTCCAAGCCGGAAGCCCAAGCGACCAAGATGGTCATGTTCTTGTTCATGCCAAAACTCACCGCTTGACGCAAGGTGTCAGCGCATTGGGCACCAAAGTTCAGCAGCAGCAGAACATCGGGCTTGGCTGCCAAGGCGTTGGTGATGTAGCCGCTGAATTCCTTTTCGGCGAGCGAGTGGTAGCTGTTGCCCACATGCTCGATTCCTTTTTCTTTGAAGATGTTTTTTGCTGCTGACAGCAAGCCATCACCAAACACGTACTGCGGTGTGATGGTGTACCAGCGCTTGGCTTTGGGCATGGATTCAATGAGGGGGCGCACCGTCTGCTCAATGGCACCAAAGGTGGGCACTGACCAACGGAAGGTGGCAACATTGCAGTCGGCTCCCGTGATTTCATCGGCACCTGCTGTGGTGATGAAAATGGCGCCGGCTTTTTCGGCCTCCTTGCCCATCGCGAGGGCTTCGGACGACAAAATACCGCCTGCAAAAAATCGTGTTCCTTGTTGCTGTGCAGCTTCCTGAACCTTGCGAATGGCCGTGGCTGGTTTGCCCTCTGTGTCGAGCAAGGTGTAGGCCAGAGGCCGCTTGAGAGCGGTGCCGTATTGCTCTATGGCCAGCTTCATACCCAAGTCAGCATATTTGCCGTTGGCGGCAAATGCACCCGACACAGGAACTGGACAACCAAATTGAATGGCGTTTGTTGACTGGGCAAAAGCAGACTGAATCAGTCCCAGTGAAGAGGGCAGAGCACCCAAGGCGGATAGTTGAAGGATGTGACGACGTAGCATGGTGGATTCCTCATGTGTGCAAAAGAACACCTCGAGTTTTTCGCAAAATCCCCCTTCACGCAGCTTCAATTTCTTTCATTTTCTGTCATCTTTCATACGGGATATCCCGTACGCCCAATGGCCCTAGACAGAATTCTTTTCTTGCGATAAACGGGCGTGCGCCGTGAACGCGTAACCCAGTTGATGGGCCGTTTTGAGGGGCAGCGGCTCAGTCAGCATGTCGCTGGCTTTCTTGCGCAGGCGGGCCACCAGCAAGTTCAAGCGCTCATTGCCATTTTGTGCGCGTGCGCCCTGGATCTGTGTGATCAAATCCTGCTTGGATACAACCTTGCCTTGCGAGCGGATCAGACAGTTCAGTAGGGCGAACTCGTGTGTGGTCAGAGGCAGCACCATGCCCTGTGGTGAGACGAGTTGCCAGTCTTGGGTTGCCAAGGTCCAGGGTCCTTTTGAGAGATCGGAAGGAGAACGATTTAGCTCATCTGAGTGCAGCACCAGGCGCTTGCCAACCGCATCGATGTTCGCGGCGAGTTCAAGCAGGCTGACAGGCTTAATCAGGTAGCGATCAGCCCCGGAGCGCATCCCCAACAAGCGGTCATTGAGAGCATCCCGAGCACTCAGTATGATGACCGCCACCTCAGGTCGGTCCATCAACAGTTTGGCCACAGACAGGCCACTTTCACCCGGCAGGCCGACGTCCAGAATCACGACATCCACGGGGTTGACCATGAAATTTCGATAGAAAGACTCTGCGCTGCCTGCCCCCCAAACCGTATACCCAGCATCCAGTAAAAATTCCTCAATGGAATGCAACTGATCGACGTCGTCCTCAACAATGGCAATGCGGGGTTTTGGCGTTTTCATGAGCTTCAGTTTAGGCGGTAGGCGGAGCAAGCAAGGAAATGCTTAAGACAAACCGACTGCCGACCGGTTCGCGCCGAGACATATGGACGCTTCCTCCGTGCAGTGTGGCGATGCGCTCTACCAGGGCCAGTCCCAAGCCTGCGCCAGGTTTGCCTTCTGCGGCGCGTCCGCGGCGGTATTTGTGGAAAATCAACTCGACCTCTTCGTCTGGAATACCAACACCATAGTCATTCACCGCAAAATGGCAGTGTTCCTTGTCAGCCCAGACCTGCAGTTCCACCGTCGTCCCTTCAGGTGAATACTTGAAGGCGTTGGACAGCAGGTTGGTCAGCGCGATGCGCAGAAGAACCTCATCACCGTGCACCGTTGGCAAATCATGCGATACATTGATGTCAAAGTGCTGGTTGGTGGTCAACTGCGCACCGCCATTCGTCACCCATAACAGCATGCGTATGACATCAATAGGCGCTGTTTGGACGCCAAAATTTTGACTGTCGATCCGATCTTGAGTCAGGCAGTTATCAAAAAAATTGGCGATTCGAGCAGACCCCCGGCGGATGCGCTCTGCCACGGCAAGTTGGGCAGGATCGTCCTTCAATCGAAAGGATAGCAACTGTGCTGCGGTGTCAATCACTGCCAGCGGCGATCGCACTTCGTGTGACAGCATGGCAATGAACTGACGTTCATCGGTTAGTGCTTGCTCAATGACGCTCAGCGCTTCCTTGAGTTCGATGGTGCGTTCAGCCACTTCGTGCTCCAGGCTGTCGGCATGTTGTTTCAAGTGCCCGGCCATGACCCCCATGGCGGCAGAGAGTCCGGTCAGCTCACGAATAGGACTGGATTTGGGTGGGGCGGCACTCCAGTCGCCTTGTGTCAGGCGGGCTGCCCAGCCACTCAGCGATGACAAGGGCTGCACCACCCGGTTCGTGACAAAAATTGCGAAAAGAACCGCTGCCATCATCACGGCCAGTGTGAGTGAGACGACATTGCGAACGATGCCATGCAGAGGAGTGTTGAACTGGCTTTCTGGCAGAACAACCCCCATGGTCAGCTCAGGCCCGTTAGCAAGTTGGTGCGTCCACCAGCGGGCCAAATGACGGGTGCCATTGACGGTGATGAATTGGTTGCCCTCAGCAGCGGCGGTATCTCGAATTCGTTCCCCCACCACCCGCAGGATGGGGTCTATGCTGTTGGCTGTTTTAACCCGATAGTCGTTGCGGTTGGCGTCCAGATGAAAGGTGGGCTCGGCGGTAGAGGTGGCCAGTAGTTCACCGGCGGAGTCGGCCAGAAAGGCAATGCTGTTCGATTCGCTTACAACCAGCTTCAGAAAGTCGCTGACTTGGGACAGGGCCAGGTCGGCACTGGTGACGCCCACCATGACGCCGCTCTCGGAAAACACGGGTGCCGACACGCCCATTCCCATCGCCGTGTAAGCGGATTGTTCATCCTCAATCATGTATCGGTAAGGCGCATACCACGCCAATCCACCATTCCAGATGGCAGACTTGTACCAAGGGCGAATACGTGAGTCGAAATGGATATCGCTGTGCGATATGCGGTCGCCACGCTTGCTCACGTCATTGACGCGAAAAACCTCCATGGCGCGGTTGTCCGCGATGCGGGCACGCAGCATGCGAAAATCACCGTCTGCTCCGAGGGGGGGGCGACTGCCCGCATAGTACTGGCCGTCAATCATTCCCATGGAGACAAAAGTCAGCTGCGGCTGCTGACGAATTTGCAGAAGAAATTGACGCATGAGTTCTTCAGGCTGCGCGTAATTCAGATAACCCGCTTTGGCTTGCTCGATATTAAAGGTCACGACCCGCAATGGGATATCAAAGAACGCAATCACTTTTTCGCGCACACGGCCTGACACATCATCTGCGATTTGTTGTGCAAACTGCTCGGTGGCGTCAAGCGCGGAGCGGTAAAAGAACCAACCGCTGGCGATCATGATGGGCAGCAAAACGACCAGCAAGGCGCCGATCAGGAACGTTCTAAGGGCGATGTGGCGGGGCATACATGGGTATTCTCAAACAAAAGACGCACATCGAAATGAGTGGTGTGCAGAAAGCGCCCTGCATCAAAGCACCATCCGCTTGGGCGCTGTGCCAACGTGGGTAGTCAGGTTGTGAGCCTGCAGCATGAGGTGGGGGTTTCGCTCGCGGCGTCTCAAAAGGCAATGTTCACATTGTTGAGCAAGCCCCGGTCTCTCAGCACAAAACCGTTGTAAGGAATGTTCATCACGTTGTCACCACCTCTTGGCGGATGCCATCTTCACCGACAGCAGGTGAAGCTTTGAGCCACCTCAAAGCCTGCGTGGTACTCAGCGTCCCAACGCAGTTTGATGGGTTGAGGCTTTTAACTCCATGCGGTGTGGGTGGGGCGTCCCGGCATGTGCAGCTGGCTGCGCGTCACGGGTGTTTCTGCCAGCAATTGGCCGCGCCGAAACACCTTGAGTCGGGTGGCTCGGAGCCGAATAGCTTCGACGGGGTCGCGCGCTTGTAACAACACGAAGTCAGCGTGGCAACCTGCGGACAAGCCATAGTGGTCCAGCCCCATCACGCGGGCCGCATTGGTGGTGACGGCCTCAAAGCATTGCCGCATGGCGGTTTGGCTGGTCATTTGGGCCACGTGCAAGCCCATGTGGGCCACTTCGAGCATGTCGCCACTGCCCAGGCTGTACCAAGGGTCCATGACACAGTCGTGGCCAAACGCGACGTTCACGCCGGCGGCAAGCAGCTCAGGTACGCGGGTCATACCCCGCCGCTTGGGGTAGCTGTCGTGGCGGCCCTGCAGGGTGATGTTGATCAATGGGTTGGCGATGGCGTGCAACTGCGCCTCAGCCATTAATGGGATGAGTTTGCTGACGTAATAGTTGTCCATGCTGTGCATGCTGGTCAGGTGCGAGCCAGTGACCCGGCCTTGCAGGCCCAGGCGTTGGGTCTCAAAGGCCAAGGTCTCAACGTGGCGTGAGTGTGGATCGTCCGACTCATCACAGTGCATGTCCACCCGCAGGCCGCGTTCGGCGGCGAGTTCGCAGAGCAATTTAACGCTGAGGGCGCCGTCCGCCATGGTGCGCTCAAAGTGGGGAATACCCCCAATGACGTCCACGCCCATATCGAGTGCGCGGCGCAGGTTACCAAAGTGCTGGTCGGGCCCCTGTGGACCGCGCAACAGACCATCTTGGGGAAATGCCACCAGTTGCAAGTCGATGAAGGGCGCGACGCGTTGTTTCACTTCCAGTAACGCCTCGACGGCCAGCAATCGAGGGTCACACACATCGACATGGGTGCGAATGGCAAGCAGACCGTTGGCCACCGCCCAGTCGCAATAAGTCAATGCTCGGTCGATCAGCGCCGCTTGGGTCAGCGAGGGTTTGAGCTCGCCCCACACGGCAATACCTTCCAGCAAGGTGCCTGACTGGTTGACCCGGGGAAGGCCATAGCTCAGCGTGGCATCCATGTGAAAGTGGGCATCTACAAACGGCGGGCTGAGTAAAAATCCTTGCGCATCCACTACCGAATGTGCTGGCGTATTCAATGCCGAAGACACTTCAATGATGGTTCCGGCCTGCACGGCCACAGACATGCCTGTGCGCCCATCGGGCAGCGTGGCATTTTGAATCAATAAGTCCAGCATTCAGCGTTCTCCTTTGCGATAGGGCTTCATCAGTGCCTGGGGGTAGCTGGCCTTGCGGGCGACCAGCACCAGCGCCACGATCGACAGTACATAAGGCAGCATCAGGTACAGCTGGTATGGCAAGGTTGCACTGCCCGACTGTTGCAGGCGCAGCTGCAGTGCGTCAAAAAAAGCAAACAGGAGCGCGCCCAGCAGCGCCTTGCCCGGCCGCCAAGAGGCAAACACAACCAGTGCGATACAAATCCAGCCCCGCCCATTGACCATGTTAAAAAAGAAGGCGTTAAAAGCGGACAACGTCAAAAATGAACCGGCCACGCCCATCAGCGCCGAGCCCGCCACGATGGCGCCGGTCCGGGTGGCCGCCACAGAGACGCCTTGGCCTTCGGCGGCCTGCGGGTTTTCGCCCACCATGCGCACGGCCAGCCCCAAGGGGGTTCGGTACAGGGTGTAGCCAATCAGCGGCACCAGCAGCAGGGCCAGTAAGGTCAGTGGGGTTTGCTGCGCCAGAATGGGCAAGCCCAGCCAGTCCATGTCGGCAAAGGGCGTGATCGTGGGTGGCGTGCTGACTTTGGGGAAACTCACGCGGTAGCCGTAGTAACTGAGTGCGGTGGCCAAGAGAGTGATCCCTAAGCCGGAGACGTGTTGCGACAGCGCCAGCCCGACCGTTAAAAAGGCATGCAACAAACCCAAGACCCCGCCAGTGAGCGCCGCCACGGCTACGCCAGCCCACAGCGGCCACCCCAGATAAACCGCCAGCCAGCCCGTGAAGGCGCCCGCCACCATGATGCCTTCAATGCCGAGGTTCAGCACCCCTGCACGTTCGCACAGCAACACGCCCAACGTGCCCAAAATGAGCGGTGTGGCGATGCGCAACACAGCCACCCAGAAGGACGGGTTGGCCAAAATATCAAAGAGTTCGGTCATTTCAGCCGCAGCGCTGTGCCGCCCCAAGTAAGGTGAGCCCTCTCGGAGGACTGTGTGGTACGCGCAGTGACAAGCGTGGGGGTCATTTCACTTTCACCCGGTATTGCGTGAGCAGCGTGGCCACGAGCACCGAAATCAGGGAGGTCGCCACAATCACATCGGCAATGAAAGTGGGCACGCCCACGGCCCGGCTCATGCTGTCAGCCCCGACCAGCATCCCGGCCACAAAAACGCTAGCCGCGATCACGCCCAGGGGGTGCAGTCCCGCCAGCATCGCAATCACGATACCGGTGTAACCGTAGCCCGGTGACATGTCCAGCGTGAGGTAGCTGGTGCGCCCCGCGACTTCAATCGCGCCGGCCAGTCCTGCCAATGCGCCCGACAGCATCGCCACCAGCACCACCGTGCGCGTCACCGACACGCCGGCAAATGCAGCGGCGCGAGGGTTCGCTCCCACCGCGCGAATGTCAAATCCCAGCACGGTGTACTTCATCAGCGCCCACAGCCCCACAGACAAGGCGCAGGCCCACAGCAAGCCGGTGTGCACGCGGGTTTGCGCGATGAGTTTGCTCAACTCTAGCTCAGGCATCAGCACCACGCTCTGTGGCCAGCCCATGGCGGTGGGGTCTTTCATGGGGCCATCCAGCATCAGTGAGACTAGCAGCAGCACGATGAAATTGAGCAGCAGGGTGGTGACCACTTCATCCACGCCTAGCTTGGCTTTCATCAGGGCCGGCCCAAGTAACAACAATGCACCGGCCAGCGCTGCCGCAAGCATCATCAGCACAAACAACGCTGCCGGGTGCAGCGCCAACCCCGTGCCGTCATGCAAGCCGCCCACTGCCACGGCGGCCAGCGCGCCCATGTAGAGCTGCCCCTCGGCGCCAATGTTGAACAGCCTTGCCTTGAATGCGACCGTCGCCGCTAGGCCGGTCAGCATCAGGGGAGTCGCGCGAGTCAGTGTTTCGCTGAAGGCAAACACCGAGCCAAAGCCGCCTTGCCACAGCAACCCATAGGTCTGCCCGACCGGGGCGCCCGCCCACAGCACCAGTAAGGCACTGACGAGTAGGGTGAATGCAACGGCGCCCAGGGGCGCTAGCAGCAACGCCAGACGGGAGGTTTGTGTGCGTTTTTCGAGTCTCATTCCCGTGCATCCTGCCGGTCTGGTACGCCCGCCATGGCCAAGCCAATGGCTTCGCGGCTCCAGTCCTCAGCCATGCGAGGTGGGGTCAGCTGCCCGGCATGCATCACGGCCACGCGGTCGCCCAAGGTCATCACTTCGTCCAAATCATCAGAAATAACCAGCACCGCAGCCCCTGCATCGCGGGCAGCCAGCAGCTGGGATTGCACGTATGCGACGGCACCAATATCCAAGCCCCAAGTGGGTTGGTGAGCAATGATGAGCTTGGGCGTGGTGGCATCAGGTGTATCGGGTGTGTGGTCGGGGTGCAGCAGAGCGCGTCCCAAAATTAATTTCTGCATGTTGCCACCGGACAGTGCGCGTGCCGCCGCCAATGGGCCGCCGCCACGCACATCAAATTGCGCGATTACGCGCTGGGCGTAGGCATGGGCGGCGGTGCGTTTGACCCAACCCCAGCGCGAGAAAGCTGGGCTGCGCAAACGCTCAGACACTGCGTTTTCCCACACGGGAAGGTCGCCCACCACCCCCACCGCGTGACGATCTTCAGGAATACGCGCCACGCCCATTGCCACCCATTGCGACGGATGCGCTGGTAAGGGTTGGCCCATGAAGGTCACGCGCCCCGCTACCTTGGGGCGTGTGCCGCACAACAGTTCGGCCAGCGCGACTTGACCGTTGCCCGAGACGCCAGCAATGGCCACCAGTTCGCCGCTGTGCAGCGTGAGTGAAACCCTCTCAAGCCGTTCACGCCCTAGCGCGGTGCTGACTTGGTCCAGTACGCACACCGGCGCACCCAAGTGGTTGGCGGGCTGGCGCTGCGGTGGGGCCACTGCGTGCCCCACCATCCACTGCGCCAACTGGGCTTGGGTGGTGTCGGTCGCCGTGGCCTGCGCTACCAACTCGCCGCCGCGCAACACGGCAACTCGGTGCGACACACGCAACACCTCGCCCAACTTGTGACTGATGAAAATGATAGACAAGCCCTGCGCCACCATCTGTGCCAGCACGGCAAACAGAGCTTCGCTTTCCTGCGGCGTCAGCACTGCTGTGGGCTCGTCCAGTATCAAAATGCGGGCGCCGCGGTACAGCGCCTTAAGAATCTCCACCCGTTGTCGCTCGCCCACCGACAATTTCCCCACCTGCGCTTTTGGGTCTACCGTGAGGCCAAACTGCTGCGCTACCGACATTAGTTTGTCGCGCGCGGCGCGGTGGCGGGTGAAGGGTTGCCACGGCGGCTCTGATCCCAGCATCACGTTGTCAAGCACGCTCAAGTTGTCAGCCAGAGTGAAATGCTGATGCACCATGCCGATGCCAGCCGCCAACGCCGCCTTGGGGTCACCGGGACGCAAGGGCTTGCCAAACACCTCAATCGTGCCTTCGTCGGCGGTGTAATGCCCAAACAAAATCGACACCAAAGTGGACTTGCCCGCCCCGTTCTCGCCCAGAAGCGCCAGCACCTCGCCGGCCTGAAGTTGCAGCGAGATGTTGTTGTTGGCAACCAGCGTGCCAAAACGTTTGGTGATGCCGGTGAGTTGGAGAACGGGTTGGGTCATCTGTGCGGCAAGGGAATGCTGAGCCTGCGCCTTACTTGGCGGTTGACTTGGGTTGGCTGTCATCCACTTTCACGGTGAATTTGCCGTCGAAAATGTCTTTTTCACGGGCTTTGACTTTGGTAATAATCTCAGCGGGAACTTTTTTCTCAAACGTACCCAGCGGTGCCAATGAGGAGCCCTTGTGCTTCATCATGGAGTACGGGCCATAGTCTTCAGCGGTGAACTTGCCCTCTTTGGCCAGTTTGATCGCACGGTCGGCGGAGGGCTCAAAGTGCCACAGCGCGGAGGCCACCACCGTGTCTGGATACTGGGCTTGGGTGTTAATGACGTTACCAATAGCCAGTTTGCCTTTTTCCATGGCAGCATCACTCACACCAAAGCGCTCCGCGTAGAGCACATCGGCACCCTTGTCGATCATCGCAAAAGCGGCTTCCTTGGCTTTGGGTGGGTCAAACCAGCTGTTGATGAAGCTCACGCTGAACTCCACCTTTGGATTCGATTCTTTTGCCCCCGCCATGAACGCATTCATCAGACGGTTGACCTCAGGAATAGGAAATCCGCCAACCAAACCGATCTTGTGTGTCTTGGTCATGCCGCCTGCAATGAGACCACTCAAATAAGCAGGTTCCTGGATGTAGTTGTCAAACACACTGAAATTGGGCGCCACCGGTTTTCCACTGGAACCCATCAGGAACGACACTTTTGGGAAATCTTTGGCTACTTTGCGGGCCGCGGACTCTACCGCGAAAGCCTCGCCCACGATGAGGGTACTGCCACCATTGGCGTATTCGCGCATGACACGCTCGTAGTCAGCGTTGGAGACGTTTTCGCTTGCTTTGTATTCGATCTCACCCCGCGCCTCGGCGGCTTTGAGTGCGGTGTGCAAACGCCCGGCCCATTGCTGCTCAAAGGGCACGGTGTAAATGCCAGCGACCTTGAGTTTGGCTTGCGCCAACGCCAAGCCGGGGGCGAATGCGCTCACGCTGACCAGTGCGGCCAGGGCAAGTGAAGTTCGGCGGGTCAATAGTTTTAAAGCCATAGGTACTCCAGAGTTTATTAACGTTGAAAACACTACTAAATGAATAGCTGCTTGCGCAATTTGCATAAGGGCTGCAGCCTATTTATGCCTAATAAAACAGCGCATAACTTGTCATGCAAATTATGTGCCAGCCCGCTCCAGCATCGCATGCAGCAGCACATTGCACCCGGCCGTGATGTGCTCGGGCTTGGCGTCTTCAATCTCGTTGTGGCTGATGCCGTCCTTGCACGGGATGAAGATCATGCCGGCCGGGGTTAGGCTGGCCATGTAGACGGCGTCGTGTCCGGCGCCGGAGACGGCGGGCATGTTGGAGTAACCCAGCTTTTTGGCGGCACGGGCCACGGCGTCCACGCAGTCTTTGTGAAAACTGATGGCGGAGTAGCTCGATGACGGCTCAATCTTCACCTCCATCCCCGTCTCTTTGGACAGCTTGGCGGCAAAGGCTTTCACCTCGTCGGCCATCTGGTCCACCAGCGCATCGGTGGCGTTGCGCAGATCAATGCTGAATTTGACCCGACCTGGAATCACATTACGGCTGTTGGGAAACACCTGCACCATACCCACCGTGCCCCGGCCATGCGGTGCGTGACGCAGCGCGGCAGCGACCGTCTCTTGCATGATGTGGGTGGCCAACTGCAGCGCGTCTTTGCGCAGTGCCATGGGGGTAGGGCCGGCATGGGCTTCCATGCCGGTGACGGTGCAGTCGAACCAGCGAATGCCGAGCACACCACTGACCACGCCAATGGTGACATCGTTGTCTTCCAGCACCGGGCCTTGCTCGATGTGGGTCTCAAAGTAAGCACCAATCGGGTGGTCGCCCGGCTCTTGGTCGCCGATGTAGCCAATGCGCTTCAGCTCGTCACCCACCGACTTACCTTCGGTGTCGGTGGCGGCGTAAGCGGTTTCCAGCGAGAAGGCTTTGGCGAACACGCCCGAGCCCATCATCACCGGCACAAAGCGCGAACCCTCTTCGTTGGTCCAGAAGGCCACCTCAACCGGCGCCTCGGTTTCAATGCCGTGGTCATTGAGGGTACGCACCACCTCCAGGCCAGCCAGCACGCCGTAGTTGCCGTCAAACTTGCCCCCGGTGGGTTGCGTGTCGATGTGGCTGCCCGTCATGATGGGGGGCAGGCTGTTGTTGCGTCCGGCGCGGCGCATGAAGCCGTTGCCGATTTTGTCGATGGTGACGGTCATGCCGGCCTCTTTCGCCCAGCGCAAGACAAGGTCGCGGCCCTGTTTGTCCAGGTCGGTGAGGGTTAAGCGGCAGACACCGCCTTTGGGCGTGGCACCAATCTGGGCCAGCTCCATGAGCGAGGCCCACAGGCGTTCGCCGTTGATGCGCAGGGTGTCGATATTGGGTGCGGTGGCTGTGTTCATGGTATTTCTCCTGAAGTCGTTGTGGGTCGGCGACTAGCGCACGATGGGCGTCGGTGCCAGCGTCTCTGAGCGCAAGCGGTTGGCGGTGAAGTTGTCACTGAAGGCGGGGCGCTTGATGTAGCGGCCTTTGCCTTTCACCGCACGCAGATCGCCCTGCACAAACACCAGTTCGCCTTGGCTCACGGTGTGGCTAGGAATGCCTTTGACGGTACGTCCTTCAAAGATATTGAAGTCGCCCTTGCTGTGCTGGGTCTTGACCGACAAGGTTTTTGTGCCTTCGGGGTCCCACACCACCAGATCGGCGTCTGCGCCCACAGCGACGCAGCCTTTGCGGGGGTAGATGTTGAATAGTTTCGCCGTGTTGGCTGATGTGATGGCCACAAACTCGGAGGGCGTGAGGCGCCCGGTGTTGACACCGGCGTCCCAAATAACGGCCAGGCGTTCTTCCACACCACCGGTACCGTTGGGGATTTTCGAGAAATCATCTTTACCGGCTGCTTTTTGCTCGGCGCAAAAGGTGCAGTGGTCGGTGGCCGTGGTGTGCAAATTTCCGCTCTGCAGGCCGCGCCACAGAAATTCTTGGTGGCCTTTGGGACGGAAGGGCGGGCTCATTACGTGCGCTGCAGCGCTGGTGAAGTCGGGGTTGCGGTAAACGCTGTCGTCCAGCACCAAATGGCCGGCCAGCACTTCGCCATACACACGTTGGCCGCGTGCTCGGGCGCGGGCAATGGCTTCGGCCGCTTCAATGCAAGACACATGGACCACGTAAATGGGTACGTTCAGCACATCGGCAATGGCGATGGCGCGGTTGGCCGCTTCTGCCTCCACCATAGGCGGGCGCGACAGCGGGTGGCCCTCGGGGCCGGTGATGCCCATCTCTGCCACCTGTTTTTGCAGCAGGTACACCAGCTCGCCATTTTCAGCGTGCACGGTGGGCATGGCGCCCAACTCTAGCGCGCGTTTGAAGCTGTTCACCAGCGTTTCGTCGTCGCACATGATGGCGTTCTTGTAGGCCATGAAGTGCTTGAAGCTGTTGATGCCTTCTTCTTTCACCAGCGTGCCCATGTCGCGTTTCACGGACTCGTCCCACCAGGTCACAGCGACGTGAAAGCCATAGTCCGCCGCTGACTTTTCTGCCCAGCCACGCCAGGTCTGGTAAGCCTCCATCAGCGATTGCTGCGGGTTGGGGATGACGAAGTCGATGATGGATGTGGTGCCACCCGCCAGACCGGCTGCTGTGCCGGTGAAGAAGTCGTCCATTGTGACGGTGCCCATGAAGGGCAGTTGCATGTGGGTGTGGGGGTCAATGCCGCCGGGCATCACATACTGGCCGCCTGCGTCCACAATCGTGGCGCCCGCCGGGGCTTCCAGGTCTGCTCCTACGGCGGTAATTTTGCCGTCCACACACAGAACGTCGGCTCGGGTTTGGCAGTCGGCGTTGACAACAGTTCCGCCGCGAATTAGCAAGGTGCTCATGATCGTGCTCCACTTAAAGTTAAAGATGAGGTGCGCTTAGCTGTGATCAGGTAATAGGACCCGGCCACCGCGAGGCTGAAGAACCAGCCAAAGTCAAACAGGCTGACCAGAGGGGCTGCTACTGAGGCCCGGTCCAACACGCCGGAGACCACCAAATAGCCCGGCAAGCAGGGCAAGACGCCCAGCGCAAAGGCGATCAGGGCATGGATATTCCAGCCACCGCTGTATTCATAGGCGCCATTGCGGCGGTACAAGTCGTCCACTTTGAGTTCTCCCTTGCGAACTAAATAGTAGTCCACCAGCAGGATTCCGGCAATGGCGCCCAGCAAGGTACCGTATCCGCCCAGCCAGGTGAACAGATAACCGCCCGAGGTGGCCAGCAATTTCCACGGCATGAACAGCAGGCCAATACCGGCCGCAATCAAGCCGCCAGTGCGAAAGCTGATCTTGTCCGGGGCGATGTTGGAGAAGTCATACGACGGCGACACCAGGTTGGCCGCCACATTCGTGGTCAGGTTGGCCAGCAAAATCACCAGCAGGCCAATGGCCGAGGCAAAGGTGCCCATCTGCGTCAGCAAACCGTCGGGGAACATCTGGGCTTTGCCGTACAAGATCTGTGAGGCAGAGAAGCCAATGATGCCGACCATGGAGAACAGCGCCATGGGAATCGGCAGGCCCAGCGCCTGACCCGTCACTTGGTCGCGGTTGCTTTTGGCAAAACGGGTGAAGTCGGGAATGTTCAGCGCCAGCGTTGCCCAAAAACCAACCAGCCCGGTCAGTGCAGCCCATGTCTTGGGGCCTCCTTCAACGACTTTGGCGGGCAAATCAAACAACTGAGCGGCGGGCACTTGAACCAAGGCCCAGGCCACCAAGGCGATGGAGGCCACCAGCATCAAGGGCGCGGCAAAGACTTCCAGCTTGCGAATCGACTCCACGCCGTTCCAGATGAAATAGATGTGCACGGCCCAAAAGGCGTAAAAGCACACCAGCTGTGAGGTGCTGATGAACTCGCCTTCACCGGGTCCAGCTAGGCCCATGCCGATCACATTCAAAAAGCCATGCAGAGCCAGTGCCCCGAAATAGCAGTTGATGGAGAACCAGCCGCAGGCCACCAGGCCGCGCAAAACGGCTGGCAGATTGGCTCCTTTCACACCAAACGACGCGCGCGCCAGCACAGGAAAGGGAACGCCGTAGCGGGTGCCGGTGCGACCGATCAGAATCATCGGCACCAACACGATGCAGTTGGCCACAAACACCAACCAGATCGCCATTTGCCAGGTGAAGCCTTGGTCCAACATGCTGCTGGCCATGGTGTAGGTGGGCACGCAAACCACCATGCCAATCCACAGGGCGGTGAAATCGCGAATTCGCCAGGTGCGCTGCGCTGCCGTGGTGGGCAGCAAGTCCTCGTTGCTTAAAGAATGGTCGTTAGTTGACATTGGGGGTCCTTCAGGCTGCGGCTTTGGCCATGGGGTTGTTGGGGTGGGTGGTCCAGTCCGCGTGGGTGGCACTCACGGTTTTTCCGGTGCGCAGATCAACTTCTCCCGGCATCAGGTCGCGCAGGGTGATGCACTCGGGCACTGGGCAGACGATCACGCAGAGGTTGCAGCCCACGCATTCGTCTTCTTTAACCTCGAAGAAGCGTTTGCCGTCCTTCATATTCGTGATGGCCTGGTGCGAGGTGTCTTCGCAGGCAATGTGGCAGCGGCCGCACTCAATGCAGGAGTCCTGGTTGATGACGGCTTTGCTGATGTGGTTCAGGTTGATGTAGCGCCAGTCCGAGACGGTAGGCGTTGCCTTGCCGACAATTTGACTGACGGACTCAAAGCCCATGTCGTCCATGTAGTTGGACAGGCCGTCGGCCATCTCTTGAACGATTTTGAAGCCGTACACCATGGCCGCGGTGCAGACCTGCACATTGCCCGCGCCCAGCGCAATGAAGTCCAGCGCATCGCGCCAGTTGCCGACGCCGCCAATGCCGGAAATGGGGAGGCCGGCGGTGAGCGGATCACGGGCGATTTCGGCCACCATGTTCAGTGCAATGGGCTTCACGGCCGGGCCGCAGTAACCACCGTGCGAGCCTTTGCCGCCAGTGGACGGCGTCATGGTCAGCGTGTAGGGGTCCACACCCATGATGGAGTTGATGGTGTTGATGAGGGACACCGCATCCGCCCCGCCTTTTTTGGCGGCACGGGCGGGCAAGCGCACGTCCGTGATGTTGGGGGTGAGTTTCACGATGACCGGCAGCTTGGAGTAATGCTTGCACCAGGCCGTCACCATCTCGATGTATTCCGGCACCTGACCCACAGCCGCGCCCATGCCGCGCTCGCTCATGCCATGTGGGCAGCCAAAGTTGAGTTCAATGCCATCGGCGCCGGTGTCCACTAGGCGCGCCAAAATGGCTTTCCAGGACTCCTCCACACAAGGCACCATCAGCGAGACGATCATGGCGCGGTCGCTCCAGTTGCGCTTGACCTCGGTGATCTCTTTCAGGTTGAGGTCCAAGTCACGATCGGTGATCAGCTCAATGTTGTTAAAGCCCATCAAGCGCCGATCGGGTGTGAGCAAGGCGCCGTAGCGCGGGCCGTTGACGTTGACCACAGGGGGACCAGCTTCACCCAGTGTTTTCCAGACCACGCCACCCCAACCGGCTTCAAAGGCGCGGTTGACGTTGGTGGCTTTGTCGGTGGGGGGCGCAGAGGCCAGCCAGAAGGGATTGGGGCTTTCGATGCCAGCGAATGTGGTTTTTAGATTGGCCATGGTGTTTCTCCAGTTTTCTTCAATGTGAGGGTGGCGACGGCTCAGACGCCCATCAGGTGGGTGTGGATAGCTTTTGCAGATTGCTTGCCGTGCTCCACGGCTTCAACCGTCAGGTCCAGGCCGCCGGCGCGGCAGTCGCCACCGGCCCAAATGCCGGGCAGGTTGGTGGTGCCGGAAGCGTCTGTGGCAATGCGTCCGCCTTGCAGCGTCAAGCCCATTTGCGCGAGCACCGGGTTGCCCAGTTGCTGGCCAATGGCTTTCAACACGGTGTCGGCTTCCCAGGTCAGTTCGCGCCCGGTGGCTTTTAACTTGCCGTCCATCATGGCTTGCTCGGCAAAGCGCACCGCGGTCACGTGGCCGTTTTCGCCCAGAATCTCTACCGGAGCCAGCCAGTGGTGCAGCACGACGCCATTGGTTTGCGCCCATTCCTGCTCGGCTTTGGACGCCGTCATGGTTTCCACGCCACGCCGGTAGGCCATGTGAACGACGGAGGCGCCGAGCAGCTTGCTTTGCACCGAGGCATCCACGGCGGTCATGCCACCGCCAATGACGATGACACGGCGGCCCACAGGCAGCGTGGCCAGGTCTTCGGTCTGGCGCAGCGTGGCAATGAAGTCCACTGCGTCCTGCACACCACTTAACTCCTCACCCGGTACACCGAGTTGGTGCGTGGTGGACAGCCCCATGCCCAGAAAGAGGGCGTCATAGTCTTTTTGAAGCGCACTCACCTGAGCGGCAGTTTCCAGGCGCCAATCGTGGCGCATTTCAATACCGCCAATGTCCAGCAGCCATTCAATTTCTTTTTGGGCAAAGTTGTCCGGGGTTTTATAGCTGGCCAAGCCATATTCGTTGAGGCCACCGGCCTTGGCATTGGCGTCAAAAACCACCACGTCATGGCCGAGGCGCGCCAATGTGAAGGCGCAGGCCAGGCCCGCCGGGCCGGCCCCCACCACGGCCACTTTCTTGCCCGTGGTGGGGGCGCGGGTGAATAGCTGTGGCTTGGGGCTTTCCATCAACGCATCCACGGCGTGGCGTTGTAGGCGGCCAATGGCCACCGGCACCCCTTCTTGGGTGTTGCGCACGCAAACCGCTTCACACAGGTTCTCCGTGGGGCAGACCCGGGCGCACATGCCGCCCAGCGGGTTGGCGTCCAGAATGGCGTGTGCTGAGCCGCGCAAATTGCCATCGGCAATGCGCTTGATGAAGGAGGGGACATCAATGCTGGTGGGGCAGGCCGTGACGCAGGGGGCGTCATAACAGTAGAGGCAACGCTCCGCCTCCAGCACGGCCTGTGCCTGGGTAAAGCGGGGCGTGGCGTCGGAAAAACGCTTGGCGTACTCAGGGGCACTCAAGCGGCCAGCTTGAACATCAGGGGGCAGGGTGGTAGACACGTTGAAACTCCTTCAAAGAGGGGTGAGATCGAACTCGGAACATAAAAACTGACCATTTAGTCAAGTTCTGAATTGATCCTAGCAATAGTGATGCCATGGTGTATCTAGGGGTTTGCCCGATCCTGGTGCATTTCGATGGGATGAAGGGGGTGAACCGCGTTTTTATTGCAGCGCACAATAGTGCCTTTTCGGTGTTGCCCTGAATAAGGTTCGGCGCCGAACGCATTGATCAAAGATATTCAGGGTGATGAGCATGCAGGGAAAGTGGACGCTGTTTTTTTTCTGGCTGAGGGTTTCGGTTTTACTGGTGGTGTCGACGGCGTTGGTTGTTGTTGGGGTGCTGGTTGCGCGGGAATTTCGGTCGTCGACCTATCAGGCACGGTTTTTTTCTGACCTCGCTCGCAAGGCGACGTTCTCGTTGGACGAGGGCCCCAGTTCGTCCATTCGTTTTCCGGTTAGCGCGCCTTACGATGACCGTCTGGGGTACTCCAAGCTGCCAGTGTTCATTGATAAGTTGAAAGCGCGCAATTTTTCAGTAACCCAACAGGCACGTATTTCAGAGGGAATGAGCGAACTGCTAGACGCTGGATTTTTTGCCCCCTACCCGGAAAAAATTCAGAGTGGCCTGACCATTCAGGATTGCCGCAAGGACACGCTGTTTCAGGAGAG
Organism: Rhodoferax sp. PAMC 29310; assembly: GCF_017948265.1. Classification (NCBI taxonomy): domain Bacteria; kingdom Pseudomonadati; phylum Pseudomonadota; class Betaproteobacteria; order Burkholderiales; family Comamonadaceae; genus Rhodoferax; species Rhodoferax sp. PAMC 29310. The sequence goes on along the minus strand of NZ_CP072852.1, from coordinate 3,058,183 downwards.
TTATCCCGGGCGCGTGTTTGCGCGGTTCGAAGACCTCGCGCCTGAGTTGGTCCATAGTTTGCTGTTCATCGAAAACCGCGAGTTGCTTGACCCGAACAATCCCAAGCGCAATCCCGCTGTGGAATGGGACCGTTTGGCTCATGCGGTGGCTATCAAGGTGCAGAACCTCATCACGGGGCAGGGGAATGCACCGGGGGGGAGCACCCTCGCCACGCAAATTGAGAAATATCGTCATTCCTCCGAGGGACGTACCTCTTCGGTCATTGAAAAATTGCAACAAATGGTGTCGGCCTCATTGCGCGCCTACCAGCAAGGGGAAGACACCACCGAAGCCAGGCGCCAGATTGTGCTGACCTATCTCAACACCATGCCTTTGTCCGCCAAGGTGGGGTTTGGTGAGGTGCACGGGATTGGAGATGGCTTATGGGCCTGGTATGGCAGGGACTTTAGCGAGGTGAGCCGCATTCTGAAGGACGCCGCCGAGGGGCAGGAAGACCTCTTGAAAATGGGTCTGCTTTACAAGCAGGCGTTGAGTCTGTTGATTTCCCAGCGTCGTCCGTCGTACTACTTTGATGCGCCTGAAGCCGAATTGGAGTCATTGGCAGACAGCCACCTGCGGCTGTTGGCAACGGCCGAGGTGATTTCGCCTGCCCTGCGCGACGCCGCCTTAAAGGCCAAATTGAATCGCCGCACCGGCCGGGTGCCTTCGCCGGACGTGTCTTTCGTCACCCAAAAAGCGGCCAATGCGGTTCGCACGCACTTGACGGGGCTCATGGGCGGTAATTTTTATGACTTGGACCGGTTGGACCTGAGCGTGGCCAGCACCCTGAATGCTCCCGTCCAGGCCACGGTCGCGACCTTACTTCAAAGCCTTCGCGATCCTGCTCAGGCCGAAGCACTGGGCCTCAACAACAAGCAGCTCCTGGCACGCGGCGATCCGGCCGGCGTGGTGTACAGCTTTACCTTGTACGAGCGCGGCGTTGACCGCAACTACCTGCGGGTGCAGACGGACAACTATGACCAGCCGCTGAACATCAATGAAGGCACCAAACTCGACCTGGGATCGACCGCCAAGCTGCGTACGCTGATTACCTATCTGGATGTGATTGCCAAGCTGCATGGACGCCTGTCGGTTCTGGATTCCGCCGCCCTGAAGGCGCAGGAGATTGACCCCAAAGATGTTTTGTCAAGCTGGGCGGTTGATTACCTGATGCGGGCCAAAGACCGAAGCCTGAAGTCCATGCTGGATGCTGCGATGGAAAGAACTTATTCTGGTAGCACCGCCGAGAGCTTTTTTACTGGCGGTGGCATGCACACTTTCGCCAACTTCAACAAGGCGGACGACAGCCGGGTGATGACGCTGCGTGAGGGACTGAGAAGCTCCGTAAATCTGGTGTTTATTCGTCTGATGCGTGACATCGTGCGTCACTACATGTTTTTGACGCCCGGGTCGTCCGCCAAGTTGCTGCAGGACGCCGATGACCCACGCCGCGCGGACTATCTGGCCCGATTCGCAGACCGGGAGGGGCAAATTTTCATGCGTCGCTTCCTGGGCAAGTACCAGGGGAAAACCGAAAAGGAGGCCCAACAAATATTGCTGGAAAGCGTGCGCCCGACCACCTCAAGGTTGGCGGCCATTTTTCGCACCATTGCGCCTACCGCCACAGTGGCGCAGTTCTCGGACTTTGTGATGGGCAACTTGCCGCACGACCAAGAGGTCAGCGGGGATCGGCTGAGCCGTCTCTATGCGCAGTACGATCCGGCCACGATGTCGCTGGCGGACCGAGGCTATTTGGCGACGATTCACCCCTTGGAGCTGTGGCTGGTGGGGTATCTGAGAAGTCACCCAGACGCTACGCAGACGCAGGTGATGGAGGTCAGCGTGGATGAGCGCCAGGCGGTGTATTCATGGCTCTTCTCCACCCACCGCAAGCATGCCCAGGACAAGCGCATCCTGGTGCTGCTTGAGGGCGAAGGGTTTTTGGAAATTCATCGACAGTGGGCCAAGATGGGCTATCCCTTTAGCTCGCTGGTTCCGTCCTATGCCACTTCACTGGGGGCCTCGGCTGACCGGCCTGCCGCGCTGGCGGAGATGATGGGTATTTTGGTGAACGACGGTGTTCGCAAACCCAATACGCGGATCGAAACCATGCATTTTGCGACCGCGACACCGTATGAAACACGCTTGACTTACCAAGGCAGTGAAGGAGAGGCTGTGCTGGCCCCTGAAGTCGCGCAGGCCGCCTTGGTCGCCGCTCGGGAAGTGGTCGACTCTGGCACCGCCAAGCGAGTGCGGGATGCCTTTGTGCGCCCGGACGGCAGCCACTTCGCGGTCGGTGGCAAAACCGGCACGGGAGACCAGCGTTTTGACACCTACGGAGCGGGCGGGCGCCTGTTGGAGTCCCGCGTGGTCAATCGCTCTGCCACCTTTGTGTTTAATATTGATGAGCGCTTCTTTGGCACAATGATCGCCTATGTCCCCGGATCCAAGGCCGCAGACTATGGGTTCACCAGTGGTTTGCCGGTTCAGCTGCTGAAAGTGTTGGCGCCCTCGCTGATGCCTTTGATTGCCGGGACCCCGGCTGCAGAAGGCCAACCTGGCGGGTGTCTGCGCTAACCAAGTCGCCATAGCAACCCAGGTCACCGTGTCTTGAGCAGGTGACCTGGGTGCTTCCGGCCCTCGCCCCTGCAGCGTTACAACATCGCGCGCATTCCGCGCCTGGCATGGGGTCGGGATAAGCCTGCCTTCATTGCCACCCAACTGTCACGCCATCGTCACAAGTCGCGCCTACAGTGCTGTAGTTTTCTCCAACGCATCAAAGGTGTTTATGTTTGTCAAAAGTGTGGCAGCCTCATTGGTCGCCCTGAGCCTGATTTCCTGTGCCTCTACCGGCCCCAACGGTTCCATGCCTGGCGCATCGGCCAGCCAGGTCTATTCGTTCGGCCTCTGGGGCGATATGCCTTACAAAACGGCGGGCGATGACCCCAAGTTGCCTGCGGTGCTGAACAGCATCAACCGCGCGGACATTGCGTTTTCGATTTATGACGGTGACATCAAGGACGGCAGCTCCAAATGCACCAACGACATCTACACCGATGCCTTGAAGATGTTCAACAGCCTGGTGAAGCCTGTGGTCTATGTGCCGGGCGACAACGAGTGGACGGACTGTCACCGGGTGAACAACGGCGGTTTTGACGCGCTGGAGCGCCTGACACACTTGCGCAACGTCATGTTCCCTACGCTGAACAGCCTGGGACAAAGCACGATGGCGCTCACGCATCAGGGCAAGCTGGGCGAGGCCTATGTGGAGAACACCCGCTTCACCCACGGCGCGGTGACCTTTGTCGGCATCAACATGCCGGGCAGCAATAACAATTTGGTGCTCAATGCCAAGGAGTGCACGAAGAAGAGCGCTCGCGATGCAAAGCAGTGTGATGCCGGCAACGCCGAATACCTGGCGCGCGACACGGCCAATGTGGAATGGCTGAAGGCTTCTTTCGCCCAGGCCAAGGCAAATAATGCCGCCGGCCTGGTCCTTGTGGTGCAGGCTGATCCGGGTTTTGACCTGCCGGAAACCGAAGAGCTGAACGAAAGTGCAGAGGCGGGCTTCACCGGCTACCGCAACTTCATGGATGAGTTGGCCAAAGAGACCGAGCAATTCAAAGGCCAGGTGCTGTTCGTCCACGGTGACACCCACTTCTTCAAGATGGACAAGCCATTGCACGCGCCCGGCAAGATGCTCGCCAACTTCACCCGGGTGGAGACCTTTGGCAGCCCGTCCTTGCATTGGGTAAAAGTCACGGTGGACCCGAAGTCAGACAATGTGTTTCAGGTGCAGCCGGTGATCGTGAAACAGCCCTGAACGCGATTGGGGCCAGCCACCGATCAGGTGGCAGCCAGCGACACTTGGGGCACTATTTGTAGTAAAAAGTGCCTCTGGCCCTTGTCTAGTATGCGCAAGCAGCTATTGAATTAATAGTAAATCTAGGTGGCCCGGTGTGGACTGGGGCACCTGGTCTCAACCTCTAGTACAGGTCAACTCATGGCAATCTGATCCAGCGCCGCTTCCAGTTGCGCCACACTGCGTTCTATGTTGTGGAGCTTTTCCAGGCCAAAAAGCCCCACCCGGAAAGTCATGAAGCCAGCGGGCTCGTCGCACTGGAGGGGCACGCCGGCGGCGGTTTGCAGGCCCAGGGCCAGAAACTTTTTGCTGTTTTGCACACCTGCATCGGTGGTGTAGCTCACCACCACGCCGGGGGCTTGAAAGCCCTCAGCCGCCACACTGGCAATGCCGTGGCGCTTGAACAGGGCGCGCACCTGGGTGCCTAGCGCCAGTTGTTCATTGCGCACCTTCTCAAACCCGTAAGCCTTTGTCTCCAGCATCACCTCCCGCAAGCGGGTGAGGGCGTCGGTCGGCATGGTGGCGTGGTAGGCGTGGCCACCTGCCTCGTAGGCCTCCATGATTTGCAGCCATTTCTTCAGGTCGCAGGCAAAGCTGCTGCTGCTGGTGCCGTCAATGGCCGTGCGGGCGCGCTCGCTCAACATCACCATGGCGCAGCAGGGTGAGCTGCTCCAGCCCTTTTGCGGCGCGCTGACCAGCACGTCCACGCCCGTGGCCTGCATGTCCACCCACATGGCGCCAGAGGCGATGCAGTCCAGCACGAACAACCCGCCTTCTTCATGCACAGCGTCCGCGACGGCGCGCAGATAGTCGTCAGGCAGGATCATGCCGGCGGCGGTTTCCACATGCGGGGCAAACACCACGTCAGGCTTTTTGCCGCGAATGGCGGCAATGACTTCCTCAATAGGGCAGGGCGCCCAAGGTGACTGTGGGTCGTTGCTCAAAGGACGGGCTTTGAGGACATTGGACTCGCTGGCGATCTGGCCCATGTCCAGAATTTGCGACCAGCGGTAGCTGAACCAGCCGTTGCGAATGATCAGGGTCTTTTTATTGCCGGCAAACTGGCGGGCCACCGCTTCCATGCCAAAGGTGCCGCTGCCGGGCACCAACACCGCAGACTGCGCGTGGTAGACCTCTTTCAATATGCTGGAGATGTCTTTCATCACGCCTTGAAAGCGCTGCGACATGTGATTCAAGGCGCGGTCGGTGTAGACCACTGAGAATTCAAGCAACCCGTCCGGGTCAATGTTAGGCAATAGTCCTGGCATAGCGGTGCTCCTGATGGCTTGTAAGAGGTTCAATCTGACTCGTGAATCAGCTTAGCATGAACCCTGCTACGCCTGCCCCGAACCATGGGCAGTTACGGCCAAGGAACAATACATGGACTCATAATGATGAAAACGCCTCTTTTGACGGGTTGGCCGCCTCTGGCGCCCAAGGCCTTCACGTCTGCGTTGCGGCCACCAACGGGCGCATGAAACCTAGCTCACACCATGACCACAGAAACCGAAACTCAAACCCGGACCGAAACCATCGAACGCACCCTGCGTCCCTGGGGCTGGTACGAAACCGTCTCTGAAGCTCCCGGCAACAAGATCAAGCGCATTGGCGTGGCTCCGGGCCAGCGCCTGAGCCTGCAAAAACACCACCAGCGTGCGGAGCACTGGGTGGTGGTGCTGGGTCAGGCCGAGGTCACCGTGGGTGACACAGTGCTCAACCTCGGTCCGGGTGAGCATGTGGACATTCCCCTGGGTGCTGTGCACCGCCTGACCAACCGCACCACCGAGCCGGTAGAAATTGTCGAAGTGCAATTTGGCAGCTACCTGGGCGAAGACGACATTGTTCGACTCAGCGATGACTACGGCCGGGCCTGAACCGCGCGCGCTGCTGCGCCAGATGTTTGACGCGGCCGTGGCCGCGGCACAACCTTCGCGCTGCTTGGCGGCTCACCTGCCCGAGCCCCCCAAAGGGCGCACCATCGTCATTGGCGCTGGCAAAGCCTCGGCTGAAATGGCTCGGGCGCTGGAGGCGAATTGGTCCGGTCCCTTGACGGGGCTGGTCGTGACCCGGTATGGCTATGACGTGCCCTGCCAGCAGATTGAAATTGTGCAGGCCGCCCATCCGGTGCCCGACGCGGCCGGACTGGAAGCCGCTCAGCGAATTCGCGCGCTGGTCAGCAACTTGACGTCCAATGACCTCGTGGTCGCTTTGATTTCCGGGGGCGGCTCCTCTTTGCTGGTGGCGCCCGGCGAAGGGCTCACCCTGCAAGACAAGCAGGCGGTTAACACCGCTCTGTTGGCCAGCGGCGCCAGCATTTCCGAGATGAACTGCGTGCGCCGTCATTTATCCAGCCTCAAAGGGGGACGCTTGGGCGCGCTGTGCCACCCGGCGCAGTTGTGCACGTTGTTGATATCCGACGTGCCGGGCGACTTGCCCATGGACATTGCGTCTGGCCCCACGGTGGCGGACCCCAGCACCTGCGCACAGGCCTTGGACATCTTGCAACGCTACCAAATTCAGGTGCCGGATTCTGTTCTTCGCTTGCTGAACAGTGATGCGGGCGAAAGCATCAAGCCCGGCGATCCCCGCTTGCTGGGTAGCACGGTGCGCATGATTACCGCACCCCAGCTGGCGCTGGAAGCCGCTGCCGAGGTGGCGCGTGCGGCGGGCGTAACACCCTACATTCTGGGCGACAGCTTGGAAGGCGAGGCGCGCGATGTAGGCACCGTCATGGCGGGCATGGCGCGCCAGGTGGTCCAACGGGGTCAGCCTTTTGCGACCCCTTGTGTGCTGCTGTCAGGCGGTGAAACCACCGTGACCCTGCGAGGCAAGGGTGTGGGCGGGCGAAATGTGGAATTTTTGCTTTCCATGGCGATTGCCTTGGGCGAAACACCCCGTGTCTATGCGTTGGCGGGCGATACAGACGGGGTGGACGGCGCGCAGGAAATTGCCGGGGCCATCAGCACGCCAGACACCTTGGCGCGCGCTTGGCAGCTGGGATTGAACCCGCGCAAGCACCTGGACAACAACGACGCCCATACCTTTTTCGGCGCACTGGGTGATGCCGTGGTGACGGGGCCGACATTGACCAATGTGAACGATTTCCGCGCTGTTTTTATTGATTCACCTGCTGCAGCATCCAGTTCCTGAAATAGGTCACCGCTGGGCGTTCACCACCGCGATCCGGCGTAACCAGGTAGTAGGCCCGTTCGCTGGCCGGCGCCAGTGGGCAAGCGAGCACCAATTCACCACGCCGCAGTTCCGCCTCAATTAGCAGACGAGGCACCAACGCCACACCCAAGCCACACGCGGCAGCCGCAGCCGTCATGGAAAACAGCTCAAAACGCGGGCCAGCGAGCGCCAGGGGAGCGCTCACCCCCATGCTGTCAAACCACCTTCGCCAGGCGTTGGGGCGAGTGGTTTGTTGAAGCAGCGGCAGCTGGGACAGGGCCTGTGCGGTCATGCCCTTTGGGCCCGCCAGCCACTGCGGGCTGCACACGGGCACCACGTCTTCATCCATCAAGCGCAGCGATCGAGTGCCCGCCCAATTAGCCACCTGCTCTACCGTGCCGGCATAGAGCGCCACATCAAACGAGGTGTCGGAGAACATGAACGGGCGTGTGCGTGTTTCCAGGTGCACGGTGACCTCTGGGTGCTGGGCAGTAAGCAGCGGCAGGCGGGGAATCAGCCAGCGGGTTGCAAACGTAGGCACAGCGGCCAGATGCACGGTGCCACTGCGGCTCTGGGGCGACATGATGTCCAGCGTGTCTTGCTCCAGGCTTTGAAGTCGCAGCGCCACCTGGCTGGCATATTCCGCACCGCGTTCGGTGAGCGCCACGCCGTGGCGGGTACGCCGAAACAAGGTGACACCCAAGAACTCCTCAAGGGCCGTGATCTGGCGTGACACCGCGCTCTGGGTCAGCACCAGTTCTTGCGCGGCACGGGTGTAGCTTTCGTGTCGGGCTGATGCTTCAAAGCACAGCAGGGTGTGGGTGGACGGTATTTTTCGGCGCATGGGTCAAGGCGCTTTGACGTCGGTCAAATGGGAGCAATGAAGCCGGGCGGCTGCCAGCCGGGGCGCCAGCAGGGTGGCAAAGACCAGCGTTTCTTCGTGTCCGGCTTGGGCCAGCAGGGCCCCATCAGGCGCGGCCACCGTGCTCAGTCCGCCATAGATCACCGCGCCCTCAGAACCCACGTAGTTCGCGTAGGCTACATAGACTTGGTTTTCATAGGCGCGCACGGGGACTAGGGCTTTGGAAACGAAGTCAAATTCCGGCATATTCGCAGTAGGCACGGCAATCAGTTCAGCACCTTCCAGGGCCAGGCGACGCGTGTTTTCAGGAAACTCAACGTCATAACAAATCAGAACACCCACCCGCCAGCCCTTGAGGTCTACCCAACCTGGGGTAGGTCTGCCGGGCGAAAACTGCGTCTTGTCCAGCGCGCCGTAGAGATGCGTCTTTCGGTAGTTGAGGCAGCGCTCGCCAGCGGCGCTGATCCACTGGGCGGCGTTGAAAACCGCGCCCCCGTCGCCCAGTTCAGGGTAGCCATAGAGCAGGGCGATGGCGTGGCGCCGGGCGATGTCGGCAACCGCCTGCGCATAGTCGCCGTTCGCGGCTTGTGCCAGTTGTCGCACTGCGTCGAAACTGATGTTGTAGCCAGTCAAGAACATCTCGGGGCACACCAGCACATCGGCGCCGCCCTGCGCCGCCTGCTCGGCCGCTGTCTCCAGGCGCCGCAAATTGGCGGGCACGTCCAGCGGGGCTGGCGTGCATTGGTACAGGGCCAGCGTCAGCGGGTTTTTCATTCTGGCAACTCAATGGGACCCAGGGTGCCAAACAGGTCGCCCGGGCCGGGGTTGTTCGCATGCGTTTGCCCTCCCAAATGGTGCGAGATGCCCCACACCGCGTTGAGCGAAGTTTGCACCGCCCCTTCGACCCAGGCGGGTGTCCAGGAAACATCATCGCCCGCAATGAAAATACCGCGCTGTTGCTTGGGGAACAAGTCCTGCATGAAATGCGCAAACATACGTTGGTTGTAGCGGTAGTGCCCCGGAAGGGCGCCCTTGAAGGCTCCCAAAAAGTGGGGGTCGGCCTCCCACGACACGCAAATCGGATCGCCAATGATGTGGCTGGCAATGTCCACCTTGGGGTAGATCTTTTTGAGCGCGTCCAGCGCCAGCTTGACGCGCTTTTCCACGCTTTGCGGCAACATTTTCAGCGCGTCGCCCATCCAGGCGTAGGACAGGCATATCACTGCCGGTTGATCCGGCCCGTTGTCAAACAGATAAGTGCCCCGAGTGAGCCGGTCGGTCAGCGTCATGCTCATCACGTCGAGCCCGGTCTCGGGGTCTTTGTCTTTCCAGAACGGGCGGTCCACCATGACAAAGGTCTTGGACGATTGCATATAGCGGGTGCGGTCCAGCGCCATCCAGACCTTCTGCGAGAACAGGGATTCTTCGCATTCAATCTGAGTCGTCAGCAGCCAGCTTTGGCAAGTGGTTAATACCGCGGCATAAGTCCGTTTGGCACCCCAGCAGTCAGTGACTTCCAGGCGGCCGTCAGCGGCACGGGCAATGCGCGAAACCCCTGCTCGAGTAGCACCGCCGTGCAAAGAGGACAAGGTGGTTCCCCTCGGCCAATGGGCCAGTTGATCAGGCGCATGGCGCCACAGGCCATGCGGCACCTGGTCGGCGCCACCCACGATCAGGCGCTGATTCTCATCGCAATTGGTCATGACCACGCGCAAGATCTCCAGCATGGAGTTGGGAAAGTCGGAGTCCCAGCCGCCGGTGCCAAACCCCACTTGCCCAAATACCTCGCGGTGGTGAAAAGACAGTCGTGCAAACGCCTTTGAACTTGCAATAAAGTCATAAAAGGTGCGGTCATCCCAGAGCGGAATCAGGGTGTTCCACAGCTTCTTCAGGGCCGCCACGTCACGCCCGCGAATCGCGGTTTGAACATCCGAGAATCGCGCATCGGTCTCCAGCGCTTCTGCCCACGCGTCGGCCACCTCACGAAACAGCGGGGGCAGATCTGCCAGCGACTCGGCGTAGTAGGTCTGGCCCTCCAGATCAATCACAGTGCTGCCAGAGGCCGGTGTCAGCGGGTTCGGAAAAGCCTGGGTTTGCAGACCCAGTGTCTCTACGTAGTGGTAGAAGGCCGTGGACGACACGGGAAACCGCATGCCACCCAGTTCGGCCACCACATTGGGCGTGCCTTCAAAGCACTGTGATCGCAGACGCCCACCCATTTTGGAGGCCTCATAGATCACCGGCTTGAGGCCGAGTTTCATCAGTTCATAAGCCGCCACCATGCCCGCCATGCCGGCGCCCACAATCGCGACCTCTTCTCCCAAGCGTTGCGAGGGCAGTGTGCCCAAACCGGCCGGGTGACTGATCCAGTCGTCAAAGGGAAACGGGAAATCAGGCCCAAAGTGGGTGATGGGCTTTTGAGAGGGGGCAGAGGTCGTCATAGAACGCATGGCTCTCATAGCTGGTGACCAAGACGGCAGGGTGAGTCACTTGGTTTGGCCGTTGATGGGGTGGGCTGACGAGGTCACTATACCGCTCAAGAAGACACAAGCTATGCGAATGCAGCATATCTGGATGAGAAATGATTGATTGTGAATCGCGCCTTGCACCGGTACCATACAAAACAACACGCCCCCTTCTAACACCTAGATTCATGGAGATTTCACATGGCCCACGCCGCATTCAACTGGCAAGACCCTTTTTTGCTGGACAGCCAGCTCAGCGACGACGAACGCATGGTGCGCGACGCCTCCGCCGCGTACTGCCAAGACAAATTGCAACCGCGTGTGATTGAGGCCTTTCGCAAAGAGCAAACTGATGCGTCCATCTTTCGTGAGATGGGTGAACTGGGGCTGCTCGGCCCCACGATTCCTGAAGCCTATGGCGGCCCGGGTCTGAACTATGTCGCCTACGGCCTGATCGCCCGCGAAGTCGAGCGCGTGGACAGCGGTTACCGCTCCATGATGAGCGTACAAAGCTCGTTGGTGATGGTGCCGATTTTTGAATTCGGCAATGAAGCCACCAAACAAAAATACCTGCCTAAGCTGGCCACCGGCGAGTGGATTGGCTGCTTCGGCCTGACCGAGCCTGACCATGGCTCCGACCCCGGCTCCATGATCACCCGCGCCCACAAAGTGGACGGTGGCTACAAGCTGACCGGCTCCAAAATGTGGATTTCCAACAGCCCCATTGCTGATGTGTTTGTGGTCTGGGCGAAAGAGGTGAGTGCGTCTGGCCAAGTGGGCCCGATTCGCGGCTTTGTGCTGGACAAAGGCTCCAAAGGCCTGTCCGCCCCCGCCATCCACGGCAAAGTGGGCCTGCGCGCCAGCATCACTGGTGAGATCGTGATGGACGGCGTGTTCTGCCCTGAAGAAAATGCCTTTCCTGAAGTGCAAGGCCTCAAAGGCCCCTTCACTTGCCTCAACTCCGCGCGCTACGGCATTGCCTGGGGCGCACTGGGTGCCGCTGAAGACTGCTGGTTCCGTGCTCGCACGTACACCATGGACCGCAAACAGTTCGGTCGTCCGCTGGCCGCGAACCAACTCATTCAGAAAAAACTGGCCGACATGCAGACCGAGATCGCGCTGGGCTTGCAAGGATGTTTGCGCTTGGGTCGCATGAAGGACGAGGGCACGGCTGCCGTTGAAATCACCTCCATTCTGAAGCGCAACAGCTGCGGGAAGTCGCTTGACATTGCCCGTTTGGCGCGCGACATGATGGGCGGCAACGGCATCTCTGACGAGTACGGTGTGGCCCGCCATTTGGTGAACTTGGAAGTTGTGAATACCTATGAAGGTACGCACGATATTCATGCGCTGATTTTGGGTCGGGCGCAGACGGGAATTCCTGCTTTTTCTTGACGTTTTTTTGCTCTGGAGAATGTTGGGTCAGCATGAGTAGCTATTAACTATGTAGCAATTCTTGCGCTGTAACCCCCACTCTCACCCCCAACCCCTCTCCCGCCCCGCCGGGCGGGAGAGGGGAGCCGAACTGCCAAATGTGGCCAACCGTTTGAAGTGACTGAGTTCATGTGGATGAGCCAATGCCAAAAGTAGCCGGGGACAGAAAACGTGAGCAGATAACTGATACCGATCACTTGAAGTTGGTTGTCAGCTCAGAATGAACTCAATTACTTCCAACACGCGGCCAAATGTGGCTGTTGGCTCCCTTTCCCGCCCGGCGGGGCGGGAGAGGGTTGGGGAGAGAGTGGGGAAAAACTCCCGAGAATCGAAACGTATCAAGCACCACGGGTCCCAACTCGCCAACATCCCATGACCCCCGCAACCAAAGCATGGACAACCCAACAATGACTGAAACCAAGCAACTAGGCGCCCTGTCCCACCTCAAAGTGCTCGACCTCTCCCGCGTGCTCGCCGGCCCCTGGTGCACCCAAATGCTGGCGGATCTCGGTGCGGACGTGATCAAGGTCGAGCGCCCCGGTGCGGGTGACGACACCCGCCACTGGGGCCCTCCCTTCCTCAAGGATGCTGAAGGCAACGACACCGATCAAGCCACCTATTTCACATCCTGCAACCGCAACAAGCGCTCCATCACGATCGATATGGCCAAGCCCGAAGGCCAGGCCTTGATTCGGCAAATGGCCTTGCGGAGCGACATTTTGGTGGAGAACTTCAAGGTCGGCGGCCTGGCCAGCTACGGGCTGGATTACGCCAACCTCAAGGAGATCAACCCACGATTGATCTACTGCTCCATCACCGGCTTTGGGCAAGACGGCCCCTACGCCGAGCGAGCCGGTTACGACCTGATGATTCAGGCCATGACCGGCATGATGAGCATCACCGGCCGCCCGGACGACGTGCCCGGCGGCGGCCCCCAGCGTGTGGGCGTGGCGCTGACTGACTTGTTCACCGGCGTTTACGCGACCTCCGCCATTTTGGCGGCGCTGGAAGTGCGCAACCGCACCGGGGCGGGGCAACTCATTGACATGGCTTTGCTGGATGTCGGCATGGCGATATTGGCCAACCAAGCGGCGGGCTTTGTGAACACCGGCAACGTGCCGCACCGCCAAGGCAACAGCCACCCCAGCCTGGCGCCCTATCAGGACTTTCCGACCGAAGACGGCGCCATGCTGCTGGCCATTGGCAACGACGGCCAGTTCGCCCGATTTTGCGAGGCCGCCGGGCGCCCGGAATGGGCCGCAGACCCCCGCTTTGGCAGCAATACCTTGCGCGTGCGCCACCGCGAGGTGTTGATTCCTGCCATGCAGGCGCACACCCGCACCCAAACGACGGCGCAGTGGATCGCACTGTTGGAGAAAAAAGCGGTGCCCTGTGGGCCCATCAATGACATTGGCCAGGCCTTTGACGACGAGCAGGTGAAGGCCAGGGGTTTGCATATAAAACAGGCTGTAGCGTCCGACTTATATGAGAGAACAGCTATTGAATCCATAGCGGGTGTGGCCAGCCCTCTGCGTTTGACGGCCACGCCACCGGTGCTGATTCGCCCACCGCCAGGTTTAGGCGAGCACACCGACGAGGTGTTGGCTGAATTGGGTCTGGGCGCCAGTGAGATGGCTGCCCTGCGCGCCACGGGCGTCGTCTAGCGCCCGCGGCAAGGGGGGGCGGCTTGCCGCCCCGGGCTCAATGAAGGGCGTGGGCGGCCTGGGTGAGGTCAAGATGACGCCGCCCCTTGTTGATGGCTTGCGAGTCCTTGGCGGCTTTGGCCTCAAAGGCGGCCATTTCCTGCTTGAGCTGTATCACCAGGTCATCGTCTTCGCCGTAGCGGGTTTGCATTTTTTGACAAAGTCGTTGAAGGTTTTGTAGGTGCTTGTGCATGGGTGTCTCCTGAAGACCGTGAAAAGAGCGCGAACCACACGGTCAAGCCGCGTAGTCCAGCACCGCGAAAAAGTGACAAGCGGTTCCGGTGGCCACAAAGCCATGCCACACGGCATGGGAGTACCGAATTCGGGAATCCAGTACAAAAAAAACAACGCCTACGGTGTAGGCCAGGCCGCCGGCCAGCAGCCACAAGAGGCCGGGCAGGGGCACGCGTTCGATCAACGGCACAGCGGCCACCACCACCAACCAGCCCATGGCCAGGTAAAGCCCGGTGGACCACCAGGGGTGAGTCAACTGGTCAAACGCCTTCAGCGCAATACCCATGGCGGCCAACGACCAGATCACGCCAAACAGGGTCCAGCCCCAAGGCCCGCCCAGGGCGCCCAAGGCAAACGGGGTGTAGCTACCGGCGATAAAGAGGTAAATCGCGCCGTGGTCAAGTTTCAGGAACAGGGCCTTGGTGCGGCCGCTGGGCAAAGCGTGGTACAGCGTGGAGGCCAGATAAAGCAGCACCATGGTCGCCGCAAACACCAGGGTGCCAATAAAGCTCAGCGTGCTGAGCGGGCGGGCTGCGGTCACCAGAAAGGGCACGGCCGCAATGGCCGCCAGCAGGGCGACGCCGTGGCTCACGCTGTTGGCGATTTCTTCCCCCAGGCTTTGCGGTCGGTCGGTCATGTGGCGGATTGTGTCAGGTGGGTGTGACCGTGCTGTGACAAATTGTTGACGACCGTGGCAACCCGGGACGGATAGCGGGTGCAGGTGGCTATTTGCAGTTTGTTCAGCTTCGGTTCAGGCAGGCGCTTGCACACTCACTTTCATACCAACCGAAGGAGTGTTTATGAAGCAACTTTTAACTGCCACTGTTCTGCTCACCGGCGTCTTGAGTGTGCAAGCCCAGACCATGATCGACACCGCCCGCGTGCGCAGTGCCGAGCCCCAGTACGAGACCACCCGTGTGCCGCGCCAAGAGTGCACCAACCGTTGGCAACCTGAGCGCGGGGGGCGCCACAGCCAGGTTTACCAGGAGCAGGAGCAATACCAGGAACGCAATCAGGACGCCGAGCGCCGTTACGGCGGCGCCATTGTGGGCGGCCTCGCTGGCGGCGTATTGGGAAATCAAGTAGGGGCCGGCAACGGCAAAGTGGCGGCCACCGCCATAGGCGCGGTGCTGGGTGCGTTTGCGGGTGACCATCTGGACAACCGCAACGCCCGACCGGCACCGCCTCCGGCCTACCCGGCGCAGGTCTATCAAACGGGCGGGCGCGAGGGGAATCGTTGCCAAACCGTATACGAGACCCAGTCGGAACTGACGGGCTACCAGGTGGTCTACGAGTACCGTGGCCAAAACTACAGCACCTTCATGCGCAACAACCCCGGCAACCGGCTGAAGGTGCGTGTGTCGGTTGAGCCGATTCAGGAATAGCACTGACGGTGCTGCCGGGGTTAGGATGACCGCCCATGCACGCCAGTTCACCTATGACCACCATGAAACTCCTGATTCCTTTCACCTTGGCCCTGTTGACCGCCTTGGCGACGCCTGCGTGGGCGCAGTTCAGCCGGGACGCGGCTGCTGCGACCGCGCGCCAGGCCGGTGGCGGGCGTGTGCTGTCGGTGGATCGCAGCGAGTACAACGGCCGCGCGGTGTGGCGGGTGAAAGTCGTCACGCCCAAGGGTGAAGTGCGGGTGCTGCTGCTGGACGCCACCACCGGGCAAGCGCTTTAGCCGCGCTCCGAGAGACCGCTCATGCGATTGCTACTGATCGAAGACGATGCCGTGCTGCGGCTGAGCCTTGAACGCCAGCTGGAGGCCGAAGGTCACCGGGTGGACTTGGCATTTGATGGCGAGGACGGCCTGTTTCAGGCCCGTGAGTACCCGTTTGACATGGCCATCATTGACCTGGGCTTGCCCAAGGTCAACGGCATCACCGTGGTGCAAACACTGCGCGCCGAGGGTCGCACCCTGCCCATTCTGGTTTTGACCGCACGCGGCAGCTGGCAAGACAAGGTGTTGGGGCTGGAAGCCGGGGCCGACGACTATTTGGTCAAACCCTTTGAGTACCCGGAACTGGCGGCACGGGTCAAAGCCCTGCTGCGCCGGGCCCTCAAGGCCACCTCGGATGTACTCACGCTGGGTGCCTTGAGCATTGATTTTTCAGCGCAAACCGCCCGTTTGAACGCGTTGGCGCTGGACTTGACGACCTTTGAGTACCGCGTGCTGGAATTCCTGGTGCGCGAGCGCGCCCGCGTGGTGAGCAAGCAAGAGTTGTCGGACTACCTCTATCCGCGCGACGAGGACCGTGACAGCAATGTGCTGGAGGTGTTGGTCGGGCGCTTGCGGCGCAAGCTGGACCCCGGCGGTGCGCTGCCGCCCATTGAAACCCTGCGCGGTCGCGGCTACCGCTTCACATGGCAATAAAAGCGCCGCTGTCCATCCGGGCCCGCCTCATCTGGGGCGGCACGCTGGTCTTGCTGGCGTTTTTGGCCGCTGCCGGCTGGGCCGTTCAAAAAGCATATGAAGACAGTGTGCAAGCCGCCCGCTTTGCCCGCCTGCAAACCACCGTCTACCTGTTGATGGCAGGTGCCGAGTTGGACGCCCAAGGCGCGCTGGTCATGCCGCCAGCCTTGGCAGAGCCTCGCCTCTCGCTGCCCGCATCCGGGCTCTACGCGCAGATCGTCAACCCGGACCACAATGAGACTTGGCAGTCGACGTCGACCGTCGGCCTCACCCCACCTTTTCAGCGTGTTCAAGCGCCGGGGCAATGGCGTTTTGACACCATTGCTGCATCCCCCTTGGCGGGTGGCAGCCCTGCCAAAACCGGCCGTGCCTATCTGGCCGCCACCTACGCCGTGACCTGGACCGTCAACAACCGGGCCTCGCCGCTGGTGATCTCTGTGCTGGAAGACAAGGCAGCGTTTGACCGGGAACTGGGCGCCTTCAAGCGAACACTCTGGCTGTGGCTGGGCGGCACAGGTGTTTTGCTGCTGCTTACCCAAATCGTTTTGTTGCGCTGGGGCTTGGCGCCGCTGCGCCAAATGGCACGAGAGGTTCAACACATTGAGCAAGGCACCCAAACTCAGCTGGAAGGGCGCTACCCGCGTGAGCTCAATGGCCTGACTCAAAACCTCAATGGCTTGATGGCGCAAGAGCGCGCCCGCCAAACCCGCTTCAAGGACGCGCTGGACGACTTGGCCCACAGCCTGAAGACGCCACTGGCCGTCATGCGGGCGTCTCTGGACGCACCGCAGGAACTGCCCGCTTTGGTCGCGCAGCAAGTAGCACGCATGGACGACATCGTGGTGCACCAGCTGGGCCGCGCTGGCGCCAGCGGGGCGGCCCGTTTCGCCCCGCATCTGGTTCTGGCACCCGTGGTCTCGCGAATTCAGGCCAGTTTGGACAAGGTCTATGCCGACAAACATTTGAGCTGGGTCGTCGACTGCCCGGCAGACCTGACTTGGCGGATCGACGAAGGAGATGCCTTTGAGATGCTGGGCAATGTGCTGGACAACGCCGCCAAGTGGGCGCGCCAGCAGGTCATGGTCAAAATCTGGACGCAAGACCAGCGCCTGCATGTGCGGGTCACGGATGATGGCCCCGGCTTTGACGACCCACAGGCCGTGCTGCAGCAGCGCCGGGTACGCTTGGACGAGCAGGTGCCTGGCCATGGAATTGGCCTGTCCGTTGTTCGCGACCTGGTGGCCAGCCACCACGGCATGCTGACCGTGTCGCGTGCGTCCTCCGGTGGCGCGCAGTTGGACTTGGTTTTGTCGGCGGCGTGAGCGACGAGACAGGCACTTCAAAGGAGGGTAATGGCATCCCTTTCCCCTCGCGAGTGCCCATGGCAATCTCTTAGGATTTTTATGCCTTCATCCTTAGAGGGAAAGGCACTTTCAGCTATTGAAACAATAGCGATTCATGCGCTGAAATCTCAACCACCGCCACGCAATTCACCGTGATAACGGCGACGACACCAAAGCTGCCGGTATTGCCTAGCGGCTCGCAACCGAACTCCCTGCATTCGCCGTTCTGTCTATCGCGGCCTCGCGCTCCCTGATCCAGTCCACGATGGCATTGATGACCTTGGTGTCGCTGTAGATGCCGCTGTGCACAAGGCCTGGCTCACCTGTGCCTGGTGGTGGCGACTGCAGGAATACGCGTGCTGTGCCGGGTGGCGACGACTCTGCCGTGGTCGAGAAGTAGTGGTTCCAGAACAGCGCATCCAGGCCGAATGGCAGGGCCGCCGCGGCCAGGACCAGCAGCCCGATCAGACACAGCAAACCGTAGACGACGGAGACCGCTGAGAACATCACGATCGCCACCAGTGTCACGTCTCGAAGAATCCAATGGACGCCGAACAGGCCGTTGACCCAGGGTGCTTCGCCAAGCACAAAGAACGCATCGACCGTGTTCGGCAGCACCATGGCCACGACGAACAGCAGTGCGGCGGCGACGACGACTTTCGGCAGCCACGAGAACCACCCGAGCTTCCAGAACCGGCCCATGGACGCGCTGAGCATCGTCAGGATGTGGTTCTGCACCCAGGAGAAGAACTGCGACGCCACCAAAGACATCGCGGCCTCGTCGCCGATCGGGCGGGCCACGAGTAACTTGTCGGACAGTTTTTTGCGGGCGGCGTCCGTCTCCGGTGTCAGACGCAAGCGATCCAGTTCCCGTGCCACGATGGGCTCGGCGCCACTTCGCAGAATCAACGCCGTCAGGTCTTGCCATCCGAACGCTTTGCCCCGATACCGCAAGGCGGAGGCCATGGACGCGAAAAGCCAAAGAAGCATCACGCTCGCGATCCACCATCCCGCCTGGAATCGGTTGGCCTCGGCGACCGCTGCCTTGGCGACGACCGCAGCCGCTTCAGCCTCCTTCGATTTGCCTTTCGCCTCAGGCGTCGCTTCGGCTCCAGCCTTCGGCATCAAGATCACCGATTGCTGAGCCAGGAGATTCATGTTGTTCGTTGCAACCACAACTTTCAGGGACCGTTCATTAGCATGCGCAAACTGGAGGGCTGCTTCGACGGTCCCGAGCAGGCATATCGTCAAGATCCCGGTTAACACCAGAGGATGGAGTTTTCTCCTACGCACCGTGATGAACGGCGTGGCCAGCGTGACAAGGCCAGCGATCCGGTCGGCCAAGGACGGATCCTTCAGCGCATACAACATGACGTTGCCGCCGTGGCTGTGGCCAATGACGAAGTGCTTGGCGTGCGGGAACTTCGTCGTCAGCCCATCAAGGTGCGCATGCAGGGCGTCGCCTGCAGTGAGGCGGTCGGTGTGCGTGTTGGCGCCGGACCAGCAAAAGCGGCTGAACAGTGTCCTGCCCGGTAGCGCATCCGGATCGCCGGGATTCGGCTGGAACCCCTGCCACAAAGTACCCTCTCGCATCCACGGCGCGTGGCGTGCGAAGGTGCCATGCACAAGCGTTACCACACGGTCCGGCGCAGGGCTGGCGGCAAGTTCTTCGGCGGTTTCGTTCGCACATGGACACGTGCTTGCATTGTTTTTCATGGGTGCCTCCTGGGTTTCAACAAGTACAGTCCAATGGTTCTATGGCGCCGTGTCGTCGCCGGGTGCGACGGGCGCCGGCTCGATTCAGTTGCCGCCGCGCCGTGGCAGCCACCGGATGTCCTGCTGGAGCCCCGCGCCGCCGTCGTCGCAGATTCGGGTGCTGAGATGCTGACCGTCGCGCGAGACCGTGACGCCATCCTCGAACACTGGGTCGGAGGCCTGGCCGTTCCCCGGCGCACGGCCCACCCGGGCGAAGACGGCATAGTCGTATCCGCTGCGAGTGAAATGAACGCTGGTCATCCCGCCGCCATACAGCGGCGTGTTCGCCAAGGAAAACCCCCCGCTGCCGCTACTGTCGGGGTGCACCAGTTCAATGCTGCCCGTGGCGATGAACAACCCGCGCACGCTAAATCCCGAGCAACTCGCGGACCCGTGCAAGGCGCCGCTGTCGGTCGGGCAAGCCGTTGACCCCGCCATTGATCAGTTTCGTCACCGCTTTGACGTCGTCACGGTCGGCTGCGTCGTTGATGTCGCGGATATTCCAGAAAAAGAACGCGCACTCGACGCCGTATTTCAGTTCGGTCGAGAGCAGATCGGGGTTGGCGACGAAGTCCTGCGGATCGCCCGGCAACCTCCGGTTGTGGAACGCCGTGAAATTGCTGTAATTCTCCTTTCCGGTCAGCTGCATCAAGCCGCGGCCGCGGTACCGGTACCCGTCACCCGAGGCCTCGTTGCCATTTCCCATGCGCGATGCGTAGGCGTAGGAGAGCAGGTTCATCGCATTTCCGGCGTATTTGGCCTCTTCGCTCCAGAGCTTGTCGCGCAGTCGGCCCTTCTTGCCGTCGTCTTTGGCTGCATCGTAGTAGCGCATGCCCCCTTTGCAACCGAAGACTTTGCGCATGCGCCGGGCCGTGTAGTGGCCAGATTCGGCTTTGAGCTTGAACCCGCTCTCGTGCCCGATCTGCGACAGGAAATGAGCCACGCGCCGCGGTGTATCGATCGTGTATGCGGCAGCCAGCTCCGCCATCGCTAATGCTACCGACTGGGCGTCGCCCAGCGACAGGGACGTATCTGCGGCGGTGACAAGGGCGGGGCTGATCAGGCCGTTTGATCGGGGCGTCTGGGGCTGATGCGCGGCATCCGCCGGTGGCGGCTTGGCCGGCGCAACCAGGGGTTTTGAGTCCGGCTTGGGGGTCCGACTGACCGGGGGTTGATCAGAGGGGGCTGCGACCGTTGCCGGTGGCTTCGGCGCGCGCGGATCAGAATGGACAGCGGCACGGACAGGCGCTGCGACGTTGCCGCCGTGTGTCGCGTTCGCCTTGTCCAGAATTCTCGTCGCCGAGACGGCGACGTCGCTGAATCGGGTGTGTTGCAACTTCGCGCTCAACGTTTCGAGTTGTGCAATGCACTGGCGCAAGGGCTCTGAGCGCTGCTCCATCGCCGCGAGCAGGGCCGCCGTGTCGGTGGCCAAGCTGCCTAAGAGGATCTCCCGCGCCGCTTTTTTGACCTCGTCCGGTATTCCTCGTGCTATGAGAATCAGGTCGAGTCTGTCGATGGAGAGAACTTCCGGTTCAGGGGTGAAGTGGGGCATATTGGCGATCTCCTGGGGTCATGGTGACTGGGTGCTTGCGTCGGCCTTCATTGCCGACCGGATGCGGATGATGCTGTCTCTTATGTTGGTGCCGATGGTGGTCAATTCGCCCCCGTGTCCGGCGAGTGACGGTATGCGAGTGGCCGCGGCCCAGACTACACTCAGGCCTTGTTTCGCGTCCCGCAGCAAGACGACGTAATCCGGCAGCATGCGAGCGTGGTAACTGCGCAGCGTTTCGCGAGCCGCGACGGTGCGGAGCGCCTGTTGCTCGACCTCGTTGACGAATCCCCCGAGCAGCAGAGCTCCTTTTTCAGTCAACGGCATGCCGCGCTGTTCGGCGAATGGGAACCGATACGGGAACCCGTTCAAGGCATCGCTCAGGTCACTGGAGATCATGGATTTTGCCTTGCCCGAGCCACAAGGGTCGAACGGTACGTCGGGTTGATACACGGCGACGAAACTGGCTGTCATACGTTGCTCCAACGCATTGACTTCCTCGCGCAGGCCACCCTGCGTTGGTCGCGCGAATGCGGCTGTGAAACCATCCACCGAGTCGAGCGTTACGTTGATCATGGGAAGGGCTTCGCCGTTTCGCACAAGGGCGCATTGGACTTTTTGGAAGCCATAAAGCTGTGCGGTATCCGCTTCGAGAATTGACAACACCTGCTGGATCGGTTCGTATGCGTCAAGCAGCGCCTGTCGCATCTCGTTGTTTGCCTTGGCTTGCAACGCGATCGTGACAAGGCCCTTCAGGCCTCCAAGCACGCCGGAGGTGGCTATGAGGTTGAACGGATTGATCGCTGGGAGATCAGTTTCGACTGAGCCCTTGACTCTCTTGCCGGTGAAGTTGCGCGCCAGATCGATGAACCGGTTCATCGACCCTGCAGCCGCCTTCAGCGGTGCTGTGATTTTTTCGAGGGGATCACCAGATACATGCGCGACCAAGGAGTCGTTGTAGGCGACGACCGTTTGTAGCGCGGCCAAGCGAAGCGCAATGGCTGGTGGAAAGTCCGCGTCGGGTCCAGTAGGTCCGGCGACCGCGCGCGGGTCAAACTCAGAAGGGGGATTGACCAGGTCGAGGCTGTGCTGCTTCCCTGTTTGCGCCGCCTGCACATCGACAACGGTCTTGCCTGCCTGCGCGTAAAGCGTGGTGCCAACAACCGACACTTCGCGGAACGCATCCCGGTAACTCGCCAGTTCGGCAACAGGAACGCTGGCACAGCCACCGAGAACTGCCGTCACCACCAGAAGCAGGGTGCGTGTGCTGTGAGAAGCTCGCATGTCGTCCTTCCCGCCTGTAAGGCGAACCGTCGAACGAAACCCGTGAGCCAGTCTTACGCCTGTAGATGACGCAGCACACCTGCAACCGTCTGGTTCGACCTCCCGCTGCCCCAAACGACACCGCGGGCCTGCTGTGGCTGTGCACAGCTCGGATTAGAGCTGGCCGTGCTCGTGATCCGGTTCATGAAATGCAAGGAGCGCTTCCATCGGGGGCCGGTGGTCGACCCGATGGAGTGCGGGTCGGCGCGTTCTTTGCTCGAGAACTACCGGACCATTGTTACCCAGGGCATACAAATCACCAAATCGCGCGACATCAACCGATCGAGGGTCCTCGTGCCGGCGCCGTTGATTGACCCAGCGATTCACGCATGGCAGGCCTTGCGTCGGACCATCGACCCATGGGATCGGAGTCGCGCCCAGCTGATCAATTGAGTTGCACCAAACCGCCCCTCCGCCAGTGCCAGGTCCTTGTTCAGACCTGTCCTCGGCGAATCAATCGCGACGGACTTCTCCCGCCCCCATTGAAGCCGGAAAACGGCAATTCACAACAGTCTGTATCCGAGGGGTTTGCGCAGTCTCAGGCCGCAGCGACGCTGTCGTTGACTTCAGTGGCCCCTCGATCGGTTGTGATTTATCAAAACGCACTTCCCTTCTGTGCCTAAAGTGAATTTTCGGATGGCACGGTCGCCCGAATGAATGATGATTGGCGGTCAGGACCGTGCGGTATCCAGGTCAATTTCTGGAGGGTTCATGTTGAACTCAATCAAGCAAACAGGCAGAAACATCGGCCTTGAACTCAGTCACGCTTGGAGTAGCCTGTCCAGCGGTTGGCACGAGTTGCTTTGCCGCAGCAGCAATGCACTCACGCACTTCACCCAGGGCAAAGGGGATGACCAGTCCGACAGCGTGGGTGGGGACACCTTCCCTAACTGGAGCCTGCTGGCGGGTGAGCTGGAGGAAACGGACAAGGACGTGGTGGTGCGGTTGGAGTTGCCCGGAATGGACAAGGCGGACTGCCAAGTGATTCTGGACGGCAACACGCTCTACGTCAGTGGCGAAAAGCACTCGGAACGCGAAACCAGTGACAGCACTTACCATGTCATGGAGCGCGCCTATGGGTTTTTTCAGCGTGCCATTCCGCTACCGCGCAACGTGACACTGAATGAGGCGCACGCCGCCTTCAAAAACGGGGTACTCACCGTGCGACTGCCCAAGGCCGCAGGGGCCAGCAACCGGTCCCATTCAATTCGGGTGACCTGAGCCGGTGGGCTTGGTGTAGAGATAGGCCCGTGACCACGGGGTGGGGTTGAGGCTCTCGCTGGTGCCCTCCTTGCACGCCAAAACCTGGTACAGCGACACCCAGTTCTGGGCAAACGCATGAGCACAACCGGCCAAGTAAATGCGCCACACGCGGTAAGTAGTTTCGCCCACCATCCTTCGTATTTCATTGCCATTTTGCTCAAAATTTTCTGACCAGAAGGTTAGCGTGCGTGCGTAGTGTCGGCGCAGACACTCCACGTCCAGGGCCTCCAGCCCGCCCGTCTGCATGTCACGTAGGGCCCGACTGATGTGAGGTAACTCGCCATTTGGAAACACATACTTGTGGATGAAGCTGGCCGCGCCCAGTGGTGAACCGCCACTGCCCGCATCGGTGGAGGTGATGCCGTGGTTCAGCACAAGGCCACCGTCCTTCAGCAAGGCGTGAATTTTGGCGAAGTAGTCAGGCAGGTGGTTCAAGCCCACATGCTCGAACATGCCCACCGAACTGATCTTGTCGAACTGGCCGTCGCGCTCATCAATGTCGCGGTAGTCCTGCAGCCGGATCTCTACCTGCCCGGCCAATCCTGCGTCGGCCACCCGCTGGCCCGCCAGTTCGAACTGCTTGCGAGAAAGCGTCACACCGACCGCCTGCGCGCCCCACTTCTCTGCAGCGCGTATCACCAAGGCGCCCCAGCCGCACCCGATGTCCAGCAATCGCTCCCCCGGTTTCAGCATCAGCTTGGCCAGAATGTGATCCAGTTTGGCGTTCTGGGCCGCATTCAAGGTTTCAGTGCCGCTGGGAAAGTACGCGCAGGAGTAAACCATGGCCTCGCCCAGCCACAGGCGGTAAAAGTCGTTGGAGACATCGTAATGGTGCTCAATGGCACGGTGGTCACTCGCCCGGTCATGCTGACCGAGCGACAACAGCCGCCCAAACCGGCCCCGACGTGGCACGCTCTGGTGCGCTAACTGCGAGGCAACTTCCACAATGTCCTGCGCCCGGCCCTCCACGTCGAAGCGGCCGCTCACATACCCGTCGGCCAGGTTGTCCAGACTGGGGGGCACAAAATGCCGAAGTGCTCCCATGCTGGACAAGCGCACCGTGACCAACGGGTCGCGCCCCAAGTCATGCTGAGAGCCATCCCACAAAGCCAGTCGCAGGGCAATGTCGGGCATGGTGTGAAAACCCGCCAGAAAGCTGCTGAGCAAGCTGGGTCCGCCCGACGACGACGCGCTCATGTGTGGCATCCCACCCACTCCTTGGCCGTGATGCGAACAATGACCCCGTCGGTGGTGTTCATCGCGCCACCGCCTAACCAGGAATAAGGCGGCAACCCGAACGCGGCCGACGTGGCCGCGACGGCCAGCCCTGCCGCAATCAGAATCAATACCAATTTTTTGGGTGTCATGCTGTCCCTTTCCGCATCTCGTCATTCGCCAGATGCATTCAGGGCATGCTAGGTCGGTGGCGCGCCGACTCTTTGAGAATTCTCACATTGGCGGGCGGTGTTCGGTAATCAAATCTCTCCAACCCGAGATGACGCAAAAAACCCGCCGGGCCTTGGAAAGCCGGGCGGGTGAGTCAGTGACTGGCCTGGCGCCAGTGCGCCTAAGCCTTAGCGGCTGCTGGGAAAGCTGAACACCGAGCCTTCGCGCACACCCGCTGAGGGCCAGCGTTGGGTGATGGTTTTGCGCTTGGTGTAGAAACGTACAGCGTCCGGGCCGTAGGCGTGCAGGTCGCCAAACAGTGAGCGCTTCCAGCCGCCAAACGAGTGGTAAGCCACGGGCACGGGCAGGGGCACGTTAACGCCGACCATGCCGACCAGAATGTGGTCGGTGAAGTAGCGCGCCGCCTCGCCGTCGCGGGTGAAGATGCAGGTGCCGTTTCCGTATTCATGGGCATCAATCATGTCCATGGCTTCTTGCAGCGAGTTCACGCGCACCACGCCCAGTACCGGTCCAAAAATCTCTTCCTGGTAAATCGCCATGCCGGGTTTGACGTGGTCAAACAGACAAGGCCCCATGAAATAGCCGCCTTCATGGCCGGGCACTTTCACGCCGCGGCCGTCCACCACCAGCGTGGCACCTTCTTTGACGCCTTGCTCGACAAAGCCGGTGACCTTCTCGAAATGCTGACGGGTTATCAGCGGGCCCATGTCGTTGGATGCGTCGGTGCCGGGGCCGACCTTCATCTTGGCAATCTCGACCTTTAGGCCTTCGACCACGGCGTCCGCCGTCGCGTCACCCACGGCCACCACCAGCGGAATCGCCATGCAGCGCTCGCCGCAGGAGCCATAAGCCGCGCCCATGAGGGCGTTGACGGCGTTGGCAATGTCGGCGTCGGGCATCAGCACGGCGTGGTTCTTGGCACCGCCCAGCGCCTGCACGCGTTTGCCGTGGGCACATCCCGTGGCGTAGATGTATTCGGCAATGGGGGTTGAGCCCACAAAGCTGATGGCTGTTACGCGCTTGTCCATCAGCAGCGTGTCCACGGCTTCCTTGTCGCCGTGCACGACGTTCAGCACACCGGGTGGCAGGCCGGCTTGCAGGGCCAGTTCGGCCACCAGCAGGGCGCTGCTGGGGTCGCGCTCGGAGGGCTTCAGGATGAAGGTGTTGCCGCAGGCCACGGCCATGGGCCACATCCACAAGGGCACCATCACGGGAAAGTTGAACGGGGTGATGCCGGCGGTCACGCCTAGGCCCTGAAACTCGCTCCAGGAGTCGATGTTGGGGCCGACGTTTTTGCTGTGCTCGCCTTTGAGCAGTTCAGGCGCGTAAGAGGCGTATTCCACGTTCTCAATGCCGCGCTGCAACTCGCCCATGGCGTCGCTCAGCACTTTGCCGTGTTCGGCGGTGACCAAGGCGCAAATCGCCTCGGCGTTTTCTTCCAGTAAAACCTTGAGCTTGCTCATGACGCGCGCCCGCTTGAGTGGCGGCGTATTGCGCCAGGCGGGGTATGCCGCCTGGGCACTGGCAATGGCCAATTCCACGGTGAGTTTGTCGGCCAGAAGCACGCGCTTCTCGGCCTGGCCGGTGGCGGGGTTGAAGACGTCTTGCGAGCGGGTGCCGCCATTGACCAGTTGGCCGTCAATCAGGTGTTGGATGGTAGGAAGTGTGGACATGGTTTTCAATCAAGCAGTTTCGTGAATGGTGTCGCCCAGCGCGCTGAGCAGGCTGTCGATCTGCGCGGGGGTGGTGATGAAGGGAGGCGCGAGCTGAATGGTGTCGCCGCCGTAGCGCACGTAATAGCCCTTTTTCAGCATCCCCATGGCAATCTCATAGGGGCGTTTGGCGGGCTCGCCGGGCACGGCGGCGATGGTGAAGCCCGCGGCCAGGCCAAAGTTGCGAATGTCGGTGATGTGCTTCGTGCCTTTGAGTCCATGCACGGCATTTTCAAAATGCGGGGCCAGAGCTTTGACTTGGTCCATCATATTTTCCTTTTGCAAGATCTCCAGCGTGGCCAGCGCCACCGCGCAACACACGGGGTGGGCCGAGTAGGTGTAGCCGTGCACAAACTCCAACAGGTACTCGGGGCCACCTTGGTCCATGAAGGTGTCGTAAATGTCTTTCTTGGCCAGTACCGCGCCCATGGGCTGCGAGCCGTTGGTGATTTGCTTGGCCACATTCATGATGTCAGGGGTTACGCCAAAAGTCTCGGCGCCGGTAAAGGAGCCGGTGCGGCCAAAACCGGTGATGACCTCGTCGAAAATCAGCAAGATGTTGTTGGCCGTGCAAATCTCGCGCAGACGCTGCAAGTAGCCCTGGGGCGGAATCACGACGCCGCCCGAGCCCGACATGGGCTCGACGATCACGGCGGCAATGTTGCTGGGGTCATGCAGGGCAATCACGCGCAGCAAGTCGTCCGCCACCTCCGCCCCTTTTTCGGCCATGCCGCGGGTGAAGGTGTTGCTGGGCAATTGCGTGTGCGCAATGTGGTCGGCCGCAATGCCCTGGCCAAACATCTTGCGGTTGGCGCCAATGCCCCCCACTGAGATGCCGCCAAAGTTCACGCCGTGGTAGCCCTTCTCACGCCCCACCATGATGGTCTTGCTGGCCTGCCCCTTGGAGCGCCAGTAGGCGCGTGCCATCTTGAGGGAGGTGTCCGCCGACTCGGAGCCCGACCCGGTGAAAAACACATAGTCCAGCCCGGCGGGGGTCAGTTCCACCAGTTTGTTGGCCAGCTCGAACGAGAGCGGGTGACCAAACTGAAACGCGGGCGAGTAGTCCAGTGTCGCCATTTGCTTGGCGGCCGCCTCGGTCAGTTCCGGGCGGCCATGGCCCAGGCCACTGCACCACAGGCCGGAGAGGCCGTCAAAAATTTGCTTGCCGTGCTGGTCGGTGTAGTAACAGCCCTTGGCGCTGGTGATGATGCGCGGGTTGGCTTTGAAGTTGCGATTACCCGAATAGGGCATCCAGTGGGCTTCCAAAAAAGCCGCGTCGGTGCGGGGGGCAGTCAATGGGGCAACATCATTCATGTTCATGGGGCATCCTAAAAGAGGGCTGAATGGGTCAATTCTGGGGGCTTC
Organism: Rhodoferax sp. PAMC 29310; assembly: GCF_017948265.1. Taxonomy (NCBI): domain Bacteria; kingdom Pseudomonadati; phylum Pseudomonadota; class Betaproteobacteria; order Burkholderiales; family Comamonadaceae; genus Rhodoferax; species Rhodoferax sp. PAMC 29310. Next base: position 3,030,279 of record NZ_CP072852.1, on the reverse strand, counting down.
TGTTACTCTTATAAATGTCTAAGTATCACTATTCAGTTGCGAATCTATGCAAGTAAAGAGCCGAGCCGCCTTGGGTCAGTTGAGCGACATGGATATTCGCCTGCTGCGGGTGTTCAAAAGCGTGGTCGAGTGCGGGGGCATGGCCGCTGCCGAACTGGAGCTCAACATTGGCACCTCCACCGTCAGTCGCCACGTCAAAGACCTGGAAACCCGGTTGGGCCTCACCCTGTGTCGCCGGGGTCGCGCCGGTTTTGCACTGACCACCGAAGGGCAGCAGATTTACACCGAGACCCTGCGCCTGCTGGCCGGGGTGGACGCGTTTCGCACCAGCGTGGACGAGATTCACAAACGCATGGGTGGTCAGCTCAACATTGCCGTGTTTGACAAAACCGCCAGCAATCCGCTGGCCCATATTGGCGAGGCCATTGCCCTGTTCACCGAACAGGCGCCCGAAGTCAGCCTGCACCTGCATGTGGCGCCGCTGAACGCCATTGAGCGCGGCGTGCTGGACGGGCAGTTTCAGGTCGGCGTCATCCCCGGCCACCGCAGCTCCGAGGCGCTGGCCTACCAGCCCCTGTTCACCGAGACCATGTCGCTTTACTGCGGCGCCGCGCATCCCTTGTTTAAAGCGCCCGCTTATCAGGCACCCGCCGACTGGGACGCTCTGCGCGCTCACGCCTTTGCCGGGCTGGGCTATCACTCGCCCAATATGGAACTCAGTCAACAGGTGCGCCTCACCCGCAAGGCTACCGCCTACGACCAGGAATCCATCGCCACCCTGATCCTGTCCGGCCAATACCTTGGCTTCCTGCCCGACCATTACGCTCAGGCCTTTGCCCGCACCGGGCAGATGCGACCCCTGCGCCCCGAGCTGTTTCGCTACGACTGCGGGTTCTTCAGCATCGTGCGCCGCTCCCCCCAGCCCTCCCGGGCGGCCCTCGCCTTTCAGGCTTGCCTGGAGCAGGCGCACCGGATGAATTTGAGGGTCGAGTAATTTATAAGAAGAGTGGGTATAGCGCATGGTTTGTAAGCGGGAGCAGCTATTGAAATAGGAGCGGTTTTCGCGGTAACGGACCCAGGCCGTCGAAAACACTGAATCACGACAGGTTGACGCAGATCTTTTGAGGCCTGCGGGTGAACGTTGACAATGCACGAATGGACGCTCACGCCGCTTTTCCTTTTCTGAAGGAGATCATCCTCTTTCTCGCCTTGTCGGGCGTGTTGATTCCGCTGTTGGCGCGCCTGCGAATCAATTCAGTGCTGGGGTTTCTGGCCGTAGGCGCAGCGCTGGGGCCCTACGGCTTGGCTGGTTTGAGCCCTGCTTACCCATGGATGGACTACTTCACCTTTTCCCGCCCTGACGGAGTGGATGTGCTGGCGGAGCTAGGCGTCATTTTCCTCATGTTCATGATTGGGTTGGAGATGTCGGTGAACCGATTGTGGTCCATGCGCCGACTGGTGTTTGGCATGGGCGGCCTGCAGGTCGGTTTGACCGCGGCCGTGATCGGGGTTGCGGCCTGGGGGTTTGGCAACCCGGTGGAAGCGTCGGTCATTCTGGGCTTGGTGCTGGCGTTCTCATCGACGGCCATCGTCATGCAGCTGCTCAGTCAACGCCGGGAGTTGGGCTCACCTCTGGGCCAGTCTACGTTTGCCATTTTGCTGTTTCAAGATCTGGCGGTGATTCCGCTGTTGGTGCTGCTCAGTATTCTGGGCGCGCAGGCGGGCACCGAGAGTTTTGGGGCGCTGCTGGGCATGGCGGCGTTGAAAGGGGTGCTCACCGTGGTGGTGATCTACCTGGTCGGGCGGCGGGTGGTGCGTCCGCTGTTTCACCAAATTGCGGCCAGCCACCAGCCCGACACCTTCATGGCGCTCACCCTGCTGGTGGCGCTGGGTGTGGGCGCAATTACCTGGGCAGCTGGCTTGTCCATGGCGCTGGGCGCCATGCTGGCGGGGTTGATCATTGCTGAGACTGAGTTTCGCCATCAGGTTGAAATCACCATCGAGCCGTTTCGGGGTTTGTTAATGGGATTGTTTTTTCTCTCCGTCGGCATGGGCATTGACCTGCGTGCCGTTCTGGATGAGCCCTTGTGGATTCCCCTGTCGGTGCTGGGACTGCTGCTGCTCAAAGGCACGCTGCTGCTGGGCTTGCTGCGCCGGTTCGGACTGAGCTGGGGGCGCTCTCTGGAAGGGTCCCTGCTGCTCAGCCAGGGCGGCGAGTTTGCCTTCATCGTGATCGGTCTGGCCGTCTCCATCAACGTGCTGCCACGTGACGTTAGTCAATTCATGCTGATCGTGGTCGGTCTGTCCATGTTGGCCGCGCCGCTGGTGGCACGCGCGGGCAAGTTGTTGGGTGACTGGGTGGACCGGCGCGCCGGGCAGGAGCCCCACCCTGAGGGCACATTCAGCGGCATGCAGGGCCATGTTCTGATCGCCGGTTATGGCCGGGTGGGTCACTTGGTGGGTTGCATGCTGAAGGCACAAAACGTGACCTTTCTGGCCATCGAAAGTGATGCCCGCCTGATTGCCCGGCACCGCAGCGAGGGCGTACCGCTGGTGTTTGGCGATGCGAGTCGCCCCGAGTTGCTGGGCAAACTCAAGCTGTCGCAGGCGAAGGCCGTGGTGTTGACGATGGACGACACAGCTGCGGCCATTCACGCGGTGCACGGCATTCGCCGACTGATGCCGCACATCCGCATCATTGCCCGTGCGCGCGACGAAAAGCACGCCCTCATTCTGCTGAACGCGGGCGCCTCTGTGGTGGTGCCGGAGACACTGGAAGCCAGTCTGAAGCTGGCGGACTCGGTGTTGGAAACCTTGGGCGTCTCGCCTGAAGAAAGCGCACGATTGCTTGACGAGCAGCGCGAGCGCTGCATGGCCGCTCTGCGGGATCACTGAGTCTCTATTTCCCCGGCAGGGGTCAGCGCGGTATTCAATGTTTGGCTTGAGGCGTTTGGCCCTTGGCGGCCAGTTCGTCCTGGCGCAGCTTCTTGGTTTTCTTGACGTCCATGAATACTTTGCCGGCCGCAACCAGATTCACGATGCCCACCACAACGGCAGGCCATACCGGCAGTTCCTGCCCGGTCACAGAGCCATAAAGCAGCAAGCCACCAATGGCCAGGCCGCCGATCAAGAGGGTGATGACGCCGCCATTGATAAAGCCGGATTGCTTGTGATGCACAGTTTTGTCCTTTTAAAGCAGAAACGTCACCGAAGGGGCTACCCATCGGCGACGTTTCATTGAATGAGTGGGGCGCAATTTAACATGCACCCCTTTGGGGCCGCTTACTCCTTGTGGAATTTGCTCAGCCAGTGGCTCATCAGCTTGCCGGCGGCTTCGCGTCCGCCCAGTCCAAAGGACAGTGCCACAGCAATGGCAATGGCGCCCAGTGTCAGGCCAAAGGCGAGGTTGACGATGTCGTCGGCAATGCCCATTGCGCGCAGGCCCATCGCGACCACCAACGCCAGAATGGCGTAGCGGGCGATGCGGGCCAAGCCCTTGCTGCTGTCGCCGCTGGCGCGGTCGATGGCGTTGTAGGCCACATTGGCGATCATGAAGCCGATCACGAAGATGGCTGAGCCCAGCAGCACTTCACCACCGAAGTTGATGAAGGTTGTGACCACGTCACTCACTTTGTGGAAGTTGAGCTGGTCAGCGGCTTCCACGCTGGCAAACAGCATGGCAAAAAACATGGCGATGCGTCCCACCAAAACCGAAGCAGAAGTCTTCTCAAACGATTGGGCCATGCCCAAGCGGGCGGGCAAGCCGTCAAAACCAGCACCGGCCAACAAGCCGGTCAGCAAGCGGCTCGCAAAGGTGGCCACCAACCATGTCACCACCAAAATCAAACCAGCCGCGACGACCTTGGGCACCGACTGCATCATCACATCCAGCATGCCAATGGCGGGGCCGGAAATCGCCTGGACCTTGAGTGCGTCCAGCGCCGCGATCAGGGCGGGCAAAAAGACCACCACAAACACCAACGTGCCCACCAGGCTGGAAATCTGAACTTTGTCGGACATACCTGCGTCGTTGCCGACCTTGTCAGCGCCGGCGGCGCGCAGCAAATTGACCGAGATATTGCGCAACACCTGGGCGATGATCCAGCCCACACCACCAATCACCACGGCGGCCAGAATATTAGGCAGCATGTCCAGCACCTTGGCTGACATGTCGCGCAGGGGCTCCAACAGGCCTTCCATCTTCAGCGCGCTGAGGATTGAGGGCAAAAACAGCAGGATGATGATCCAGAACACCGCATGGCCCAAGCCAACACTCATGGGGCTCATGCCGGCATGAGCGGACAGTTTCTCGTCCAGCTTGGTGGAGTCCAGCGCCTTGTTGACGCCTGCGCGGCCAATGGAGGCCACCAGTAGCGCCACGACACCCAGAATAAGGCCGGCAAACAGGCGCGGCGCAAAGTCAAAGAGTTGCGTGGTCACCGCGCTGAACGGGCTCGACAGAATGCTCAGATTCAGCGTATTGAGCACGCCGACCAAGGTGAGCAAAAGCACCACGGCAAACACGGCAAAGGCCAGTGCGTTTTCCAGATCAATTTTCTGGTCCGTGAGGCTGGTGAAGCGGCTGTTCATGCCCAAGCTGTGCAGGCCCTGGCGCACCAAGGCGCGAAGTCCGACGGCAATAAACCAGCCAATGAGCAGAATGGCGACCGCGCCCAAAAGGGGAAACAGGTGGTTCCCCAGATTGGCCTGTAGCGTGTCGATAAAGGCGGAAAAGTTCATGTCGTTTGTTCCTATTGTTGATTTGCTTGCTGTTCTTTTGAAATAGGGGCTCACTCGCGCAAATACCCCCCAAGAACCGATGCAATGGCAGGCATTCCTTGTTTAAGTTACCGCGAAACAAGCCTTGAGTCAAGTCAAGCGACGCCTCACTTTGCGACATTGGAGGTCAATTGGCTGGCAAAAAACAGCTCGGACATACTAAAAAACGTCATTTACAGAAATCTCGGCTTTTGCCACGGGAAACCCCGCCAGTGCCCCACCGTCCACGTCCATTGCTTCCCCAAACACCGCGCTAGTGGCCCCATCCTGGTGGCGGGGCGGTATGGCGGCATCCAAGGTGCTGGACTTTGTGGGTGAAGCCCATCTGGATCGCCTTTTGGCGCCGCTGGTGGCTGATGCCGCTGACCGTGCATTTGTGGTGCGTTACCTGGTGGGCGAGGGCGACGCCGGTGGCGAGGCCCGCCGTCGACTGGAAAGCCCACGCCCGCATCGGCCTGCCAGGGACACTGGCCACCTTGGGTATTGTGTGGGGCTGGTTGATGTGGGGCGTGTGAACGGCGCCCGGGTTGCTATGGCTTCTGCGCGGCCGCCTTTGGCAGGACAGGTGCGCACTGCTCCACGTTGCTCTGTCCCCGCGTCCAGCACGGACTGGGGGTTTTGAGGTCGCGCCGGGGAATGCCGTCCATGTTGATGCGGGCGACGTGGGTGTCAAAGGCGGTCACGCCAAGCTTGTCTAGCTGCAGGCGCAGCACCCAGCCAATGCGCTGGTTGTCGTTGTCGGTTTCCTTCATGACAAAGTTGCCCACGCTGTAGATGATGGGCTTGCCAAGGTAGTGCTCAATGTCCTGGGTGACGTGCGGGTGGCCGCCAATCACCGCGTCCGCGCCAGCATCGACCATGGTGCGGGCGAGTTGGCGCTGGCGGTCATTGGCCGTCAGTTCGTTTTCCCAACCCCAGTGCATCACGGGAATGACCACATCGGCGCCGTAGTGCGTGCGCGCTTTTTTGATGTCGGCCACAACTTGCTCGTCTTCGCTCCAGGCGCTGCCGGGGGCGTTGGCGTCGGCCTCAAAGCTGCGTGGCATGAATTCGTTGTAGCCCAGCAGAGCAATGCGCACGCCTTTGCGTTCCAGAATCAGCGGCGTATGGGCCTGGGCCAGGTTGTGGCCGCCGCCAAATTGGGGGAGGTTTTGCTGCTTGAGCAGACCCAGCATTTCAGCAAACGCCTCGCGGCCAAAGTCGCCGGTGTGGTTGTTGGCCACCGAGACGGCGTCAAAGTGCCGCTTCAACACCGGCAGCGTGCGGGGATGGGCGCGAAAGGTGAAGTTTTTGCCTGCCGCCGTCCCGGTGGTGGCCACCACGCATTCGAGGTTGGCAATGCGCAAGTCAGCGCTTTTAAAGAGCGAGGCAAAACCGGCAAAAGGGTCTCCACCTGCTGCAATCAGGGCGCCAGGGGCATCGTCCAGCACCACGTCCCCCGCAAACACCAGGCTCACAGTAGAGCCACTCGCATGTGCCATCCAGGGCGCCGCTGCAAGGGCCAGCGCAATCAATGAACGTTGTAGGACGCGTCTCATGGGGTCACCTCTTGCAGCTTGCAGCGGTAGATCAGTTCACGCTCTTTGGGTCCACCGTACACCCGCTGCTCGCCAGTCAACCCGTCAGGCACGCTCGTCACCATAAAGGGCGGGCGATACGTGGCTTGTTGAATGAGCACCGGCTGCCGGGCCGTCTCCAAATAGGTATAAAGCTTGATGTAATCAACCTGGGCGCCTTGCCCGACCATCACGGCCTTGAATCGAAACCGCCCCGCAATGTCCACCGAGGCCACGGGGTAGGGGTCGGCCACCGCGCGGGCCTCAACGAGGTGGGTGCTGCCCGCATAGGTCACGTCGCAGCGCAGCAGGGGCGCGGCATGGATGCCTAGGCTGGCCATGCAAAAGCCCGCAGCCAGGACCATGGTGGCAAGCGGCTTGCCAAAGTTAATTTGAAAAGTGTTCATGAGACAACAGAACGCCACGGGTGAACGCAGCCAATGGGGGGAGGCAGGTCCGCTGACCCGCCCGGCAAGGTGGCGCATTGTGCCGGGATTTGGGCGTTTTTTGCAAGACGAACTAACCCTCAGCGCCCATCCAGCCTGCGCAGGGCGCTATGAATTTTGAGGAGTGGGCAGTCAAACCGGCGGTGACGGGGTTGACCGGCCCGGGTCATGTCACGCCCGAATGAGGTTAAGGCGCAGTCGCTGCTTGGGCAATACCCGCCAGTGCCTTGGCAATGTTGCCGGCCACGGCGCACTCGGGTACGGTGTGGCGTTGGGCCAGGTAGGCGGGGTCGTTGTAGCCCAGCCACACCTGGCCGGCCGCGTCTTCCCAGACCAGGGCTTTCAAAGGCAGGTCAATGCCCATAGTTTGTGCGCACTCCATGAAAGGCGTGCCGCCCTGCGGGTTGCCAAAGATCAACACCTCGGTCGGGCGCAGGGTTTTGCCAATTTTGGCGGCCCCAGCGGCGTGGTCGATGCGGGCAAAAATGTTGAGTCCGCGTTGCTTAGCCTGGGCTTCGACCCGGTCCATGGTGGTCTTGGCGTCTACCGGGCTTTTGAGGGCAATCAGGCCGTCGGCGGCGCTAGCGGCTGTCACGGTGGCGGCGAGGGTGAGGGCCGCAAGGCCCCGCAATATGTTCATGGTCATCCTTTGGGGTGGGTTGAGAAACCCCTGGCGTTGCCAGGGCGACTCAGCATGAGTCGCGCACCGCCCCGGTTTCTTACACCCCGGTCAAGATGATTGTTTGCCAGTCCCCAACACCTGCTCCATCAACGCCGCCATGGCCAGCGATGGGGGGTGGCCAGTTTCGCGCAGGCCGTGCAAGGCACCCATCTGGTTGGATTCGGGCTGGTTTTGGCTCAGTTTGAATTTGCCCGACAGGCGGGTGATGGTGATCTCGATGCCGATGATGGCCGACATCATCTTCTCCAGGTAGTCCGCGGGCGCATCGGACGGCTTCCAGGGCTGGGCCTGACTGGCCTCGTTGTGGGCGGTGAGGGCGTTCAAGTGGGCGCGCAGCCAGCTGGCGTCTTCAATCACCTTCAGCGTGCCGTGGGCGTGAACCACGGCGTAGTTCCAGGTGGGTACGGCCTTGCCATGTTCGGCCTTGGTGGGGTACCAGTTGGGCGACACATAGGCCTGCACCCCGTGAAACACCGCCAACACCTCCAGCTCGGGCGAGAGATCTTTCCACAGCGGGTTGGCCCGCGCCACATGGCCGCGCAAGGTGCCCAGCGGCTGAGGCTCGGTGCTGAGGTGCAGTGGCAGGTGGTTGGCGTCCAGTCCGCTGCTGGCCAGGGTGACGAGTGTGGCCAGCGGCTGCGCCCGCATCAGCGCATGCAAGGTGGCGGTGTCAGGCTCATTGAAGTGTTTGGGGGTGTACATAGTTTTTCCAAGGTAAATTGGCCTCTGGCTCGCGTCATACCTTCGGAAGCAGCTATCAATTTTGATGTAATTTCCGACTGGTTAAGCTGAAATCACTTGGCTTTGCGCTGGCGCCCGGGCTTGTGCCAGTACTGAAACTCGTCTTCATGGACCTCAATGTCCACTTCCGTGATGCGCGCCTGAAGCCGGTCTTGCACGTCGGACACCGCCTTGTTGTACACCAACGGACCCAACTCTTCCAGAAAGAAACCCAGCAAGCCCCCGGCCGCCATGTTGCCAATGGGCTCGTCCATGTGTTCGCGAAAGTAGCGCTTAATGGATTGAATCGCCTGGGTCTGTTCCTCTTTGGAGATCTCGATGGTCATGGGGTGTGGAAGTTAAAACTGGCCGAATGCCAAGGCGCAGCATAGATCAAACCCACCCGGCCGACGGCGTTAACTGCGACAAGTCCCCTCGGGCCATCACCACCCAAACGCCCACCAGCGCCAGCCCCACGCCCAGCCAGCGCGTGGTGGACAGCCGCTTGCCCATCAGCGCGGCGCGCCCGGCCGGCATCAGCCCACGAGTGCGAGAGGGCCGTGGCGCCGGAATCGATCACGCGACTGATGGTCATGGGCATGACGTTGGTCAAATTTCGCCAGGATAGGCGGCAAAGTTTGCGCACTGACCAGGATGGCGCCCATGATCGGCAGGCCCGCAAACAGCAGGCCGAAGAAAGCCAGTAGGGTCAACATGGGGCAACTCCGGTGACGTCTTTCAGTTCGCGCAACACCGCGGCCAACTGGTGCCAGCAGTTACCTGTTGATCATTGATGTCCAACGCATGGTCCCGTGGAGCGAATGGCTTTAGAGGGCCAATACAGCGGAGTTTCGGGAGAGGTCCGTCAACGACGAATTGCTGTTGGCACCGAACGCGCCGTTTATCGCGCCGACAACGCGGGTCCCCACACCGTGGGCGCCAGCCCGACCAAGGCCCTCACGTTCAGTCAAAAATCTCGTTCAACCAGGATTTCTTGCGCTCTCTTTTGTACCCGTGCCCCGTGCGGTAGTCAGAGTCTTCAAAGTCGGGTCGGTAGTTGTTCTTGGCCGCTGGCGCAGAAACCGCAGCGCCCGGTGTGGCAACAGTGGACGCACGGTCCAACAGTTTGTCGAGTTCTCCGCGGTCAAGCCAGATGCCGCGGCATGCGGGGCAATAGTCGATTTCAACACCTTGTCGGTCCGTCATCACAAGGGTTGTGTCAGGGCAGCTAGGGCATTTCATTTGGATCCTTCGTGGAATGGGTAGGTATGTTTTGCGGGTTGTGCAGGCTGGGACAGGGCTATTGGGCCCATGCCACTGCAGTTCCGACCAGGGCGAGTGAGCCAACGGCCGTCAGTAATTTGGCATCTCGCCGGTTGTCAGCCCTGTAGTCGTGCCATGTGGCATAGAAAATGGCCAGTGCCAGCGCGCCAAACTTGATATCCAGGGCGATGAGGTTATTCATTGGAAAACAGAAAGGGTTGAATGGACGTTGTGTGGGATCAAAGTGCGTTGCCGCTCCCGGTGTCGAGTGCAGGTTTTGCAACGCGTCCGCGTGTGGGTTTGTGGGTGCGTTGCAGGCTGCGGGTCAAAACCCGGGTGGCACGGATCAGCGAACGGTCGAGTGCGGTTCGCCAGTCCCGCGCGAGAGAGGCAATAACTACGGTGCCGGCGGTGTCGGTTTTCAGCTCAAGCTGGCAGCGTTTGTCTACGCCGCCCCGAGGGCCGTTGACGTCTGAGAACTGCACCTTTGCATTAGGCACAAATGTTGTCAGGCGACGCAGAGCGAAGCGCACCCGCTCCAAAGACAAGTCGCGCATCTGCGCGCCGTCGACATCGCGGGATTCAAAAACAACTCTCATGGCGTTTCTCCTGTCGTTGAAAGATGTGCAGACGATAGGGGCATGTTTGATTCATAAAAAGCAGATAATTTCGAATCGATATTCCCTAAAAACCTGAATATGTCCCAGCCGTTCAATTACAAGCATCTGTATTACTTTTGGGTGGTTGCCAAAGAAGGCGGAATTTCGCGGGCTGCAGAAAAGTTGGACATGGCGGTACAAACGGTCAGTGCCCAAGTGCGTGAACTGGAGCGTTCGCTGGGATACGCCTTGCTCAAACCGGCCGGACGCGGCCTGGTGCTGACCGAGGCCGGATTGGCCGCTATGCAGCAGGCGGACCTGATTTTCCAGCTCGGCGAGAGTCTGCCGATGCGTGTGCGTGACGCCGTGAGCGCACCAACGGTGCGTCTGGCGGTTGGCATCTGTGACGGCCTGCCCAAACTGGTGGTTCACCGGCTGTTGCTGCCCGTGATCACGGAGCCGCATTTGCGCATGCTGTGCCATGAGGGCGAATTGGATGACCTGCTGGGCGACTTGGCGCTGCACCGGCTGGATGTCGTGATGTCAGACCGGCCTGCACCGGTGAATCCCAATATCAAGCTCTATAACCACAACATGGGCTCGTCCACCATTGGCTGGTATGGCACGCCGAGTTTGGTGGAGGCGGCGAGCAAAGATTTTCCGCAAAGCCTTGCCGATGTGCCCGTGTTACTACCGACGGCGCACACTGCGGTGCGCGACCGCCTGGACCAATGGTTTGAGCAACGTGCGATCCGCCCACGCATAGTGGGGGAGTTTGAGGACAGCGCCTTGCTCAAGACCTTTGGGGCGAGCGGCATGGGAATATTTCCCGCCGCCGAATGGGTGCACGACGATCTGCTGTCGCATTACGCGGTGCGGCGCCTGGGTCCGTGCGAGGGGGTTGCTGAGCAATTTTTCGCGATTGGAACTGAAAAGAAGGTGCAGCACCCGCTGGTGCAACGATTGTTGCAACCAGCCCTTTAGAAATCGCGCAAGCCTTCGGCCAAGCTTTGGAACTGCGCACGCTCAGTAGCATTGTCAACGACAAAATGCCAACTACGACGCCCAACGACACGGCTACCGGGATCTTGTAAATGTCGATCAGGCACATCTTGGGTCCAATAAACACCAGGATCACCGCCAGCCCGTAGTTGAGCAGGTGAAACTTGTTGGCCACAGCGGCCAACAGGAAATACATTGCCCGCAGACCCAGAATCGGCCCGCGCCACATGGCCGCGCAATGTGCCCAGCGGCTGAGCCTGCCTCAGCGCGTGCAAGGTGGCGGTGTCGGGTTCGCTGAAGTGTTTGGGGTGTACATGGTTTTGCCAAGTTAAATTGGACTCTATCCCCCGTCATGCCTTCGGGAGTAGCTATCAATTTTGATGTTCCGCCTTGGCTGGGTTGACTGGAGTCACCGGGCTTTGCGCTGGCGCCCGGGCTTGTGCCAGTACTGAAGCTCGCCTTCATGGACTTTAATGTCCACTTCCATGATGCGCGCCTGCAATCGGTCTTGCACGTCGGACACCGCCTTGTTGTACACCAACGGCCCCAGCTCTTCCAGAAAGAAACCCAGCAAGCCCCCGGCCGCCATGTTGCCAATGGGCTCGTCCATGTGTTCGCAAAAGTAGCGCTCTATGGATTGGATGGCCTGGGTCTGTGCCTCTTTGGATATCTCGATGGTCATGGGATGTGGAAGTTAAAACTGGCCGAACGCCAAGGCGCAGCATAGACCAACCCCAACCGGCCAAGCCCTGTTTAACGCACGCGGTTGACCAGAAACACGCCGCCCAAGGCCATGGCGCCGCCGGCGATCAGGCTGGGGTTCACCGGCTCGCTCAGCACCAGCCAGCTGATCAGCACTGCAAACACCGGCACCAGGTTGTTGAACACCACCGTGCGCGCCGCACCCAGTTGGCGAATGCCTTCGTAGTACCAGACAAAGGCCAGCGCCGTGCCCATGAAGCCCAGAAAAGCCAAGCTGAGCCACACCTCCGCCGTGAAGGCAGACGCTTGCAGCGTGGGCAGCTCACGCACGGCCACGCCCATCAAAAACAGCATGCCCCAGATGCAGGCCCACAGCGTGGCCAGCAGTGGCGACAAGCCTTGCAGCAGGCGGCGCCCCAGCAGCGTGTAGGCGGCCCAGGCGCACACCGCGCCAAACATGGCCAACTCGCCGCGCCCGATTGATTGCGTCAACTGCGACAAGTCCCCTCGGGTCACCACCACCCAAACGCCCACCAGCGCCAGGCCCACGCCCAGCCAGCGCGTGGTGGACAGCCGCTCACCCATCAGCGCAGCGGCCACCATCAGCGTGACCGCCGGGTTGAGGGCCACGATCAGCGAGGCGCGCCCGGCCGGCATGAGCGCCAACGCGTTAAAAAAGAACAGGTTGTACGCAAAGATGCCGGTCGCGCCCAGCGCCATGGTGCCCAGCAGTTGGCGCCGGGTGATCTGGAACATCGCGCGCAGACCTTGTGACAGTTGCAACGCCACCAGCAAGGCCAGCGTAGCAAACACATACCGGATGCTGGCCGCCGTCGCGGGCGGCAGGTGGCCCGCCACGATGCGTCCGGCAATGAAGGTGCCACCCCAAATGATGGGCACGCAACTCAGTCGCAGGTAAATACCCATGAGGCTGTTGGTCGGTAGGGCGGCGGGCAGGGCGAGGGACGCGTTGGCAGGGGTCATGGTGAAACAGTGAGAAATGGGCGGGGAATTCCGTTGTTGGATGAGAATAGTTAGAAATACACTCACGCTCAAATGAGTAAACCTTCATCATGACCCTGAGCCAACTCGAAGTTCTGATCGCCCTGGATGAATGCCGCAGCTTTTCTCGGGCCGCCATGCGATTAGGAACCACCCAGTCCGCCGTCAGCCACGCGCTGCGGGCGCTGGAGGGGCAGTTTGCCGTGAAGCTGGTGCTGCGCAACGCCGCCGGGGCGAGCATGACCGACGCCGGCGAGCGCTTGTTGCTGCGCGCACGCGAGATGACGGCGCTGGCCGCCACCATGACCCAGGAGTTGGGCGACGCCCGCCAGCTCAAGACCGGCACGCTGCGCATTGGCTCGTTTGGACCCACCTCCACCATGCACCTGTTGCCGCCGTGCCTGGCGGCCTTCAAGCAAAGCCACCCCGCCGTGCAGGTACGTATTGAAGAAGAGAGCGACGAGGTCATTGACCAGTGGTTGCTGCAAAAACGGGTCGAAATTGGCTATGTCATCGTGCCCGATGAGCGCTTTGAGGTGTTGCCTCTGGTTCAGGACGAGTTTGTGGTCATCTTGCCGGTCGGCCACCCGCTGGCCGCCTTGCCGGCACTGCCCATTAACGCCATCGACGGGCTGGACTTTGTGTTGTCTGAGGCGGGCGGTGGCCCGGTCATCCTGCCGCTTCTGCAGCGCCATGACGCGCGCCCGAACGTGCTGTACCACTTCACCCAAATTGTCTCGATTCTGGAATTTGTGCGTCGCGGACTGGCTGTCTCCGTGGCAGCTCGTTTGGCCCTGCCTGACGAGCATGAGGGCGTCGTCTACCGGTCCCTGTCGCCCACCCAGCCGCGCACCGTGGGGCTGGCCTGCCTGGAGGTGGGCAAGCTGTCACCCTTGGCGCGGGCGTTTTGGGACGTGGCCAAGGCACAGGCCAAAATGCCCGGGACAAAAAAATCCGGACGCCTGGATTTCCCCTGACGTCCGGATTTTGAGGTTCACCGAGCGGGTTTAAGCGCGCTTGGTGGCGGCCAATGGCACGCGGGGAGTCGGTTGCTCCTTGGCGCCAGTCAACAAGCGCAAGGCAAACAGGGCCAGGAAGACGCAACCCATGGCAAACACCACGTCACCGGGCACCCGCATCCACACCAGCGTTTCCATGAAGTGCGAATGAATCACCTCAGGTGAGCGGGCAAACCACATGCCTTTGGTGATGCTGGCCCAGGCTTGGTAGATACCGGCTGGCACCAATGAGAAGAACACCATCATGGCCAGGCCAATGTTGAGTGACCAGAACATCGGTTGCAGGAGCTTGTCAGACCAGGCGGACCGGTCAGACAGGCCACGCACGCAGAACAACAAGAGGCCAATGCCCAGCATGCCGTACACGCCAAACAGCGCCGCGTGGCCGTGTGCCGCCGTCATGTTCAGACCCTGCATGTAGTACAGCGCAATCGGGGTGTTGATGGTGAAGCCCAGCAAGCCTGCGCCCACCACGTTCCAGAAACCCACGGCAATGAAACACAGAATGGGCCATTTGTAGCTCTGAACCCAGGGCGCCGCCTTGGAGCGCTGGTAGTTGCGAAACGCCTCCACACCAATCAATGCCAGAGGCACCACTTCAAGTGCGGAGAACATGGCGCCAATCGCGATCACAAAAGTGGGGGTGCCGGTGAAATACAGGTGGTGCAAGGTGCCCAGAATGCCGCCGAATAAAAACACAATGGTCTCCAGCACGATGGCGCTGTTGGCCGTGGCCGCGCGGATCAGGCCCAGGCGGGTGAACAGCAGCGCAATGACTGCCGTGGCAAACACCTCAAAGAAGCCTTCCACCCAGAGGTGCACCAACCACCAGCGCCAGTACTCGATCATGGCGTAGTGCGTCTTTTGGCCCCAGACCAGTGAGCTGGCGTAGAAGCCGCCAATACACAGGGCCGCCAGAAACACCATGGTGATCAGGCCGCGACTCTCTGACGGTCTTTTCAGGGCAGGCATCAAGGCCCGGCCCAACAGCGTGACCCAGAACAACAAGCCCACAAACAGCAGCACTTGCCAGACCCGGCCCATGCTGGTGAATTCAAGGCCTTGGTTGCCAATCCAGAAGCTGTAGTCGTTGCCCAGGTGTTGCAAGGTGCCCAGCCAACCGGTGGCGGTGGAGCCAACCACGATGAACAACAAGGCGTAGAACAAAAGGTTCACGCCCAGCTTTTGGTACTTGGGCTCATGGCCCGAGATGGCGGGTGCAATGTACAAGCCCGTGGCCAGCCACGCGGTGGCAATCCACAACACGGCAAACTGGGTGTGAATGGTGCGGCTCACCGTGAACGGCAAAATTTGCGCCAGCGGGAAGCCAAAGAAACTCTGGCCTTCGACCGCGTAGTGGGCGGTGACCACGCGCATGCCCACCTGGGCCAGGATCAAGCCAATCACCACAAAAAAGTACTTTTGGGTGGCCCGCATCGAGGGCGTGGGCTTCAGGTCAAACAGCGGGTCGTTCTTGGGCGGCGCGGGGTCGCCCTCTTCTTTGGCAGTGGAGTGCACAAAAATCATGCCCGCAATGGCGGCAATCATGAAGATGATGCTGGCAATCGACCACATGCCGGCGCCCACCGTGGGGGTGTTGCCCACCAGCGGCTCATGCGGCCAGTTGCTGGTGTAGCTCAGGTCCGTCTCACCAGGACGATCGGTGGTCGCAGACCAAGACGACCAGAAAATAAATGCGGGCAAAGACTGCAGGTCCGCCGGGTCGGGCAGGGTGCCGGCGCTCATGGCGTATTGCTCGCGCAGGGCGTCCATGCCGGGGTCGGTGCCAAACAACTTCACATAGTGGTCCACCACGCTGGCCACCGCTTCAGCCCGGTCGGGTGACAGCGTGATGGTGTTCGTGGCGGCGTCATAGCTGTTGTGGCGCATCTCGGCTTTGAGGCGGCCGTTCAGCTCGGCTTGCTGGCCGACGCTCAAAGTCTCAAAGGCCTGGCCGTGATCGCGCTCGGCCCAAATGGCACGCAGCGCCAGGGCTTCGCGGTGCAACCAGTCGGCCGACCAATCGGGTGCCACATAGCTGCCGTGGCCCCAGACCGAGCCCAGCTGCTGGCCGCCAGCGGACAACCAGGACTCTTGCCCGTGCTGCACCTGACCCTCGAAGAAGAGGACTTTGCCCTCGGTACTGATGACTTGTTTGGGAATGGGCGGCGCTTTGAGATAAATCTCTGAGCCGACCCAACCCAGGACTGCAAATGACAGCACACAGATAGTGGCGAGCCAGGTCCAGAGTTTGCGCGTGGCGTGCATGGTGGATGACCTTTCAGAGGAGTTGAAACGAATCGCAGGTCACACCGGAAACGGCCTTGAACTGCAATAGATGCATCTAAATACTTCTTACATTAAAGAGGCAAATAAAATACATCTTTATTTGAATTTAATCGTATTTCGATCTGGATTCACCCGCCACGCAACACGTGATCGTCCAGCGCGTTTCACTTGACTTGAGTCAAGGTGGGCGCGGTTTATCTGTTTGAAAATAACACCCACACAAGGCTGGGCGCGAGGCGTTGCCTTCAGCCCCTTCCAACAAGCTCTGACACAGGCACCCATCCCATGCAACAGCTCCCCGACATCGAGTTTTCTGAAGCGTTAATCCGCCGTTACGACAAGCTGAGTCCTCGCTACACCTCTTACCCCACCGCCGACCGTTTTCACGGCGAGTTCACCGAGGCCGACTACTTCAATTACCTGGAGCAGCGCACCGCGGACGCCAACAAAAATCCGCCGCTCTCGATCTACATCCACGTGCCGTTTTGCGAGTCGCTGTGCTACTTTTGCGCCTGCAACAAAATCATCACCCAAGACCACAGCCGCACCACCGAGTACCTGCGCTACCTGGCCAAAGAAATTGAGCTGGTGGCCGCCCGCATTGGGCCGGACCGGCGCACCGCGCAGCTACACTTTGGCGGCGGTACCCCCACGTTTTTGACCCCGGACGAGCTGCGCCAGCTCATGGCCTTGCTGCGCACTCACTTCAATTTCTTGCCGGATGCCGAGTTGGGCATCGAGATTGACCCCCGCACCGTCAGCGACGGCACCATGGCCATGCTCGGTGAGTTGGGCTTTAACCGAACCAGCTTTGGCGTGCAAGACTTTGACGCCGCCGTGCAGCAATCGGTCAACCGCATTCAGCCTTACGAGATGGTCGAAGAAGCCGTCACCGCCAGCCGCCAGGCCGGGTTTGAGTCCATCAACGCTGACCTGATTTACGGCCTGCCCAAACAGTCGCTGGAAAGTTTCAACCGCACGCTAGACCGCGTGATTGAGCTCTCGCCCGAGCGCATTGCGCTGTACAACTACGCCCATCTGCCCAGCCGCTTCAAAGCCCAGCGCCTCATCATCGAAGCCGATTTGCCCAGCGCCGAGCTGCGCCTGCAAATCTTTTTGATGTCCGTGCGCCGCCTGCTGGAGGCCGGCTACATCTACATCGGGCTGGACCATTTCTCCAAACCCGAAGACGAGCTCAACAAAGCCCGGCTGGACAAAACCTTGCACCGCAACTTTCAGGGCTACACCACGCGGGCTGACTGTGATTTGATCGGTTTTGGCGTCTCCGCCATAGGCAAAGTGGGCCACTCTTACAGCCAGTCGGTGCGCACCGTCAAAGCCTATTACGAGCACCTGGACGCGGGCCGCCTGCCCGTGGAAAAAGGCTTTGCCCTGACCGCTGACGACGTGTTGCGCCGCCAAGTCATCATGGAATTGATGTGCAGCGGCCCGGTCGACTTTGCCGCCGTCAACGTCGCCCACGGCATTGACTTTGTGAGCTACTTTGCCGACGAGCTGAGCCAGCTGAAAACCTACGAAGACGCCGGCCTGATCACCGTGGACGCCCACAGCATCCACGTCACGCCGAAGGGCCGCATGTTTGTGCGGGCGGTGGGCATGGTGTTTGACAAACACTTGGCGCAGTCGACAGCCAAGTTCTCGAAGCTGATTTGAGGTTTTCTCTGGCTGGCATTGCCTGGAAATACTGCTTCTATATTGATAGCGACTTGCGCTTTTTCTGCGTGCGCTAGCGGGCTAAAACCTATGTAATTGTTTGGGGCTTGTGAGTGAGCGTACGGCTTGCCACGGCCTTGTTCATTCCCCGCTATCCCCCAACCTCTTTCACCCCCGCCGGGGCGGAAAGGGGAGCCGAACTCCCGTATTTGGCCGACGCTTTTGCGTGACCGATCTCAATGGGGGAGAGCAACTTTACAAGTAACCGGGGCCCGGGGCTGGGCGTCGTGGGGCATGGCGAGCAATGGCACAGGCTGCACGATGAAGTTTGAGGTGCACGCCTTTGAGCGACTGCAATGAAGGCGGAAGCGGTCAGTCGGGGGCGTGGTCCAGTTTTGGGGAAAACGGGCTCCATGGTGTCATGGGCGAGCCCCTTCGGAAGTTCCCTAGGAGTCTGGGCGGCAGAAGGCTTTAAACGAGGGCGAATTGGTTCATAGGCCGCTCAATGCGGTCTGGCCGATGGTGAACATGTTCGTCAACGCCATCGTCTTTATCGGCCAAGCCCGGTTCAAGCAGGCTCAGGATCGCCCCGTTTGTGGTTTTGGTGCGCTTTCTCACTCAACTCGCCTGCATCGCCCCCATTCGGCGAAGATTGAGCGCCAGACAAACGAGCTTGAACTCGGCTTTCACCTTTTCTAACCCCCGCATGCTGAACTGGCGAAACCCCAGAACGTTTTTAATCCAGCCGTTGGGCGGCTCTGCAATCCACTTGCGCTTGCGGTAGTCAAGCTTGCCTTGTTCGGTGTCGAACTTGGCCGCCATCGCTACCGAGTGCGGGTAGCGCTTGGCATCGCGGGGCTTGGCCAATACTTTGCCCTCGCGCCCCAACGCGATCACCAATTCGGTCTGTGGCTGCGTTTTTGCCAACTCTGCCATCACCGCCTCACTGCGGTAGCCCGCATCGGCCAGCACCTGCTGCGCTTGTACTCCCGTGTGCGTCTTGACGGCCGCCAACACCATGGGCAATTGCTGCACATCCGAGCTGGTGTTGACCACTTCGGCGGCCACGATGATGTGCGCGCTCTCATCGACTGCGGTTTGGGCGTTATAGCTGTAATCAAAGCCACCACCGGCACGCTTCATGATGCGTGATTCGGGGTCGGTAAAGCTTTCCTGGGCTTTGGCCGCAGGCACACCAAAGTCACGCTGATATGGTTTGCCACCCTTGGGCTTGCCGTCTTTGTCTTTGGGTTGGCGTTCGTCGCTGGGGCTGCGCCCACGCTGGGTGTCGCTTTGACGCCGGCGCTCTTCAAGGCGGGCTTTGGCTGCAACAATGGCTGCCAGCCGAGTTTGCCGGCGTTCAAGCTCAGCGGGGATGTCAAGGTCGGGTTCGTTCTTCTCGGCCTCATCGGTGTTGGCCGCCTTTTGCAGCAAGACTGCAATTTGGGCGTTGAGGTCGATCTCTGTGGTTTGCATGCGCCCATAGCTCATCGCCTTGTGGCGGCTGGCATTGGCCTTGATCTTGGTGCCATCCACGGCGATGGTGCCCAGTTTGACCAAGCCCATTTCGCGCGCCAGGAGTACGACTTGGACAAACAGGTCAGTGAACTCGCTCAAGTGCAGGGCGCGAAAAGCCCGTATCGTGCGGTGGGCGGGGAAGTTGTCAGCGCCGAGCACGCGAAAGGCCACGTCCTCAAACAGCTTTCTGGCGATCTTGCGTGAACTGAATACGCCGGTAGCGTATGCATAGACCAAAACCTTGACCATCATGGCCGGGTGAAACGGCTGATTGCGCGGGCCCCCTGCTTCGTAGCGAAGATGAAACCCACTCAAGTTCAGGCTGTCGACGGTGTCGTTGATGAAGTAGACCAGATGGCCTTGGGGTAGCCAGTCTTGCAAGGCGCGGGGCAAGAGTTGTTGCTGTTCTGGGTGATAGGGGATGTAGCTTGCACTCATGCCCCTATTGAATCTCACACTTCAAAAATCAGCATCGGGACAATCCCTTCTGCCGCCCAGACTCCTAGAATAGTGCATCCGCATCCGAAAACGCATACTCATTCCGGCTCATACACCATCTCATTCGACCGAAAGCGCTGTTTCTTACGCTGCACGCAACGCAACAATTGCCCGCCGTTTAGCGTTGGCGCTGATCGTCACATGCACGGCAATGATGTTGCTAGGGCCGACGATCGCGGATTCGGTACTTGCGATCTTAGGTTGTCAAGGAGGGGTTGATTGCGGACCCATCGTAGACCTCGTGGGCGGGCGTTTTGCCGCGTTCTATCGGGTCGATCAGTTGCTGGACATACCGTTTATTTTCCTAGTTCAGTTTTGGCCCGCCATCCTAGTATCGATTGGGCTCATCCTTTACGTTTGCTACCGCAAACCACCAGAATACCTACGGGCGCCGTTATCGCCCCTCGAAGATTTGCGTCGGCGCTCCTCCGCTTATCGTGGGCGCTGCGTTTAACGAAGGCTTGCCTTGCGAGCTTGATAGCTTTCTGCGTGCTACTGGGCACGCCGCTTGTTGCAACGGAAACTGCAAGAGTTGCTCTCTCTTGGCTGGGCTGCGAAGTGGATCCCTGGCGCAGTCCGCCCGCATGCTTAGAGTGGTCCGGTTTTTGGATCCCGCGGTTGCGTGACTACGTTGACGGGTGGTTCACAGCTCCCTACTTGCTAGTCCTGCACTTCGGTTGGCTAATACTTGCGTGGGCTGGTATTCGTGCATTACTGTTTGGATTGACGAGGCTTGTACGCTGGCGCGAACTGGGTGAATGAATATTCCCCAGCACGCGGACTACATTGGCTAAATGAGCCCATCCCCTCGAAAAGCACACCCGAGTTTTAATTTGATGGGCATAAATTATTCTTGGTAAATCAACAGCTTGCGTACTTTCTTGGTGTCCATTAATTTCATCATTTCGATGGACACATCGATGGCTCGACTGTCCATTTTATTTTGAATATTCCAGTCAAACCTACCCCCTGTTTCAAAGTAGGCCATCGGGTAGTTGGAACTAAAGTCGAGCCGTTTCCTAAGAAACAGTTCGTTTGGAATGAACGTCAGCAATGCAGCGGCATGTAATTCGGCAGTGCGGACGGAAGCGGCCAAAGGGTCTACGACTGCCAATGTCTCTTCCCGACGATCAGCTGACGTTCATCTGCGGAACTCGAAAAGCAGGAAGAGCACGTTCCGGTCAAACGACTTTTCGATCTCCATGCTCCAGAGCGGTCGTAGCATGTACAGGTTGACGGGCAACAAAGATGCGATGAAGTCGATGGCCGGTGCATCCGCATCGGCACCAGTTGCTGGCAGTCACGAATGACCGCTGTCAGGCGGTCAAATCGTCGGGGTCACCTCCCGTAAAGTCTTCGCTCTGATATCGATCTGCTCGGCCATTTCTAGCGCGTTTCGGCTTTGACACTTAAATACTTTACGTTGCTCTCAATTTTGGTGTGCCCTGGCCGTCGCTGAACGGCTCGAAGGTTTTTAGTACGACGGCAAATCAGGGGGCCTAGGTCCGTCGCATGGAGTGTGTTCCATAAAGGGCTGAACTCAAGTCGATCTACTTCAAGTAGTGACTCGCGGTGAATTAAGGGAAATCCCTCATGCGAAAATTTCAAATCGATTTTAAACTCTGTATACAGTATTCAGAGTACGGTATTTAGAGTTTGTTTTCACCGACCCACCTCACGGAGCCCAATCATGACCACCCTTCAGGATAAGTTTGAAAATAACGCCGTTGCAGGCGCCCCAACCGCCAAGAAGCTCATCCCCTTCGGCGGATACTTCACTAACAAAGAACCCAGCCACGACGCCGAGCTGACGGAAGTAGGGCCGGGCACGCCAACAGGCGAATACATGCGCCGCTTCTGGCAACCTGTGTGCATGACGATGGAGCTGAGCGACACGCCCCGTTTCCTCAAAATCTTGGGTGAGGAGCTGGTCTGCTTCCGGGACGGCAGCGGCCACATCGGTCTGCTGCACGCCCACTGCGTGCACCGGGGCGCTTCGCTAGAGTACGGCAAGATTGAAGAGCACGGCATCTCCTGCTGCTACCACGGCATGGTTTTCGATGTCGACGGAACCTGCCTGCGCGTGCCTTTCCCCGAAGGCGAGGAGGAGGAAGGAGAGCGCTATCGCTGTTCCATTCGTCAAGGCGCCTACAAGACGGTTGAGCGCAACGGGCTGGTCTTTGCGTACATGGGCCCGCCTCAAGATGAGCCGCCTTTTCCTGAATGGGAAAGCAATTTCACCGTGGCCGAAGGCGACGAACTAGTGCCTTACAGCAACTTCCAGCATTGCAACTGGCTACAGGTGCAGGACAACTCGGCCGACAACTTCCATACGATGGCGCTGCACGCCAAACGCCAGGTTACCGGTGAGCATTACCAAGGCACGACCTTTGACGAAGTGGGCGCAGCGTCGATGGAAGTGCCTCCGGATATGCAGTTCGTTCCCATCCACGGCGGTCGTGGCTTGGCCTGCTCAGGTGCGCGCCGTTCTGACGACAACCACATGTACATCCGCGTTCAGCATCAGGTTTTGCCCAACCTGAGCCTGCACGCCTACACATCGGAAGACGGACACAAGAAGAAGCTATTTGGACGATTTCACATTGTCCGCTGGACGGTGCCAGTGGACGACCTCAACTCCAAGATGATTGGCTGGCGAGTGATGGGGCCGGGTATCGATACCCGCGGAGTGGGTAACAAAAGCCTCGTGGGTTATGAAACCATCGATTTTCTGGAGGGGCAGGTGGCACTGCGCCGGCCAGAGCGCTTTGGAAAGTATGAACTGGAAGACATGCCTCCCATTCCCAGCGACCACCGCGCACGCCCCAACTATAAAGACTGCCAGTACGCACCCGGCGACTATGAAGCCATCATCAGCCAGCGCCCCATCGCCATCCACGCCCTGGAGAATCCGACCAAGTTCGACGCCGGCGTCTACATGTTGCGCAAGCTGCTCCGCGATGCCGTACGAGGCAGCAACCCCAAGGCTGGCCCAGAACAGTTCGCGGACTGGCTGCGCGACTGCGGCGGCACACCAAACAGCTACTGCTCGGGCAACGTGTTTGAGCTGCCCGTGGGGCGGACCAAGGAAGAAGAGGTCACGCTGCGCCGCCACCTGGCGCGCCAGGTCGTGACCATCCTGACCGAAGCCGATGGCATGAAGGGCCCCGAACGCGACCGCTTCGTGAAGGCAAAACTAGAAGCCCTTCAGCAAGACGTGCTGGCACGGAGGCAAGCATGAATGCTCCACTGCCTCAGGGCGTCCTTCAGCCTGAAGCAGCGGGTGCACCATTGCTACGGCTTCAGGTGCGTGCCATCCGTCTGCTTGCCGAAGGCATCCACGCTTTTGAATTGATAGACCCGGATGGCGCCGAACTACCGACGGTGAAGGCCGGTGCCCACGTCGACGTACACCTGCCTGGCGGCGTGATGCGGTCTTACTCGCTGGCCGGCGACCCTGCCGACCGCATGAGCTGGACCTTGGGCGTCCTGCGGGAACTCAACGGAAGAGGTGGCTCAAAGGCCATGCACGAGAGTGTGCGCGTGGGTGGTTTGCTGACGGTGGGAGCACCGCGTAACGCTTTTTCCATGGTACCGGGGGCCGCGCACACAGTGTTGCTGGCTGGTGGTATCGGCATCACGCCGATTAAAGCCATGGCGCACGAGCTGACTGCTCAAGGGGCGTCGTTCGAACTGCACTATTGCGCCCGCAGCCCGCGCAATGCTGCCTTTGCAGAGTCGTTGCGGCTCCTGGTGCCACAAGATAGGCTGCACCTCCATTTCGACAGCGGCGTGCCGGGCCAGGGCCTGGACATCACGAGCTTGCTGCGGCGACAACCGGAGGGGGCGCATTTGTACTACTGCGGCCCCGGCGGCTGGATGAAAGCCTGCGCCGAGGCCAGTGCACATTGGTCACCCCGCAGCGTGCACAGTGAGCACTTCAAGGCGACCGAATCCACACCGAAAAACGCACCCGGCGCGAGCTTTTCGGTGCGGCTGGCCCGCCAGGGCATCACAGTGCCGGTGCTGCCCGAGCAAAGCATCGTGCGCGCCATCGAACTTGCGGGCCACCGTGTGCCCACTTCATGTTTGTCGGGATTGTGCGGCGCCTGCAAGGTCGACTACCTCGAAGGCGAAGTCGAACACAACGACTACATCCTCACCGACGAAGAAAAAACGCGCTGTCTCACAGTTTGCGTCTCACGTGCTACCAGCCCGCTCCTCGTGCTCGACCTCTAAAAAATCCACCTGAACCTCACCGGAGAACACTATGCTCAACAAGGTCAAGAAGATCTCGATCTACCAGCCCGAACAACCGGGACTGATTTACCCCGAAATACCTGAATTCGACAACTTCGAGGCAGAACGCCTGCATCTCAAGCAGCGGCTGGTGGCCGCGTGCCGCGCCTTTGCTCTGGAACGCTTCGACTACGGCTTCGCTGGCCACCTCACCATCCGAGACCCCGAGCATCCCGAACTCTACTGGACCAACCCAATGTGTGTTCATTTTGCCCAGGTCAAGGTGTCTAACCTCATCCTGGCCGACCACAAGGGCCGCGTCGTGGAGGGCAGTCACGCGATCAACCGCGCTGGTTTCGTACTGCACGCGGCGGTGCATGAGGCGCACCCAGACATCATTGCGATGTGCCATGCACACACGGTCTACGGTACCGCTTTCGCCGCACTAGGCCGAGCGTTGGAGCCTATTTCGCAGGACGCCGCAGCCTTCTTCGAGGACCACGTGGTCATTAAGGACGAGGCCGGCCAAGTGGCGGTAGAAGAGAGCGCCGGCATGGCCGTTTGCGACTGGTTCAAAGGCGTGAAAGCCGCTATTCACCAGAACCATGGCTTGCTCACCGCCAGTCGACACAGCATTGAGGCCGCCGCCTTCTGGTTCATTGCGCTGGAACGTTGCTGCCGCCAGCAATTGATGGTCGAGGCCTCTGGGCACAAGCCTGTCCTGGTAACGCCGGAGCGTTCGCGCTACAGCCGAGATCACGTCGGGTCTGAGTACATCGGTTGGCTGCATTTTCAGCCGATCTATGAACACCTAGCGCTCTCCCAGCCGGACATGTTCAACTGATTGACCGATGTCTGTGGCGCGACTAACCCCCGAGTGACACCGCCGGTGAACCCGGCATGAAGTGAATGGATAAATTCATGCCACCATTCCAACTGGACTACGGGCCGCCCGGCACCTTGGTCAAGCGACCACGCCTGTGGCGTCTGGCGATCGGGTTGTTGATCATGGCTGGCGTCTCAGTGGCTGTTCTGTGGCTCTGGGCATTGCCCGGTTGGTTGGCGGCAACGCCCGCCATGGACAGTCGCCTGGGTCTTGCGGCGTTGGGCGTGGGCGGCATTGCTGTCGCCCTGCATGCGGTTGCTTGCGATTTGTTGCACGTGCAGCGGGTCCGCTTTACTGCAGACGGACTCCATGTCAAGTGGAGTCAAGTGCCGCACCTGTTGGGCGCGCGAGTCGCGATAGAGCGGCAGGTGGCGTGGCGAGATGTCGATCATCTTGAATGGAAAGAGGGAAGATTGGAGAACGATCTCAAACAACACTTGGTGTTGTATCTCAAGACACCACTGAACCTTAGTCAGAACCGGCTGCAACTTCTGGTCTGTGACGACCAGAACGTGAACCACTGTGAGGCCTTGATGGCCCACCTGCCCCCCGGCGTTGTGACACCGTGCTGGTTGGCTGCCGCACAGTTGTGCCGCCAGAAAAAACAGGCAGCGCGATAAAGTCGTTGGTACGGGACGGAGATGGTTGCGCGTTATCAAAGTTGTTGTTGGCGCCGCTCTGGTTCTGTACTCTGTACACAGTCTTCGAAATAGAATATGCGGATGCGTTTGCAACTTGAAAAAATTCCCACTCGTAGCGACTTTGTCGAGACAGTCTATAACGTGCTGGTCGATGCCATCACCGATGGTTCGCTGGCGCCGGGTGAACGTATCACACAGGAGGAGATTGCGGAGCAGTTGCATGTGTCTCGGTCTCCGGTATTGCAGGCGCTGCGTATGCTGAAGAAGGACGGCCTCATCGAGGACGCGCCTGGCCGAGGCGTTCAGGTCGCACCGCTGGACCCGGAGTGGGTGGACCATCTCTACGAAGTCCGAGGAGCGCTCGATGTACTTGCGGCGCGCTTGGCGGCACAGGCAGGCGTCACGATCGATCCAACATTGATCGAGCAGGGGCGTTTGATTTCGAAAAGTGGTGACCTTAAGCGCATCATCGACGCGGACATTGCTTTCCATTACGCCATTTACACCGCCTCGGGCAATGCTCTGATTGCGGAGAGTGCCAATCGTTACTGGGTGCATATTCGGCGCGTTATGGGTGCAGTACACCGCTGGACCAACCATCGTTCTGCCATTTGGGATGAGCACCAGGCCATTGCCGAAGCGATAGGCCGTGGCGACGCAGCCCACGCAGTGTTTCTGACAGAGCAGCACATCTCAAGCGCAAAAACGAATCTTGTGAACCAACTCAGGGACAAGTTGGCGCGAGATCTGGTAGCTGCCTGATACGAAAGTGGGTCAAGAGTCCGGGGCTAGTTCACCACGCATCGCCAGCGCTATATCCCATTTCTAAGCGTGGCTCTGACGATATTGTGTGAATTACACAGTGGTTTATTTAGGTCAACGACTTCGCACTCGGGCTGGTCGGCCTGATGCTTCTTGGATCGAGAAAGTCAGGGGCAGATGCCACAACACATGATCTCGGCTGGGGTTGCACCGGCTTCCCCAGCCACGAGCCCACGCCAATTGGCGTTGATCTCCCCCCGGCAAGCGGTAGTCTATGAATGACCGCTATCAGGCATTAATTATTCCGATCGCTATGACAGCTTTGGGTCGATCGCCGGCACACATGAACGGCGAACGACCGGAACCCAAGATCATGCAATTGAACCGCCCTATTGCGGGTATTGATGGGCGACTCCTTGCGCTGCATACCCGGTGCTGGAAGCGAAAACCCTAACGGCAGCTTTGGGTCGGGAACCGCCGGCGGCGGCCGAAGTGTGGCGGACCGCTTTTGTCTAATGGAGTCCGTCGAGTGAAAACGGGGCAAAATTTGGGCGGCTGACTTCAACAGACACAAAGCGGTGTACCGACTTGTCGCCTTTAAGGTCTGCAAGACGGGCGGAAGTGGTCATAGATGGTGGGGGCCTCAACTTTGCCATTGGGGCATCAGCGGGCGCTTGTGAGCGGCGGCTCTGAGGCGCTTCAACTTGAGTCGATGAAACCCAACGAAGGCATTTTGGGCGGCCTTTGGGTTGGATAGCTGCCCCTCCAGCATCTCGCGTTTGAGCTCCAGCCCGACGAAGAAAAAAACAACGCTATCAACGCGTTCTTGATCCAGTACGCCACCTTCATCTCAATGCCGTCGCCTGTGGGTCCAATGCTGAAAGTGGTTGCAAGGAGCGATTGGTACGCAGAACCACAAGCTGAATTCACGACGACCATTGCCGGCGCGGCGACAAAAAACAGCAATGCGCCTGGCACGGCTTTTTACGGCAAGAAACCTAAGACTTTTTGTTCGGATGTGGCTGTGGTCATGTTGTGGAGCTTTCTAGGCAATCGAGATCAAGTAGCCCGTGTAGGCTGCGTATGACGTGAGAAAAATCCAGCCTTCCCAGCGTTGCAACGTGGCACCTGAGCGGGCAAAGTACACCAGCAGACCGGTGGCACCCAGCATCACCCAAATGTCAAAACTGGCAATTTGGGGCGGAATGTCAATCGGCTCGATGATGGAGGTGGTTCCCAGAATAAAGAACACATTAAAGATGCTCGACCCCACAATATTGCCGTAGGCCACATCGGCATGTTTGCGCAGCGCCGCCATCACCGAAGTCACCAACTCGGGCATGGAAGTGCCTACCGCCACAATCGTCAGCCCGATGATGGTGTCCGAAATCCCCAAACCTTTGGCCATTGCAATGGAGCCGTCCACAAGAAAGCGGGCGCCAAAAATCGTGATCGCAATACCACCCACCGCCATCGCCAGTGACAACGCCAGTTGGCGCGGCCCGCCGCGTGCGTCTTGAGCGCGGTGCTCGGCGACCAGCGCCGCCTCATCGGGGGCGCGCTTTTCCTGCAAATAAACAAACACCACATACGCCAGCAAGCTGGCAAGAAACGCCACACCCACCAGCATGCCCATGCGCCCAGCCAGCACCACACCCAAGCAGGCCAAAGCAGCGGCCGACAGCATCATGGCATCGCGCCTGAAGCCCTTGGGGTTGACGGCCATTGGGTAAATCACCGCCGAGAGTCCCAGGATAAAGAGAATGTTAGCGATGTTGGAGCCCACCACATTGCCCACCGCGATGCCAGGCGAGCCGTTCAGCGCTGCGGTCACACTGGTCACCAGCTCGGGTGTCGAGGTGCCAAACCCCACCAGCGTCAACCCAATCAGTAGCGGCGATACTCCCAGCGACGTAGCCGACGCCACGGCCCCGCGTACCAACAACTCGCCACCCACCAATAGCAACACTAGGCCCAGGCCAACAGACACCCAAATTTCCATACGTTTTATCTCCCAGTTGCGGGCACACCAGCCCATTGATTGCAAGCTGAGTATGCCGCCGAACTTGGCAAATATGCCGGGTGGCGTGAGATTTGCGGCCTGCAACAAATTCTGCGGATCACCACAGCCCTCCACAGCGTTGGGTCGCATCTCGGGGCGAACGCGTGTCAAAGTCAGCTATGGAGCAAACAGTTCGGGAACATCAGTATCCGCTCCTGACCTTGGATTTAACCGGTCGCTGCCACAGTCCAAATGCCCGGCAACGCCACGCTGCCGACGGCCAGTTGAACAAAGTGACTTTCTTCGGTGTAGACCCGCTTGCGAGTTTTGGCACTGCCAGCGACCGACAACTTACGGCAAAAACGAAAGTCGGCTTTCCCAAATCCGTGGGCTATCCTTTGGACCCGGTGTACCGCCGGTATGGCCTCTAAAGAGTCATCCACTTCCAAGTATCCAATGACTCCTTCCGCTGCACTCCTGTCAACGTTCTTTACGCCGCCAATGTCAGCAATATGATTCAGTCGAGGTGAAGTGAAGGGCTGCTATATGAAACTCCGCGGTTAATCCGGTGAGTTTTCCATGTTGGGTTCTAAGACCGGTATCGGGCAGGCATTTCGCCGAAATGAAATTTGGCTTTGGGCACAAAGCTGCCTCCGGACTTCATCGACTGTGAGCCTCGCTTCCTGCCCCCTCGCGCTCAACCCAACCCGGCTACCAAACCCAGTCCGATCAGGCACTCCGAATCTTCCAACACGCGGCCAAATGGGGCTGTTGAGCTCCCTCTCCCGCCCGGCGGGGCGGGAGAGGGTTAGGGGAACGAGTGGGGGTTGCCGCGGAAAAATTGCTACATAGTGAATAGCTTACCTGCGCAGTTCCATTAAGGGCCGCAGTCAGAAACTGCATAAAACTCCAACCGCGAATGGCAGCCGTAAAAAGTCAAGCACCCAATCAGACGTCCAGAGATAGCACGTTGAAACAAGGGACTTGGCAAGATCACCAGCAACGGTAGTAGGATTCAAAACAGACGCTGCGCGATGAAGCCGCTCAGCGCCGATGATTTCAGACCTTGGCCATTGCTGCTGCACCAACTGTTCCGCACTTCATCTGAATCGCAAAAGGAGTCAAAAACACCGTGATATATACAGCCGCCATTCTCGGAGTCGGGGTCCTGATCGGACTGCTGGGCTTCCTGTGGATGCAAGTTGGGCCCGGCTCTGGCCGCACGTTCAGAAATCGCATCGCCGCGCACATCGGTATTTCGAGAAGCCTGTTTCGCTCACTCTTGGTCCACGGCGTCAAAGGTTCGCCCCGTGACCTATTGGTGTCACTTGAAAAGTCGAAACCGGACCTGGACCAAGCGAGCATCAAGCTTGGCCCGTCATTGGCACGGGGCATTGAGCGCCTGGAAGCGCGCTTTGGCCCTCAGGACACGATTGACGAAGTCAAGCCCATCGTAGCGCGGCTTGTGTCAGAAGCTAGTCACAAGCCCAACCCGATCGGCAACCCGAAAATATAGTGCCAAATCATTAGCTGGTACACGCCAAATAAGCGCAAACAGCTATGAAATCAGGAGCAATTAATGCGCCTGTGAATGGCCAACGCGTTTGCCGTGCGGCAAGGTGGACAGGCGGGACAGCATGTGGCGGCAGTAGCCGTTGATCTGCAGGCACTTGTTGATCTCTTCCACCGGCAGCGGGCCAGAGACCACCACGATGTCATTAGCGCTGTCGACCGAGCCGGCCGCCCGAAGACGCCGGCGGGCGGTGGTGGCCCAAGAGTGAATTCGGGTGGGATTGCCATGCTCGTGCAGCTTGCCGGTGCGCAGGTCAAAAGCCAACGCCACGGTGTCGGTCATCAAACGCAGGCGGTGCTCGCCTGTGACCTTGCTGGCGGGCGTGCTGAGGTCATACAAGTGGTAGTTACCCTCTTTGAGCTGGTACTGCAAGGTCATGAAATCTCCTGGTTGCCGGCTATTCTGGAGGGCCCTTGGCGGTTCTAAAGCGATAAAAACACCCAAATTACCCACCAAATCAGGGGCGACGGTGAATCAGGACGCGCGGGGCAACTTTTAGCGCGGCACGTGCTGTGCCAACCATTGGGCGGCCTGCTGTGCCACAGCGTCCAGTGCACCGGGTTCGTCAAACAAATGGGAGGCCCCGGCAATGATGCTCAATGACTTGGTGCAAGTCAGTTGCGCACAGGCTTCGTGGTTGAGGGCGAGCACTTCTTCGTCGCGACTGCCTACCAGCAGCAGCGCGGGAGCGGCGACCTTGCTCAACTCGTGGTGGCCGGCAAGGTCCGGGCGACCACCGCGAGAGACGACTGCGTTGATGTCCTCCCCCAAGGCCGCAGCGGCCTGCAACGCAGCGGCTGCGCCCGTGCCGGCGCCAAAGTAGCCCAAGGGCAAATGCAGGGTGGGGGCGTGTAGCCTGACCCAACCCGTGGTGACCAACAGGCGGTGGGTGAGCAGCGAGATGTCAAAACGGGTGTGGTAGTCCAGCATCTCGGCCACGGTGAGCAGGTCAAGCACCAAGGTGCCCAAGCCTTGGGCGTGCAGGGCTTGGGTGACGGTCGTGTTGTGGGGGTCGTGGCGGCTGCTGTCATTGCCGTGGGCAAACAGCACCAAGCCGCAGCACTGGCCTGGCAGGGTTAGCAAGCCTTCGATGTGGACATCGTCCACGGGAATTTGAATCAGTTGCGCGTCGTTCGCGTTCATGCGCCCATTTTGCGCCGTTCCGGCGGGCTTCGCAAACCGGGTCGGCGCACCCTCGCGCTGCCTCACGGGCTGGCGATTGGTGTCGCCGGCCCGTGGAGTGGCAGCCTTAGACCGTGGTCTTCACTCCGTGAAAGGCGAAAGCCATCTCGGGTTCACGACCGCAGATCAACTCAGCGAGCGCCTTGCCGGAGCCAGCGCCGTGTGTCCAACCCAGCGTACCGTGTCCTGCGTTGACCCACAGCTTGCTGACCTTGGTCTGGCCAATGTAGGGAATGTTGGTGGGCGTGGCAGGGCGCAAGCCAGTCCAGTAGTTGGGTTGGCCGCCTTGCTCGGCATTGCGGGTGTCGCACAGGCCGGGAAACACCTCTTCAATGCGGTTGGACAGCATCTGACAGCGTGCCCGGGCCAGCGGCGTGTCCAGCGACAGGTCGTAGCCGCCAACTTCGATGGTGCCGGCCACGCGCAACTGGTCGCCAAGGCGGCTGATGGCGATTTTTTTCTCGTCGTCAATGGTTGAGACCTTGGGCGCGAGTTCAGGGCGCTTGATCTTGAAGGTGGCGCTGTAGCCTTTGCCGGGGTAAATAGGCAGGTCCACGCCCACGGTGCGCAGTAACGGCGCTGAGTACGAGCCGCAAGCGACCACCACATGGTCCGCGTTCAACTGGCGGGACGCGCCAATGCCGCGCTGGCCGCCAGGCCCGATGCGCGCTGGGCGCACCGCCACAGATTCGATGGCGCCGCCGACCTTGTTCAATTGCACCACGTCGTGGCCATACAAAAATTCTGCGCCGCGGGCAACACAGGCTTTGGCCAGTGCCTGGGTGAAGACGCGGGCATCGCCCGACTCGTCACTGGCGGTGAAGGTTCCCCCCACGATTCGGTCGGAAAACGACTTGAACGCGGGCTCAATGCGCAGCAGTTCGGCCTTGTCCACGACGCGGCGGGAGACGCCGTATTTGCTCATCAACTGGGCGGCGTCACCGGCGGTGTCAAACGATTTCTGGTCGGTGTAGTAGTGGGCGATGCCGCACTCCAGTCGCTGGTATTCAATGCCGGTGCTTTGCACCAGCGACTTCAGGGCCGAGTGGCTGTACGCGCCCAGCGCGACGAGCTGTTGCACATTGCGCTCAAACGCCTTGTCGTTGCATTGACCCAAGAACTTCAGGCTCCACAGCCACTGGTGCCAGTCAAGCTTGGGGCGAAACAGCAGGGGCGCTTCTTTGCTGAACATCCACTTCAGCGCTTTCAGTGGTGCATCCCGGTTGGCCCAGGGTTCGCAGTAGCTCACCGAGATTTGCGCCGCGTTGGCGAAACTCGTTTCCATGGCTGCATCGGGTTGACGGTCAACGACCGTGACCTCGTGGCCCTGCTCCAATAAGTGCCAAGCGGTGCTCACGCCAATAATGCCTGCGCCAAGAATGATGATTTTCATGCGCGCAGTGTGGCCGATCTCCGGTGGTAAAAAAAGTAGAATTAAACTAATATCAAAAACATTAGATTAGCTAATTCGAGGAGGCGGGATGAGTACCTTTGATCCGGATGCCCTGGAGTGTTTGGCGGCCATAGTGGAAGAGGGTGGGTTTGAGCGCGCAGCGGTGCGCTTGTCCATCACCCAGTCGGCCGTGTCGCAGCGGCTTCGCTCGCTGGAGGTGCAGGTCGGCACGGTGTTGATTGTGCGAAGCCGGCCTTTGAAAGCCACCTCGGCCGGTCGCTTGCTGCTCAAGCACGCCATGCAGATGCGCTTGCTGCGAGCCGATCTGGAACGCGACCTCAAAGACTTGACGCCCGGCGTCACTGGCAATGGGCGCGATGAGGAGCGGATCTCGATTGCCATCAACGCTGACAGCATCGCCACCTGGGCCCTGCCGGCGCTGAGTCGCTTGGTGCAACAGGGGTTGGCGATTGAAATTATCACGGACGATCAGGAGTTCACCCACGATTGGCTGCGTGAAGGCCAGGTGCTGGGTTGTGTGACGACCCTCAAGCAGGCGCTGCGCAGTTGCAAAATGCTCCCTCTGGGCGCAATGCGCTACGTGGCAGTGGCCGAGCCAGCCTATGCCGACAAGCATTGCCCGGACGGCATCACGGCCCACAACTTTCGCGCTTTTCCTTTTATTGCCTTCAATCGCAAGGACGGCTTGCAGGCAGAGTTCATTGCCACCAGCTTTAACCTCAAGCGCGTGGCGCTCAGCCAGCTTTACGTGCCCAGTTCTGAAGGCCAGGTGCGGGCGGTGTTGGCGGGCTGGGGCGTCAGTGTGTTGCCAGAGCTGGGAGTGCGTGAGCACCTGGCGCAAGGCCGCTTGGTCAATATCGCCCCGAAACACTCCTTGCCCGTGGAGTTGTATTGGCATTGCTGGAATCTGGATTCGGTGGTGCTGGACGCCTTGACCAGCGCCTTGACTGGCGCGGCCGCGCAGTCATTGGTTTGAACGATTGAGTATCAAAAAAACCAAAGCACCCATGAATCGACGCAGTTGAATAAAATACGACGATGAATACCGCCCCCATCCTCCGAGTTTCCTTCAAGCAGCAAATGCTCAAAGCCCGCGAAGAAGCCATCGTGCAGGCGGTGAATCGGCTGCTGGCTGAGAAAGGCTTTGACGCCATGACGGTAGACGAAGTCGCCGCACAGGTCGGCATTGCCAAAGCCAGTTTATACAAGCACTTTTCCAGCAAAGAGGACCTGGCCGCCGCCGCCATGGTGCGAGTCTTGCGCCAAGCGCAAGCGTTTGTGGAAACCGTGCCAGAGGCACTGGCTCCTGTTGAAAAGTTGCGTCATGTGGTGCACTGGATGCTGGGCATCAAACTGGCCGGTGAGATGCCAGCCCTCCCCAATCAAAACTCTGCGTTGCGCACCGCCTTGGTGGGCAACAAAGACTATATGGACGCCTTGGTGACGGTCAGTGATGTCATGGGTGAGTGGATTGAGGCGGCCCAAGCCGCTGGCGAAGTGAACCCGTCGCTTCCGGCGATTGCCGTGCTGTACACCCTCTACGCGCGGGCCTGCGACCCGGTGGTGGAGTTTCTGAAGATGGGTGGGACGCTCACCGACGACCAAGTCACAGACTTGGTGGTGAGTACCTGTTTTGACGGTCTTAGAACCCGTTGAGATTGTAGATGTTTTTTCGGCCCCTACCCCCGTCCAGCAGGCGTAGGAGGCTATTTAATCAATAGCAAAGTCGGTCACTGACTTAACGAACCAGCATGACCGGCACCTTGCAATGGGACAGCACTTGGGTGGCCACAGAGCCCATCACCAGATTGACCAGCGTGCCGTGACCGTGCGAGCCCATGATCACCAGATCAAAGTCGCCACTGTCTGCGAACTTGGAGATCGACTCGCCTGCGTGGCCCACCTTCCAGCTACTTTTAGCGTCAATGCGGTGGCGCACGAGGAACTTGCTGACCGGGGCCAACACTTTCTCCGCCTCTTCGCTGTAGTATTTTTCAACAATTTCCTTGCCGACCGCCGCGCGAGCGCGAGGGGGCAAGGCAGGTTGGGCCGTGAACACGGTGTAGCTGTTCTTCTCGGAAGAGAACAACTCGTGCGTGGTCAGATAGGCCAGCATTTTCTTGGTGTAAGGGCTACCGTCAACGGCGAGAAGAATGTTCATAGAAGTCTCCTTATTGAGAAGTTAGTGTACTCAAGCTGTCCCAACCTGACATGCGTCAAGTCAACTCGACTTAATTCAGATCAAAAAATGAGGCGGTGGGCGCTGACATTAGAGAGTCATGAAACTGTCGGGCAGAAATGCGGATTGCTCGTTCTTGCGGGCGTAACCCAAGGGGTTGGCGACCACCCGGCAACCGTTTTTCACATAGTTGCTGGGTGCATGCAAGTGGCCGTGCAGCCACAAGCGGGCGTGGATCAGCAGGTGGTCCAGGTCATTGCAAAAACCGGCCGTGCCCGGTGTCATGCCATAGCGGGGGTCGGCGCTCAAGAGGCTGGGCGCAAAATGGGTGACCACCACGGTGTGGCCTTCAAAAGGTTGCGTCAGCGCCTGCGTCAACCAGTCCCGGCAGATGATGGCCTGGTCACGCACCTCAGCAGCCAGCATGGGCACGCCGCGGCGGGTGCCGGAGGTCTTCTTAAGGTAAAAATTGGCGGCGCGAAAGGCCTTGTCTCGGGCTTTCAATTGCTGCGCCAGCCGGTTGGACGTGGGCGCGTCATCCACCGGGCACAGGGCGTCAAAGTCGGTCCATAGCGTGGTGCCCACAAACCGCACTGGCGTGGGCAACTGTTGCGCGCCCAAGTGGGTGTAGGTCACCACTTCACGCTCCAGCCAGGTGATGCCCTGGCGCTCACAGACCTCGCGCAGGCGGGCGTGGGCCTCGTCAAAGTCCAGCGCGTCGTACTCGTGGTTGCCCGGCACAAACAGAACCGGGGTTGGCCAGCCGTGGCGCGGCGAAAAACGCCCCAGCCCGAAGTCGTCATCCGTCAGGCTCGAGTTCACCTGGTAAGAACCAATGTCGCCGGCCAGCACCAGCAAATCCGCCCCGGGCGCCGGGGTGGCGACCCAGTTGGGGTGGGTCTCCAGGTGCAGGTCCGACAAAAGCTGAATGTTCATGGCGTTTATTGTCAGGCAAGCGGTTCATGTGCCCGACTGCGTCGAGGCGACGCCCGCAATGGTGCGGCGAAGCCAATCATGGGCACTGTCCCGGTTGCGCCGATGGTGCCAAAGAGCGTCAATGTTCAGCGGCGGCACGGCAAATGGCAGATCTCGAAGAATAAGTTGGTCCTGCAGGCCGGACACCGCGAGGAAGTGCCGTGGCATGCCCGTCAGCAGGTCGGATTGAGCCGCCAGCGTGCCGGCGGTGAAAAACTGGTTCACCGTGAGTGCAATTTGACGCTCCCGCCCCAGCACGGCCAGCGCCTCGTCGATGAAGCCAAACGGTCGCCCGGAGTAGCTCACCAGCACATGGCGTGCGCTGCAAAATCGGTTCAGAGTGAGTGGGCCCTTGGTCAGCGGGTGGCCCTGACGCATGGCGCAGACGTACTCACCGCTGAACAGTCGCTGGGTGGCAAAGGCCACCGTCTCGCCGGCCTGAGCGCGCGCGGTCAGGTCGCCCAGCACGGAGGGAAAGTAGCCAATCGCCAGATCCGCCCCGTCTTGCTCCAACAGCGGGCGGGGGTCGCGGGTGACCAATGGAACGACACGGATCGACAATTGAGGGGCGTCACGTTCCAGAACGGCCATCAGGCCCGGCAGCAAATTGGCCGACGTGGCGTCCGCCATGGCCAGCACAAAGGTCGCTTGCGCTTCACCGGGTACAAAGGTGCTGGGGGAGATCACATCCTGCAACTGGCGCAGGGCCTCGCGCACCGCCGGCCAAACCGCAAGTCCACGCGGCGTGGGGGCCATGGCTTGGCCACTGCGCTTGATCAGCTCGTCACCCATGGCCTCGCGCAGGCGTCGCAAGGCATTGCTGACGGCTGGCTGGGTGATGGACAGCTTGCGCGCGGCCCGGGTCAGGCTGCGTTCGGTCATCACTTCATCAAAAACCCGAAGCAAATTCAGGTCGAGCTTCTTGAAGTTGGTGGGGGGCATAAGTCAATTTATCACGTCGATGAATAGTTGGCATCATAAATATAAATTAGGCGATACCTAGTGTTTACCCTAATATCGAGACACGTCATCACATTGAGGCGTTTGATTGAAGGAATAAATCATGACCACCTACACACCAACCCGCCACGCGCTGCCACTGGGTCAAACCACCGCACCTGCAGGCCAGACCGCAGGTCACCGCGGCTTGAGCGCCATGTTGCTCGCCGCCATGGTGTCCGCTTTGATCGTAGTCGCTGACCAACTGATCGAAACCTGGGCAGACGGCCATTTGTTGCTGGCCTGGGTGGCTTTGTGGGTGGTTGGCTTTGCTGCACTGGCCCTGTTTGCCGGTTCCGCACAAACATTGGCCAAAGCGACGCTAAGCGCCATGAATGATTGGGCCGCACGCAGTGCGCAGGCTCGTGCAGACCGCCGTTTGTGGGCGTCTGCCCAGGCGGATCCCCGTATCATGGCGGACCTACAGTCCGCTATCGATCGCACTGGCGCGAACTAAATCCCACCCCGGCGCGACGCAGGTCGCAACGGCGCAAAAAAAGCCACCGGGTCCGGTGGCTTTTTTCATGCCTGAGCGCGGTAGCGTCAGGCGCGTTCTGCAGAATGGCAGGTCATGCCATTTTGCGGCTTTTGGGCTGCCTCCTCAGGCCGCCAGTCGCTTCTCCAGCTGCAATTTGGTCTCGACCAATTCTTTGGGCAAGTGGTATGCCAATTGTTGGAACAAGTCGGCATGCAATGCGAGTTCCTGAGTCCAGGCCGCTTTGTCGATGCTTGTCACGGTGTTGAACTGTGCTTCGCTGAAGTTCAGACCGGTCCAGTTGATTTCACCGTAGGTAGGGCTGACGCCAATCGCATGGTCAACACCTTTGGCCTGGCCTTCGAGGCGGTCAATCATCCACTTCAGCACGCGCATGTTATCGCCGTAGCCGGGCCAAACGAACTTGCCGTCGTCGCCTTTGCGGAACCAGTTCACGC
The DNA here is from genome assembly GCF_017948265.1 of Rhodoferax sp. PAMC 29310. Classification (NCBI taxonomy): domain Bacteria; kingdom Pseudomonadati; phylum Pseudomonadota; class Betaproteobacteria; order Burkholderiales; family Comamonadaceae; genus Rhodoferax; species Rhodoferax sp. PAMC 29310. Next base: position 2,992,745 of record NZ_CP072852.1, on the reverse strand, counting down.
AGAAGATGCGTGGCAAGGTGTGGCCCAGAGACTCCAGCTTGTGCTCCATGTTCAGCCAGTGCTGGAAGTAGTCGCTCATGTTGTAGCCACAGAATGGCAGCATGGCAAAGGGATCGCGGCGCACCACGCCCATCTGTCCCACTGCGGCTGCAGTGGTCTCAGAGCCCATGGTCGCGGCCATGTAAACGCCGTCTTGCCAAGTGCGCGCTTCAGTAACCAGTGGCACGGTCGTGGAGCGACGGCCACCGAAGATGAAGGCGTCAATCGGCACGCCAGCTGGGTCGTCCCAGGCGGGGTCCAACGCTGGGTTATTCATGGCGCCGACGGTAAAGCGAGCGTTCGGGTGTGCGGCTTTGGCGCCAGTCTCGCGGGCCAAGGCAGGCGTCCAGTCTTTGCCTTGCCAGTCAATCAAGTGTTGAGGCGCTGTCTCTGTCATGCCTTCCCACCACACGTCGCCGTCGTCGGTCAGCGCCACGTTGGTGAAAATCACATCGCGGTTCAGGCTGGCCATGCAGTTCGGGTTGGTCAGCGTGTTGGTGCCCGGAGCCACGCCAAAATAACCGGCTTCAGGGTTGATGGCGTACATCTTGCCGTCGGCGTGGGGTTTGATCCAGGCAATGTCGTCACCAATGGTGGTCACGCTCCAGCCTTCAAAGCCGGCGGGTGGAATCAGCATCGCAAAGTTGGTCTTGCCACAGGCGCTGGGGAAAGCGGCCGCCACGTGGTACTTTTTGCCTTGTGGGTTGGTGACACCCAAAATCAGCATGTGCTCAGCCAACCACCCCTGGTCGCGCCCCATATTGGATGCAATACGCAGTGCAAAGCATTTCTTGCCCAACAAAGCATTGCCGCCATAACCCGATCCGTAAGACCAGATTTCGCGGGTCTCTGGGTAGTGCACGATGTACTTGGTTTTGTTGCACGGCCATTTCACGTCAGCCTGGCCGGTCTCCAGTGGGGCGGCCACGGTGTGCATGCAAGGCACGAAGTCGCCATTCACGCCCAGCACGTCGTACACGGCTTTGCCCATGCGGGTCATAATTTTTTGGTTCACCGCCACATAGGGGCTGTCGGTCAACTCGATGCCAATGTGGGAAATGTGGGAGCCCAGCGGGCCCATCGAGAACGGCACCACATACATGGTGCGGCCTTTCATGCAGCCGTCAAACAAGGCCTTGGTGGTGTTGGCGCCTTGCTGCAACAAAACACGCATCTCCGCGGGGGCCATCCAGTTGTTGGTGGGGCCGGCGTTTTCTTTTTGCTCGGAGCAGATGTAGGTGCGGTCTTCCACGCGGGCCACGTCCGTGGGATCTGAGCAGGCCAAAAAACTGTTTGGGCGCTTGGCGTCGTTCAACTTTTTGAACGTGCCGGCGTCCACCAATTGCTGGCACAAGCGCGCGTACTCTTCGTCTGAGCCGTCGCACCAGTAAATGGTGTCGGGCTTGGTCAGGGCGGCCATGTCGGCCACCCAGGCAATCAGGCGGGCATTTTTGACATAGCTTGGGGCGTTGAGATCCAAGCCTTGCATTGCGGGAGAGTTCATGAGCGTTCCAAAGTTAAAAATCGTCTTTTCGAAATGCACGGGCTAGCGTTGTCAATCGCCTTGCGAATGCGCTTTGAAAAAACGGTGAAGGGCAAGCCACCGCCTGAGCGGGCCGACATCGTCATGGGTTAAAAGTCATGGAGGGATGGGTCGAAGTTGCCTTGGTGTGGGGCGGCCGGCATTCAAACGGCCGTGCCCAACCCTGATTCTATGAAGCTGTCTTCAAGTTACCTGACAGTTACACGCAAAAGTTATGCGAAAACAGCATTGGTTTATGCGCTTCTGTCGAAGGGCTAAAGCAGAGCTTCGGCGACGAAAGGGTCATAAAGTGCAGGGGAAAAGAAAGGGCCGCTTGACGCGGCCCTTTTTGTCTGCAGCCGCCGGCTGCAGAGATTTCAACGGTTCAAGGTCGTCTCCGCGAGACTGGCGGGTGCCTGTGAACCTTAGATGCAGTCTGTATCAGGCCATGCTGACGGCAATAAACGCCAGCAAAAAGATCAGCACGGCGCCAACCACGGGCAAAACGATGGGGATCATGGGGACAATGGCTTCGACAGGATCGGTCGGGGTGGCGCTGTCGTGGTGAGCTGGCTTTGACATGGGGGTCCTTATGGTCTTGAGTTCAGTATCTTGCGAATTTTACCCATGCGTGCACAATTTGCGTAGATTCCCGAACAGCTCGCGGCCTTGCGTCGTCAAATGACCATGAAACAGCACCCCCAACGCTCCTCTCTTTTTGTATCCGCCTGGCTCTTGGTTGCCGTGTTTTCCGTGGCGGGATGTGCCTCCACGGGTTCAAACAGTGCATCGGCCCGGCCGGTGCTGTACCCCAACGCAACCTTGAACCGGGTGGGCGACGCCGCCGCGCGCGCCGAAATCGACGCCTGCATGGCCCGTGCCCAAGCGGCCGGCCTGAGCCCCGTCGAACAAAACAATGCGGTGGGTCAGCGTGCCGGTCAAGGCGCAGCGGTGGGCGGCGTGGTCGCGGCAGTCGGCGCGCTGGTCACTGGTCGCAATATGGACAGCATATTGACTTCTGGTGTCGCTGGTGCGGCAGTTGGAGGCTCGGCGGGCGCGGTGTCTGGTGCCATGCAGAGCCGACCCAGTCAGCTGTACCGCCAGTATGTGCAGCGCTGCGTCAGCGAAAGAGGCTTCGATGTGATCGGCTGGAACTGACGGCCCGGCACGCCAGGTGCTGATCCAAAATGAGGTGACTACACTCAAGGCTCCACAAGCGACACCTAAGACCTATCAATGGACCTCTTTATCCTGGCGATGCTGTTCGCCGTGGGCGTGAATGCGCTCCGACTCATTGCCCAGCGAAAACGCATTGCCTTGCTGGGCAGCTATCTGGGCAAGTACCAGATCGAGAAGCTGATGGAGACCCTGACTGACGGGTACTTGAGGGCGCTCGGTGAGCAAGACAGTGCGCGGCGAGAGCAGATCTGGCAGTTGCTGGAAACCACTGAAGCCAGCCTGGCCCAGCAGTTCACCGCCTTTGTAGGGGATTTTGCCAAGGTTTCGTCGGAGCAAACCCGAGTCAGCCAATTCGCGCTGGCTTTTCCCTTTGCGGAGCAATTGTTTCCAAGTGCCAGCTTTGATGCCCGCAAATTGTTTGCCATTCATGCCAAGGGTCTGGCCGCAGCCGCCCAGAATGAGCGCCAGCTAAGCCCCCGCGACAAGGCCTTCACCATGATGGCCGAACTGTTTCTGATGCAGCACAGCTGCCACTGGTTTTGCAAATCCAAAGCGGTGGCGTCGGCGCGCTTGGTGTTGCGCCATCAAACTGCCCATGAACAAGTCGTCAAGTCGGTCGCGCCTGACACGCAGCAGGCTTACCGAGCTTTAACGGGCGCCTGAGGCGAGTCAAACCACGCCGCTGAAGAGGTCTGATGGCCCGCAATTCGCCCACTTCTTAGGCGAGATCAACGCGCAAAACTATCTCGGGCTGCTCGCTTCAGTTGTCCAGCGCGAAGTGGGGCTGGAGTCGACGCAGCACGGTCTCGGCTCGGGCCGTGAGCGGCCATTCGGCGCGGTGCAGCAACCAAAGGGTGTCAACCACCCGTGGCGTGCCCTCGACGACCTGAATGGCGTCCGGCTTTGAAAAAGCCAAACGCGCATAACGCGGCAAGACACTGAAGCCCAGGCCTCTGGCCACGGGCTCCAAAATCAGACTGATTTGGTTGGTGAAGCCGCGGCAAGGCAGTGCGTGCGCACCGGGGTGGCCTGGAAAACGCCGGCTGAGCAGGCGCCCCGCCATGGCTTGGCCATCGGGATGGTCGATGAAGCCCAAGCGCTCCAAGTCGGCCCAGGTGTTCACCACCTCGCCAGTAGGGGCCACCAGTTCCAGCGGTTCCTCCGCAAAGCGGGTGACCGTCAAGCGCGCGTCGACGGGTTTGAGCGTGACCAGCCCAAGCTCAAAACGGTTTTCCAACACCGCTTGAAGCACCTCGGTGTCAGGCGCGAACCGATGGCGAATGCTCAGTCCGGGGTGGGCTTGCTGGATGTCGAGCAGGTGACGGTGCAGCGTCAGCCCAATGCTTCCGGGAGTGATCAGACTCACCTCGCCTTGTTCGACGTCTGCCGAGGAAAGCCGCTGTTGCAGGCGTTGGTCAGCCGTGCCCACTTCGGCGCAATAGTCCAGCAACGCTAAGCCGGCTGGGGTCAGTTCAAGCTGACGCGGGCGCCGGATCAAGAGTGTGCCCAAGCGTTCCTCCAGGCGCTGCACATGCTGGCTGACCGCGGCCTGGGTCAGGTCCAGTCGCTCCGCACAGCGAGTGAAGTTGCCCAGTTCGGCGAGCGTGGCGAAGGTGCGGAGCCATTGAGGATTGAGCATAACGATATCTTATCGAAATGATCAGCGATGCGTCATTGTGTTTATGTCGTGAGATTTTTAGACTGGGGACTTCCTATTCAAAACAAGGCTCGCTCATGTCCAGCGTCTATCCCCGCAGTTTTTCCCACCTAGGTTTGTCAGTCACCGATCTCGACGCCGCCGTCAAGTTTTACTCCGAAGTCATGGGGTGGTATCTGATCATGCCGCCCACCACCATCCGCGAGGATGAGTCGGCCATTGGCGTGATGTGCACCGACGTTTTTGGCGCGGGCTGGGGCTCGTTTCGCATTGCTCATTTCTCAACAGGAGACCGCATCGGCGTAGAAATGTTTGAGTTTCGGAACGCCGAGAAGCCACAGAACAACTTTGAGTACTGGAAAACGGGCATCTTTCACTTTTGCGTGCAGGACCCGGACGTTGAAGGATTGGCCGCCAAAATCGTTGCCGCTGGTGGCAAGCAACGTATGCCGGTGCGTGAGTACTTCCCCGGCGAGAAGCCGTACCGTATGGTCTACATGGAAGATCCGTTTGGCAATATCCTCGAAATTTACAGCCACAGCTATGAGTTGACGTACGCGGCAGGTGCCTACCAGTCGATGCCCGCTCAAACGGCGTAAGGCGCGCCGCCATCCTTACCGTCTCTTTCGAGTGACCTTGGCAACGCGCTTTTCAGGCGCCCCCAACGCAGTGCGGGCGAGCGCGTCGGCCTCGCCGTTGCGGTGACGTGGTGTCCAGATCAGGGTGGCTTGCTGGAAAGAGTTGAACAGCGTTCGGGCTTCATCAAACAGGGCAGCCAAGCGGGCGACCGGTTTGGCCTTGTCACCGCTCACCTGTTCGACGACCACACTGTTGTCGCAATGGATGAGCAGCGAGTCGGCCCCCAATCGCTTCAATGCTTGGAGTGTCGCCAGCAGCGCTCTGACCTCAGCCTCATTGTTGCAACCGATCGCTTGTGAGGCGTGTGAGAGTGTGTGGCGCGTGCCATCAGGTGCCGTCATCACCGCGCCCCAGCCCATGCGGCCCGGGTTGGGCATGGCGCTGCCGTCGCAGTAAACAATCCAATGATCCATGTACAGTTTTTGGCTGGGTTCGCATGCCGACCAGTCCGGTGTGCCTCAGCACCTCCCTTTCTTTGCTCAGCGAACCGTCTGCGCCTCCAGGCCCACTTTCGCAAGTTCGGCCAGCACGTCGGCAATGTGTTGCGGGCCACGGGTTTGGATGACCAGTTCGACCTCGACGTTTTGCGCCGCCAGCGTGGTGAAGGCGCGTTGGTGGTGTACCTCGTCGATGTTGGCGCCGGCATCGGCCACGGTGGCCGTGATTTTGGCCAAGGTGCCGGGCACATCACGGGCGCTGACGCGGATGCGGGCCAGTCGGCCAGCGCGCACCATGCCGCGCTCAATGATGGCCGCCAGCAGCAGCGGGTCGATGTTGCCCCCGCACAGCACCAGTCCAACCCGCTTGCCTTTGAATCGCTCGGGGTACTTCAGCAAGGCCGCCAGGCCGGCAGCGCCGGCGCCTTCCACCAGCGTTTTTTCGACTTCCAACAGCATGACGATGGCTTGCTCAATGTCGCCTTCGTCCACCAGCAACAAGTCGTCCACCAACCGCTCAATGATGGTTTGCGGCAGTTTTCCGGGCGAGCCCACTGCAATGCCTTCGGCGATGCTACTGGTGCCTTGCGGGTGCTGCGTGCCCTTGATGGCGTTGAACATGGCGGGAAAGCGCGAGGTTTGCACGCCAATCACTTCAATCTTTGGGTTGATCGCCTTGGCCGCCGTGGCCATGCCGGAAATCAGCCCGCCGCCGCCAATGGCAATCACCAGCGTGTCCAGATCCGGCACCTCTTCGAGCATTTCCAGTGCGACCGTGCCCTGGCCCGCAATGATGTCGGCGTCGTCATAGGGGTGAACAAAGGTCAGGTGGCGGGCTTCGGCCAGTGCAAAGGCGTGGGCACGGGCTTCGTCCAGGGTGTCGCCGTGCAGCACGATCTCTGCGCCAAAGCCGCGTGTGCGCTCGACCTTGACACCGGGGGTGAAGCGAGGCATCACGATCACGGCGTGCAGGCCCAAACGCTGCGCGTGATAGGCCACGCCCTGGGCATGGTTACCCGCGCTCATGGCGACCACGCCGCGTTGCTGTTCCTCGGGGGTGAGCTGCACCAGCTTGTTGCACGCACCGCGCTCCTTGAATGACGCGGTGAACTGCAGGTTTTCAAATTTGAGAAACACATGCGCGCCGACGATGTCGGACAAGGTGCGTGAGGCCACAAACGGCGTCTCTTGTAACTGCCCTTGCAGGCGGGCAGCGGCGGCCTGGATGTCTTTGAGTTCTATCATCGCGAGATTGTGCTTGAAGACGCCGCCCCACCGCCGTGAGAGGCGGCTTTAGCGGCCGCGTGTGCCTATCACGGCGGCGCTCATGATCAGCGCCGCCGCCGCCCCAATACTCAGTGTCAAAGGTTGCCCGCTGATAAGCACCAGCACCGCTGTGGACGCCAATGGGGTGATGTAGCTGAGGATGCCAATCTGGCGTGCGTCTCCCAGTTTGAGCGCCTTGTCCCACAAGAAAAATGAGGCACCCAGTGGGCCGAAGCCCAAGAGGGCCAGCAACAGCCAGTCTTGCGTGCTCAAGTTCACGGCAGGCTCCAGTGCCCAGTGACACAGCAGGGACAACGCGCCGGACACCAATCCGAACAGGCCAATGGCAGCGGTGGGAAATCCTTGCCCTTTGAGCGACAGACGCTTGCTTTGCAAAGAGTAGTTGGCCCAGGTAAAGGCCGCACCCAGTGCCAGCAGGTAGCCCGGCCAGGCGCCCCAGCGCCCGAAGTCTTTAGTGTCCACTGCCCCGGTTTGTGCGCCCAGGATGGCGATGGCTGCCCCACCAAAGCCCATGGCAGCTGCCAACCAATGCACGCCGCGCAAGTGCATGTTGGGCAAATAGAAGGGCGCCAGTACCACCAAAAACAGCGGCCACAGGTAGTTGATGAGGTTCACCTCGACCGAGGGTGCCATGCGCAAACCCATGAACAGCAAAAAGTGATACCCAAACAGAGAACCGACGCCAGTCGCCAGCGTGCGGGGGTGGACGCGCCACAGCGAGGGTTGGCGAAACACGGCGGGCCACGCCAGCAGGCTGCCCAGCATCAGGGTCACGCCGGTCAGAAAAAAGGCGGGCACATGACGCAAGGCCACACTCAGCGCGGCCAAAGAGACCCACAGCGCGATAGCGGACAGGGCGTAAAGATTGGATTTCATGGCGGCAGTGTAGGGTCACTGCCTGGTGCCAAAAGTGAGGGGCTGGACCCGAAAGGCGGGGCGCCAGCGGCCCTCGTTTCAGCAGTCGCGTTCGCCCGGTCCGCCCCCTGCGATCAGCCGGGACGCTGGTCGGTGGAGGGACGCTTCCACAGGTTGATCCCGCCGTCCACTGCGTGGGCATCAATGGCGGTCAGTTCTTCGGCGGTGAAGTCCAGTTGGGTCAGGGCGCCGGCCAACTCGGTGATTTGTGCCGGTCGGCTGGCGCCAATCAGGGCGGAGGTCACGCGGGCATCGCGCAGCACCCAGGCAATCGCCATCTGTGCCAGGCTTTGGCCGCGTGCCAGCGCCATTTCATTCAGGGCACGCACGTGTTTGAGGTTTTGCTCGCTCAGGTGTTCGGACTTTAATGAGCCGCCGCCGGGGCGGTTGATGCGGGCGTCTTCAGGAATGCCGTTCAGGTATTTGTTGGTCAACAGGCCTTGCGCCAGCGCGCTGAACGCAATGCAGCCCATGCCAGTGTCAGTGAGTGCGTCCAGCAAATCCTCTTCAATCCAGCGGTTCATCATGCTGTAAGACGGCTGGTGAATCAGCGGCGCCACACCCATGGAGCGAAGAATGGCCGCGGCTTCACGGGTTTTGGCGGCTGAATAGCTGCTGATGCCCACATACAACGCCTTGCCCTGTTGCACGGCTGTGGCCAGCGCGCCCATGGTTTCTTCCAGCGGGGTGTCGGGGTCAAACCGGTGCGAATAGAAGATGTCCACATAGTCCAGCCCCATGCGTTTCAGGCTCTGGTCCAGGCTGGCCAGCACGTATTTGCGCGATCCCCCGCCTTGGCCGTAGGGGCCGGGCCACATGTCCCAACCGGCTTTGCTGGAGATGATGAGCTCGTCGCGGTAGGGCTTGAAGTCGCGGCGCATGTGCTCGCCAAAATTGGTTTCGGCGCTGCCAAAAGGGGGTCCGTAGTTGTTGGCCAAGTCGAAATGAGTGATGCCAAGGTCAAACGCCGTGCGCAGCATGGCGCGCTGGGTTTCCATGGGTGTGGCGTCGCCAAAGTTGTGCCACAGGCCAAGCGTGATGGCCGGCAGTTTGAGGCCGCTGCGACCGCTGGTGCGGTAAGGCATCGTGTCGTAGCGTTGGGGGTTGGCTTGGTAATTCATGCGGTTTCCCTGTCTGTTTTGTAAGAAAAAGTGAGCGTTGGCCCTTGATAAACCTGCGGAAGATGCTATCAATAGCGAAGCGAGTGAGGCTTGTCGCACCGACATTCTCTGCCAATCCCCGCTTCTTTGTTACCGCAGGGTTACCCCGGTTGATGGCTCGACAGGTGCACACATCCCGAGGGTTGATTTACGGCACCAGTTCTTCATACTTCGGGAAACGGTCTGTTGGATTGCGTCGCGTGCAGCACTGGCCGCACGCCCAATTGCCCCTTGGGGGCGACATTCACCCTTCGGAGGTTTCATCATGACAAAGCCCGCCAACACCAAAATTCGACCTGGCGTGTCCGGGACCCAAAAACACCTGGTTCAGCAGGGCACGGCCGTCTCAGAGGTGTTGACCAGTGCGCTGCGCAACATTCAACTGATTCAGTCCAACGCGGGGGCGGAGATATTCACCCGAAATTTGGACAGCTGGGTTCCCGCTCTCTCGCCCGGCGGCGGAGCGCCTTATTGGTTTCAGCAAATTCCCCGGCTTTACAGCGCGCAGGCCGCGGCCTTGATGAAGTCGGCCGCGGACACTTTTAATGAATGGGTGCAGGCGCAGCAGACCCTCATGGAGATGGGTAGCCAGTCGTCCTGGCCTGGCGTCAACGAGTCCGCCGAAGCCACCACCCAAGCGCTCAGAAAGTTCTACAGCCGGCGGGTGACCGCAGAAGTGATTTCCTTTCCTGACAGGCGGGCAGCCTGAACCTGCACAGCAGGGAGCAAGAAGGCGGTGCGTACACTGCCCGCATGAAACTCACCTATCTGTACCTCACTATCGCCATCGTGGCGGAGGTCATTGCCACCAGCTTTCTGAAAAGCTCAGACTGCTTCACCAAGCTAATTCCGAGCGTCGTGACCGTGCTGGGGTATTCCATTTCGTTTGCCTTTTTGTCCCTCACACTGCGGGTGATGCCGATTGGGGTGGCCTACGCCATCTGGGCGGGTGCAGGGGTGGTGCTGATTGCTTCAGTAGGCTGGCTTTGGCACGGCCAGGCGCTGGACGCGCCAGCGCTCATCGGCCTGGGGCTGATCATCTCTGGCGTGGTGGTGGTCAACCTGTTTTCCAAAACCGTGAGTCACTGAATGACTATGACTCAAGTGCAGCACGACCCGTTGGCGCCTTGAAGCTGAATGGGCGGGCAGGGGTGCGTGCCATATGAGCAAAAAACACAGCAGTCACCGGGTAACGGTTTGAGCACGGTGTGGCATTGGTCGCACTTGTAAAACCACTGGCAGGCGTCGCTGGGCATGGTCTCGGTTTTGGTGAAACCACACTCCGGGCAACGCAGGGTCGAGAGCAGGATGACCTCGCTCATGGGCTCGCAATCAAAAGGGTAGCAGGGTAGCCCGCATTGGCGGTGGCTGCGGTGAGTGCCGCCACGTTGGTTTGGGCGTCGTCAAACACCACCACCGCTTGCCGTTTGTCAAAGTTCACGCGGGCTTGGCTGACGCCGGGCACCTGCGTGAGCGCTTTCTTGACCGTGATCGGGCACACGGGGCAGTCCATGGACGGCACGGCAAGCGTCACAGTGCGGGTGCCTGCGCTGACCGTGAGCGAACCAAGTGCCAGTGCAAAGAGGATGGTGAGTGTTTTCATAGAGCGTTCTGTTCAATAAAAGTAGGGTGCAATCCAGGGAAAAGCCAGCGCGACGACGACGAGCTTGGCGACGATCAGGAACAACCATTTGTAGGCTCGGTTGACCTTGGGCAGTGCGCAGACCTCGCCAGGGGCGCAAGTGGTGACCGGGCGCCAAATGCGTCGCCATGCCAAAAATAGCGCCAGCAAGGCTGCGCCAATGAACAACGGTTGGTAGGGTTCAAGCAGCGTCAGCTGGCTAATCCAGGCGCCAGAGATCCCCAGCGTGATCAAAACCAGAGGCCCCAGGCAACAGGTGGAAGCCAGCAAGGCAGCCAGACCGCCTGCCAGCAAAGGCTTTAGGCCACTTGATGCTGGGCTGATTTCGGGGGGGATTTGCGGTGATGTGGATGACATGGGCTAAGCTTGGCACCGTACCAAGGTACGGAGTCAAGCCCCATGAAATCTGCACACCCTGAACTCACTATCGGCGCCCTGGCCACACAGGCCGTTGTCAATGTAGAAACGATCCGTTTCTACCAACGCAAAGGACTGATGCACGAGCCGGCTCGCCCGCTAGGCAGCGTGCGCCGCTATGGCGCGGTCGATCTGGCCCGGGTCCGGTTCATCAAATCTGCCCAACGACTGGGCTTTAGCCTGGATGAGATCGCCCAGCTTCTCAAACTTGAGGACGGCACCCATTGCGACGAAGCGCGCGAGCAGGCGCAGCATAAGTTGGTTGACGTGCGGGCGAAATTGGCCGATTTGCAGGGCATGGAGGCCGCACTTGCCGCCTTGGTGGAGCGTTGCTGCTCCGCGCGGGGGCAGGTGAAGTGTCCCTTGATCGACACGTTGCACGGGCAGGGCTGAGCATGCCGCTACCATTGGTTTTTACTTTCAATCTTTCGGAGACTTCAGCATGAGCATTCAAACAGTCGGCATTATTGGCGCGGGCACCATGGGCAATGGCATTGCACAGTTGTGCGCCGTGTCAGGCATCAACGTGATCATGGTCGACATCTCGGACGCCGCCGTGGCCAAAGGGCTGGCCACCGTCTCGGGCAGCCTGGAGCGCCTGATCAAGAAAGAGAAGATCACCCCGGCCGACCGCGACGCGGCACTGGCCCGCATCAAGGGCAGCACCAGCTATGACGACCTGAAGTCGGCGCAGTTGGTCATTGAAGCGGCCACTGAAAACTTCGCGCTCAAAGTCAAAATTTTGAAGCAGATTGATGCACTGGTCGCGCCCGAGGTCATCATTGCCTCCAACACGTCGTCCATCTCCATTACTCAACTGGCCGCCATCACCAGCCGCGCGGACCGCTTTATTGGCATGCATTTCTTCAACCCCGTGCCTTTGATGGCGCTGGTGGAGATTATTCGTGGCCTGCAAACCAGCGACGCGACCCACGACGCCGTGCAAGCCATGGCCAAGGCGTTGGGCAAGACGCCCATCACCGTCAAAAATGCGCCCGGCTTTGTGGTCAACCGCATTTTGGTGCCCATGATCAATGAAGCATTCTTTGTGCTGGGCGAAGGCTTGGCCACCCCCGAAGACATCGACGCGGGCATGAAGCTGGGCTGCAACCAGCCCATCGGCCCACTGGCCTTGGCCGACATGATTGGCCTGGACGTGTGCCTGGCCGTGATGGACGTCTACCTGAGCGAGTTCGGTGACAGCAAATACCGCCCCGCTCCTTTGCTGAAAGAAATGGTCGCCGCTGGCCGCTTGGGCCGCAAGACCGGGCAGGGCGTCTACGCCTACTGAGCGTCAACGCGGCATGCGACTGATCGGTGGTGTTATGTGAGCGCCGTTCAAACCCGCTTGGCCACCTTGGCCGATTTGGATGCGGTGGCGGCGCTGTTCGATGCCTATCGCCAGTTCTACGACCAAGCGCCTGACTTGGCGGGTGCGCGGCGTTTTTTGAATGAGCGGTTGCTCAACAATGAGTCGGTGCTGTTGCCGGCCGAAGACGCCGCCGCCGGGCAGGCGCTGGGGTTTTGTCAGCTTTACCCCAGCTTCTGCTCAGTTGAGGCCGCGTCCATTTACACCCTGTATGACTTGTTTGTTGTCCCGCAGGCCAGGCGAAGCGGCGTGGGCCGTGCGCTGCTGCTGACTGCCGAAGCGCAGGCCGTGGCCGGCGGCAAAGTGCGCATGGACCTCACCACCGCCCGGACCAACCATGCGGCACAGTCGATGTACGCATCTTTGGGTTGGGTGCGCGATGACGTTTTTTTGGCCTACAGCAAACGCCTTGCAGACTGAGCCGGCGTTCAGAGCGGCTGAGCCAGAGTGATGGCCCCAATGATGGCTTCGTTCAGCTGGATTTTCGCCAGCTCAAGCGCAGTTTGACCTTCAAGTGGCGTCGCCATGGCCAGGCCACCACCGGCTACAAACAGCTCCACTGCCAATTGGTCGCTGCGACGGATGGCGGCAAAAAACTGCCCTTGGTCGAAGTATTGAAACCCCAACGCTGTCAGCTCTTTGCGAGCATTCAGGGCCGACAGGCCCATCGGTGAAGCTTTGCCGGGCGTTGTCCCTGGCTCGTTGTCCAATGACTGGGGCAGGGTGTGGACAAACTCCTGAAGCACGAGATCACTGTCGCTGGTTGGTTTGGCGGCCTTTCCTTCACGGCGGCGCGGCACCCGTTGGGCGTCCAGCAGCAACTCGATATGGGCAAACACCTCATAACGCGAAAACGGCTTTTTCAAGAAATCGTCGGCCCCGATGCGGTGGGCGTAAAACTGTTCCGTGGCGTGTTCGTTGCCGCTGATCATGATGACCGGGATGTACTGCGTGGTCGGGTCCTTCCGAATGGCGCGCAAAGCGTTGAACCCGTTCATGCCGGGCAACACAATGTCCAAAAAGATCAGGTCAGGGGGTTCCTCGGCCAGCATCTCCAAGCCTCGTTCAGCATTAGGTGCTTCTCGGGTGACATAGCCGGCAGAGCGAAGAATCTTGCGCAGTGCTGCCAGCACAGTGGGCGAGTCGTCTATGAGAAGAGCGGATACCCCTTGACGCGCATCGCGACGAGTGCGTTGGCGGCGGTCAGGCGTCGCGCCGGTTGAGACGGGTAGCGGTTTCCGGGCGTTGGCCTTGAATCGGTCAAAGATGCTCATGCGATGGAGAGGGTGCTTGGCTGCGGCAGGGGCACCGCGGAAGCCGAATTGTGCGCTACCCCGTCCTGTTTGTGTGCGACATTTCCCTGCTCAGGTCGCCGCGCCGCTGTAAAAGCAGCGCGCGCACGCTTGGCGGTAGCGTTGATTGCCGCCAATCAAGACTTGGTCACCGGCGGTCACGCGCCGGCCTTCTTCATCCAGACGCATGTTCATGGTCGACTTGCGCCCGCAGGCGCATATGGCCTTGATTTCCTGAATATCCTCGGCCAGCGCCAGCAAGTGGGTGGCCCCTTCAAACGGCTCGCCCTGAAAGTCGGTGCGCAGGCCAAAACACATCACCGGCACATTTTCCACGGCCGCCACCTGGTGCAGTTGTTGCACCTGGGCTTTGGTCAAAAACTGCGCCTCGTCAATCAGGATGCAGGACACTCCTTCGTACCAGGCCGGTTGGGCGCGAAAGTTGGTTTGCGCATCAAAGGTCAGCGCCGGGCTTTGCGCACCCAGGCGCGACGCAATCACCCCGGTACCGGCCCGGTGGTCGATCGCGGCGGTAAACAAAAGCACCCGGCGGTCACTCTCGCCGTAGTTGTACGCAATCTGCAGCAGCTGGGTGGACTTGCCTGCATTCATGCTGGCGTAGCGAAAGTGGAGTTTGGCGCCCATTCAAATGGCTCCTGTGCGGGGAGGTTGCCTCATGGGGGCGGTGCAGTGCGAGGTTGAGGTCATGGGTTGATTTTCATAGCCAAATCCGCATCTGGTTAAGTAAATACGGGCGAAAGACGCTATCAATATAAGAGCGACTGGTGGGCGGACCTCAGGCATGCAGGCGGGTGCGCCACAAGACGTCGGGCTGACACTATAGAGGCATTGCGCGTGAAAAACCAATTGGCCACCCAGCGGTTCCGCCATTTGCCGTCGAGCACGTCTTGGCCAGATGTCCCTTATTTTGAATTAACAAATATTCATAAAAAATGGAAATTACTGTAATTTCAGACAATACTGAAAACTCAGAAAGAGCCGCACCATGACCTTCCTTCCATAACCCAGCGCTTTGTCTTGCACTCTGGCGAGATGGGCAGTCGGTGGGGCATTAACTGCATGGTGGGCTGCAACTGCGTGATCGTGCGGGCCAATTCAACGCCGAGGGAAGTGGGTCGGTGGGGACCATCCAGTGCCGTGTAGATCAAGGGCAGACCCTGTGCGCGCAGATCGTTCGCAAAGTGCCGCATGGCGCTCAAAAAGACGGCAATGCGCTGCTTGCTGGACCACAGATGCGTGGACTCTTCTGTGACCTCGGCCATCCACACAAGGTCTTGCGCAGGATCGACATCTTGCAGCGCTGAGGATTGAAGATCGAGTTGGTCACCCAACACGATGACCAGATTTCGGACCCTAGCGGGCAGCGGGGGTGTGTTTTGCAGGGCTTCAGGTTTGGGCATCATTTTTTTGTTTTGGTTTTTTGGTCCGGCACGCGTCCGAGCAGTACAACACCGAATCCCAATTCTTGGCCCAGGCTTTGCGCCAAGTCATGGTGCGCCCGCAGACGGCGCACAGCTTGCTGGGCAGGGATTGCTTGTTGCCTTTGAAATCATTTTTCATGGTGCCAATCCTCCCGTCGATCAGGCGAACAAATCACCTTGGCGAGACGGCTGGGAGGGTTTGACAGCCGCCCTCTTGAGAGCCACCTTGCGCCCCTGTCCCGAGGGCGGAAGTCCACCCTGGCGTGAGCCATGGCGTGCCAGCACATCCTTCGCCGCTTCGCGCAGTTCTTGGCTTTGGCGCAGCGCATACATGCGCTCTTTGGCGCTCGTCATGGCGGTCTTGTCATCCACGATGGGTGTCGGGTAGTCCTCCCCCAAGAGGCATCCCGCCATGCGCTGCACACTCACATCCATCTTTCACGGTTCGGCCAGGTAGGGGAGCGGCACGCGTGCCAATTCAGGCACCCAGCGGCGAATAAAGTGACCGACAGGGTCCTGATCTTTCGCTTGCTTGGTTGGCGAGTACATGCGCAGCGTGTTGATACCTGACGTACCGCTTTGCATCTGCATTTGGCTCCAGTGAATGCCGGGTTCGTAGTCCAGAAACTGCCGCGCCAGAAACAGACCGGTGGGCCGCCAGTGCAGCCATAGGTGATAGCTGGCAAAGCTGACCAACATGGCCCGCATGCGGAAATTGAGCCAGCCTGTGGCGACCAAAGAGCGCATGCAGGCGTCCACCATCGGGTAGCCGGTGCGGCCTTGGCACCAGGCCAGAAAGTGGGCCTCATTGAATTCGTCTTCCCGCAAACCGTCGAAAGCGCGGGCAAAGTTGTGGAATTCAATGTCGGGTTCATCTTCCAGTTTTTGCATGAAATGGCAATGCCAGCGCAGCCGCCCGGAAAAACCGCGCAACGCATAGGCCAAGGCGCGGTCAGGCGTGTGGCCAATCGCCACTTCAGTGGCCTGATGCACGGTTCTCATGGAGAGTGTTCCAAACGCCAGGTGCGGACTTAGTCGGCTGCAACCCTCTTCGGCGCTCAAGGGGCTGGACAGTGCTTTGCGGTAGTCGTAGCCGCGCACTTGCAGGAAACTTTTTAACGTGTGCCGCGCGGCCTTCTCGCCGGCGGCCTGCAATTTCTTTCCATGCGGCGAAAACCCCAGGCTTGTCAGCGTGGGCAGTTCGGGCAAGTCCAGTGAGGTCGCAGCCGTAAACCCCCCTTGCAGCAGATGCAAAGGCGCATTCATGCGAGCCTGCCAACGTGCGGCCCAACCCGAGCGGTTGCGCAAGCGGCGCACCACACCGGTCTGGGTGAATTCTTGCCATTCAACACCCGCGGACTTGCACCACAACGCGACTTGCATATCGCGCCCATACGACCAGCCGGGGCCTGTCTCTTCGTGGTTCAGCAGGTGGGTGTACCCCACCTCTTGGTGCAGTTGAGACAGCACGGCAACGGCAGACCCCACGCGCACCAGCAGGGGCAATCCGATTTGCGCCAGGGCGATACGCAATTCAGCCAGGCAGCACAGCGCATGGTCCACATGGCTGGCATCGCACTCCGGGCTCTCCATCCATTCGGGTTCGATCACAAAGAGGGCGAGGGCATCGGCATGCGATTGCGCAGCCACCAAGGCGGCATGGTCGTGGATGCGCAGGTCGCGCTTGAACCAGATCAGGGCTCGTTGCCTGGTCATCGCCGCCTCGCTTGCTACTGCCGACTGTGTGTGGCACGGTGGCGAAATACTTGGTCACCGCGCAGCGCCGCATGCTTTGTGCGGCGTCCCGCCATCCGCTTGCGCCACATCTGAAAGGAAGACGCCTTCATGTGGCGGCGCATCAGGGCAACCACGGCAGACTCATTCAAACCAAACTGGCTCTCAATCGCCTCGAAAGGGGTGCGGTCTTCCCAAGCCATCTCTACGATGCGAGAGACATTTGCTTCGCAAGGCAGCAAGATAGGGAGCGGGTTGGCAATCGTCATGATCAGGGGGTGCACATTGTTGAAGGACATGTCATCGGAGGACTCCTGCCGCACCGACGATGCAGCTGGCGCTGGCAGTCAAGGTCAGCCCCAAGCGCATGGGCAGCCACTCTTGCGCCTGAAAGCGCGGGTAAATCACGCGATCAGCAGCGAAGCATGCCCAGAGCAGTCCCGCAATGACAAGCAGTCCCAGAGCGGGGCTGACCATGAGTGCAACCCATGCAACCAGACTGGGGGCGACACCCCAGCCCAGCAACGCAAGGGATTGACGGGACGCATCGCGCATGGCCAGACCCCAGTGGATCGCGCCGAGAAAACTGGCAATCACTGCCCCGTACCCCAGCAGCGCCGATCCGCAGAAAGCACGGTAGGCTGGGTCAGCCACCCATGTGGCCAGCGCCAGAAAGGTGAACGGCACCAACCCCCCGTAGCCCATGCGCTTGGCCCAGGCGGACGGAACGGAGTGGTTGGGTGAACTCATCTAGGATCCGGTTCCTTGGCGATCTGATCCGATTCGGGAGTGACTGCCGCCTCAGCATTGGACCTGGCTGGCCGACACATCGCCACGCCGTCCCATTGTTGCCCACACCAGCACAGGCCTTGTGCATCGATCATGCAGGTGCCTGTTCCGCAGCAGCGTTCGTCGTCTTCCATGGCAAATCTCGCTTGGTGAGGGTGGTTAGTTGAGTGGGTTTAAAGCCAAGTTGCTGATCTGAGGTGTCGCAACAGTGCTTGGTGCCAAATTCTCACAGAATTGGCATTCCATCCCCAGTTTGAGGGCTTTGCGCGCGGCATCAATGCGCGCGTACTGGAGGCGGGCAGCCTGACTCCTCTCGAATCCAGTCGACAAAGAGTTGCACCGCCCGTGGCCGACGTTTGCGCTCGGGTAGGACGAGGTAGTAGCCGAGGTCGGACACCACCGTGGCAGCTCCTACGGGGCAGAGGAGCCCCTGTGTGATCAGGTCGTCGACCAGGTGGCGCCAACCAATGGCCACGCCCTGGCCGGCCAGGGCCGCTTGAATCAGCAGGGTGTAGTTGTCAAAGCTCAGCGGCGAAAAGGTAGGGGCCTGCGTGAGGCCCAGTGCTTTCAGTAAGGTAGGCCAGTCGTACCAGCGCTTGCCGGTGTTGGCCTTGAGTTGTAGCAGTGGCAGGGTGAGCAGTTGTTCGAGCGAGGGGGTGGCCAGGCCGTGCAACAGGCGGGGGCTGCACACGGGCAGCGCTTCTTCGCGAAACAGCAAGTGGGATTCGGCGTGTTTGACGTGCCCGTCCCCGAAAACCATGCTCAGGTCCGCATCGATGGGCGGTGCGGCCACGCTGCGATTGCCCGTGAGCAGGTTCACATCAATGTGCGGGTACTGCTGGTGAAAGCGGGGCAGGCGCGGCATGAGCCAGTAGGCGGCAAACGCAAAGTCGGTGGCCACCCGCAGCACGTCTTGCAGGGGCTGGGAGCGCACGGCCTGCACGCCCAAATCGAGCGACTCCAGCCCGCGTTGCACATGGGCTAGCAGCAACAGGCCTTGTGGCGTCAGCTTCAAGCCACGGTACACGCGCTCAAACAAAGCGGTGCCCAGCGATTCCTCCAGGCGCTTGATGTGTTGGCTGATGGCGGGCTGCGTGGTGCCCAGCACCTGTGCGGCGGCCGTGAAGCTGAGCAGTCGGGCGCAGACATCAAAGGTGCGCAGCAACTCCAGCGGCACGGAGGGGATCGCCCGGGGAATAGCGGTAGGGGTGTTTGCCACAAGCCAGCATTATCCAAAGCATTCGAGCTACCGGGGTTTACGCCCATGCTGTAGCGCGAGATCATGGTTGATTGCCCTGCCTGCAGGCTTATGTGATTTACCGCAGGACTTCTCCCCCCCCCCATGACTACCCAACGCCCCAATATTTTGTTCATCATGGCCGACCAGATGGCCGACCAGATGGCCGACCAGATGGCCGCGCCTTTGCTGCCGCTGCATGACAGCCAGTCTCCCATTCACATGCCGAACCTGAGCGCGCTGGCCGCGGATGCGGTCGTGTTTGACTCGGCGTACTGCAACAGCCCGCTCTGCGCGCCGTCTCGCTTCAGTCTGGTCAGCGGTCAATTGCCTTCGCGCATTGGCGCGTACGACAACGCCGCAGACTTGCCCGCCGACGTGCCCACCTATGCGCATTACCTGCGTGCGCAGGGCTACCGCACGGCGCTGTCGGGCAAGATGCACTTTTGCGGGCCAGACCAGTTGCATGGCTATGAAGAGCGCCTGACCAGTGACATTTACCCTGCCGACTACGGCTGGTCGGTGAACTGGGACGCACCGGATGAGCGCCTGAGTTGGTACCACAACATGGCCTCTGTGCTGCAAGCCGGCCCCTGTGTTCGCAGCAATCAGCTCGACTTTGACGAAGAGGTGGTCTTCAAGGCCCGCCAGTACCTGTTTGACCATGTGCGCAACACGCCCTCGCAACCGTTTTGCCTGACGGTGTCGATGACCCACCCCCATGACCCGTACACGATTCCCCAAAAGTTCTGGGACCTGTACAACGATGAAGACGTGCCCCTGCCGCGCCATACCCTGGCCCAAGACGTGCAAGACCCTCACGCCCAGCGCCTGCTCAAGGTCATCGATCTGTGGGGCAAAACCATGCCGGACGAGGCCATCAAACACGCGCGGCGCGCCTACTTTGGCGCGTGCAGCTATATCGACGACAACATTGGAAAACTGGTCGAAACCTTGAACGAGTGCGGCCTGGGTGAGGACACGATCATCGTGTTCTCGGGCGACCACGGCGACATGCTGGGCGAGCGCGGCCTGTGGTTCAAGATGCATTGGTTCGAAATGGCGGCGCGGGTGCCCCTGCTCATTCACGCACCCAAGCGCTTTTCGGCGCGCAAGGTGGCGGCCAGTGTGTCTACCATCGACCTGCTGCCCACTTTCGTGGCCTTGACTGGCGGGCAACTGGACCCCACGCTGGCGCTGGATGGTCGCTCGCTGTTGCCGTACCTGCAAGGTGAGGCGGGGCATGACGAGGTGATTGGTGAGTACATGGGGGAGGGCACACGAACGCCGTTGCTGATGATTCGCCGCGGAGACTACAAATTCATTTACGCCAGCGACGACCCCTGTCTGCTGTTCAATCTACAAGCTGACCCGCACGAGTTGTGCAATCTGGCTGATTCGCCTGAGCACCAATCGGTGCGAGACGATTTTTTGGCCGAGGTGGCTCAGCGCTGGGACTTGCCCGCCCTGCATGCGCAGGTGCTGGCCAGTCAACGTCGCCGCCGCTTTGTGGCCGGCGCCCTGTCGAAAGGCCGGCTCACCAGTTGGGACCACCAACCCATGGTGGACGCCAGTCAGCAGTACATGCGCAACCATATTGACCTGGACGATCTGGAAAAACGCGCGCGGTTTCCCACGCCCTGAGACGATTTCGCCGCTTCAGTGAGTTTGTTGTTTTATGAACATCAAAAGTGGCTTCTGCCCCTTAAAAAAAAGCGGTAGCAGCTATTCATAACGTAGCAAATCCGCGCCTTTGATTTGATTCATAGCACCCGCCTGGTGTTGTGCTCGTCTGTGACTGCAGGGGTTGGGTGTTGATCGTGCCAACTCGGCCTTGTTTCTGCGGTAAGGTTGCCCCTTTTAGCTAGCTTCCAGAATCAAGGATCGACCATGATGTCAGACAAACGCGAGGTGGTGTACGGCACCGAGTACCTACTGATCAGCCTGTGCAACTCTGTGACCAAGGTCCTGAATATCGCCACACTGGGGGAAACCCAGTATTCCGGCATGGTTCAGCGCATTTCCAAGATTGGGCTCAAGCCCGACATCGGTTGCTTTGTGCTGTTTGATGGCGGCTTCAATGGCCTGGTGGTGCTGAACTTCGAGGGTAAGACCGCCATGGAGATTTACACCAAGTACATGCTCAACATGGGCATGCCCGCGGACGAGTTGGCCAAGTCTCACACCTCAGACGAGGTGAGTAATATTCTGGGCGAGCTGATGAACCAGATCGTGGGCGACTTCACCGGCAAGATTCGCCGTGAACTTCAAACCAATATCACCCAGAACCAGCCCAAAATGCTGGTGCTCAACAAGCAGGTGATGCTCAGTGTGGACACGCCGCTGGACCGGCCGGAAATGCGCCGCGTGACGTTCTACACCGAGAGCAACAATATCTTTTACTTGGAACTGGCCATCGACCGCACCGAGTTCATCAAGTTGGTGGATTTTGATGTGAACGAGGTGCCCGACCCGGACGCCCTGATCGCCATGGAGGACGCCAGACAAGGCGCGCCCAGCGTGTCGCCTGCCACCGCTACGGAGGTTGACGACAACGAAGCCCTGATGCGCTCGCTGGGCATGTAACTCACTTCGCCTCCACTTAATCGACCTTTGCCACGGCAACCCAACACTTCATCATGAACATTCACCTGAGTTTGACCCCTTTGATCTCCTTGGTGGCCGGGATTTTGATCTTGGTCATGCCTAAATTGCTGAACATCATCGTCGCCATTTACCTCATTGTCATCGGCGTCATTGGCTTGGTTGGCCCCAGGATGCTGTCATTTAACTGATCATTCTTAGGCAGGTACGGCGTACCTGCTGCACCGGCCGGCCAAGGCGTGATTGAGGTTATTCCTGGCCTTAGCCCATGTGCTGTATGCGTAGGCAGCTATCGATTAAATAGCTGAATTTCCAGCCTTCCCATCAAATCACTCTCTTGCGAAGGCCATGGCTCTGCGGTGTCGACACGTCTTGCGAGCCCCTGCGCAGATGATTTTTGCCTGCTGATGGCCAATGGTAATGAAAACTATTATCGTTCGCATAATTGATTTCAGCAGGAGTGTGTTTCATGATTGTGTGTGTCTGCCATCGCGTCAGTGACAAGGCCATTGCGCAGTGCGCGCGTTCGGGCGCCAGCTTTGACGACATTCAATTGGAGTTTGGTGTGGCCACGCAATGCGGTCAGTGCGAGCAGGGTGCGCGCCGCATCTGGGCCGAGTGCTGCCCCTCCACCACCCTTGCGCATCTGCGCAATGAAAACACGCCACCTGCCTCGCTCATCGCCTGACCAACGGCTGCACTGACTTCAATGCCGCGTAAGTGGCTTCAGTGCAGCCTGGCTGTCTTATCGGCCTCGCGGGCTTCACCGCCGGCCCAATCTCCCTTCCAAAGAAAGAACCCCCATGAATTTTCGTCACACCACGCTCGCCCTGTCCATTGCCCTGGGCGCTCTGGCGGTAAGTGCCACGCCAGCGCAAGCGCAAGCGGCTACACCCACGGCCAGCGCGGCGGCTTCTGTGAACATGAAAGCCGTGGTGGGCCACTATGGCGCGTTGGTGCACGCCACCTACAGCGACACATTGGCGGCTACGCGAGACATGCAGAGCGCGATTGCCGCTTTTGTGAAAACCCCGTCGGCTGACACCTTGGCGGCAGCCCGCACCAGCTGGTTGGGGGCCCGCGAGTTCTAAGGCCAAACCGAGGCCTTTCGGTTTTACGGTGGCCCGGTGGATGACGACAACGGCCCAGAAGGCCGCATGAATGCCTGGCCCATGGACGAGGCTTATGTGGACGCGGTTGAAGGCAAGCCGCAATCCGGCCTCATCAACAACCCCAAATTCAAGATCACCAAAGCCAATCTGGCCAAGTTCAACGAACGCGGCGGCGAGGAAAACATCAGCACCGGTTGGCACGCCATCGAGTTTTTGCTGTGGGGGCAAGACCGCAGCGAGACCGGCCCCGGTGACCGCTCGTTCACCGACTATGTGGACGGCAAAGCCCTCAATGCCAACCGCCGTCGCCAGTACCTGACGGTGTCGACAGCCTTGTTGGTGGACGATCTCTCCGCCATCACCGCGCAGTGGACGCCAGGCGCCAAAAACTATCGCGCCCAATTTGAAAAAGGCGATAAGGAATCGGTGCGGAAAATCATCGTCGGTCTGGGGTCTCTCTCTCGCGGCGAGTTGGCCGGCGAGCGCATGGAAGTGGCGCTGAATTCGCAGGATCAGGAAGACGAACACTCCTGCTTTTCCGACAACACCCACCGCGACATCGTGAACAACGCTAAAGGTATCCAGAACGTGTGGCTGGGCCAGTTCAAACGGCGCGACGGCACCCTGTTGCAAGGCCCCGGCGTGGCCGATCTGGTCGCGTTAAGCCAGCCTGAGGTGGCTGCCCAAACCAGCGCCCAGTTGGCCACCTCGGTGGCAGCTGCGGAAGCCACGGCGCCGTTTGACCGTGCTGTGATTGGCGGCAAAGACGCGCCAGGTCGTGTGCGCATTCAGGCCACCATTGACAGCCTGGTGGCGCAATCCAAGTTGCTGGTCACCTCCGCCACCGCGGTGGGCATCGTCAAGCTGAACCTGGCACAGCCTTGAGTTGTTCATGGCTTTGAAAATATTGTCGCTCCGCCGCCTGGCGGTGGTCGCCACGCTATTGGTCGGCGGCCTGAGTGCCGTCTGGCTGCAAGCGGGCGAAAACCCGGACCCCTTGGGCGAGAAAACCGGTGGTGCGACCACGGTGTACGCCAGCGGCAAAAACGCCTTCTCATTCCCTTTGGCCACGCTAGAGGACGAAGAGCGCACCCGCTTTGCCATTGGCAACTCCTTTTTCAAGCGCAACTGGATCGAGGCACCGGCCTCGACCACCGCGCGTGACGGACTCGGCCCGCATTTCATTTCCCGCGCTTGTGCTGGCTGCCATTTGCTGGATGGGCGCGGTGCGCCGCCGGACTGGTCGCGCACGTTGGGGCCAGACCCTGACCCCACAGTGGCGCTGTTGCTGCGTCTCTCCGTGCCCGGCACACCCGGGCCACACGCGGGTGTGGTGCCAGAGCCCACCTACGGCGACCAGTTCAACAACGCCGCCATTCCCGGCGTCAAGCCCGAAGGCCGGGTAGAAATCACCAGCCAACCCATTCACGGCCGCTTTGCCGATGGCACGCGCTACATCTTGCAGCAGCCCAGTTACCACTTGGTCGATCTGGGTTATGGCCCCATGGCCGCCAACGTGATGGTGAGCCCGCGCATTGCACCGCAGCTCCCCGGCGTGGGCTTGTTGGAGGCCATTCCTGAGGCCGACATTGAAGCCAATGCACGCACTCAGGCGGCCTCAGCAGGCCCCGTCAAAGGGCAGGTCAACCGCGTGTGGGATGCGTTTGCAAAGGCCGAGCGCGTGGGCCGGTTCGGCTGGAAAGCCAATGTGGCCAGTCTGGCGCACCAGACGGCAGGCGCGTTCAACGGCGACATGGGCATTACCACCAGCGTGTTCCCGCAAGAGGGCTGCACCGCCGTGCAGGCAGATTGCCTGGCCGCGCCCAGTGGCGGCCCCACCCAGGGCAAGGCACCCGAGATTGACGACGACAACCTGGCCCAAGTGGTGTTTTACCAAGCCACTCTGGCCCCGGTCGCGCGCCGCCAGGTCAAAGACTCGCAAGTGCTGCGCGGCCAGGCCTTGTTTGCGCAAGCCCAGTGCACCGCCTGCCACCGCCCCAGTTATGTGACCGGCGAGGAGCCGTTTCCGCCGTTGACCAGCGCCAAACTGGCGCGCCAGCGGATTTGGCCCTATACCGACTTGCTGTTGCATGACATGGGCGCCGCGCTGGCCGATGGCCGGCCTGACTTTCAGGCCAGCGGCACCCAGTGGAAAACGCCACCGCTGTGGGGTGTGGGCTTGATCAAGTCGGTGAATGGCCACCAGCGTCTGCTGCACGACGGCCGCGCCAACGGGGTGTTGGAAGCCGTGCTGTGGCATGGTGGCGAGGCCAAACCGGCCCAGGAACAGGTCCTGAAAATGAGCCAGGCTGAGCGCCAGGCCTTGGTCAAATTTGTGGAGTCGCTTTGAACTTTGTGAATCGTTTACCAACTGCGGCCACGCTGGTGTTCGCCCTGTGCGGCGCCAGCTTGTGCGCTGCCCAAACCGCAACCCCAATCGGCGCGCCGGTGTATGCGCCCGTGAACGCCATGCCTTTCTATGGCCTGGAAGACGCCGTACAGGGCATCTATGCCTTCCAGATTCCACCACTGGCGCAGCGTATTCGGGCGCAAAGCGCGCAGCTGGTTCAAGAGACGGACAGCTTCTGTCAGGGCGACACCACCCTTGGTGGCCGTGCGCAGCCAGTGGCAAAACACACAGGTGAGCTGGGAGGTCTTGCTGACGCCGTCAGTCGGCCCCTTGGTGTCGCGGCGTTCGCAGCGCCAGATTGATTTCTGGCCAACCCGTCCCGAACTCATCGCTCGCGCCCTCAAGACCGACCCGCAAACCTTGGTGGACATGGAGCGTGTCGGCACGCCCGCCAAAGGCCTGCCGGCCATGGACTGGATGCTGGCGCAGTGGGCTGCGCCAGGGCAGGGCAAGCCGAGTGCCCGTGACTGCCGGTTTGTGAGTCTGGTGGCACAAGGTATTGCTGAAGAAGCGCTGGCACTGGAAAGCGAGTTCGCGACGCTGGCGACCAAAGACTGGGCTAGTTCGCCCGATGAGGCCACGGCCGCCATGGCCGAGTGGGTGAACCAGTGGTTGGCCGGCCTGGAGCGCCTGCGCTGGGCGCACATCGAAAAACCCATCGTCACCCATCAAACCAGTCAGGCCGACAAAAAGGGCGCGCAGATTATGTTCGCCCGGATCAGCCGCGGGAGTAATCTGGCCGGCTGGCAGGCGCAGTGGCACAACTTGCTGACGCAGGCGCGTTTGACCGAGGCGCAGTACCGCAATCCACCGCCCCTTGGCCAAGCCTTGGTTCCGATTGAAGCCCTGTTGTTGGGCAAAGGGCACCTTGCGCTGGCGGGGCGTTGGGCAGCCGCGCTGGACAAGGTCAGCGCGGCCATGGCGGGGCTCAAGCCGCAGGCCAGCACCGCGGAGTTGTTGGCGGTGACGCAGTTGATGAAAGCAGTCACCGTGCTGTTTCAAAACGAAGTGGCCACTGCGCTGGATATTCCACTGGGGTTTTCGGATGCCGATGGCGACTGAGCGCACTCCCATTACCCCTTCGCGGCGGACCTGGCTGAGCCAGGCTGTTTTGGCGGGACTCGGTCCCTGGCTGGGAAACCCGGTTTGGGCCAGCCCAATTGAGGCCCCGACCACGCTGCTCGCCACCTGGCAAACGCCGGATGCCCATCACATTGGTCTGGTGGATGTGGCTGCAAAGCGGTGGCGCGTGAATCGCTCGCTGGCGGTGCCCACCCGCGCCCATGGGGTGATGGTGGAAAGCAGCGACAGCGTGCTGGCCCTGGCCCGGCGCCCTGGCGACTGGCTGCTGCGCTGGCATCCCCGCACCGGCGAAACGCAGTGGCATTGGATCGGGGGTGAGCGCCGGTTCAACGGCCATGTGGTCGCCAGCCCGCAGGGCGACACCCTGTGGACGACCGAAACTGATCTGGAAACCGCACAAGGCCGCCTCGGCGTGCGTGACAGCCGTAGCCTGGAAAAAACAGACGAATGGGCCACCCACGGCATGGACCCGCACGCCTTGATGGTGCTGCCGCAGGCGTTGGGCCGCATTCCCGCAGGCAGCCTGATGGTGGCCAACGGTGGCATTTCCGCGTTGCCGGAGACCGGTCGCGCCAAACACGACTTGGGGCGCATGGATGCGTCACTGGTCGCCTTGAATCCACAGACCGGCGCGGTGCTAGGGCAATGGCGGCTGGTGGACTCCTATCTGAGCATTCGCCACTTCGCCTGGGACGCGGTCTCTAAACGAGTGGGTATTGCCCTGCAGTCTGAAAACCCTGACGGGGCACAGCGGCAAAGTGCTCCGGTGTTGGCGGTTTGGGACGGGGAACAGCTTCTGCCGTCCGTGGGGCAGCCTGTTTTGCAGGGCTATGGTGGCGACATTTGCGCCCGCCCCGGTGGCGGCTTTGTGGTGAGCTGCCCACGTGCCAACGCCTTGGCATTGTTCACCCCGGCCTCGGCTTGGTCTGTGAATCTGCCTCACCGCGACACCTGTGCGCTGGTGGCTCAAGGCGACCAATGGTGGGCAAGCGGGCCGGACGGCATCTTGAGCGTGGCACCGCATCACGACAATGAGGTGGCCCTGGCTGCGGCGCCCGAAGAACGACTTCAGTTTGACAACCATTGGCAAATCTGGCCCCTAGCGTGAAAGCGCTTCGCCCGGTTTGACGAACTGCGCTGAAGCGGCGTATCGTTTCCCTGTTTAACCTCTACTCCAACACCAAAAAAGGAAATCCCTATGACCGGCGACAAACAAGCCATTGGCCACCTGCAGGCGCAACTGAAAAACGAGCTGACCGCCATCAACCAGTACTTTGTGCACTACCGCATGCTCAAGCATTGGGGCTTTAAGAAGCTGGCGAAAAAGGAATACGCCGAATCGATTGGCGAGATGAAGCACGCGGACCTGCTCATGGACCGCATCTTCATGCTTGACGGACTGCCCAATCTGCAAGACCTGGGCAAGATCAACATTGGTGAAGATGTGCCCGAGATTTTGGCCAGTGACCTCGCGCTGGAGCGTGGCGCCCAAGCCACCATCAAGGACGGCATTGCCTACGCCGAGAGCGTGCGTGACTATGTGTCCCGCGACCTGCTGTTGAAAATCCTGGACGACACCGAAGCGCACGTTGACTTTCTGGAAATCCAGATTGAACTCATTGCCAAAGTAGGGTTGCAAAACTACCAGCAAAGCATCATGGGTGAGATCGAGTAAGCTGGCGGCCTGGACGGTACTTCTGTAAAGAAAATAGGGCGCGAGAGCCCGTGTTTCCTGCGGAAGCCACTCTTTTTTCAATAGCAAAACAGGCCGCAGAATGCGCTCTCTAAAAGAGGGGGTTGGCGGTCTCGTGAAGGATTCTTGTGATCAAGTTTTACTACAACACCGCGCCTAACCCGGCCAAAGTCGCCCTGTTTCTGGAAGAGGCGGGCCTTCCCTATGAAGTGCTCCCGGTGGACACTCGCAAAGGCGAGCAACATGCCCCAGCCTTCACTGCGCTCAATCCCAACGCCAAGGTGCCCGCCATTGAAGACGATGGCGTGGTGGTGTTTGACAGCAATGCCATCCTGCTTTATCTGGCTGAGAAGACGGGCCAGTTTCTGCCCGCCAACCGCCCACAAGACCGCGCCAACATGCTGTCCTGGTTGATGTTTGTGGCCAGCGGCATTGGACCTTTTTCCGGCCAGGCCGTGCACTTCAAACACTTTGCGCCCCAGCCCCAAGAGTACGGGGTCAACCGCTTCGATTTTGAAGCGTGGCGCCACTGGACGATTCTGAACGAGCACCTCGCCACCCACCACTTCATGCTGGGTGATGACTACACGCTGGTTGACATGGCGGTCTGGGGCTGGGCCCGCGCTGCACCCTTTGTGTTGGGTGCCGACGCCTGGGACAAGCTGCCTCACGTCAAACGCCTGCTCGACGAAATCAACGCTCGGCCTGCCGCCCAACGCGCTGAAGCGCTCAAAACCAAGTTCACCTTCAAGGCCGAGATGGATGACGACGCCCGCAAAGCCATGTTCCCGCAAAACGACCGCCTCAAGGCGTGACAGGAGCCGGCGCTTGACTGGTCTTCTGGAACCCGGGCCCGGTGCGGCGCCTGACAAACCCAACGCCCGCACCGAAGCCGCGCTGGCGCGCTTGAGAGCCGCTATGCGCGACATCGAGGCCGAGGTGGCGGCGCACCATGGCGTCTACCCCTACAACCATGGGCGGGTCACCCAGTCCGAGTTGTGCCGCCGGGCCGATGTGAAGAAAGCCACGCTGCAAAACCCCGTGCACAAAGACACCACGCGGGTCGAAATCATGGCCTGGCTGGACACCCTTGCCGGGCAACTGAGCGAAACCCGCGACAGCACCCGCGAACGCGTGACCGCCGCGGCCGATGACCTGAGTGCGCAGGTGCAGGAACTCACCCAGTTGCTGCAAGCCAGCCAGGCCGAACTGGCGGCATTGCGCCAGGAGCACGCCGAACTGACACAAGCACTGCAACAGGCCCGCAGCGGCGCCACTTTCAATGCAGTGCCGCCACGCGGCTGAAGGCCCCATTGCGCAGGGTCTTTCGCTTGAAGGCATCATCGTCGCATGACTCACCTACTTTCATCCGGCTTCACCGCTGTGGTTGTTGGCGCCAGCGGCGCCATCGGACAAGCGTGGCTGGCCGAGCTGCAGGCTGACCCGCGGTGCGCGCGAGCGGTGGGTCTGTCACGCCACAGCACCCCCTCGCTGGTGCTGGAGGACGAAGCCAGTTTGGCGGTCTGCGCCAAAAGCCTGGCCGCCATCGGGCCACTGCACCTCGTGCTCGATGCCACGGGGGCGCTGCATATCGATGGCCGAGGACCGGAGAAGCGGTTGGATGAACTGGACGGCGCTGCGCTTTTGCGCGCCATGCAAGTCAATGCTGTGGGGCCGGCCTTGCTGATCAAGCACTTGGCGCCCCTGCTGGCCACGGGCCAGCGGGTGGTCTGGGCCAAGTTGTCGGCCCGGGTGGGCAGTATTGAGGACAACCACAAGGGCGGCTGGTATGGCTACCGCGCCTCCAAGGCCGCCCTCAATATGTTCCTGCAAACAGCAGCCATCGAACTGGCCCGAAAGCGCCCGCTGGCTGTGGTGGCCGCTTTGCAGCCAGGCACGGTGCGTTCTCGCCTTAGTCAACCCTTTGTGGGCGACCAAGCGCTGGACCCGCAGGTCTCCGCTCAACGGCTTCTGGCCGTACTGGATACTCTGGCCCCCTCAGGCCGCGCCCACTTTGTGGACCACCTGGGGCAGGCGATTCCCTGGTAGGCCGGCATTCCGGCAGCCACCAGGCTGCGGCGCCCGACACCCACGCCTTTGTCGAGATGGCTATTCGCTTCCGCTCCAAATGTGTCTCAGCACATCAAACGCACAGGCAATGCCGGGCTCTTGGCGGCGTTCAGCCAGCGAGATAAAGCTCAGCGAGCAGGGAATCTCCAACGTGCTGTTGACCACCACGCCGTTGCGGTGTTTCTCGGCCAGCGCCACGGAATCGCGGCTCAGGCTCAAGCCCACGCCCGAACGCACCATGGCGAGCATGGAGCTTTCCTGATCCACCATGGCTACGTAATTGGGGGATGTGCCAAGCGGCGCAAAGACCGTTTTCAGGAGCCGATGGTGCACCGACTCGGCCACGGTGCCGACCCAGGGCAGCGGCGCCAAGGCCTCCCAGCTCTTGTCCACGACTCGGCTCTCCCAGCCTGGCGGCGCAATCACCCGATAAGAAAACTGAGTGAGCATTTTTTGAAAGAAAACTGGATCGTTGCTGACGGTCGCCGGCAAGGGTCCCAGAAAGAATCCCGCATCGACGATGTCATGCAAGATCCAATCCGCCACGTTGCCACTCATACCTTGGCGCAGCTCCTTGCCGAGCATGGGAGCGGCCTCTACCAATCCACTCAAAAACGCGCCCAAGCGGGTGAACTCTGGATCGATCACTGTACCGATTCGAAGCTTGCCCCGGACGTGGCCATGCATGTGGTGAATGGTGCGCTGCAAGTCACCCATGGCGTTGAGTACCTGCGTCGCTTTGACATGAAGCGCCAGGCCGTCGGCGGTCAAATCCAGCCCCTTGGCGGTGCGGGTGAACAGCTTCAGGCCGGTCTGCTCGCCCAGTTGTTGCAAACGCAGGCTTAACGCCGGTTGGGTCATGTGAAGCACATCGGCCGCGCGGGTGACATTGCCAACCTCGGCGACGGTGGCAAAACACTGCAAAGTCTTAAAGTCGATCTGACGGCTCACATTATTAGTTTTTCAAATAAAGATCGGTCAATTATTCATTGGATGTCGATGTGGGTCAAGCCTAGACTCCGCTCAAAAACACACTAGGAGACTTATTTTGACCCCCTCAAACATCGATCACTATATCAATGGGCAAATCATCTCTGGCGCCAGTGGTCGCCAGCAAGATGTGTACAACCCCGCCAGTGGCGAGGTAACTGGCCGCGTTTCGCTGGCCAGCTCGGACGAAGTCAGCCTGGCGGTCGCGGCTGCTCAAGCCGCGTTCCCGGCTTGGAGCGCGATGCCCCCCATCCGTCGTGCGAGGTTGATGAACAATTTCCTTGGCTTGCTCAACAAAAACAAAGACGCCTTGGCCCGTGCCATCACACTGGAACACGGCAAAGTGTTCACCGATGCGGTGGGCGAAGTCGAGCGCGGCATCGACATCGTCGAATTCGCCTGTGGCATTCCCCAATTGCTCAAAGGGGACTACACCGAGCAGGTGTCCACCGGTATCGACAACTGGACCTTGCGCCAACCGCTGGGCGTGGTGGCCGGCATCACGCCGTTCAACTTTCCTGTGATGGTGCCCATGTGGATGTTTCCGGTCGCGATTGCGGCGGGCAACACCTTCGTACTCAAGCCTTCGCCGACAGACCCAAGCGCGTCGATGATGTACGCCGACCTGATGAAGCAGGCAGGTTTTCCGGATGGCGTGTTCAATGTGGTCCACGGTGACAAGGTGGCAGTCGATGCGCTGCTGGTGCACCCGGACGTGAAGGCCATCAGCTTTGTGGGTTCCACACCCATTGCCAATTACATCTACGAGACCGGTGCTCACCATGGCAAGCGCGTGCAAGCGCTGGGCGGCGCCAAGAACCACATGCTGGTCATGCCCGATGCAGACCTTGAGAAAACGGTGGATGCCTTGATGGGCGCCGCCTACGGATCGGCCGGAGAGCGTTGCATGGCCATCTCGGTGGCCACCCTGGTGGGCGACGTGGCCGACAAGATCGTGCCAATGATCGCCGAGCGTCTGAAGTCGCTCAAAGTCAAAAACGGTATCGAGCTGGACGCCGAGATGGGTCCTATCGTCAGCGCCGCTGCCCACGCCCGCATCACCGACTACATCGCCTCCGGCGTTGAAGACGGCGCCACGCTGGTGACCGATGGCCGGGGCCTGACAGTTCCGGGCCATGAGAAAGGTTTCTTCATGGGCGGCACCTTGTTCGACAACGTCACGTCTGAGATGAAGATCTACAAGGAAGAAATTTTCGGCCCTGTGCTGGTGTGCGTTCGCGTCGCGAACTTCGCTGAAGGGTTGGACCTCATCAACGCCCACGAATTCGGCAATGGCGTAAGTCTGTTCACCCGTGATGGCAACGCCGCCCGCGAGTTTGCACGGCGCGTGCAGGTGGGCATGGTGGGCGTGAATGTGCCGATTCCCGTGCCCATGGCCTGGCACGGCTTTGGCGGCTGGAAGAAGAGTCTGTTTGGTGACATGCACGCCTATGGCGAAGAGGGCGTGCGCTTCTACACCAAGCAGAAATCGGTGATGCAGCGTTGGCCAGAGAGTATTGCCAAGGGTGCCGAGTTCACCATGCCTGTGGCACGCTAAAGGAGTCCGCCGTGAGCGCCACTGAATACGACTACATCATTGTGGGCGCTGGCACGGCTGGCTGCCTGCTGGCGAACCGGCTGAGTGCCGATCCAGACAAAAAGGTCTTGTTGTTGGAAGCCGGCAAGAAGGACAACTACCTGTGGATTCACATTCCGGTGGGTTATCTGTATTGCATTGGCAACCCGCGCACTGACTGGCTCTACCAGACCGAGCCCGATGCCGGACTGAATGGGCGCCGACTGGGCTACCCGCGTGGCAAGACGCTGGGGGGCTGCTCGTCGATCAACGGCATGATTTACATGCGGGGTCAGGCCCGCGACTACGACAGCTGGGCCGCACAAACCGGGTTGCCGGACTGGACTTGGGAGAATTCCCTGCCCGACTTCATGGCGCATGAAAACCACTACCGGCTGGACGCGGGGTCGGATTCATTGACGACGGATGGCGGCGGGTTTCGCCAACGTCACGGCCATGGCGGCGAGTGGCGTGTGGAGAAGCAGCGCCTGCGCTGGGACATTCTGGAGTCCTTTGCCGACGCGGCGGTTGAGGCCGGTATTGAACGCACCGCTGACTTCAACCAGGGCGACAACGCGGGTGTGGGCTATTTCGAAGTGAACCAGAAATCGGGCTGGCGCTGGAATGCCTCCAAAGCATTTTTGCGCCCGGTGCAGTCGCGCCCCAACCTCACCATCTGGACCGAAGCCCATGTGCAGAAGCTGAATTTCAGAACCGGCACCGGTCAACCGGTGTGTATTGGTGCGCAGGTCTTGCACCAAGGACAGAAGGTCGATGTGTCGGCCCGTGCCGAGGTCATTCTCTCGGCCGGTGCTATTGGCTCGCCCCAAATTCTCCAGCTCTCGGGCATTGGTGACGCCACGCACCTGCGCCAGCTCAACATTCCCGTGGTGATGGATTTGCCGGCCGTTGGCGCCAACCTGCAAGACCATTTGCAGATTCGGGCAGTCTACAAAGTGCAAGGTGCCAAAACGCTCAACACGCTGGCCAACAGCCTGTGGGGCAAGGCCATGATTGGCATGGAGTACCTGTTCAAGCGCTCGGGGCCCATGAGCATGTCACCCAGTCAGCTGGGCGCGTTCACCAAGTCGGATCCGTCGCAACCTTACGCAAACCTCGAATACCACGTGCAACCGCTGAGCCTGGGTGCGTTTGGCGAGGACTTGCACAACTTTCCGGCCTTCACAGCCAGTGTCTGCAACTTGAATCCGACCAGCCGGGGCACGGTGCGCATCATCTCGCCCCAAGCGGCGCAGGCGCCTGCCATTGCGCCCAACTACCTGAGCACTGACGAAGACCGGCGCATTGCGGCTGAGAGTTTGCGCCAGGTGCGCCAAATCGTCAGCCAACCGGCTCTGGCCAAGTACCAGCCGGTGGAGTGGAAGCCGGGCATCGAGTTCCAGTCTGACGAAGCACTGGCCAAGCTGGCCGGTGACATTGCCAACACCATATTTCACCCGGTGGGCACCGCAAAGATGGGGCGGGAAGACGACCCCACAGCGGTGGTCGACCCCTTTCTTCGGGTGCGCGGTGTCAAGCGGCTTCGAGTGGTCGACGCCAGTGTCATGCCAACGATCACCAGTGGCAACACCAACTCGCCGACTTTGATGATTGCGGAAAAAGCCGCTCGCTGGATTCAGCAAGCGCAGGCGTACGAGGCTGCGCACAGCTCGTCCCTTTGACTACTTTCATCGTCAACCCGCTCTCTAATATTTGCTGTGAACCATCAACGCCATGATTGCATCAGACACCTCCTTACTTCCCCTACGCGATGTCAAAGTTGTTGACTTTGGCCAATACATGGCGGGCCCCGCCGTGGCCATGATCCTGGCGGATCTGGGGGCCACCGTGGTGCATATTGATCCTCCGGGCGGCCCTTTGTGGAAGACCCCGGCCAACGCGACGCTGAACCGAAACAAACTCATCGTCACGCTGGACCTCAAGACCCCGCAGGGGCTGGAGCAGGCGCTGGCGCTGATTGAAGAGGCCGACATTCTGGTGGA
Source organism: Rhodoferax sp. PAMC 29310 (assembly GCF_017948265.1). Taxonomy (NCBI): domain Bacteria; kingdom Pseudomonadati; phylum Pseudomonadota; class Betaproteobacteria; order Burkholderiales; family Comamonadaceae; genus Rhodoferax; species Rhodoferax sp. PAMC 29310. The sequence continues at coordinate 2,958,447 of NZ_CP072852.1, read as the reverse complement.
GAACTTTCGACCCGGGGTGATGTCCCGCATGGGCATTGACCTGGCCACCCTGCGCGTGGCGCGTCCTGAGCTGATCACTCTCTCCATTCCCGGTTTTGCCTCCAACGACGAATTGCGCCGCGACTGGCGTGCGTTTGAAAGCGTGATTGCTGCCCAGTCGGGTGTGTTCACCGACATGGGCTTGAACCGCGTGCTGATGGGCATCAACCCCTCGTTTTCGCCGCTGCCGCTGGCGTCAGCCTACGGCACCATGCTCGCGGCGTCCGCCGTGGTGCTGGCCCTGCAGGCGCGAGAGCGCACCGGGCTGGGTGATCAGGTGGAGGTGCCACTGGCATCGGCGGTCATGGAGGGCCTGAGCTACAACTCCATCAAGATTGACAATTACCCTGAGCGCTACAAGACACAGCGCGAGAAAGAGATTGAGCGCCGGCGCACCGAAGGCCTGCCCATGAACCTGACGTATGACGATTTGCAGGAGTTGCTCGACCCCTTTTACCGCAGCTACAAATGCAAAGATGGCCGCATGTTTTATGTGGTGTGCCCCAGCCACAAGCACCACGCCAAGCGCTGCTTGCAGGCGTTGGGCTTGTATGACGAACTGGTGGCCGAAGGCCTGAGCGAGGAAGAGGACACCTATCTGCCCCTTAGCGAGTGGAAAAGCGATGTTTCGTTGGGTGTCTATCCTTTGCCCAAAGCCTGGGCCGACCGGATTTCCGTGCGCATGAAAAACGTGTTCATGACCCGCACGGCCAAGGAGTGGGAGCGCATTTTTGGGCGCGGCAAATTTCCCGGCGCCCCCCACCGCTGGTTGCAGGAGTGGATCAATGACGACCATGCGGAAACTGCTGGCCTGATGATTGAAGTGGACGACCCCGAGTACGGCCCCATGACCCAACCCGGCCCCATGGTCTGGTTGGAGGAAAGTGCGGCTGCCATGGTTCACCCCAAAGCGCGTCGCGCGGTGAGCTATGACGAGGCTTTGAGAGTCTTGTCGGCCATTGAGACCAAGCTGCCCCGGGTGCGACAGAAAAATGCCCGCGATGGGTGGTTGGATGGGGTTCGCATTCTGGACCTTTGCAACGTGATTGCCGGGCCCCATTCGGTGGCCTATCTGGCGCGTTTTGGGGCCAAGGTGATCAAGCTTGACCCCGCCAAGCCGTTTTACGATTGCTGGAATACGGTCATCTTCGGTATGTCGCACATGCGGGGCAAACGCTCCATGCTGACGGACATCACCCAGCCAGAAGGCCGAGCGATTTTGGAGGCGCTGGTCAAAGCCAGCGACGTCATTGTCTGGAACGCGCCAGACCGGCAAGTCCAGTCCATGGGGCTGGATACCGAGAGTCTAAAAAAGCTCAACCCCGATGCCATTTTCTGCAAGCTCGACTGTTTCAGCGGCCCGCTGCCCGGCCCGCGTTCCGGCTACCTGGGGTACGACGATCTGGTGCAAGCCACGACCGGCATCATGACCCGATTCGGTGGCTCGATGGACACGCCCGAGGAACATGCGCACGTGGGCACGATTGACGTGATGTGTGGCTTTGGCGGCTCATTGGGCATTGCGGCGGCGCTCTACCAGAAGCTCAAAACCGGGCGCACCGGGCGCCCGCGCACCTCGCTGTCCGCTTTGAGCAATCTGGCGCAACTGCCGTTTTGCTACGACTACGCCCGCCGCGGTCTGTTCGATGAGCCGGCCGGCCGCGAAGTGGTGGGACACGACGCTTTATCGCGCTTTTACTACACCTCGTCCGACCGCTTTGTGCTGCTTAGCGCTTATGAGGCCGACTTGCCGCGTCTGGAGCAGGTGCCGGGGCTGGAGGGCATCTCTCAAGTGCCCGCCGACGGGCGTGCGGCGTTTTTGGCACAGGCCTTCATGGGCGCCCGTGCTGCCGACTGGGTGGAGCGACTGCAGGCCGCCGACATCGGTGCGTCGATTTGTGAAAACTTGGAAACCATTCGCGCCTACAACAGCCGCCCGGCCGACGGCACACCAGGTACGGAGCAAGGCAGTTACGCCTTTTCGGTATTTGCGGACCATCCCAGCGGCCATACCGTCACTCAGTTAGACCCTTTCGCGGTGCGCCCGCGTCGCGGCAAGATTTATGCGCTGGAATCGGCCGAAAAATACGGCGCGTCGACCCGTGCCGTGCTGCAGGAGTTGGGCCACAGTGAGGAGCAGATCGACGCCTTGATGGCAGCTGGTGTTGTGAGTGAAAGTTGGAGCGCAAGCTACCTGCCCACCTAATGCAGCGGCGCCTGGCATGCGTCCTCAAACGTAAAAACCTATAAAGATGGAGATATTGATGCAAAACCCCTACGTTAAATTTGAAGGCGTCCAGAAGACCTACGACGGTGAAAATCTGGTCGTCAAAAACCTGAATCTGGACATTGCAAAGGGCGAGTTTCTAACCCTGTTGGGCCCATCAGGGTCAGGCAAGACCACCACGCTGATGATGCTTGCCGGATTCGAGACTGCAACGGAGGGGGAAATCTATCTCGATGGAAAACCGATCAACCGACTGGCACCCGAGCATAGAAACATCGGCATGGTTTTCCAGAACTATGCGCTCTTCCCCCACATGACCGTCGCCGAGAACCTGGCCTTTCCGCTCAAGGTGCGCAAGTACGGCGCCAAAGATATCGACGACCGAGTCAAGCGAACCCTCGATATGGTCGGGCTTGACGGGTTCGGTAACCGACAACCAGCGCAGATGTCTGGCGGCCAGGCACAGCGGGTTGCTGTGGCGCGCGCGTTGGTCTTTGAGCCGAAACTGGTCTTGATGGATGAACCGCTTTCTGCGCTGGATAAGCAGCTGCGAGAGCAGATGCAATATGAAATCAAGCACCTTCATGAAAAACTCGGCATCACCATGGTGTATGTGACGCACGACCAAGGTGAAGCACTCACGATGTCAGATCGTATTGCCGTATTCAATAACGGAGAAATACAGCAGCTCGATACCCCCAATGCTCTGTATGAGGCACCGAACAGCGCATTTGTTGCCAGTTTCATTGGTGAAAATAACCGTTTGATAGGCAAAGTAAAGCATTCAGAAGACCGGCGCGTTGAAGTTGGATTGGATGACGGATCAACTCTTGCAGCGCTTCCTGTCAAAAGTTTTTTGGCGGGGCAAAAATGCATGCTCTCAATCCGCCCTGAGCGAATTTGCATTCAACCGGAGCCCGGTAAGTACGCCAACACCGTTCAAGCCACAGTACGGGAATTGATCTACCTGGGTGATCACATCAGAGTGCGCGCCGAAGCCCTTGGGCGCCATGACTTTATTGTCAAAGTGCCTAACGCCTCCAGCGACAGAAAAATCAGCCTGGGCGACTCCATCGGTTTGGGTTGGCATCTTGACGATTGCCGAGCGCTAGATTGCCCATAACGTTCAATGAACCAAACACTAAGGAGTCAATTTATCGAAATACTTGCTTGAGGATTTAGGAGACAAACCATTTTTGAAAAAAAAGGATCAAAGAAATGAAAACATTCAAAGCAAAAAAACTGACTTTAGCCCTGACCATTAGTGCGGGCCTCGTTACCACCTTATGCACCAACGCAAGTGCCGCAGAAATTGTCGTGGCGTCTTGGGGCGGTGCCTATAGCCAGGCGCAGACTGAGGCGATGGTCAAACCCTTCACGGCCAAAACGGGCACTAAAGTGCTGATGGCTGATTACAACGGTGGCCTGGCCGAGATGCGCGCCCAAGTGAAGACCGGTAACGTGAAATGGGATGTGGTCGACGTTGAGCTGGCCGAGGCGTTGCGCGGTTGCGATGAAGGTCTGTTCGAAAAAATTGACCGAAGCAAACTGCCCGCTGGAGCCGATGGAAGTCCCGCGAAAGACGACTTTTACAAGGGATTGCTGACAACCTGCGCAGTGGCAACAATCTCTTACGCCAACGTTTACGCCTATGACAAAACCAAATTTTCAACAGGCGCACCCACCACGCTAGAAGATTTTTTTGATCTGAAAAAATTTCCAGGCAAACGTTCGCTCAAGAAGAGCCCTACCGTGGCGCTGGAGTGGGCGTTGATGGCAGACGGCGTGCCCGTAGAAAAAGTTTATGAAGTATTGTCTACACCTGCAGGCGTAGATCAAGCGTTCAAAAAGCTCGACACCATCAAATCATCCGTAGTTTGGTGGACAGCAGGAGCCCAGCCGCCACAGCTTTTGGCAAGTGGCGAAGTCGCATTGGCTGCTGTGTACCACGGCAGAATTTACGATGCAGTTCATAAGGACAACAAGCCTTTTGCCATCGTTTGGGACGGTCAAATCGATACGCCCGATCTGTTTGCTGTTGTCAAAGGGTCACAGAACACGCAGGCCGCTTTGGACTTTGTTCATTCAGCGACTTCCACCAAGTCGTTGGCGGACATGACCAAATACCTTCCCTATTCGCCGGCCCGCAAATCGTCCATGAAATTGGTCGACGAAAAAATCATCCCTTGGCTGCCCTCGTCACCCCACGCCGGTCGTTCTATGGTTCTCAATGCCGGATGGTGGTCTGACCATGCTGACGAGCTAAACCAACGCTTCGCCAACTGGCTTGCCAAGTAATTGATCCCTGGCACCGCTAACTCTTTATTGATATAGAACCTTGGCGTACGCATTTCAAGCGTACGCCATTGCGAGGCTCAGATGACACCCACTAGCACCATAAATTCGGCAAATCTCAAGAGTCAACTCAAACGGGCGGAGCGACGTCATCTGATTCGCTCATACAACCTGATTCTTCCACTATTTGCTTTTATTCTCATCAGCTTTTTGATTCCGCTCGGGATTGTTTTTTACAACAGTATCTACGATCCACAAGTGGCCACAGGTCTGCCAAAGACCGTTGAATCACTAAAAGACTGGGACGTTCGCAGCACGCCCTATCCCTCGGAGAATTCGTTTGCGGCCCTTGCCGCCGAAATGAAGACTGCCAGCGACAACCAGACCGCCAGCGGTATTGCGAGTCGGTTGAACTACGAAGGAAGTGGCTTGCGCACGCTGTTCATGAAAACGAGTCGAGAGGTTGAAGACGTCGACGACGGACCTTGGCAAGAGAAATTTATTGCGATTGACAAGAATTGGGCTCAGCCAGAAATATGGTCGGTTATTCGTCAAACTGGTAGTTTCTATACTTCGGGGTATTACCTGAAAGCGCTGGATATGCAGCGAGACCCATTCGACAATATAGAGAAACAACCGGCTGACGCAAGAATATACATTGATGTATTTGCAAGAACCTTGTTCATCAGCGGCTTGGTCACGGTATTTTGTTTTTTACTAGGCTACCCCATTGCCTATTTGCTATCAAAGTTACCCGCTCGCACCAGTAATTTGCTGATGATTTTTGTTTTGCTGCCATTTTGGACATCGATGCTAGTGAGAACTACAGCATGGATTGTTTTGCTTCAAAAGGGGGGGGTCATTAATTCCACGCTGCTTTCCCTAGGGTTGATTTCCGAGCCATTGGATCTGATGTTCAACCGCTTTGGTGTCGTGGTCGCCATGACTCATATTCTTTTGCCCTTCATGATCTTGCCTCTGTTCAGTGTCATGAAGTCGGTCCCTTCTACCTATGTCAGAGCGGCTCGCTCATTGGGGGCGTCACCATGGACCGCATTTTGGAAAATTTATTTCCCTCAGAGCATGCCCGGTGTAAGCGCAGGCGGACTACTGGTCTTTATTTTGGCGATCGGCTACTACATCACACCTACTTTGCTTGGAGGTGCAGGCGACCAAATGATCAGTTACTTTATTGCCGATAACCTAAGTCGATCTCTCAACTGGGGACTAGCGTCAGCTCTAGGCTGCATTTTGCTGGCTGGAATCTTGGTTTTCTATTCCTTTTACGAAAAATATGTAGGGGTGTCAAATGTCAAACTTGGTTAAAGCGCCAGCGAAGTTTTTACCTTACGTTGGGTTGGGTGGGAAAATTTGGCATTATGGATTTCGTGGTGTATGCGCTGCCATATTCTTTTTCCTGCTGGCACCTGTCTTTGTGATTGTGCCTCTCGCCTTCAATTCTGAACCCTATTTCAATTACCCGATTAAATCGTATAGCTTGAGATGGTTTCAATATTTTCTAAATAGCGAAATGTGGTTTATGGCGATTAAAAATAGTATTTTAATCGGCGTATCTGCAACCATAATTGCTACAATTTTAGGCACCATCGCAGCTATCGGTCTGAGTCGAAGGAATCTACCTTATAAAGCGGTAATCATGGCGGTATTAATATCTCCAATGATTGTCCCCGTTGTTATTACTGCAGTTGGAACTTATTTTTTCTACTCTAAGCTTGGTATCGCAAATAGCTTGTTGGGAATTATCTTGGCTCACGCGGCGCTCGGTGTTCCATTTGTTGTTATTACAGTCACAGCCACATTGGTCGGGTTCGATCAGACCCTGGTGCGCGCCGCACGCGGCTTGGGTGCCTCACCGTTTCTATCGTTCAGAAAGGTGACACTACCGCTGGTGTGGCCAGGCATTCTCTCGGGCGCGCTATTCGCATTCACAACATCGTTTGACGACGTGGTTGTTGTATTGTTTTTGGGCGGTGTGCAGGAGCGAACCATACCGAGGCAAATGTGGACCGAATTGCGCGAGCAACTCAGCCCCACTATCTTGGTGGTTGCAACTATTCTCATCGCTCTTTCCGCGCTGCTTTTGGTTACGCTGGAACTACTGCGTCGTCGCAACGCGCGCATGCGGGGTCTGGCCGAGTAAGTTATTTCCCGTCGGGCGCTACATCCGCCGCTTGACCGCCCTGGCAATTTGCCGCAAAGCTTTGGGGCGCTCGGACTCGGCGCCCGCCTTCGGGGTGAGCTGGCGCAGCACGCGGTCAAAGCCGCAGGCCTTGTCCTCCTGGTTGCGCCACCAGGCCCACCAGCCAAAGGTGCGCACGCCCCAAAAGATGGCGCGCTTGCGGATGGCCCCCACCTTCATCACGCCCATGGCCTCCAGAAACACCAGGTCACAGGCTCTTCTGGGGCGCATCTGGTCCCAATACAGGTAGTCATGAATCACAGCCGCGTTGCCGTACTTGCCCCACTTGGGCAGCCACCATTGCATAAACGGCGGAATAGAGGCGAAATCGGTCATAAAGCCGACAGCGACATCAACAACGTCAACCGAGTCTTCCGCGCCCACTTCATAACCAAAATCGCGCATCACCACCCAGGTGTCGCCATCGTCCATGGGGCTGACCAGCAGCACTTGGGTGAAGCGGCTCATGGCAGAGATGGCCAGGCAGCCGTGCTCAACAGAGGGCATTGCGGTGGGCCGCTTGGGTGGCGGGTGTGGTTCATGCGCGAGACTCCTATAGATCAAAGGTGATTGGCGTCACAAGGGGCTGCGCTTCTTGACAGAGACATCGTCCTGGTTCCTTGTCAGCGCGGGCTTGACCGGCCGGTCTGGAGATTCTCACCCGATCGATGCGAATTGACCAGTCTTCGGATTCGCGAGGGGGGTGCAGCCGCTGTGGCTCTCAGTTCAAGCCATTTGTGACTTCAGCCCTCGTGAAGTGATTGCAGATTGCTATGAATTCAGGAGTTGTTGACAGCGACTTTGCTTTGCTCCGAGCATCACATTGCTGTATATCAACTCATCGTCATCGGGCGCCCAGCCCGCCATCACGGCAGCAGGCACACTGCCTGTAGGCGGTTCTGATCGCTCGCATCGACGAGGCCTTTCCCTTGTTGAGCCCGTTGTGCGTTGGGCAGATACGCATGATCGCTGTATGCCCGAGGGCGCGCAGATCGGGCGTTTTTTGGAGCACATCAGCTCCGCAAGCGGGCGGCCGCTGCGGGGTAGGCGGCGCCCGCGAAAGGGCCCCGCAGTTTTCCGGCCAAGGGCTTGATCAATCCAGTGATTCGGTGGTTCAAGCTTAGACACCAGGGGTGTTTAGACATGCTCAACCCATGCCATACTTCGTCTCATGCCGTTGAATTTCTTATCCGTGGACCTTTTGTTGGCATCCACCGGCGAGGGCATCTATGGGGTAGACCTGGACGGCCAGTGCGTGTTCATCAACCCGGCTGGCGCACGCCTGATCGGCTACGAACCCCATGAAGTGCTTGGCCGCAACATGCACGAGCTGACGCACCATGCGCGGTCCGACGGCTCGGCCTACCCTGAAGTCGAGTGCCCGATATTCAATGCTTTTCGCCATAGCCTGCCCTGCCGCATCGATAGCGAAGTGTTCTGGCGTCGCGATGGCACGTCCTTTCCGGTGGAGTATTCGAGCCATTCCATCGTGCAGACTGGCCTGGTCTTGGGGGCGGTGGTGACCTTTGTGGACATCACCGAGCGGCGACGCGCGGCCGACGCCTTGCAGCGTGCCAAGGACGGCCTGGAAGCCAGCGTGCGTGAGCGCACACTGGCGCTGGAAACCGCCTTGCAGCGCGTGCGAGAGCTGGCCGCCTGGTCGGACACGGTGCGCGAAGAGGAGCGAACCCGTATCGCGCGCGAGGTGCACGATGAGCTTGGCAGCCTGCTGGTGGCTCTCAAGATGGACGTGAACTGGATGGACAAGCGCTTGGCCGAGCAGCCGCAGCGCTCGCCCGAGGCGGCGACTGATATCCGCGAGCGCATGCGCTGCAAGTGCCAGAGCATGAGCCGCCTGATCGAGACGGCGGTGGACAACGTGGGCCGCATCATCACCGACCTGCGCCCCAGCATTCTCGACCACCAAGGGCTTTGGGCAGCCTTGGAGTGGCAAGCCCAGGAATTTGTCCAGTCGGCCGAGCTGGAGCTTGACTGGCAGTTGGCGGTGGACGAGGTGCTGAATGGGGCGCTGGATGTTCCTGAGCCGCTGGCCATGGCGGTGTTCCGCATCTTTCAGGAGATGCTGAGCAATGTTGGCCGCCATGCCCGCGCCCATCGGCTGCAGGTGCACATTGCCGTGCAACGTGGCCTGCTGACGCTGGCGGTGCAAGACGACGGCCAAGGCGCGCACCCGCAAGCCTTCGAGGCGGCCGACGCCTACGGGGTGATGGGCATGCGCGAGCGCGCGGGGCACTTCGGCGGCCGCATCGACATCACCAGCGCGCCGGGCGCGGGCACGCGCATGTGCCTCTCGGTGGCGATCCCAATGGAATCCTCCTCATGACCGCAAACGAACCTGGCCTCATGTCCGGCGCCATCCGCGTGCTGATCGGCGATGACCACCGCATTGTGCGCGAGGGCCTGAAGCAAGTGCTGGCCGATGCGCCCGATGTGGCCGTGGTGGCCGAGGCGCCCACCGGCCCCGAGGTATTGGCGCAGGTGGCGGCCTTGCTGGCGCCCGACGGGGCGGGTCTGAGTCTGGTGCTGCTCGACATTGCACTGCCCGGCATCGATGGGCTCGACGTGTTGCAAACCCTCAAGCGGGAACACCCGCGGCTCCCGGTGCTCATGCTCAGCACCTACCCCGAGAAGCAATACGCGGTGCGCTGCATCCGCCTGGGCGCCAGCGGCTACCTGAACAAGAGCGCCGATCCTGACGACATGCTGGCCGCAGTGCGCAAGGTGGCGGGCGGTAGTGTTTATCTGACCGAAGCCACCGCCGAGGCCTTGGCCATCGCGGTTGGCCAGGCCAGGGCGCAGGCCGGGCCGGAAGCGCTGTCGCACCGCGAGCATCAGGTCTACCGCCTGCTCTCTCAGGGGCATAGCGTGGCCCAAATTGGTGCGCAATTGGGCCTGGCGTCCAATACGGTGAGCACTTATCGTGCACGCATCCTGGAAAAAACCGGCACCAAGAACGATGTGGAGCTCGCACTGTATGCCGAGCGCCAACTGCGTGCGGACGTCCTGCGCCCGACCTGAGCCCTGCTCGCCCCGTTTTTGTAGGGCCAGCCCTACAGCGCGTCATGATTGCTGCTGCGAAATGCGGCGATAAGCGGCAAAATTCCGCGCAACTCACCAAGTTGGCCCAGCGCTTGCTCAGCACCCTTGTCTTTAACTCAAGAGGTGTGCCATGTCTGAATTCTTCGATCCCTACAACGCCGACCGTCCGCTCATGATGAAGTGCAGTTGCGGGCGCGACCACACCGTGGCCGAGCACAAGGCTGAACAGAACGGCGCAGAGCAGGCTACCCGCACCCTGCGCGAGCGCAGCGAAACAGCCGAGTTCGAGGCCTACAGCAACGAGTTCATCGAGGCCACGCTGATGAAAGCCTTGTTCCCGCAGGACGAAGTGCGCCGGCGTTTTCTGCGCGCAGTGGGCAAGGGCACGGCGATGGCCGCGATCTCCAGCCTGCTGCCCGTGGCCAGCCTGCAGGCCATGGCCCAGGACAACAAGGGTTCGCTGGAAAAGACCAAGCTCAAGATCGGCTTCATCCCGATCACTTGCGCCACGCCACTCATCATGGCCAAGCCGCTCGGGTTCTACGACAAGCAAGGCCTCGACGTTGAAGTGATCAAGACGGCCGGTTGGGCGTTGATCCGCGACAAAATGATCAATAAGGAATACGACGCCACGCACTTTCTCTCTCCCATGCCGCTGGCGATCTCGATGGGCGCGGGCTCCAACGCAGTGCCCATGAACGTAGCTACGATCCAGAACACCAACGGTCAGGCGATCACGCTGCACAACAAGCACAAGGACAAGCGCGATCCCAAGCAGTGGAAAGGCTTCAAGTTTGGTGTGCCGTTTGAGTTTTCAATGCACAACTTCTTGTTGCGCTACTACCTCGCCGAGGCGGGCATCAACCCGGACACCGACGTGCAGATCCGCGTCGTGCCGCCGCCTGAAATGGTAGCCAACTTGCGCGCCGGCAACATTGATGGTTACCTCGGCCCAGACCCATTCAACCAGCGCGCGGTGTACGACGAGATTGGTTTCCTGCACATCTTGACCAAAGACCTGTGGAGCGGTCACCCTTGTTGCGCCTTCGGCACCAGCACCGAGTTCATTCAGCAAAACCCCAACACCTTTGCGGCCTTGTACCGCGCTGTGCTGACCGCCGCCGCCATGGCGCGCCAAGCGAAGAACCGAGAGTTGATCGCCAAGGTCATTTCGCCCCAGGCCTACCTGAACCAACCCGAGACGGTTGTGGCACAGGTGCTGACCGGCCGTTTCGCGGATGGCTTGGGCAATGTTCTGAGCGTTCCCGATCGCGCCGACTTCGACCCGATGCCCTGGCAGAGCATGGCCGTGTGGATGCTCACGCAGATGCAGCGCTGGGGTTATGTCAAGGGCGAGGTGAACTACAACCAGATTGCCGAGAAGGTGTTTCTGATCACCGACGCGCGCAAGCACATGAAGGACCTGGGCATGCCGTTCCAGGCGGGGTCCGGCTACACCAAGCACACCATCATGGGCAAGGAGTTTGATCCGGCCAAGGCAGCAGCCTACGCCAAGAGCTTTGCGATCAGCAAGGCATGAAACACCACCACCGCGCTTCGCGCGCTCCACTCACTGAGGCGATGCCTGCGTCCCGGCGAAGCCGGTCCCATGGCATTGCTGGGTTGAGACACTTCGGGCTGAACGAGCCCATCTTCTTCGTTGCCGAATGTGCGTCAAGCGCGCGAGAGGTTGCCCCATGAAAACACTCAATCTCAATTTGCGCGCCGGGTTGGTATCCGCGATCCTGTTCGTGCTGTTCATCGGGACTTGGCAGCTCGCAACTGACGCCCCATCGGTGGGCGGCTCGAGCGCCGGGATGACGACTGAAGAGATCGAATACGCCAAGCTGCTGGGCAAAGACCCAGGCGCCGAAAAAACCACTGGTTTCCCCCAGCCGCTGGAAGTGGCCAAGGCGAGCTGGGGCCATCTGGCGGACCCGTTCTACGACAAAGGCCCAAACGACAAGGGCGTGGGCATCCAGCTCGGGCATTCGCTGGCGCGCGTGGCGGCGGGCTTTCTGCTGGCCATGGCAGTGGCCATCCCACTGGGTTTCTTGATTGGCATGTCGCCGCTTCTGCACAAGGCGTTTGATCCGTTTATCCAGGTCTTGAAGCCCATTAGCCCCTTGGCCTGGATGCCACTGGCGCTGTACACGCTCAAGGACTCCAACGTGAGCGGCGTGTTCGTGATCTTCATCTGCTCGATCTGGCCGATGATGATCAACACCGCTTTTGGGGTCGCTTCGGTCAAGCGTGAGTGGCTCAATGTGGCCAGTACGCTGGAGGTGAGTCCGATGCGCAAGGCCTTGCAGGTGATTCTGCCTGCGGCGGCACCCACGATCCTCACAGGCATGCGCATCAGTATGGGCATTGCCTGGCTGGTGATCGTCGCGGCCGAAATGCTGGTCGGGGGTACCGGCATCGGCTATTTCGTCTGGAACGAGTGGAATAACCTCTCGCTCACCAACGTGATTTTTGCGGTGCTGGTGATTGGCGTGGTCGGCATGCTGCTGGACCTCATGTTTGCCCAATTGCAAAAGGCGGTGACCTATGTGGAGTGAATCCAACGATCGACATATCGCCCCCCTGACATCCCCGCGTCCCGTCGCAACCACCCTGGTAAATGCCATGTCCGGTTTTCTGAAGGTTGAGAAGCTGGCCAAGGCCTACCAGGCCGACAAGCCGGTGTTTGCCGATGTCTCGTTCACCATCGACAAGGGCGAGTTCGTCTGCATCATCGGCCACAGCGGTTGCGGCAAGACCACCGTCCTGAACGTGCTCGCCGGCCTCGACACCGCCAGCAGCGGCCACTGTTTCATGGACGGCCGCGAAATCGCTGGTCCCAGCCTGGAGCGCGGTGTGGTGTTTCAAAGCCACGCTCTCATGCCCTGGTTGACTGTGCGGCAAAACATCGGTTTTGCGGTGAAGTCGCGCTGGCCCGAGTGGCGCAAGTCGCAGGTCGCCGAGCAAGTGGAGAAGTACGTGTCCATGGTGGGTTTGGAGTCTGCCATTGAGAAAAAACCCAGCCAGCTCTCGGGCGGCATGAAGCAGCGCGTGGGCATTGCGCGCGCGTTTGCTATTCAGCCAAAGATGCTGTTGCTTGACGAGCCTTTTGGTGCGCTGGACGCGCTCACACGCGGCAGCATTCAGGAAGAACTGATGAGCATCGTGCGTCAGACACAGCAAACCGTTTTCATGATCACGCACGACGTGGACGAGGCTATTTTGCTGGCCGACCGAATTCTGCTCATGACCAATGGCCAGGAACTGCCCGGCGGCGGCTACGTCCCTGGTGGGATGGCCGAGGTGGTGGTCAATCCACTGCCGCGCAGCCGCACACGGGCGCAGTTGCACCATCTCGACGGCTATTACGAACTACGCAATCACATCGTGGACTTTCTTGTGTCACGTGCGAAAGCTCACTAGCCCCTATGCCGCGCTGCGCCCGACCCCCAAAGGGCGGCGCTGGCCGACTTGTAAAGCCGGTCCCGCGCCGTCCGGGATTGGGCTGTCTTCGCGCCAGTGGCTGTTCTATTTATTCGGTTTTCTTTTTCTATTCATCAACAACGAGGCAACACCATGACCCGACTCGCCGTCACTGAAAAAATCATCTCCACCAAAGTGTCAAAAGGCCTGCAATGGGCCGATGTGGCCAAGAAGGTGGGCCAGTCCAAGGAATGGACCACAGCCCTGTGCCTGGGCCAGATGACCGCCACACCGGTCCAGGCCAAGGTGCTGGGCGAGATCTTTGGTCTCTCTGTCGAAGATCAGAAGTGGCTGCAGGTCGTGCCCTACAAGGGATCGATGCCCACCGCGGTGCCCACCGATCCATTGATCTACCGGTTCTATGAATTGATCAGTGTCTATGGCACCACCTTCAAGGAACTCATCCACGAAGAGTTTGGCGACGGCATCATGAGCGCCATTGACTTCAAGATGGACATGAAACGCCAAGCCGACCCGAATGGTGACCGGGTGAACATCGTCATGTCGGGCAAGTTTCTGCCGTACAAGCAGTATTGATAACAGATGCACCCACCCCCGCGCCGCCAGCTTCGCCACCGCTATCGAGCGGGCGATGCTGGCAGCCCGGCAAAGCCGGGTACGGCGGCATCCTTGGTCACCGCACCGCACCGCACCGCGCGCCGTACCTGTACCTGTTGGCGTGAACCCGTCGCTTGCTTGAAGGCCTGCGCATCATCGAAAGTTGAGTGACTCATGGAACTTCGCCCACCGCTTGCGCCTTTCACAGCCGAGACTGCCGTGCAGAAAGTGCGCATGGCCGAAGACGCCTGGAATTCGCGCGATCCTGATCGTGTGGTCAAGGTCTACACCGAAGACACGCGCTGGCGCAACCGGTCAGAGTTCCCGCATGGTCGCGAGCAGGTGCATGCTTTTCTGGTGCGCAAATGGGCCAAGGAGATGGACTACCGGCTCATCAAGGAACTCTGGGCCTGCGCTGACAACCGCATCGCCGTGCGCTTCGTGTACGAATGGCACGACGACACGGGCCAGTGGTACCGCTCCCACGGCAACGAAAATTGGCAGTTCAACGCCCAGGGTTACATGGAGCAGCGCCACGCCAGCATCAACGACCATCCCATTGCCGGTAGCGAGCGCCTGTTCCACTGGCCGCTCGGCATCCGCCCAGACGACCAGCCAGGCCTGAGCGAGCGGGGGCTCTGACCCTGCAGCGGCCCCGAAGCCGATAACCGGTTGATCCGGCAACCCAATCCACCACTGCTTGGTGGCCGTCAGCAGGCTCGGCTTAACGGGGCATTTTTTACCTGTCACTGTCAATTGACCAGCCCCGGCAGGGCAAAGGCTTTTGGCAACGAATAGGAAATTCAACCGCATGAGGCCAAGTATCGCCCCTTGGAAAAGCCCTCGCCCCACGTAGAAACCCGCACCGCGCCCGCAGTAAGGCCGTGCCACCGCCAAAATGCGCTGTTCACAAGAGAGATTAGCGGTGCGCCGGGTATGCCGGGCGCATAGCTACCCGCCAGCGAGGCTGAGTCACCGTTTTGGCAAAACCCCAAGTCCAGGCAAAACCCCAAGTCCAGCCAGTTCACCAGTTGATGCGCTGATCGACATCGTAGTCGGGTGCCGGTTGCGCTGCCAGATCCCAGTCTGCTGGCTCGATTTGCGCCCCGCCATCCATCTTCGCATCCCCACAGCCCTCCCACAACGGTGGCCCGCGCGCCGGGGAAATGTGCGGACGTTCTGAGTCCACCCCGATGTGATCAAGGATCTTCCTGATCTGCGTGCCCTCGGTAATGAACGCGATCAGGCGCATTTGCCCATCGCACATCGGGCACAAGAGCGGGAACACTTCGTAAATACGCGCGATCAGCACCGCCCACAGGTAATGCGCCAGTGAGCGCTTGGCTGGTGGCGCAGGCTCGGGCGTGGGTGGCATCGCGTGGCCCAGCGGTGTCACTCCAGGTGTGCCCTTGCTCATGTTGGCTGGCTCGGTTTGCCTCGTAGGCGGTGGCACCAGCGCCGCAATGCGGGCTATCAGTTCCAGCGGCGTGAGGTGTAGCTCGTCGACTTTGGCGCCACGCTTGTCAGAGCCAGGCTCGCTGTGCTGTTTGGCGCAGCGGTACACCAGCGCTGCACGGTCGTGCGCTTCGATGAGCACACCGGCATCAACCGAGAAGCCGCTGTGCTGGTAGCCCTGCATCTCTTTGGCGTCACAACTCTCCAGCAGGCCCCGACCCACGAAGGCGCGCAGAATGCGTCGGCGAAAATCGGTCTGCACTTGGGCCACAGCGGTCTCATCGATAGCACTGGCCGGGTGAAAGACGATGCCCGGCGGCGAGGATTGGGCATCGGCCTCACCCTCCACCGCCACCGCCACTTCCTCAAACACGCCATCGACCACACAGACGTGGAAGTGCACATGCCCGTTCAGACTGGAGCCGAAGCGATGGATGAAGGCGACTGCGCCAATCTGCAGCGTCGCCTTGTCCACACTTGCCGCACCAGGGCTATGGTCCTGCAGGCTTTGCGCTATGACCCGCAAGAAAATGCGCAGCACCATGCCCAGCACTGCCCCGTCACGCTGCATGAAGTAGCGTAGCCGCTTTGGTACCGAGAGCACCCACTGGCGCACCGGCAGGCGGGGAAAGACGTGGTCCGTCAGATGCGCCGCTGTCTCCACAGCGCAAGCGTGTTGCACGAGGGGCAGGCGCCCCGGCCTTTGCAGGAATAGGCGACAAAGTAGTCGTGTCCACAATCATCACACCACGCCCTGGCAAAGCCGTGGGCAAAGATGCCGCATTCGAGGTATTTGCGAAAGGCCTGACGCACAAAGGGCTTGGGCGTGTGGTTGTCACCCTGGCCGTCGAACTGGCCGCAACTGGCGAGTTCATGCCAGGTCTCGAAGTGTTCGGCTATGGTTTGGTAGAGCAGAGTCCGCTCGGGGTGGCGTGGGTTGTAGAGCTCGGGCTTTGCACCGGCTTGTCCACCCGCATGAGAATGCGCTTGCGTTGGGCGTGCAGTGGCGGGCATGGGGCAGTGCCAGCGTGGGCTGAGTGCCTGATTATACTGGGTTTATATCCAGCTTCTGCGCGTACAGTGCCAACCATTGGGTGCGCCAGATACTCCTGAGTTGATAGCTGTCTGCGCATTCTCCACGCGGGCTGCAGCCCGATTTGACTCAAAAAATACGGCGCTTCTACCCGGGTCATCTTGGGAGAGTTAGGGCGTTCCGAGGCCGAGGTCCAGCGCCTGATGGCCGCCGGCGTGGTCAGCGAAAGTCGGAGCCGGGAGTACCTGCCTTCCTGACGAAGCCAGAGGCTGTTGTTGGTCGTGACGGCCGGATGGGGCGAGTTGGCTCAACCTCGACGAAGGCTTGGCATTGTTTGGCGATGCGTCGTTTGACGTGGTGCTGCAAATCGACACGCTCCAGCACCTGCGAAACGCCGAAGTCATGCTGCGCGAGACCGCTCGCGTCGGCCGCATCGGCATCGTGGCGTTCCCCAACTTCGGCCATTGGCCCAACCGCCTGGCGGCGCTGCGCGGTAGGATGCCTGTGACCAAAGTGCTGCCGTACCAGTGGTACGACACACCCAACATTCGCGTCGGCACGTTGCAGGACTTTGAAGCACTGGCCGTGAAAAACCAGCTTGAAATTCTTGACCTGTTTGGTTTGCAGGACGGTCGTGAAGTCCGCTTTTGGCCCAATGCATTGGCGAGTCGGGCGGTGTTCAAGTTCCAAGGACAGTAGACGATGTCGGGTCAAACAGTTGACTAAGCGCCAGCAGCAGCGGCTTCCTTTGCCCAAGCCTTGCGGTTTTGGCTACAACTGGGCTTCATCAGCTTTGGCGGGCCTGCTGGGCATATCGCCATCATGCACCGCGAGCTGGTTGAACGCCGCCGCTGGATTTCTGAGAAACGCTTTTTGCATGCGCTGAACTTTTGCATGCTGCTGCCCGGCCCGGAAGCGCAGCAACTGGCCACTTACCTTGGCTGGCTGATGCACCGCACCTGGGGCGGCGTGGTGGCGGGCACGTTGTTTGTGCTGCCATCGCAGGTGCTGCTGATTGGGCTGAGCTGGATTTACATAGCCTTTGGTCAGCAACCCATCGTGGCGGGTATTTTTTACGGCATCAAGCCTGCGGTGGTAGCGATTGTGCTGCATGCGCTGCACCGAATCGCGAGTAAATCATTGGGTAATCCATTCATAGCGCCCGTTACATGGGTTCTAGCAGCTATGATTTTTATAGCTGCTTGGTTGTTCAGGCTGCCTTTTCCGCTGGTCGTGCTGATGGCGATGTTGATTGGTGTGGTGCTGTCGCGGGTTGCGCCGGGTGCTCTTGGCAAAGGCGGCGGACATGCAGGCAAGGCCGGTGGAGCGCATGAAGCCGCACTGATTGACGACGACTCACCAACACCGCCGCATGCCAAGTTCAAGCTGTCTCGCTTGGCGTGGGTGCTGCTGGCAGGCGCGTTGCTGTGGCTGCTGCCAATGGCGCTGCTGTTTTTCAATTTTGGCTGGCAAGGCACGCTGACACAAATTGGCTGGTTTTTTACCAAGGCAGCGTTGCTGACTTTTGGTGGCGCGTATGCCGTGTTGCCTTACGTGAACCAGGCAGCAGTCGAGCATTACCAGTGGTTGACCACCGCGCAGATGATGGACGGCCTGGCTTTGGGTGAAACCACGCCCGGCCCGCTCATCATCGTCGTGGCGTTTGTCGGGTTTGTGGCCAGCTGGGGCAAGGCCGTGTTTGGCCCCGAGGCGCTGTTTTTGGGCGCTGCGCTGGGCGCTTGTGTGGGCACCTGGTTCACGTTTTTGCCATCGTTCATTTTTATCCTGGCGGGCGGACCTTACGTGGAGTCAACCCGTGGCAATCTCAAGCTTACCGCGCCGCTGGCGGCAGTCACGGCTGCTGTAGTTGGTGTGATTGCCAATTTAGCTTTGTTTTTTATAGCTGCCGTCGCCCGTCCTTCGGGTGCTGCTGGGCTTGTTGACTGGGTGGCGTTGGGCATGGTGTTGGTTGCAGCGCTGGCGTTTTGGGCCTTGAAGTGGGGCGTGATTCGGGTGATCGTGGCGGCGGCGGCGGCGGCGGGCCTGGTGCTGCGTTTGCTGGGTTGGGCTTGAAGCGGCATTAAGCTAAAGCCCATGCAAGGCGCATCACAAATCCGCAACATCAGTATCTGGCAACGCTTGTTGGGTGACTGGACGTCCACCGTCACGCTCACCACGCTGCGTGCCGATGCGCTGGCGGGGCTGCTGGGCGCGGTGCTGGTCTTGCCGCAGGGCATTGCATTTGCCACACTGGCGGGTTTGCCCCCTGAGTACGGGTTGTAAACGGCGGTTATCCCCTGCATCATTGCTGCGCTGTTTGGCTCCAGCTGGCACGTCATGTCGGGGCCGACCAATACCATTTCACTGGCGCTGTTTGCCATGCTGTCGCCGCTGGCGCTGGCGCTGGCCTTCACGCCTGCCTATGTTCAGTTGGCGCTGGCTGACACGCTGATGGTGGGTGTCATGCAGTTTTTGATTGGCGCGTTGCGCCTGGGCAGCCTGGCCAACTTTATTTCACCGGCAGCACTTTTTGGCTTTACCTCAGGCGCCTCGGTTTTAATAGCGATTTATGCGTTGCCAGAGTTTTTGGGCTTGCCACCGGCCATAGAGCGTGGTGCATTTGCGGTGTTGATGCATGTGGCCACGCTGCTTGGGCAGATCGACCAGGCTTCGTTGCTGGCTGGGGTGACAACGGTGCTGGTGGCGCTGGGTGTGCGCTCCCTGCGCCCTGGCTGGCCCTACATGCTGATCGGTTTGGCCGCAGCAACCGCGCTGGCTTCAGCCACAGGCATGGCGGTGCGCACCATTGGCCAAATCACCACCCCCTGGCCGCACTTTGTACTTCCTCAAATCAGTTGGGCATCGGTGTCCGAGCTGCTCGGCCTGGCCTTTGCGCTGACGATTGTGGCGCTGGGCCAAGCTATTTCAATTGCCAAGGCTGTGGCTGCCAAGTCAGGCCAGCGCATTGATGGGAACCGGGAGTTTCGTGGCCAAGGCTTGTCCAATATCGTCGGTGGGTTTTTCTCTTGCTACGTGTCATGCGGCTCCATGAACCGGTCCATGCCCAACCTTCAAGCAGGCGCACGCACGCCGCTGGCGGCCGGTTTTGCCGCGCTCTTGTTGCTGGTATTGGTGGCCGCCAGCAGCGCGGTGCTGGCCAAAATTTCGATGGCGGCATTGGCCGGTTTGTTGCTTTTGGTGGCGGTGTTTTTGTTTTACTCACCGCGCTGGCGCGAGCTGTTGACGTTAAGCCGAACCGAGTTTGCTGTAGCGCTGGCCACGTTGGTTGCCACCTTGACGATTCGGCTGGAGATGGCGATATTGCTGGGCACGCTGTTGTCGCTGATGACTTTTTTGTACCGCACGTCCAAACCCGCCATACGCACGATGGGGTTTGACACCACAAGCGACAACCGACAGTTTGTCGTGCTTGACGACGCCACTTCAAAAGGCCGCAGCGACGGACCGCCCCTAGCAAGGCCAGCTCCCCCGGGGCTGGAGCCTGCGGCTCCGAACCTGCTTGAGCAGGTTTGGACAGGCTCCAGAAGCGAAGCCTCGGGCAAGCGGCGGCCTGCAAGGTGCAGCGAATTACGCGAAGCGAAGAGCGTGGGGGCCAACCATTTACCCGAATGCCCACAACTCAAACTACTTCGGATGGAAGGCGAGGTTTATTTTGGTGCCACCCAGCATGTGGCCGGCAAGTTGTACGCTCTGCGCCACGAGCCTAACCCGCAAAAGCACCTGCTCGTGATGGGCAAAAGCATGAACTTCATTGATCTGGCCGGTGCTGAGCTGTGGGAGCAAGAACTCAACGCGCGCCGCGCCATAGGCGGCGATTTGTACTTTCACCGCCCGCGCCCAGAGGTGCTTGCGATGTGGCAAACCACAGGCTTCACGCGGCTGCTGGGGCCCGAGCACCAGTTCTCTGACAAGCGGGTGGCGATTGCTACGATCTTCCCCAAGCTCGACCCGACCATTTGCAGCACCTGTACGGCACGTATCTTTTGGGAATGCAAAAGTCTGCCTCATTCACCTGATTCGACCCCATAAAATAACCCGATGCATCCTCGTTTAGCCGTTCTCCCCCAGTATCTCACCCCTAACCACGCCATCAACGTATTTTCAGGCTGGGTCGCTGGCGGTGAACGTGGTTGGGTCACCACTGAAATCATTCGCTGGTTTGTGGGTAAGTACAACGTCAACATGGATGAGGCACTAAACAGCGACATTGCCAGTTACGCCAGCTTCAATGGCTTTTTTACCCGTGCCTTGAAACCTGATGCACGGCCCATTGCTCAGGCTGATCTGATCTGCCCGGTCGATGGCGCGATCAGCCAGTTTGGCCCGATTTCAGGCGACCAGATCTTCCAGGCCAAAGGCCACCGCTATTCCACCACCGCACTGGTGGGCGGTGATGCTGCATTGGCAGCGCAGTTCAACGACGGCAGTTTTGCCACGCTGTACCTCAGCCCCAGGGACTATCACCGCATTCATATGCCGTGTGACGGCCGCCTGACGCAGATGATTTATGTGCCGGGCGATTTGTTCTCCGTCAACCCGACCACCGCGCGCGGCGTGCCGGGTTTGTTCGCACGCAACGAGCGGGTGGTGTGCGTGTTTGAGTCTGCACGTGACCCATTTGTGTTGGTGCTAGTGGGCGCGACCATTGTCGGCAGCGTGGCCACCGTGTGGCATGGTGTGGTTAACCCGCCGCGCCTGCCGGATGTCAAAACCTGGAACTATGCAGATCAAAAGGTGGAACTCAAGCAAGGCGACGAGATGGGCCGATTTTTGTTCGGCTCTACCGTCGTCATGCTTTTCCCCAAAGCACCCTTGGCATTCAATTCGGTTTGGCAGCCAGCCCGCCCAATTCGTTTGGGTGAAGCCATGGCTCAATACCAAGACATTCAGGAGCCCAAATGACCGCACCACTACACAAAGAAATCCCCGCTGACATCCTCAATGCGGCGCAAGCTTTGAGCCAGGTCAGCGCCAAGTGGGACGGCGACATCGTCCAGCAAATCAGCGACTACATCGCCATCCCTGCCAAGTCGCCCGGCTTTGACGCCGACTGGAAGGCGCATGGCTACATTGATACGGTGATGCGCAACGCAGCCGCCTGGGTGGAGGCGCAAAAGGTGGAAGGGCTAATGCTCGAAGTCATTCGTCTTGAAGGCCGTACCCCGGTTCTGTTTTTTGAGATTCCGGCGACACGCGCTGATTCGACGCAGACGGTCTTGATGTACGGCCACCTGGATAAGCAACCTGAATTTACCGGCTGGCGTAGCGACCTCGGGCCGTGGACTGCCAAGTATCAAGACGGCAAACTTTACGGACGCGGCGGTGCTGACGACGGTTATGCGGTGTATGCCAGCATTGCGGCGGTGCAAGCGCTCAAGGCGCAAAACGTGCCGCACCCGCGCATCGTCGGGTTGATTGAGACCTGCGAGGAAAGCGGCTCTTACGACTTGCTACCGTACGTGGACGCGCTGCGCAAGCGCTTGGGCGACGTGGCGCTGGTGGTGTGCCCGGACTCAGGTGCAGGCAACTACGACCAGCTCTGGCTGACCACCAGCCTGCGCGGCATGGGCGGCGGCGTGCTGAAGGTTGAGGTGCTGGACGAAGGCGTGCATTCAGGCGACGCCAGCGGCGTGGTGCCGTCGAGCTTTCGCATCATGCGCCATGTGCTTGACCGGCTGGAGGACAGCGCCACGGGCCGCTTGCTGCCGCAAAGCTTTCACTGCGCCATTCCTGCTGACCGCCTAGCCCAGGCCAAAGTCACCGCAGCCACGCTGGGCGTCGAGCTGTACAAGCGCTTTCCGTGGGCGCACTATGACTGCGAAGGCTCAAGTGCCTTCACGCTGCCGATGACGACTGACCCCGTCGAGGCGTTGCTGAACCGCACCTGGCGCCCCACCTTGAGTGTCACGGGCGCTGAGGGGTTTCCAGCACTCAAAGACGCTGGCAATGTGCTTCGGCCTTACACCGCCTTTAAGTTGTCGTTGCGCTTTCCGCCGCTGGTGGATGCCTCCCAAGCCGTGCAAGAACTTAAAAGGCTGCTGGAAGACAACGCCCCCTACAACGCCAAAGTCACCTTTGAAGGCGGTGGCGGTGCCACTGGCTGGAACGCACCCAGCACCGTAGATTGGTTTGAAAACGCATTGAACGACGCATCGCAAAGCTTTTTCGGCGCACCTTGCGGCACGATTGGCCAAGGCGGCACCATACCGCTCATGAACATGCTGAGCAAGGGCTTTCCCAAAGCACAAATGATGGTTTGCGGCGTGCTCGGGCCCAAGAGCAACGCGCACGGCCCGAACGAGTTTTTGCATGTGCCGTATGCCAAAAAACTCACCGCCGCTGTCGCTCATGTGATGGCGCGTGTGCCGGGCTAGTGCGGAACCTGGGTGTGTTAACAATTAAACGGGCGAGTATCAACCCCCTTGACTGCCTGAGACGGCGATAACCTCGCCTGCTGGGTGGTCGAGGGGAGTGGACGCTCTCACCTCTTGCCCAACCAACCCTTTATCAAGTCGCACTTCGAATTTGAACTCGCGATATCAACCGAGCCTCACCATGTCACCCATCAACGATACCTGTCACGCCTTTTTGCCCTACCCCGATGCGGTTGTGCCGCACGCTGCAACCGGGCCTTTGGCAGGACTTTGCTTTGGCGTTAAAGACTTGTTCGACGTGGCCGGTTACCCCACCGGCGGCGGCCAGCCGTTTGTATTGGCCATGTCGGGTATCAAAACCAAAACCGCACCCGCAGTGCAGCAATTACTGGATGCGGGCGCAAGGTTTGTAGGCAAAACCGTGACCGACGAGCTGGCGTTTTCGATGAACGGCAACAACGCGCACTTTGGCGCACCCATCAACGGTGCGGTGGCTGAGCGCATATCGGGCGGCTCATCGTCGGGTTCGGCATCGGCGGTGTCCAACAACTTGTGTGACTTTGCCTTGGGCAGCGACACCGGTGGCTCCGTTCGCGCCCCCGCCAACCACTGCGGCTTGTACGGCATTCGCCCCACGTATGGGCGCATTAGTTTGGCAGGTGTTTTAGATTTGGCACCTAGCCTGGACACCTGCGGCTATTTTTCGCGTGATGCTGAAACTTTTGCGCGCGTCTCTAGCGTCTTGCTGGGTGAAGACCAGGTTGCCATGCCGACAAATATTCGGCTGCTCAAGCCGCTGGACATATGGGCCATGCTGGACGAAGACGTGATGGCTGCTCAAGCCGATCCCTTGGCGCGTATCGAGGCGGCGCTTGGCAAGGCCACTGAAACGCGGGTCATCCAGGGCGATCTTCAGGTTCCTTACGGGTGCTTTCGTCACATTCTGGGGTACGAGGCTTGGACGGTGAATGGCCCGTTGATTGAACGGTTTTGCCCGCCGCTGGGCCCCGGCATTGCAGAGCGCTTTGCGTGGTGTAAAACTGTGACTGACGAACAGGTAGCCGCAGCGAACGCCCTCCGCGAGCAGTTTAAAAAACAGCTGGCTGACTTGCTAGGCACTGATGGCGTGTTGGTTTTGCCCACAGTCGCTGACATTGCGCCTTTAATCACCGATGGTGGCGAGAAAATGGAAAGCTTTCGTAACCGCTCGCATCAACTGCTGTGCGTGGCGGGTTTGTCGGGGTTTCCGCAAATATCTCTGCCGCTGGGCCAACGCTTGGGTGCGCCGCTCGGCTTGTCGTTGCTGGGCCCGGCGGGCAGTGACATGGGTTTGGTGCGGCTGGCGCAGCGGATCGCAAACGCCACTCAAAGCTAGTTCCTTGCGAAGGCTTTGGCCAGCTCCTGCACACCCGCATCAATCAGGTGGCCGGGTATGGCTGCGTAACCTAGGCGCAAATATGACTGGCTGACGGTTGATGATTTTTTGAAAAAAATATCACCCGGCTCAATCAGCACGCTCCGCGCGGCGCAGGCCTCGGTCAGCAGTTGTGTGTTCAACCCGTCGGGCCCTTTGATCCACGCGCCTGAGCCGCCCTGCGACGGCGTGATGTCAAACTGCGGCAAGTGCTTTGCGAAAGCCTTGGTCAACAGCTCGCGTCGTTCCCGATAGGTCACATTCAATTTGCGAATGAACGCATCATGGTGGCCCTGCGCAATGAACAAGCTGGCGATGTGTGCGTTGTTAGCAGGCGTGTGCCTGATGATGAGGCGGCGCAAGGCCCGCAGCTCGCGTATCAGCTCGGCAGGTGCCACGATGTAGCCAATGCGCAAGCCATGGGCCAGGGTTTTAGACAGGCTGCCAAGGTAGATGACCCGCCCATCGGTGTCCAGGCTTTTTAGCGCCGGCAGCGGCCTGCCAGAAAAGTTCAGCTCGCTTTCGTGGTCATCTTCAAACAGCACCACGTCACGTTTTCTGGCCAGCTCCAAAATTTCTTGCCGACGCTCAAGGGGCATGGTGACCGTCGTTGGGCACTGGTGGCTTGGCGTGACATATACATAGGCGCACTGGCCCATGGCGCGCGACGCAATCAAACCATCTGAATCAATCGGCAAAGCTTTGACATGGTCACTGCGCAGCAAAAAGTTGTTGCGTGCATCCGGGTAGCCGGGGTCTTCAATGCCCACCACCGTTTTGCGGTCCAGCAGCACATTGGCCAACAGGTAGCAGGCCATTTGCGCACCTGCGGTGACCAGGATCTCATCTCGCCTGGCCATGATGCCGCGCGCCGGCAGCAGCCGGTGCTGTATCTGGTCCAGCAGCGCTTCAGAGTCACGGTTGATGTGGTCTTGCGCCCACTTTCTCACAGCGGGTACAAACAGCGCCTGGTGCGCGCAGGCGCGCCAGTCCTTCAATGGCACCAGGCTGGGATCAAACTGGCCATAGACAAACGGGTAGGCAAAGTCTTGCCAGTTGGCCGGCTTGACGATGTTGCGCTGCTCTGCAACGCTGGAGACCAGCCGGGCCTGCCACTGCATGCCGTTCGGTGTGGCCGCTTGTGGCGAGGACTGCAAAGCCTGCCCGAGCAAAATATCGCCATTGACCACCAGCCCACTGCGCGGCGCGGCGATCAAAAATCCCTTGTCCACCAGCACTTGCAAGGCCAGCGACACCGTGTTGCGCGACAAACCTAGAGCGATTGCCAACGCGCGGCTGGTGGGGACTTTGGCACCCGCCGGCACCAAGCCCATCAGGATGGAATGCACCATCATCTCTTTGACCCGGCCTTGCAACGTTGCGCTGCTGCCCGAGAACTGCGGGAATAGTTTGGCCCAAATGCCTGTGATTTCCTGTTTTTTTCGCACCGCGGACCCCTTCAAAAAACGTAGTTCTACTGCACCGTCTTGGCGTTTTGCACCAACAAAGGGTATTCCCGCAAGCGCCTTGGCAACCACATGGTGCGTTTTCTGACGGCGCGATAAAAAACCCTAGGTGTTTTCATTTTGGCACTAAAACAAAATCAATCTGGCACTATTTTTGAAAATCAGATTTGCCTACTATTCGCGTTGGTCACTTGCGCGTTTGCAGGTGCGCCCCTTTCAAACCCAACCACGTCTGCAACTTCTTTACCTGGATGACACCATGAAACACCTGCTTAAAACACTGCTCATCGGCTCGGCCTTCACGCTCACCATGCTTTCGCAAGCCGTGGCTCAAACCAAAGTGGTCATTGGCCACTTTGGCGACCCTGTTCCCTATAAAGCGCTAATTGCCAACGGAGCGCTTGAAAAAGCCACGGGATGGACCATTGAGTGGCGTCAGTTCGCCTCAGGCGCTGAGGTCAATGCGGCCATGGCCTCTGGCGGTATTCAAATTTCTGAAATCGGCTCTACGCCCCTGTCAGCCGGCCTGAGCTCTGGCCTGGACTATCAAATGATTTCTGTGGGCAAAGTCATTGACAGCTCAGAGGCATTGGTTACCCGCAACGGCTCAGGCATTGAAAAGCCAGCTGATTTGAAAGGCAAGAAAATTGCTGTGCCAATTGGTTCAACCGCGCACTTCTCGCTCTTGGGCGCTTTGAAAATGTACGATTTGACGGAAAAGGATGTGACGGTCATGGGCATGTCGCCTTCTGAAATCGCTGCCGCTTGGGCTCAAAACGCGATCGACGCAGCTTTTGTTTGGGTTCCCGTTCAAACCAAATTGCGTGAAAACGGCAAGGTCATGGTCACCGCTGGTGCGGTTGCGAAAACGGGCTTTTCGACCTTCAATGCCTGGGTTGCCACTAACAAATTTGCTGCAGCCAACCGTGCGGGCTTGGTCAACTTTTTGAAGGCCATGAACGAAATCAATGGTGACTACATGAAGAATAAAGCCGCGTGGAACGCTGACTCAGAAAAAATTAAAGCGGTCGCTGCCAGCGTAGGTGTCACGCCAGCTGCTGTCGTGCCCATGCTGGACGGCACCACTTACCCTGATGGCGATTTGAACATGTCAGCAGCCTGGATGGCCGGCGGTGCGGCCACCACCATCAAGTCCACCGCCGACTTCCTCAAGGGTGCCGGCCGTATCAGCGCAGCGGCTGACAGCTACACCAAGTTTGTCAACGCTGAGTTTGCCAAAGCGGCTGCAGGCAAGT
Organism: Rhodoferax sp. PAMC 29310; assembly: GCF_017948265.1. Classification (NCBI taxonomy): domain Bacteria; kingdom Pseudomonadati; phylum Pseudomonadota; class Betaproteobacteria; order Burkholderiales; family Comamonadaceae; genus Rhodoferax; species Rhodoferax sp. PAMC 29310. The sequence continues at coordinate 2,931,563 of NZ_CP072852.1, read as the reverse complement.
AATCCGTCTTGCTCACTTCGCGTGCTGACCTGTTCAGGTAGCAGGTCAGCGCGTGCTTTTAACCCTTGGGGCTCAGCATGTCAGCACTCGCCATCAAAAACGCATCTGTGTTTTATCCGGTTCCCGGTAAACCGTCTGTTCACGCGCTCAAAAACATCAACCTTGAGATTCATGAGAAAGAGTTTGTGGTGGCACTGGGCGCCTCAGGCTGCGGCAAATCAACACTTCTGAACTTGATTGCTGGATTCATGGCACCCAGTGAGGGTGAAATATCTTTGAATGGCCGCGTCGTCACGGGCCCTGGCGCAGACCGCTCGGTGGTGTTTCAAAAGCACGCCTTGTTGCCTTGGTTAAACGTACTGGACAACGTGGCCTTCGGTCTGAAAATTCAAGGCCACGACAGACCCAAGCGCGAAAAAATCGCCAGAGAATTTATCAAACTGTTGGGGCTGGAGCAGTTTGAGCAATCGGCTACTTATGAGCTGTCGGGCGGCATGCAGCAGCGGGTGGGTATTGCCCGGGCACTGACCAGTGACCCGGCTATTTTGCTGATGGACGAGCCGCTGGGCGCGCTGGACGCGCTCACGCGCGAGCGCGCGCAAGAGTTGATTTTGAAAGTCTGGCGCGACACCGGCAAGATGGTATTTTTTATTACCCATAGCGTTGAAGAAGCCCTGTTCATGGGCACCAAGCTGATCGTGATGTCGCCGCGTCCTGGCCGTATTTCACACGTCTTCGACTTGCCATTCAGTCGGCGCTATTTTGAAACTGGCAATGCTAGAGAGATCAAAGCGTCCGCAGAATTTATTGCCCTCAGAGAAGAGATTTTGCAGATCATCTTTGCCGACGAAGCAGGAGCCATTCATGAGTAACACCCCCGAAAATTCTGGCAACGGCCTGTGGGCCAGCCTCATGAAGGCCAAGCCAGCCAAGCCCGGCGAAATATATGGCGTGCCTGGTCAAGGCGACAGTTTGAAAATCAGCGCCGTGGTCATCGCCAGCTTGCTCCTTTTTTGGTGGTTTATTACCTATATCGGTTTCGTCAAGCCTCTTTTCCTGCCGTCCCCAATGGCCGTGATCGACGCTTTTGTGACCATGCTCCGAGATGGTTTTACCGGTGCCAGCTTTTGGGAGCACACCTGGGTCAGCACGTTGCGGGTGTTTGGCGCGTTCTTGCTGGCTTGTGCCATCGGGATTCCGCTGGGTATTGCCATGGGCATGAGCCCGGTTGCACGCGGCATTTTTGACCCGCCGATTGAGTTCTACCGCCCGATTCCGCCACTGGCTTACCTGCCGCTGATGATCATCTGGTTTGGGATTGACGAGTTGTCTAAGGTGCTGCTGATTTTCCTGTCGGTCCTCGCGCCGATGGCTTTGGGCGCGCGTGCGGGCGTCAGGTCGGCCGCCATTGAGCAGATTCACGCCGCCTATTCGTTTGGTGCCACCCGCTGGCAGGTGGTTCGCATGGTTATTTTGCCGTCTGCCATGCCCGAAATATTTACCGCCATGCGTGTGGGCATCGGTTTTGGCTGGACCACGCTGGTGGCGGCCGAAATGGTTGCCGCAACGTCTGGCCTGGGCTACACGGTGTTGTCAGCCTCCCGGTTTTTACAGACGCCCATCGTCATCATGGGGATTGTGGTGATTGCCATCATTGCTTATGCCTTTGACCACCTCGTGCGCTTTGTTGAGCGCCGCGTCGTACCGTGGAAAGGTCGCGGTTAAGTGCGCACCAGATTGATCTAAATCATTGAAAGTTTTTCATGACGATTGAGTATTTAAAGAAAGCCACGCCGCCACAAGCGGCGATTGACAGCGCGACGTCTGAAACGGTTGAGCGCTTGCTGGCTGACATTCAAAAAAATGGCCGTGAGGCGGTTGAAAAATATGCGCGGGATTTTGATGGCTGGCATGGCGACATCGTTGTGGGTGAAGATGACTTTGCCAAAGCCAGCAAAGCCTTGAGTCAAGGTACCAAGGACGACATCGCATTTGCCCACGCCCGCGTCAAAGACTTTGCCCAGCGCCAGCGCGAGTCATTGCACGAGTTTGAAGTGGAGCTGATTAGTGGTTTGATTGCCGGGCAAAAGTTGATCCCGGTCAACACTGCGGGTTGCTATGTGCCGGGCGGGCGTTACGCCCATGCGGCATCGGCCATCATGAGCGTGTGTACCGCCAAGGTGGCTGGCGTGCCCAATATCGTCGCCACCTCCCCAGGCCATAAAGAGGCAGGTGTGAACCCTGCCATCTTGCACACCATGAAGCTCTGCGGCGCTGATACGGTCTTGGCTCTTGGCGGCGTGCAGGGCATTGCTGCCATGGCGTTTGGTTTGTATTCACCCAAACCTGCCGACGTGATCGTGGGCCCCGGCAACCGCTTTGTGGCTGAGGCCAAACGCACCCTGTTTGGTCGTATCGGTATCGACGTGGTGGCCGGGCCGACCGAGTCCGCCATCATTGCTGACGACACCGCCGACGTGAACCTGGTGGCTGCTGACCTGGCAGGGCAGGCCGAGCACGGCCCCGATTCACCGGTCTGGCTGTACACCTCATCGCGCGAACTGGGTATGAAGGTGATTGAACTGATGCCGTCTGTGATTGCAGCCCTGCCCGAGCTGGCACGCAACGCCGCCACCGCTGCTTGGCGCGACTATGGCGAGGTGGTGCTGGTCGGCAGCCGTGAAGAAATGGTTGAAGTCAGCGACCAGTACGCGCCTGAGCATTTGCAGGTATTTGCCAAAGACCTGGACTGGTGGTTAGCCAACCTTACCAACTACGGCTCATTGTTTCTGGGTGAAGAAACCACCGTGGCCTATGGTGACAAGTGCGCTGGCCCCAACCATATTTTGCCGACCCGTGGTGCAGCCCGTTACTCGGGCGGACTGAGCGTGGGCAAGTTCATCAAAACGGTGACGTACCAGCGTCTGACGCGTGGAGCCAGCCGCGAGGTGGGCCAGGTAGCCGCCAGAATTTCACGACTTGAAGGCATGGAAGGCCATGCCCGCACGGGTGACATTCGCCTGAAGAAATACTATCCGCATGAAGCGTTTGAATTGGGAACACTTGCTGGACATCAACACTGATTCCGTGATGTCTGCAACACTGACAGACGCCACACCAACCACCATGTCGCGCGCACCGGATGGTTTGTGGTTTGGCAAAGACCTGAGCACGCCCGAGCCGATTTCTGAGGAAGCGATTGAGCGCGCGGTGGCGCTGATGCGCTCGGGCAGGCTGCACCGCTACGGTGAGCAGGGCTCAGGCTACCCCGAGCCTTCGCTGCTGGAGCAAGACTACGCCGCATACGTGGGCAGCAAGTACTGCGTCGCGGTCAGCTCGTGCGGTGCAGCGATGTTTATTGCGCTCAAGGCGCTTGGCGTGAAGGCGGGCGACAAGGTGTTGACCAGCACTTTTACCCTGTCACCTGTCCCCGGCGCCATTGCCCATGCGGGCGCTGAAGCTGTACTGGTTGAAGCCAGTGGCGACTACATGACCGACATGGCCGACCTGGAGCGCAAGGCAGCCACCAGCGGTGCCAAAGTGTTTTTGCTCTCCCACATGCGCGGCCACATTGCCGACTTGCGTGCGGTGCGGGCCCTGTGCGACAAGCATGGTATCGCCATCGTTGAAGACTGCGCCCACACCATGGGTGCCAAGTGGGACGGCCAGCACACCGGCACTTGGGGGCGTGTAGGCTGCTACAGCGCGCAAACCTACAAGCACATCAATTCTGGCGAAGGTGGCCTGCTCGTCACCGACGACGACGATGTCGCAGCCCAAGCTATTTTGATGTCGGGCTGCTACATGATGTACGACCAGCATATTTTGAAGCCCGTATCCGAGGTGTTTGAGCGCTGGAAATACGTCACGCCCAACTTCAGCATGCGCATGTCCAATCTGGCCGCCGCCTTGCTGCGCCCACAAATTGGCCAATTGGCTGATCGCGGGCGGCGCTGGAATCATATTTACAGCACGCTGGGGCGGGAGCTGACCAAAGCCGTAAACGTGTCTGTTCCTCCGCGCGATGCGAAGGAAGAATTCATCGCCAGCTCGATTCAGTTCACGCTTGATTTAGATCCGCCTCAGATTGAGCGATTCCTCAAAGAATGCAGTTTGCGCGGCCTGTACATCAAGTGGTTTGGCACGCCAACCCCGGTGGCGTTCACCAGCAATTACGAGCACTGGCATTACCTGCAAGCTAAGCCAGACATTCCCAATTCGAAGGCGGTTTTAAACCAGTTGATGGACTTGCGCACGCCGCTGTCATTGACTGACGCCGACTGCCTGCTGATCGGCCAAATCGTCGCCGTCGCAACGGCCATTGCTGGCACTTCAAATTAATTTTCAACCCATTTTAACCACAACAGAAAGTACCCCATGAAACTCACCAACTTCCCCCGCGTTCACATCACCCACGGCCCGACGCCGCTGGAGTTCATGCCTCGCATGACCGAAGCCCTGGGCGGGCCTAACCTGTACATCAAGCGTGACGACTGCACCGGCCTTGGCTCGGGCGGCAACAAAACCCGCAAGTTGGAGTTTTTAATGGCTGATGCCGTCAAGCATGGCGCAGACACCATCATCACGCAGGGCGCCACCCAGTCCAACCACGCGCGCCAAACGGTGGCTATCGCCGCCAAGATGGGCATGAAGTGCGAGATTTTACTGGAAGACCGCACCGGCTCCAAAGTTGAAAACTACAAGCAGTCGGGCAACGTCTTTCTTGACCATTTGTATGGCGCTAATGTGCAAGAATTACCCGGCGGAACCGACATGAACGCCGCCATGGCCAAGTTGGCTGACGAGCTGCGTGCCAAGGGTCAAAAGCCTTACATCATTCCTGGCGGCGGCTCTAACCCGATTGGCGCGCTGGGCTATGTGGTGTGCGCGTTAGAGATGGTCAACCAGTTCAACACGCAGGATTTGCGCATCGACTGCATCACCCACGCCACCGGCAGTGCAGGCACGCAAGCGGGCTTGGTGGTCGGTCTTGAAGGTACCCGTAGCCAGATTCCCGTGCTTGGCATTGGCGTGCGCGCACCCAAAGAAGCGCAAGAAACCAGTGTCTACAACCTGGCCGTTAAAACCGCTGAACTGCTGGGCGTGCCCGGCAGCGTCAGCCGTGAAAGCGTCATGGCCAACTGCGACTACGTGGGCGGCGGCTATGGCGTGCCGACCCCCGGTATGGTTGAAGCCGTGACCATGATGGCGCGTCTCGAAGGCATTTTGCTGGACCCGGTGTATTCAGGCAAAGGCATGGCCGGGCTGATTGACCTGTGCCGCAAGGGTCATTTCAAGAAGGGCCAGAACGTGGTGTTCTTGCACACTGGCGGCTCGGTGGCACTGTACGGCTACATGGATGCGTTCAGTGGTTTGAAGCCGCTTTAAAAATCTGCCCTGATGACAACACTCACGCCGCCAGCGGCCATCGCGTTCGCGAAAACGCTCATCCCCGGCCTGCTGGTCACGGCCCTCGTAGCCATGGCAGCCGCTTTTTTGGGCAGCCACTACAAAGGCTCCATGCTGTTGTTTGCGCTGCTGCTCGGCCTGGCTTTGCATTTCATCAGTGAAGACAAGCGCTGCGCAGCGGGCATCCAGTTTGCGTCGAGCACGGTGCTGCGCCTTGGCGTGGCGTTGCTGGGTTTGCGGCTGACAATTGACCATGTCGTGGCGCTGGGCTGGCAAACCGTGGTGGCGTTGATGGTTGCTGTCACGCTGACGATTGCACTTGGCTTGCTGCTGGCACGGCTGTTCAAAGTCGAAAGCAGTCTGGGCGTGCTGATAGGTGGCGCAACCGCTATTTGCGGTGCATCGGCGGCGTTGGCTATCTCCAGCGTGTTGCCCAAAACCCCCCATTTGGAGCGCGACACCACGCTGACCGTGGTGGGCGTTACCACGTTGTCAACTGCTGCCATGGTGGTCTACCCGCTTATCACGCAGTGGCTGGGTTTTGACGCGGTGATGGCCGGCCAATTCATTGGCGCGACGATTCATGACGTAGCGCAGGTCGTCGGTGCGGGCTACAGCTTGTCGCCCCAGGCGGGCGACGCCGCCACCATCACCAAGCTGATGCGGGTGGCGTTTTTAATGCCGGTTCTGGTGGTTATTTCATTGGTGGTGCGCAAACGCCTGGCCGATGCTGGCAGCGCCGTTAAAACACCGTTGTTGCCCTGGTTTACAGTCGCGTTTGTGGTGCTGATGCTCGTCAACAGCACAGGCTGGGTGCCTAGCGCAGTTCAGTCTGGCGCATCTAATGTGTCGCAGGCGTTTTTGGTATTGGCCATTGCTGGCGTGGGCTTGAAAACATCTTTGAAAGACGTCACTCAGCTTGGCTGGCGGCCTGTAGCAATGATTTTTTTGGTCACGCTTGGCTTGGCATTTTTGACAGGCGGTTACTTGATGGCGACCCACTGACACGCATTAAATGGGGCTGGCAACATGATTGGTGTTTTAGGCGGCATGGGGCCCTTGGCCACGGTTGATTTTTTCAGCAAAGTGCTCGCTGCCACGCCCGCCAAAGGCGATGCAGACCATGTGCCGCTGCTGATTCAGTCAGACCCGCGCATCCCCTCACGGCCTCCCGCTATTTTGGCTGGCGGACGCTCCCCACTCCCCGAGCTGCTGGCCGGGCGTGACCGGCTCATTGCCGCCGGCGTAACGGCTCTGGCCATGCCCTGCAACACGGCTCATTATTGGGCTGCCGATTTGGTGAAAGGTTGCAGCGTGCCTTTCATCAGCATCGTCACGGCCAGCATCGCAGAAGTAGGTAAGCTGGCCGCGCCGGGCGTAACCATCGGCATCATCGCCACCCGCGCTACGCTAGCGGCCAAGATTTTTGATGCGCCGCTGCAAAACGCGGGCTACAGAGCTCTGCTGCCAGATGACGCCACGATAGACTCGTTGATATTGCCTGGCATTGACCTCGTCAAGGCTGGCCAGGCCGCGCGGGGTGGCCAACTGATACAGCAAGCCGTGCAGGCTCTGTTAAGCCAAGGCGCAGGCGCGGTGGTTTTAGCCTGTACTGAAACGCCCCTGGCGTTAGATGCGGTTCAGTCACCCCTGCGCGCCCAGTGTGTAGACACCACCTCTGCACTGGCGCGGGCTTGCGTGGCCTGGTGGCTGGCCGAGCTGGCTAAAAATCGCAAAAACGCCTTCCCCGCCTGATTTTGGGTGTTTTTACCTATCATTTAGCCATCTAGACCAATGAATACGTGCGTAAGTAACTACTGAATTAATAGCAATTAGTTTGTTTTTGCTGGCTTGTTGCGGCGACCTTATCTGCACCGTAGACCCGCATATTGGCCTGCCATACCCGCTGGATCCCCGGCTTGAGGGTGTTGTCTGACTTGGCATGTACGCAGCGCAGCTCAGGGTTGGGCTGCCGGGCACCATGGCGACGGTAGCCTGACGGGGCAATCTGCAGAACTTTGCAGATGGGCTCGACCCCGTAGGTATCGCGATGTTGGTCTACAAAGCCTTTTAAGACTTGAGTCGGCGGCCCGTCTCCGCCAATGCAAAAAAAGCGCGCGCCAGCTTCAGGATTTCGTTGGCTCGGCGTAATTCCTTGACTTCACGCTCAAGTGCTTTGACCCGTTCACGTTCGTCGCTGGTAACACCTGGAGGGGCTCCGGCGTCAACTTCATGCTTGGCGGACCCATTCCTTCAAGGTTTGGGGAACACGGCCAATCTTGGGGGCAATGGACTCAATGGTTGCCCATAGCGAGGGATATTCCCCTCGATCTTCGAGCACCATGCGTACAGTGCGTTGGCGCACTTCAGGTGACGGCTTGTTTGACTTGTTCATGGCCAAATCCACGCAGAGATTTGAGCCTCCACGAAACCTGGGGCGATACGAATAGGAAATTCAACCGCATGAGGCCAAGTATCGCCCCTTGGAAAAGCCCTCGCCCCACGTAGAAACCCGCACCGCGCCCGCAGTAAGGCCGTGCCACCGCCAAAATGCGCTGTTCACAAGAGAGATTAGCGGTGCGCCGGGTATGCCGGGCGCATAGCTACCCGCCAGCGAGGCTGAGTCACCGTTTTGGCAAAACCCCAAGTCCAGGCAAAACCCCAAGTCCAGCCAGTTCACCAGTTGATGCGCTGATCGACATCGTAGTCGGGTGCCGGTTGCGCTGCCAGATCCCAGTCTGCTGGCTCGATTTGCGCCCCGCCATCCATCTTCGCATCCCCACAGCCCTCCCACAACGGTGGCCCGCGCGCCGGGGAAATGTGCGGACGTTCTGAGTCCACCCCGATGTGATCAAGGATCTTCCTGATCTGCGTGCCCTCGGTAATGAACGCGATCAGGCGCATTTGCCCATCGCACATCGGGCACAAGAGCGGGAACACTTCGTAAATACGCGCGATCAGCACCGCCCACAGGTAATGCGCCAGTGAGCGCTTGGCTGGTGGCGCAGGCTCGGGCGTGGGTGGCATCGCGTGGCCCAGCGGTGTCACTCCAGGTGTGCCCTTGCTCATGTTGGCTGGCTCGGTTTGCCTCGTAGGCGGTGGCACCAGCGCCGCAATGCGGGCTATCAGTTCCAGCGGCGTGAGGTGTAGCTCGTCGACTTTGGCGCCACGCTTGTCAGAGCCAGGCTCGCTGTGCTGTTTGGCGCAGCGGTACACCAGCGCTGCACGGTCGTGCGCTTCGATGAGCACACCGGCATCAACCGAGAAGCCGCTGTGCTGGTAGCCCTGCATCTCTTTGGCGTCACAACTCTCCAGCAGGCCCCGACCCACGAAGGCGCGCAGAATGCGTCGGCGAAAATCGGTCTGCACTTGGGCCACAGCGGTCTCATCGATAGCACTGGCCGGGTGAAAGACGATGCCCGGCGGCGAGGATTGGGCATCGGCCTCACCCTCCACCGCCACCGCCACTTCCTCAAACACGCCATCGACCACACAGACGTGGAAGTGCACATGCCCGTTCAGACTGGAGCCGAAGCGATGGATGAAGGCGACTGCGCCAATCTGCAGCGTCGCCTTGTCCACACTTGCCGCACCAGGGCTATGGTCCTGCAGGCTTTGCGCTATGACCCGCAAGAAAATGCGCAGCACCATGCCCAGCACTGCCCCGTCACGCTGCATGAAGTAGCGTAGCCGCTTTGGTACCGAGAGCACCCACTGGCGCACCGGCAGGCGGGGAAAGACGTGGTCCGTCAGATGCGCCGCTGTCTCCACAGCGCAAGCGTGTTGCACGAGGGGCAGGCGCCCCGGCCTTTGCAGGAATAGGCGACAAAGTAGTCGTGTCCACAATCATCACACCACGCCCTGGCAAAGCCGTGGGCAAAGATGCCGCATTCGAGGTATTTGCGAAAGGCCTGACGCACAAAGGGCTTGGGCGTGTGGTTGTCACCCTGGCCGTCGAACTGGCCGCAACTGGCGAGTTCATGCCAGGTCTCGAAGTGTTCGGCTATGGTTTGGTAGAGCAGAGTCCGCTCGGGGTGGCGTGGGTTGTAGAGCTCGGGCTTTGCACCGGCTTGTCCACCCGCATGAGAATGCGCTTGCGTTGGGCGTGCAGTGGCGGGCATGGGGCAGTGCCAGCGTGGGCTGAGTGCCTGATTATACTGGGTTTATATCCAGCTTCTGCGCGTACAGTGCCAACCATTGGGTGCGCCAGATACTCCTGAGTTGATAGCTGTCTGCGCATTCTCCACGCGGGCTGCAGCCCGATTTGACTCAAAAAATACGGCGCTTCTACCCGGGTCATCTTGGGAGAGTTAGGGCGTTCCGAGGCCGAGGTCCAGCGCCTGATGGCCGCCGGCGTGGTCAGCGAAAGTCGGAGCCGGGAGTACCTGCCTTCCTGACGAAGCCAGAGGCTGTTGTTGGTCGTGACGGCCGGATGGGGCGAGTTGAGTTCATTTTAGGTCTATAGCCCCCGTACTGACTGCGCGAGCAGCTATGAATTCGATAGCGGATTGAGCAGCTCCGCCAGATCGCCTTCGGTGAACAAGGGCTGTTTGCGCCCCGTCGAGCCACTGTAAATGCTCTCGCCCAGGGCGGCTTTGCGCTCTTGCAGGGCGAGGATGCGCTCTTCAATCGTGCCCTGGGCCACGAGCTTGACCACCCACAGGCTTTGCGTCTGGCCGATGCGGTGGGCCCGGTCGGTGGCCTGGGCTTCAGCGGCGGGGTTCCACCAGGGGTCGAAGTGAATCACGGTGTCGGCTTGCGGCAGGTTCAGGCCCACGCCGCCGGCTTTGAGGCTGATCAGGAACAGCGGCACCTGCCCGCTGGTGAACTGCTCGATCAGCCCGTCGCGCTCCTGGCTTTGGCCGGTGAGCTTGACCCATTTGATGTCGCGCTTCTTTAGCTCGGCCTCAATCAGCGTGAGCATGCTGGTGAACTGGCTGAACAGCAAAATCTTGCGCCCCTCGGCCAACATCTCGGGCAGCATCTCCATGAGCTGCTCCAACTTGGCCGAGGCTGTGACCTTTTGCGCCGCTTCCAGCTTCAGCAGTTTTGGCGAACAGCAGACCTGACGCAGCTTGAGCAGCGCGTCCAGGATGGTGATGTGGGACTTGGCGAGGCCCTTGCTGTTCAGCGCCTCGCGCACGGTTTTTTCCATGCCCAGGCGAATGGTTTCGTACAGGTCAGCCTGCTGGCCGGCCAACTCCACCCGCATGATGGTTTCGACCTTGGGCGGCAGGTCTTTGGCGACCAGTGCCTTGGTGCGGCGAAGCATGAAGGGCGTGATGCGGGCGCGCAGTTGCATCAAACGCTCGGGGTCGCCCTGGCGCTCAATGGGGTAGCGAAACAACTCATTAAAACGCCCCTGGCTGCTCAGAAAACCGGGCATGAGAAAGTGGAACAGGCTCCAGATTTCGCCCAGGTGGTTTTCCATGGGCGTGCCCGACAGGCACAGGCGGTGCCGGGTTTGCAGTTGGCCCACCACTTGCGCGGCGTTGGTGCTGGCATTTTTGATGTTTTGCGCTTCGTCCAGCACCACCAGATGCCACTTGGCCTCCAGCCAACGGTCGCGGTCGCGCTGCAACAGCGAATAGGGCGCAATGACCAGGTCGTACTCCCCCATGCCGGTGGCGGCTTCGTGCCGGTCTTTGCCGTGCAACACCACACAGCGCAGTTCCGGGCAGAAGCGCTCGGCCTCCTTGCGCCAGTTGCCCATGAGGCTCACCGGCGCCACGATGAGGGCCGGGTGGGTGAGGCGCCCGGCGTTTTTCTCGACTTGAATGTGGGCCAGCGTTTGCAGCGTTTTGCCCAGACCCATGTCGTCCGCCAAGATGCCGCCCAGACCGTGCGCACTCAAGAACTGCAGCCAGTTCAGGCCTTGTTGCTGGTAGGGGCGCAGGCTGGCCTGCAGGTTGGCCGGGGGCGGCACATGCGGCAGTTCTTCGCGCCCGCTGAGTTGCTGCACCATGGCGCTTAAAGACTGGGCGCCTTCCCACTGCGCGCCTTCACCGAGGGCGGCGCCAGTGCGCAAAGCGTCCAGGCGAGAGAGTTTGAGGCTCTCGGCGTTGAAGTCGTGGCCGCGTTCACCCACCAAGTCCAGCAGCGCGGCCATCCAGGGCTTGAGGCCATCGGTGGGCAGGCGCACAAAACCGTCGCTCACGGGCGAGGGCAAATACACATAGGGTGGAATGGTCGGCAGGCCCGTGACCGGGTCCAGCGGGCTGGATGCGGCGGCGGCAATCAGGCTGGGCAGCAGCGGCAAAATGTTGTGGCGCTGGCCACCAATCTCCATGCCCAATGACAACTCAAACCAGGGCGAGGTTTCTTCCTCTTCGGCCTCGGGCTCCAGCTTGACAGCAATGTTGTCGGCGTGGGTGATCCAGCCTTTGAGGGCGTCTTCCATGGTGACGCGAAAACCAGCCTCAATCAGCACGTCAAAGCCGTTGTCGGCCCATTGCAGCCAGTCTTGCTGCTGGCCTTCCAGCGGAATGCCAAACAGGCAGTCCTCGCGGGCGCGCAGGCCCAACTCAAACAGTTGGGCCATGGCGTCCAACTCGGCCTCGCTGTCGCGCTCCAGCAAGGCGCGCCCCTGAGGCGTGGTGATGAGCACTGAGTGGCCCTGGCCCGCCCACCAGCCCCGGTGGCCGTCGTAGTCAAAGCGCAGGCGCGCCTGTAGCAGGCCCAGATAGGGGACTTTGTCCGGCGGTGCGGGTGAAATGTGCAGGCAGGCCGTGGGGGTAATGCCTTTGAGGGTGGTGAGCGCCTCCAGTACCGGCGGTAATGGCAGTGCGCCCAGATGTTGAATCAAGCTGGCTTGGTGTTTCTCCAAAGCCGAGAGTTTGAGCGGCGGGGATTTCACCAGTACGTCGAGCTGGGCCGCCGAGAGGCCCTCTGCGGTGGCTTGGCCCACCAAACCATGCGCGGCGTCTAGGTAGAGCGGCGGGTGGTTCAGACACAGCTTGGCGCTGGGGTGGTTGAGCTTGGCCTTGAGCACCCAGCCAGCCTCGGTGCCAATGGGGCCGGGCACCTCTTGCCAGTGCCAGTTCAGGGGCTGGGGCGGGCCCCATTGAATCGGCTCGCCTGGGCAACTGTCGCCATCGTCCAAAAACAAACGACCGGTGCTGGCCGCCTGCTGCAGGCCCAGCAAACCGGCCTGCCCGTTGGGGGTGGCGGACGAGCTGAAGGCGTAAGTGAAGCGACTCGAATCGGGCATGGCGCGCATGAGCTGCAGCACCTGCCGATCCGCGTCCAGTGCCTGGTCGTACACCGGCTGGCCCTTGTAGGGCGGGGTTTTGATGGTGCGGGGCTTGGCCCAGCCGCCGGTGAGCTTGGTGTAGGAGATAACCGCTTCCATCACCAGCTGCGGCGCGGGTCCGTGGGTGCCAATGATGCTGAGCAGGTACAAGAATTGGTCGGCCCGCTCTCGCGCCGCGCCTTTGGTGGGGGAGGGCTGGGGCTGGCCGCTGGCGTTGTCTAGCGCCTGTAACCAGCGCAGCAGTTGGGCCTCGGCTTGTTCGCGGGCGGCTTCCTGCGCGCGGGCTTGGGCGGCGGCGCGAGCGACTTCCAGTTGTTCGGCATTCGGCGGGGTGAGCAGATCGCTCACGACGCTGGCAATGCCGCTTTCTTCCAGCAGCTTCAAGCCCTGGTCGGCGGCTTCCAGCATCAGCGCCACACCGTGCTTGCATTGGCTGCCCACTGGGCAATTGCAGTCGCTTTCCCAGAAGTCGACCTCGCCGTCGGGCATCAGCGCCATCTCCACCGAAACCTCGTAGGGCAGGCGCTGCGTGCCCTGCACCTCGCCCAGCAGCTGCCAGTGCAGGCGCACGGGTTCAATGTCAAGCGCCACCACTTTTTTGGCGCGGTAAAGCATCAGGCCGCGCTCCCAGGTGGCGTCATTCACCATGGGTTGCAGGGACTGGGGTTGGAACCACAAACCTTGGTTCAAGAAGTCTTTATCAGGCAAATATGGCTCCAGCCCCCGCGCAGTAAGCGCAGGCCGCTATTGAATCAGAAGCAGATCAGGCGACAGTTGTGCCCATGGCGTGGCTGGCCTGCACATCGGCGTGGTAGCTGGAGCGCACCATGGCGCCCACGGCGGCGTGTTTGAAACCCATCTTGTAGGCCTCGGCCTCGAACATTTTGAAGGTGTCGGGGTGCACGTAGCGCTTCACGGTGAGGTGGGAGCTGGTGGGGGCGAGGTACTGTCCGATGGTCAGCATCTCGATGTTGTGGGCGCGCATGTCGCGCATGACCTCCAGAATCTCTTCGTCAGTCTCGCCCAAGCCCACCATCAGGCCGCTCTTGGTGGGTACGTCAGGAAACATGGCCTTGAATTTCTTGAGCAGGTTCAGGGAGAACTGGTAATCCGAACCCGGGCGCGCTTCTTTGTAAAGGCGGGGAATGGTTTCCAGGTTGTGGTTCATCACGTCTGGCGGCGCGGCTTTCAGGATTTCCAGCGCACGGTCATCACGGCCGCGGAAGTCGGGCACCAGCACCTCAATTTGGGTGTTGGGCGAGAGTTCGCGGGTTTTGCGGATGCAATCGACAAAGTGACCGGCACCGCCGTCACGCAAGTCGTCGCGGTCCACGCTGGTGATCACCACGTAGTTGAGCTTGAGCTGGGCAATGGTTTTGGCCAGGTTGTCGGGCTCGTTCACATCCAGCGGGTCCGGGCGGCCATGGCCCACGTCGCAAAACGGGCAGCGTCGGGTGCACTTGTCACCCATGATCATGAAGGTGGCCGTGCCCTTGCCAAAACACTCGCCAATATTGGGGCAGCTGGCTTCTTCACACACGGTCACCAACTTGTTGGCGCGCAGTGTTTCCTTGATTTCGTAGAAACGGGTGGAGGGTGAGCCGGCCTTGACACGAATCCAGTCGGGCTTTTTCAGCACCTCGCCCTGCACCACCTTGACCGGGATGCGCGACAGCTTGGCCGCAGCTTTTTGCTTGGCCGAAGGGTCGTAGTTCTCAAGGGTCTGGGTGTCGCGGACGGTGTCTGACGTGCTCATGGGATTCTCGGTGTTGGGTTCAAGTGCTCAGGGCGCCAGGTGGCTGGCCAGCTTCAGGCTGAAGAAATCGGCCGCCTCCTGCCAGGGCACAGAGACCCCGATTGTAGAAAGGTCCACGGTTTGCAGCCCGGAGTAACCACAAGGGTTGATGCGTGAGTAGGGTTCCAAGTCCATTCCCACATTCAGCGCCACGCCGTGGTAGGTGCAATTGCGGCTCACCTTGATGCCCAGCGCGGCAATCTTGCCTAGGCCAAAGAAGTCAGGGTCGGCACCGCCTGCCATGTTGGCTTTGGTCGGGCGTTGCGGTAAAAGCGCGTGTGCAAACGGGTCGTCCAGCAGCACATAAATGCCCGGCGCCCCGGTGACGCGGTGGCCGGTGACGCCAAAGTGCGCCAGCGTGCGAATGACGGCTTCTTCAATGCGGTAGACGTATTCTTTGATGAAGTAGCCCGCCCGCTTCAGGTCAATCATGGGGTAGCCCATGACTTGGCCGGGGCCGTGGTAGGTCACTTGGCCGCCCCGGTTGGTCTGCACCACGGGTATGTCAGCAGGGTTAAAAATATGTTCCGCTTTGCCCGCCAGCCCTTGTGTATAGATCGGAGGGTGCTCGCAAATCCATAGCGCATCCAGTGTCTCGGCCGTGCGCTGGGCCGTGAACGCCTGCATGGCCGCGTAAGTGGGCAGGTAGTCCACCCGGCCCAGGTGATGGGGGGAGAGGGTCACAGCGGTTTTACAAGACCACTTTGACCATCGGGTGGGTGGACAGCGTGCGGTAGAGCTCGTCGAGTTGTTCGCGGCTGGTGGCGGTCACGGTCACGGTTACGCCCATGTATTTGCCGCCCTTGCTTTCACGCAGCTCGATGGTGGAGGCGTCAAAGTTGGGGTCGAATTGCGCCGCGATGTGGGTCACTGCCTGCACATAGCCGTCCACCTTGAGGCCCATCACCTTGATTGGGAACTGCGACGGGTACTCGATCAGGGACTCGGAAGGAGGAATATCAGTGGGCGCGGTCATGGGGGCGGTTCCTTGTACAGAGGCGGCAGACATCAAGCGGGAGTGCCGGGCTGCGCTTTGGCCAGCTGATAGCCAGCCAGCAATTGCGTATAGATGGGGCCGGGACGGCCGTTTCCAACGGGCTGGCCGTCCAGCAGGGTCACCGCCAGCACCTCCTTGGTGGCGGAGGACAGCAAGACCTCGTCGGCGGCCAGCACTTCGGCGCGGGTGATGCGCCGCAACTTGAAAGGAATGCCCTGGGTGCGGCAAATTTCTTCAATCAGGCCAAAGCGAATGCCTTCCAGCACCAGGTGGTCTTTGGGCGGGCCCATGACAACGCTGTCTTTGACGATCCAGACGTTGCTGGCGGCGGCTTCGCTGAGGTAGTCGCCACGGAACATCACGGTCTCGATGGCGCCAGCGTCAAAGCTGATCTGGCGGGCAAACACAGCGCCCAGCAGACTGGTGCTCTTGATATGGGCTTTTTCCCAGCGGAAGTCAGGGGCGGTAACGCAAGCCACGCCTTCGCTTCGCTGCGCAGCAGTGGGCGGTTTCATGACATTTGTCATGACAAACACGGTGGGGGTGATGTCGGTGGGCATCACATGGTCGCGCATGGCCACACCGCGGGTGACTTGGATGTAGATCAATTGATCAGTATTTTCAACCTTGGCGCCCGCAGAGTCTGCGTAGTCAGCTACTAATTTAAGAGCAATTTCTGCCCATTTCGCGTGGGTGAGCGGGTTGGCCATGCGCAACTCGGTCAGACCCCTGTCGAGGCGGGCCATGTGCTGTTTGAAGCCAAATAACTGGCCGGCATACACCGGCACCACTTCGTACACGCCATCGCCAAAGATGAAGCCCCGGTCCATGACACTGATCTTGGCGTTGGGCAGGGTGGTGAAGTCGCCGTTGAGGTAGCAGGGGAGTGCGGGCAATTGGGTCATGGGTGAATTATGGACGGCAAGGGTGAATGAAGCGTGGCGTGCGGCAAGGCTGGACATGATACAAATGTTTCGTTAAGATAAAAATGAATCAACTGTTTCACTGTTTTGACTTTGCCCTACCGACACCTTACCCAATTGCTGGACAGCCGCTTCGAGAGCCTGAGCCCCGAACTGCAACGCGCGGCCCGCTGGGTGCGGGAGCATCCGGCGGAGCTGGGTTTGCAGTCCATGCGCCAGTCGGCCCAAGCTGCCGGCGTGTCGCCGGCCACCATGACGCGACTGGCCCGCGCCTTGGGGTTGGACGGATTTGAAGCCATGCGACGGCCTTCGATGGCGGCGTTTGCGCAGTCCGTGGCGCGGGGTACCAATGGCCAAAACGAGCCCGAGTCCGTGATTGCCGCTGACGCCACGCTGGACCGGATGCGTGTGGCGCAAAGTGCCAACCTGGCCTCGGCCCATGGCCGCAACAGCGGCCCCGACTTGCGGGCTGCGGCGCAGTCCATTTTGAAGGCGCGCCAGGTGCTTTTTTTGGGGTTGCGTGCCAGTTTCGGCATTGCTTACCATCTGCACTACAGCTGCGACTGGCTTCGGCCCGACACCCGCTTGGCCAGCGACGCCGCCGGCGCTTGGATGGACCAGGTGCTGGCGCTGACGTCGAGTGACTTACTCGTGGCGGTGAGCCAGGCCCCCTACACCCGCCAGACCGTGGAGGCCGTACAAGCGGCCCGCCAGCAAAACGTGCCCGTATTGGCATTAACAGACAGCCCCTTGTCACCTTTGGGCCGTGTGGCGCAGCAGGCCTTGTTGTTTGACGCGGCGTCTCCCTCGTTTTTTCACTCCATGACGGGTGCCCAAGCCTTGGCCGAGGCCTTGATGGCCTGCGTGGCCGAGCAGGGCGGCAACCCGGTTGTGACGCGTCTGACCGAGCGCCAGCAGCGTCTTCAAAGCGCCCAGGCCTACTGGGAAAAGCAGGCGCCACCCCGAGCCGAACGTGTTTTGTTCCCTTCGAAATCACCTGAACCCATATGACCACAACCCCTACGTCCGTCAGCGCGGCGTCTACCAAGGTCTTCCACCGCCAGTTGCACCATGACCTGCCCGTGGCGGTGTTTGGCCAGGGCATCAGACTGACCGATTCCAATGGAAAAACCTATCTGGATGCCTGCGGCGGCGCGGCCGTGTCTTGCCTGGGCCATGGACACCCCGAGGTGCTCGCGGCCATGCACGCCCAGATCGACAAACTTGCCTATGCCCACACCAGCTTCTTCACCACCGAAGTGGCGGAGGAGCTGGCCGATGTGCTGATCGAGTCCGCCCCTGCCGGCATGAGTCACGTCTACTTTGTCAGTGGTGGCTCGGAGGCCATGGAGGCGGCGCTAAAAATGGCGCGCCAGTATTTCGTGGAAATCGGCCAGCCACAGCGCGAGCACTTTGTCGCACGCCGGCAGAGCTACCACGGTAACACCTTGGGCGTGTTGGCGGTGGGCGGCAATGAGTGGCGCCGGGCCCAGTTTCGTCCCTTGTTGATCGATGTGGCCCATGTGTCGCCCTGCTATGAGTACCGGGACCGCGTAGCCACCGAGACCCTCGAAGCCTACGGCCAGCGTTTGGTGCGCGAGCTTGAGGAGACCTTTGAGCGACTCGGCCCCGAGAACGTCATGGCTTTTGTGGCCGAGACGGTGGGCGGTGCCACGGCCGGTGTGCTGACGGCGGTGCCGGGTTATTTCAAAGGCGTGCGTGAGTTGTGTGACCGCCATGGCATCTTGTTGATCCTCGATGAGGTGATGTGTGGCATGGGCCGCACCGGCACTTTGCATGCCTGTGAGCAAGAGGGGGTGGTGCCTGACCTCATGGCCGTGGCCAAGGGCTTGGGCGGTGGCTACCAGCCCATTGGCGCTGTCATGGCCCAGTCCAAATTGGTGGAGACTTTTCGCCAAGGCAGCGGCCTGTTCCAGCACGGCCACACCTACCTTGGTCACGCAGTGGCCTGTGCTGCCGCGCTGGCGGTGCAGAAGGTCATTCAGCGCGACGGTTTGTTGGCGCAGGTGCAGGCACGGGGCACGACTTTGCAGGGCTTATTGCAGGGGCAGTTCGGCAGTCACCCGCATGTTGGCGATGTGAGAGGCCGTGGCTTGTTCTGGGGCATCGAGCTGGTAACCGACCGAGAGAGTAAGCAGTGGTTTGATCCCTCCTTCAAGCTGCACGCCCGCATCAAGCGCGAGGCCATGACCCAGGGTCTGATGGTCTACCCGATGGCGGGCACGGTGGATGGAAAGAATGGCGATCACATCTTGTTGGCGCCCCCATTTGTGGCCAGTGAAGCCGATTTGGCAGAAATCGTCACCCGGCTGTGCACCGCCATTGATGCCGCGATTTCATCGTGCCACGCATAGGCCGTCGCATGCCAATATTAGAAATATTAATGTCAAACAACCATTTTTCACACCGCGGGATTACCCGCTTGCCGCAGAGTCGTATCGGAGTAGCATCGACCTTCACTGTGGGTGTGCAAGGCGCCAGCAACGCGAGTTCAGCGTTGTCAACTCAGTACATGGACCGCATAGCCGCCTATCTACTGAACAGGCGTTCAGCAGTTCCCGCCTCACTTGTCATCAAGTGGGGCCTGGGAATCTCCCCTTAAAGGCGCGAGCCTTTCCATCCTGAACAACAAGGAGTCACTATGAGTACTTTCCTGAAATCTTCCGCATCTGGCTTGAGCCTGATTGCTGCAGCTATAGCCATGGTTGCCCCTGTCGGCACTGCACAGGCGCAGCAAAAATTCATGACCATTGGCACCGGCGGTGTGACTGGCGTGTACTACGCGGCCGGCGGCTCCATCTGCCGTTTGGTCAACAAAGACCGTGCCCGCCACGGCATTCGTTGCTCGGTCGAGTCGACCGGTGGCTCCGTGGTGAATGTCAACACGATCAAGGCCGGTGAGTTGGACTTTGGCGTGGCCCAGTCCGACGTGCAATACAACGCGGTCAATGGCAAGCAGCAGTTTGAGAAAGACGGCAAGCACAGCGATTTGCGTGCGGTGTTCTCCATTCACCCTGAGCCCTTCACCGTGTTGGCGCGCAAGGAAGCCAACATCACCAAATTCGAAGACTTCAAAGGCACTCGTTTCAATGTTGGCAACCCAGGTTCTGGCACGCGCGCGGCGATGGACCAGTTCCTTGAAGGCATGAAGTGGAAGATCAGTGACTTCGGTCTGGCCTCAGAGCTGAAGGCGGACGAGCATGGCGCCGCTTTGTGCGACAACAAGATCGACGGCTTTTTCTATGGCGTGGGCCACCCTTCCGCCAACATTCAGGACCCCGTCACCACCTGTGGTGCCAAGCTGGTTCCTTTGACCGGCCCGGTGGTTGACAAGTTGGTCAAAGACAACAGCTTCTACGCCAAGGTCAATATTCCTGGTGGCTTGTACGCGGGTCACCCTAACCCAACACCTACCTATGGCGTGTTGGCGTCGTTTGTGACATCGGCCAAGGTGCCTGATGCCACTGTTTACGAGTTGACAAAAGCCGTTTTCGAGAATTTTGACGACTTTAAGAAGTTGCATCCCGCTTTTGCCCATCTGGACCCAAAAAACATGATCAAGGATGGTTTGTCTGCGCCGCTTCACCCTGGCGCTTTGAAGTACTACAAAGAAAAAGGCTGGATGTAAGTCCGGTTTGCTGAAGTCAATTTGACTGAAGCCGCAAAAAGCTCTGACTCGTCAGAGCTTTTTGCTTTCGATGAACAGAACAATAAAAAGTTACCGAGAAAAGAGGTGCCCATGAACACGAAAACTGCAAGCACGGCGGCGGCCGACGCTGATGTTAATAAACTGGTTGCTGAAAACGACATTGGCGCGCGCTCCCCCGGCCCCGTCATGAGCCGCTTTTTACTGTATGTGGCGATTGCCTGGTCTGTGTTTCAGCTTTGGATTGCGTCGCCGTTGCCTTTCAGTACAGGCGTGCTGGTTTTCAATGACACCGAAACCCGGGCAATCCACTTGTCCTTCGCCGTGTTTCTGGCCTACATGGCCTACCCGGCTTTCAAGGGCTCGCCGAGTGATCGCATCCCGGTGAGTGACTGGGTCTTTGCCTTGGTTGGTACCTTTTGCGCCGCCTATTTATTTGTTTTCTACCGTGAGCTGGCGACGCGTCCGGGTCAGCCGACCATGATGGATGTTTACACCGGTCTGGTTGGAATGGTTTTGCTGCTGGAGGCCACGCGGCGCGTGCTCGGCTTGCCCATGGTGATCGTGGCACTGGTCTTTCTGGTGTACACCTTTGGTGGTCCGTACATGCCGGACATGATTGCGCATCGCGGCTTTTCACTTAACCGGGCCATGAGCCACCAGTGGTTGACGACTGAAGGCGTCTTTGGTGTGGCGCTGGGTGTGTCAAGCAGTTTCATTTTCCTGTTTGTGTTGTTTGGCTCCTTGTTGGACAAGGCCGGCGCAGGCAATTACTTCATCAAGTCTGCATTTGCTTTGTTGGGTCATATGCGAGGCGGGCCGGCCAAGGCGGCGGTGCTGTCATCGGCGGCCACCGGCATCATTTCGGGTTCGTCCATTGCCAATGTGGTCACCACAGGCACGTTCACAATTCCACTGATGAAGCGTGTGGGTTACCGCGCTGACCAAGCCGGTGCTGTGGAGGTCTCCAGCTCTGTCAACGGTCAATTGATGCCCCCCGTCATGGGTGCTGCTGCATTTCTGATGGTGGAGTACGTGGGCATTCCCTACATTGAGGTCATGAAACACGCCTTCCTGCCGGCGATCATTTCTTATATTGCTTTGCTTTACATCGTTCACCTCGAAGCCTTGAAGGCCAATATGGTGGGGCTGCCGCGCCGAGATACGGGAACGACGAGTTCGCGACTGGTGTCATTTGGACTGACGATTGCCGGCTTTATTGTGCTGTCAGGCGCCGTTTACTGGGGCATTGGCTGGATCAAGACCGTCATGGGTGGCGGCGCCGTCTGGGTGATTGGTGTTGGCCTGTTGACGGCCTATGTTGGCTTGCTTTGGTTTGGCGCCAAACAACCAGAATTGGAGCTGGATGACCCAGACGCGCCAGTGTTTGAATTGCCGGAGACAGGCCCAACAGTGAAATCTGGCTTGCATTACCTGCTCGCGGTCGTCGTGCTGATCTGGTGCTTGATGGTCGAGCAAATGTCGCCCGGATTGTCCGCTTTCTGGGCCACCTTGTTCATGATGTTTGTCATCGTGACTCAAAAGCCAATCATTGCCTACTTTCGTGGCCACGGGGGCGTGGAGCAAGCGACCAAGCAAGGCGGGGCTGATCTGGTGGATGGACTGGCTGCGGGCGCGCGGAACATGATTGGTATTGGCGTGGCCACGGCCGCCGCCGGCATCATTGTGGGTACCGTCTCACTCACAGGTGTGGGCCTGATCATGACAGAGGTAGTCGAGTTGCTGTCGGGTGGCAACCTGATGTTGATGCTGATTTTGGTGGCGTTTATCAGTTTGATTTTGGGCATGGGTCTGCCGACAACCGCCAACTACATCGTGGTGTCTACCCTGATGGCGCCAGTGGTGGTTGAGCTGGGCGCGCAAAGTGGCTTGCTGGTTCCACTTATCGCGGTTCACCTGTTCGTCTTTTACTTCGGTTTGATGGCCGACGTGACGCCGCCGGTGGGGCTGGCGTCGTTCGCGGCGGCGGCCATCGCCAAGGCGGACCCGCTGAAAACGGGTGTTACAGCCTTCTTTTACAGCATGCGGACTGCGATCCTGCCATTCCTGTTCATCTTTAACACGCAGCTACTGCTGATGGACCTGACCGGGCCCATGCATCTGGTCTTGACTGTGGTGAGCGCGACAGTAGCCATGCTGGTGTTCGCGGCGGCAACTCAGGGCTACTTTATTGTTAAGTCACGCTGGTATGAATCGCTGGCGCTGCTGCTGATCACATTCACCCTTTTTCGCCCAGGCTACTGGTGGGACATGGTCTATCCGCCTTACATGGAGGTGCCGGCCTCACAGATGGGGCAGTTGATCGAGGAGGCGCCTGTCAATACATCCAAACGGCTGTGGATAGAGGGCACGAATTTGGATGGGAAAGACATCCGAAAAGGCGTCCTGTTGCCCTTGGGTGAACAAGGCACGGCCCGGGAGCGAATGGCCAGTGCGGGTGTCAATGCCCTGGCTCAAGGTGACGCCATGCTGATTACTCAGGTCAAGTTTGGCAGCAAAGCAGAAAAACTTGGCATGGAGCAGGGCTTCCGTATCGTTTCAGCCGAAATTCCAGCGGACCGTCCGGAAAAGGAGTGGATGTTTATTCCAGCGATTGCCTTGTTGGCCTTTGTGGTTCTCTTGCAGCGTGCTCGCAAGCGCCGCGAGCCAGGCGCTGCGGCAAACCTAGGCAAGACCACTCCCGCATGATGCGCGTTGCCCTCATCCATGCGCTAGCTCATTCGGTAGCGCCTATTAACGAAGAAATGGCGCGCGAGTGGCCGCATTGCGAGCGAATGAATCTGCTGGATGACAGTCTTTCAGCCGATCTGGCCAGAAATGGGGGTGGGTTGGATGCAGATATGCACCGCCGCTTTGAGGATTTGGCCGCCTATGCTGAAAGGACGGGAGCAGCGGCCATTCTGTTCACCTGTTCGGCATTTGGTTCTTGTATTGAGGCTGTCGCCGCGCGTCGGCCCGGAATGCCTGTCCTCAAGCCCAATGAGGCCATGGTTGCAGACGCGGCTGGCGTCGGGCGTCGGGTGGGGTTGATCGCGTCCTTTGCCCCGACCTTGGTGTCCATGCCATCGGAGTTCCCGGCGGGCGTGGCGGTGATTTCCGATATGGCCGAGGGTGCCATGGAGGCGCTCAATAGGGGGCAGACCGAGCGTCATGATGAAATCGTCACCGCTTCAGCGCTGCGCTTGATAGCGCAAGGTTGCGACGTGATTGCATTGGCACAATTCAGCATGGCACGCGCACAAGACGCTGTTCGCAGGGCGGTGAGAGTGCCAGTACTGACCACTCCGGGGAGCGCAGTCGCGTCCTTACGGCGGCGTCTTGGCGCCTAATGGCGACTAAATTGCCCTGAAATAGGACGCCGAGGTGGGTTTCTACGTATAATCGAAGGCTTTGCGGGAAGCGCCGGATGTAACCAGCGCGTAATGTTGGAAGATGATAATGGCGCCTGATGCTGATTTAGACTCAGATGGGTCTGATGATCTGGACTTCAAGCGTCTAACCGCAGAAGAGGTCGAGACATTGCGGCGTTCGTCGCGACCCGTGTCGGCTTGGCGGATTGTTGGTTTGCAGGTGGTGGTTGGCTTTGCGGTTGCTTTGCTGGCTTGGGTAGGCACTGGCTCGCAGGTGGCGGGTTGGTCAGCTGCTTACGGGGCGCTGGCTGTGGTGTTGCCTGCGGTAATTTTTGTTCGTGGCTTGGCTCGCCAGCAGCGAGCACCCGATGCGGGGTCCGCTTTAGGCGGATTTTTTGTGTGGGAAGGGGTCAAGATTGTCCTAACAGTTGCAATGTTGTTTGCGGCGCCAAGGGTGGTTTTGGATTTGAATTGGTTGGCGTTGCTGGCTGGTTTCGTGGTGACGATGAAGGTGTACTGGGTGGCCATGTGGCTGCACTCAGCGCGCAATAAATTGGTCACAAAGATTCATTGAATAGGTTGATTGGTGACATATGGCTGCTGCTGAAAATGCTGGAACACATGGCCCTAAGGCAGGTGAATACATCCAGCACCATTTGCAACATTTGCAGATGGACTTCTCGTTTCAAGGTGTCAAACAAACCAGTTTGGTTGACTTCAGTCTCTTTAATCTCGATTCGCTGTTTTATTCGGTGATTCTGGGTGTTCTGGGTTGTTTTTTCATGTGGCGCGCAGCTCGAAAAATGACATCTGGTGTGCCGGGGCGTTTCCAAGCGGCCGTTGAAATTTTGTCAGAGATGGTTGAGACCCAAGCCAAAGGCGTGATTCACAACGCGGCCAGCCGCAAGCTGGTGTCTCCGTTGGCGTTGACAGTGTTTGTCTGGATTTTCCTGATGAACGCCATGGATATGTTGCCCGTGGATGCGTTGCCCGCCCTGTGGCATAGCGCGGGGCCAGCAATGGGTTTCAAAGACTACATGCGTGTTGTTCCAACCGCTGACCTCTCGACTACCTTGGGTTTGTCGACCAGTGTTTTGCTGATTTGCTTGTTTTATAGTGTCAAAATCAAAGGCTTGGGCGGCTGGTCGCACGAGTTGGTTGCTGCACCATTTGGTGACAAGGTTTATTTGTACCCCGTGAATTTCTTGATGCAGCTGATTGAGTTTGCTGCTAAGACGGTTTCTCACGGTATGCGACTGTTCGGCAACATGTTTGCCGGCGAACTGATTTTCATGTTGATTGCCCTGATGGGTGGCACATGGGCCTGGCAATTCAACCCGCTGGCAGGTGGGTTTTGGCTAGGAATTGGGCATGTGGTCGCTGGAACTGTGTGGAGTCTTTTCCATATTTTGGTGATTACGCTGCAAGCCTTCATCTTCATGATGTTGACGCTGATTTATGTGGGTCAGGCCCACGATTCACACTGATCGTTTTTCTCTTTCTTTATTATTTTTTTCTGTACTTAGGAGCAATCATGGAAAACATTCTCGGCCTCGTGGCACTGGCTTGCGGTTTGATCGTTGGTTTGGGCGCATTGGGCGCATCTATCGGCATTGCGCTGATGGGTGGCAAGTTTCTTGAAGCTTCGGCACGTCAACCAGAGTTGATGAACGAACTGCAAACAAAAATGTTCATTTTGGCTGGTCTGATCGACGCGGCTTTCTTGATCGGTGTAGCTATCGCTCTGCTGTTTGCATTCGCCCAGCCTTTTTCCATCTAATTTTGGCTAATCTTTCACGCTTGAAAGGGCATAAGCTGTGAACATCAACGCAACCCTGTTCCTGCAGGCGATCGTTTTTGCGATTCTGGTTTGGTTCACGATGAAATTCGTGTGGCCTCCGATCACAAAAGCGCTGGACGAGCGGGCACTGAAAATCGCCGACGGATTGGCCGCTGCCGACAAGGCTAAATCAGAGTTATCTTCCGCTAACAAGCGTGTCGAGTCTGAATTGGCAACATCGCGCACCGAAACTGCAGCCCGTTTGGCAGACGCCGAGCGGCGCGGACAGGTTATTGTTGAAGAGGCGAAAGTCAAAGCAACAGAAGAGGGCCAAAAAATTATCGCCGCCGCCAAGGTGGACGCAGAGCAGCAAAGTATCAAAGCACGCGAGGCTCTTCGTGAGCAAGTGGCTGTGCTTGCTGTGAAGGGTGCCGAGCAGATTCTCCGTAAGGAAGTCAATGCTGGTATTCATGCGGACCTACTTGGCCGTTTGAAGACCGAGCTGTAAGAGGATAACCATGGCTGAACTCGCCACTATCGCAAGACCTTACGCTGAAGCCTTATTTCAGGCTTCAGTGGCCGACTTGAATGGCGCGGCGATTTGGATTGACGAGCTGAAAGAGATTGCGGGAAATCCGCAGCTTCAACAGTTTTCTCGCAGTCCAAATGCCAGAGCAGAGCAAGTATTTGAGCTGATTTCAGGAGTGGCCAGTAACGCCCTGCCTGAGATGGCGAAGAATTTCCTGCGCACGGTGATAGCCAATGGTCGGCTGAGCGCATTGCCGGAAATTGCCCGCCAGTTTCGGGCATTGAAAAATGCACAAGGCGGTTCGTCGGATGCAAAGGTCTATAGCGCATTTGCTATCGACGATGCGGCGCTGAAGGATCTTCAGATCAGTCTCGAAAAGCGGTTTGAACGGACACTTAACGTGTCGGTTGAAATGCAGCCGGAATTGATTGGTGGCATTCGTGTGGTAGTGGGTGATGAGGTCCTTGACTTTTCTGTCAAAGCCCGTCTGGAACAAATGAAAGCGGCGTTGACTGAGTGAGGCGTAAGCCCTCCACGTCACGCCCAACTAAAGAAAGAAGGAAAGAGCCATGCAACTCAATCCCGCAGAAATTTCTGAGCTGATCAAGAGCCGTATTGAAGGCCTGTCTGAAAGTGTCAACATTCGCAACCAAGGTACGGTCGTCTCCGTGAGCGATGGCATTTGCCGTATTCATGGTCTGTCCGACGTGATGCAGGGCGAGATGCTTGAATTCCCGGCAGGTAGCGACGGTCTTCCCACCTACGGTCTGGCACTTAACCTCGAGCGTGACTCGGTAGGTTCCGTGATTTTGGGCGAGTACGAGCATATTTCCGAAGGCGACACCGTCAAGTGCACGGGTCGAATTCTGGAAGTGCCGGTCGGTCCTGAGCTGAAAGGTCGCGTGGTCAATGCCTTGGGTCACCCCATCGACGGCAAGGGTCCCATCAATGCTAAGATGACCGACGTCATCGAAAAAGTGGCTCCTGGCGTGATCGCCCGTGAGTCAGTTAGCCAGCCAATGCAAACAGGCTTGAAGTCAATTGACTCCATGGTGCCTATTGGTCGGGGTCAACGTGAATTGATTATTGGTGACCGTCAGACCGGTAAAACAGCTGTCGCCATTGATGCCATCATCAATCAAAAAGGTCAGAACGTCACCTGCGTTTACGTCGCGATTGGCCAAAAGGCCTCTTCCGTCAAAAACGTCGTGCGTTCCCTGGAGCAGGCTGGCGCGATGGAATACACCATTGTGGTGGCCGCCACAGCGTCTGAATCTGCCGCAATGCAGTTTGTCAGCGCTTACTCTGGTTGCACCATGGGCGAGTACTTCCGTGATCGCGGCGAAGACGCCCTGATTGTGTATGACGATTTGTCGAAACAAGCCGTGGCTTATCGCCAGGTGTCGCTGTTGTTGCGTCGCCCACCAGGCCGTGAGGCTTACCCAGGCGACGTGTTCTATCTGCACAGCCGCTTGCTTGAGCGCGCAGCTCGTGTGAATGCTAAATACGTCGAAGACTTCACCAAAGGCGAAGTCAAGGGCAAGACAGGTTCTTTGACGGCATTGCCAATCATCGAAACGCAAGCCGGTGACGTGTCTGCTTTCGTCCCAACCAACGTGATTTCAATCACTGACGGTCAGATCTTCTTGGATACCTCGCTTTTCAATGCCGGTATTCGTCCTGCGATCAATGCTGGTATTTCGGTGTCCCGAGTCGGTGGCGCTGCGCAGACCAAATTGATCAAGAACCTGTCCGGTGGTATTCGTACCGACTTGGCACAGTACCGCGAATTGGCTGCTTTTGCCCAGTTCGCCTCCGACCTGGACGAGGCAACACGCAAGCAGTTGGATCGTGGTGCGCGAGTAACCGAGCTGCTGAAGCAGGCTCAGTACAGCCCACAGTCGATTTCTTTGATGGGTGCGACCTTGTTTGCAGTGAACAAAGGTTTCTTGGATGATATCCCTGTGAACAAGGTTCTGGCCTTCGAGCACGGACTGCATAGCTACCTCAAGGACAAGAGCGCTGCGCTGTTGGCCAAACTGGAAGCAAGCAAAGCCTTGGACAAAGATTCTGAAGCTGAATTGAACGCCGCTGTCGCTGCGTTCAAGAAAACGTTCGCTTAAGGCGACCTGAAGTAACAGCGAAGGACCTTTTTTATGGCAACAGGCAAGGAAATACGCGGCAAGATCAAAAACTTCGAAAGTACGAAGAAGATCACCAGGGCCATGGAGATGATTTCTGTCTCCAAAATGCGTAAGGCACAGGAACGCATGCGGGCTGCAAGGCCCTATGCTGAAAAGGTGCGCAACATCGCTGCCAACTTAGGCCAAGCCAACCCAGAGTACGTTCACGCATTCATGAAAACCAACGACGCCAAAGTCGTGGGCATGATTGTGGTGACAACGGACAAAGGTTTGTGCGGTGGTTTGAACACCAACGTCCTTCGCAGCGTTACTGGCAAACTGCGGGAATTGCAGTCGGCCGGCATGTCCGCGAACACGGTTGCCATTGGCAACAAGGGCTTTGGTTTTTTGAACCGTATTGGAGCCAAAGTTGTGTCGCATGTCACCCAGCTGGGAGACAAACCTCATTTGGATCGCTTGATTGGCCCGGTAAAGGTGCTTCTCGACGCGTATGCCAATGGCGAGATCAGCGCGGTGTACCTTTCGTACACCAAGTTCATCAACACCATGAAGCAGGAGGTCGTGCTCGAGCAACTGTTGCCTTTGTCCGCAGCAAAAATGCAGGCTGAAGCCCAATCGAGTGAAAGCATTTCAGGTGTCAAGCATGGATGGGACTACATCTATGAACCTGACGCGCAATCCATCATCGACGATCTTCTGGTGCGCTACGTTGAGGCGCTGGTTTTTCAGGCAGTTGCAGAAAACATGGCTTCCGAGCACGCAGCTCGTATGGTGGCCATGAAGGGCGCAACAGACAACGCGGGGAATGTGATTAGCGAGTTGAAACTGGTCTACAACAAGACCCGTCAAGCGGCGATCACCAAGGAACTCTCCGAGATCGTCTCCGGAGCTGCGGCAATCGGCGCGTAAGCCCATTGCCTATCAGCTAGCAAGATTCAAATTTATTGGAGCAAAAAATGGCTCAAGCCCAAGGAAAAATCGTTCAGTGTATCGGCCCAGTGGTTGATGTGGAATTTCCACGTGACCAAATGCCAAAAATTTATGACGCCCTCAAACTCGACGGCTCTTCATTGACGCTGGAAGTTCAGCAACAGCTCGGTGACGGCGTTGTTCGTACCATCTCACTGGGTTCGTCCGACGGCTTGCGCCGTGGTTTGATTGTGACCAACACCGCTCAGCCAATCATGGTTCCTGTGGGCACCGCGACCTTGGGCCGCATCATGGACGTGCTGGGTGCGCCGATTGACGAGCGTGGACCGGTTGCTGCTGAAAAGTATGCATCGATTCACCGCAAAGCGCCTTCTTATGACGATCTCAGCCCCTCGCAGGAGTTGTTGGAAACCGGAATCAAGGTGATTGACTTGATTTGCCCGTTTGCCAAAGGCGGTAAAGTTGGCTTGTTCGGCGGTGCTGGCGTTGGCAAGACCGTTAATATGATGGAGTTGATCAACAACATCGCCAAGGCACACTCCGGTTTGTCCGTGTTTGCCGGCGTGGGTGAGCGTACTCGTGAAGGAAATGACTTCTATCATGAGATGGCTGACTCAGGTGTTGTGAATTTGGAGAAGCTCGAAGACTCCAAAGTTGCTATGGTTTACGGTCAGATGAACGAGCCTCCAGGCAACCGTCTGCGCGTGGCCTTGACCGGCTTGACAATTGCGGAGTCCTTCCGTGATGAAGGCCGGGATGTTCTGTTCTTTGTGGACAACATCTATCGCTACACCTTGGCCGGAACAGAAGTGTCGGCTTTGTTGGGTCGTATGCCCTCAGCTGTCGGTTACCAGCCAACATTGGCAGAAGAAATGGGCCGCTTGCAAGAGCGTATTACATCGACCAAAACCGGTTCGATTACGTCCATTCAAGCTGTATACGTGCCTGCGGATGACTTGACCGATCCGTCACCTGCCACGACATTTGCACACTTGGATTCAACTGTTGTGTTGAGCCGCGATATTGCGTCGCTTGGTATCTACCCCGCGGTGGACCCATTGGACTCGACCAGCCGTCAGTTGGACCCTAACGTTGTTGGTGAAGACCACTACGAGACCGCCCGTGCGGTGCAGGGAACGCTGCAACGTTACAAGGAATTGCGCGACATTATTGCAATTTTGGGTATGGACGAGTTGGCTCCAGAAGACAAGCTCACCGTGGCTCGCGCTCGCAAGATTCAACGTTTCTTGTCTCAGCCATTCCACGTCGCTGAGGTGTTTACCGGCTCCCCAGGCAAGTACGTCACTTTGGCCGAAACAATTCGCGGCTTCAAGATGATTGTGGCTGGCGAGTGTGACCACCTGCCTGAACAGGCGTTCTACATGGTTGGCACGATTGACGAAGCCTTCGAGAAAGCCAAGAAGATCTAATATTGCGTGGAGCGGTCGCCCGGCATGCCGGTTTGACTGTTCCTGCTTGACCAGGAAACGACATCATGAACACCATCCACGTTGATGTGGTCAGTGCTGAAGAGTCCATCTTCTCCGGAGAGGCCCGCTTTGTGGCGCTTCCCGGCGAGGCTGGTGAGCTGGGCATTTATCCACGCCACACGCCGCTGATCACACGCATCAAGGCGGGTTCAGTTCGTATTGAAAAAGAAGACGGCAGCGAAGAGTTCATTTTCGTTGCTGGTGGCCTTTTAGAAGTACAGCCCAACTGCGTCACGGTGTTGTCTGACACTGCGATTCGCGGTAAGGATCTGGACGAAGAGAAAGCCAATGCTGCGAAACTGGCCGCTGAAGAAGCGATCAAGAACGCCAAGACTGAGATCGATTTGGCCCGTGCGACCTCGGAGTTGGCTGTCATGGCTGCTCAGATGGCTGCGTTGCGGAAGTACCGCCAGAAGCGATGAGAGAATGACAGGCAGCAACGCCTGTGTCAGAGAGAAGGCCCGCTCGTAAAAGAGCAGGGCCTTTTTTTATGGGCTCCGTCTGGGACGGGTTAGTTGACGATGGGAGCGTCGGGTAGTTCGTTTGGATTGCGCTCACCGGCGCTTAACGGAAAGTGCTGCATCAGTACGGCGGAAACCTCCTCCAATGCATGGGTAAGCCCCCCTTCGTAGTCTCCGCGTCTAAAAGCCCCGCTCATGTTTGTGACGAGACGGCTCCAAGTCCCGGCATTCAACCATGAATTGAGCCCCCTATCCGCCACCACCTCGATTGAATGTTCGACCGCCAACAGATAGATCAACACGCCATTGTTATTGGCGGTGTCCCACACGCGTAGATTTGAAAAAATCTCCAACGCGCGGTCCCGAACCAACTCAGAAGTTGGCGCATTCCGATAGAGATACTGCAAGGGCAATAACGTTTCTACGTAGATACGAATTTCACCAGAATGCCGCCGCTCACTCGCACCAATCCGTTGCTCCAACCGATGCAGTAGCTCAGACGGCAGGACTTGCCGTGTAGTCGCCTCGTTGACCCAACGGTGCTTAAAAAAACGTTTTAATCGCACCATGCTCACCAGCCTCCCGACGCGCCGCCGCCACCAAAGCTACCGCCCCCGCCTGAGCTGAAGCCACCGCCACCAAGGCTCCCACCAAATCCGCCACCAGCTCCCCCCCCGAATCCGCCGCTTCTACCATGTCCTCCGCCGCCACCATGGTCACCGAGGTGGCGGGTGCCAGCAAAAAGCGAAAGAATAAAGGCGGCCATGGCAGCCAATACCGCGACCACCACGCTCGTCGTCACCAGCATGGCAATGCCGCCGGCAACGCCAGCAGTAGCCAAAGAGCCCAGTTGGCTGCCAAGCATGCTGCGTGCGATGCCGCCAACCACCGGCACGGCAATGAACATGAAAATAGCCAAGTTCATCCATTCAAAGCCCGCTTCTGTGGCTCCCCCTGCTGCGGGCAGCGGCAAAGCCTCTCCCTTAATCAAAGCGATGATCTGGGTCACACCCGCGTCCACCCCTCCGGCAAAGTTGCCCTGCTTGAACAGGGGTGTGATTGCCTGATCAATGACGCGGCTGGCCATGAGGTCTGGAATGGCCCCCTCTAGAGTTCTGGCCACCTCAATTCTCACTCGCCGATCTTCTTTGGCAACGATGAGAAGCAGGCCGTCGCCGATATCCTTTCGCCCAATCTTCCAAGCGCTCGCGACTCGATTGGTGTAGCTGGCGATGTCCTCTGGCTGTGTGGTTGGCACCATCAGGACAACCACCTGTGAGCCATGGCTCTGTTCAAACGCAGTCAGTTTGCGTTCCAGCTGCTGGATCTGGGCCGCCTCCAATGTGCCTGTAGTGTCGATCACATGGGCGGTTAAGGCGGGAACGGCCAACTGTGCGAAAGCAACCGTGGGGGCGAGCAGCAGGAAGCCCCACGCGATGGCCGTCGCCATTCGTTTCACCAACGAGTGAACCGCAATATGGCATGACATGGTCAAGAGGCGGGACAAGTAAAGTGCTACTTCTTGGTGAAATCAACCACCGGTGGGGCGGAGATGGCTGCTTCGTTTTGAACCGTAAAGGCTGGCTTGGTTTGGTAGCTGAGCACCATCGCCGTCAAGTTGCTAGGAAAGCTGCGGGTCAGAATGTTGTATTCCTGAACCGCTTTGATGTAGGCGTTCCGTGCCACGGTCACGCGATTCTCTGTTCCTTCCAGCTGCACCCGCAGGTCAGAGAAACCCTGGTTCGCTTTCAGGTTGGGGTACTGCTCAGCCACCACCATCAGGCGGCTCAAAGCGGAACCCAATTCTCCCTGCGCTGACTGAAACTTCTGAAATGCCGCCGGGTCGTTGAGAGTCTCCGGGGTCACCTGTATCGAGGTTGCTTTGGAGCGCGCCTCAATCACCTTCGTCAACGTGTCTTGCTCAAATGCCGCCTCACCCTTGACTGTTGCCACAATATTGGGGACCAGGTCAGCGCGGCGCTGGTACTGATTCAGCACCTCACTCCAGGACGATTTAGTCTGCTCATCCAAACGCTGAAAATCGTTGTAACCACAGCCCTGTAGAGCAACAACCGCCACAAATACAATCAACCAACGTGCCATAAATCCTCCCACATTAAGCTGCAACGGTAGCATAAAGTCGGCAGTACCCCATCCAAATTCGAGTCCTTCCATGAAGGGTGTGCTGGCCGGACTTACAGTCGCTGCAAAATGGAACCCTTCGACGCGTCTTCCTCCATATGCCCAACGTACTTTCCGTTCGTCAGCCCAGTCTGTGTGCTCAGAACAGCGTTGCTATGCCTGTTGCCATCACATTGATGCCACGGGCGACAGCTGTGAAGTCTGAGGGGCGAATGCGAGCAGACCCCTTCTCTGAAAAGGCTTGGATGCTATGAACTATGTAGCACCACGGTGGCTGCCAGGTGGCAATTTGCAGACCATCTGGCCTGCGCTCTATTCCCGGCGGGTCGCGGGCGAGCCACCAACTTACCATCGAGAGCGGTGGACAACGCCAGACCATGACTTTATCGACGTCGATTGGCGCCCAGGCCCCACCGGCGCCCCTCTCATTGTCAACTTCCATGGTCTGGAGGGGTCGTCGGGAAGCCACTACGCGCAGGCACTTGCAGATTTTTCCGCGGCGCGGGGATACGGATTCGTTGTTCCCCATTTCCGTGGCTGCAGCGGTGAAATGAACCTGGGTCCACGGGCCTACCATTCGGGCGACTTTGAGGAAATCGGTTGGATTTTGAACCGTATCCGCCAGCGCCATACCGGCGCCATCTTGGCCGTTGGCGTTTCTCTGGGAGGCAACGCCCTGCTGCGCTGGGCGGAAGAGATGGGGCATGACGCAGCGCGCGTGGTCGATGCAATTGCCAGCGTCTCCTCGCCGGTTGACTTGTCAGCCAGCGGCGAGGCCATTGGCCGAGGTTTCAACCGATGGGTCTACACCCGCATGTTCCTTAACTCGATGAAACCCAAAGCGATGGAGAAATTAAAACAGCATCCGGGTTTGTTTGACGGCGCGGCATTGACCGCGGCAAGCGATCTTTATGAATTCGACAATATCTTCACTGCCCCGTTGCACGGCTTCAAAAATACGCAGGACTATTGGACACGCGCGTCGGCCAAACCTCACTTGAGTCAAATCCGCATTCCCGCCTTGGTAGTCAACGCACTGAACGACCCCTTTGTGCCAGCCTGGAGCTTGCCTCAACAAAGTGAAGCTGGACAATGGGTCACACTATGGCAACCTAAAGAGGGTGGCCATGTCGGCTTTCCGCAGGGTGGCCCGCCGGGTAATGTGCGCTGGATGCCAGGCGCTGTTGGCGGATGGTTGGCCGCACAAGTTTCAGCGCACAACGCATCGCTTACGGAGACAACGACACATGGATGACATCGTCAAACAAGCCTTGTTGAAATGGCCTAATGTGCCTGCCTGTTACGGCTGGTTGGGACTCGACGCAAGGGGAAACTGGTTCATGCGGGACGATCAGGCGCAAGCTCAGGGGCCATTCGCAGGGGGCACGCAGGCAAGCAAAGGCTCACAATTGAAGCATGAGAAGTTGATTGACTTCATTGCTCGCAACTACGATGCGGACGACAAAGGGCAGTGGTTTTTCCAGAATGGCCCGCAGCGGGTTTATGTGGAGTTGGAGGCTACCCCGTTGATTTGGCGAGTGGGCAATAACTTCGCCGTCGAAGATCACCTAGGCCGCTCGGCAACAGTCAAACGCTGTTTGGTGGACGAGGTGGGGTGCGTCTACTTTGAGACTGACATTGGCTTCGGCCTTGTCCACACCGCCGACATGAATGACCTCGCCAATGCCGTCGAGCAAGGGGTTTGGTCCCCTGAGTTAGTCAGTAGGGATAGTTTCGAGGCGCAGTACGGTTTTCGAAAAAGTCCTGAGGTATTGCAAAAACAATAGCAGTCAGAGCTTGTTTTGACTGGGCTCAAGTTCAATAGGGCATAAAAAAACCGGCCAACGGCCGGTTCGTTGCAGGCGTCGGTAAGAACTACTTTCCTTCAGCCGGCGCTACGGGGGCCGTAGGCGCTTTGGGTTCTTCCAGTGAACCACCCGAAGCATTTGTCATATAGACCAACGCGCGACCAATCTCGAGTGTCTCGAAATCACCGCCGCCCTGGGCTCCCATGGCGCCTTTGCCTTTGAGGGCTGAGTTCAATAGTGCCTCATACCCGGTTGAAATTCTGGGCCCCCAGGCTGATGCGTCGCCTACCTTGGGGGCGCCGGCCGCGCCCGTAACGTGACAAGCAGCGCATTGCGCCTTGAAAACTTCTTCGCCGTTTTTGAGGACGCGATTTGCGTCACGAATTTCGATCGTTCCGACTTTCTGAATGCGCGCAGCCAGAGCCTTCTCAAGGTTGACAGCGCCGGCCGCTGGTTTTTTGTCAGAGGTCACGTAGTACACCAAGCCAATAATGGCAAAGATGGGAACAAGGAACGAAAAGAAGACCGCCATCAGCAGTTGCTTTGGGTTCTTGATTGGACCTGTGTGGTCTTCCTCGTGCGCTGTGGCCTGGTTGTTATCGCTCATGTTGTCCTCTAAAAATCGGGGCGTGGAAAGCAGCCAGTAATTATAGCGGGCGACATTTCGAATGCACTTACAATGCAGGCTCACGAGTGCGGCTGTAGCTCAGTGGATAGAGTATTGGCCTCCGAAGCCAAGGGTCGTGGGTTCGATCCCCGCCAGCCGCACCAATCTTTCAGATGGCCAGACCAGTTGTTTCTGAGTCTGGTTGACCTGCCCCAGGGCTAAAAAGCCAAAGCGCTTTGATCCTGAATTCAACGGCTTTCACGTTGCCCCTATGAAACCACCCAGCAGACTACAGTCATTGATTGACGAGGGCCTTATTGACTCCGTTGTTCGCCAGTTGATGAGTGGCAAGGAGGCCATGGTGTTTGTGGTGCGCAACGGGTCGGAGACGATGTGCGCGAAGGTCTACAAAGAAGCGACCCAGCGCAGCTTCCGTCAGGCCGTCGATTACACAGAAAACCGCAAAGTCAAAAACTCACGACAAGCGCGTGCCATGGCCAAGGGCACTCGGTTCGGACGACAGGCCCAAGAGGCCGCCTGGCAAAGCGCCGAAGTTGATGCGCTCTATCGCCTGGCAGACGCGGGTGTTCGTGTTCCCAAACCCTTCAATTTTTTTGAAGGAGTCTTGCTGATGGAGTTGGTGACCGACGAGCATGGGGACTCGGCCCCCCGGCTCAATGACATGGACTTCACGCCTGACCAGGCCAGGGGTCATCATGCCTCGCTGTTGTTGGAGGTGGTAAGAATGTTGTGCGCAGGGGTCGTACACGGCGATCTGTCCGAGTTCAATATCCTGCTGGGCGCTGATGGGCCGGTGATCATCGATCTGCCCCAAGCCGTGGATGCGGCGGGAAACAACCATGCCCAGCGGATGCTGTACCGTGACGTTGACAACCTGCGCGTCTTTTTTGGCCGCTATTGCGCCGAATTGCTGGCGACCGACTTCGGGCCGGAAATGTGGGACTTGTACGTGCGCGGCTTGTTGTCCCCCGACACAGTTTTGACGGGGCATTTTGAGCGCAAGGCGGGTGCGGTTGATGTAAGCGCTGTGATTCGGGAAATTGACGACGCTCAGGCTGAGGAGCAGGCCCGTCGCCTTCGGATGTCAATCGCCAAGCCTGTCTAGCGCTCACTGGGTGGTGTAGTCATCCAAAGCGCGGGCGCTGCGCAGACTGACTTCAGTGCCGCAATGAAGGGCTGGATGTCCCAAATCATTCTTCTGTGTTTTCTTTTTTCCAAGCCAGTGCGGTGTCATACAGGGTGTTGCGGGACGCACCGGTGATGTCTGCTGTGAGCTTGACTGCCGTCTTCAGCGGCAACTCCTCCAGTAGTAGTTTCAAAATACGGTGTTCCGGGCCAACCTCCACAGCCGCCCTAACAGGGTGGAGCACCAACACAAACTCTCCACGGCAGCGATTGGCGTCGGCTTTCAGCCAGGCGGGGAAGTCCTGAGCGGCGACGTTGGCAATGTCTTCAAACTGTTTGGTCAGTTCACGCCCGACCGTCACGGTGCGTTCCCCAAGGGCCGCCAATGCAGCGGCAAGGGCCTCAATGCGATGAGGCGCTTCGAGTAGAACCACGGCACGGGTTTCACTCGCCAGGCCTACAACGGCTGCAATTCGTTCGGTTGATTTGGGGGGTAAAAAACCTGCGAAAACAAAGCTGCCCTGCTCTGCCCCAAGATCAGTGATGCCC
Source organism: Rhodoferax sp. PAMC 29310 (assembly GCF_017948265.1). Lineage (NCBI taxonomy): Bacteria > Pseudomonadati > Pseudomonadota > Betaproteobacteria > Burkholderiales > Comamonadaceae > Rhodoferax > Rhodoferax sp. PAMC 29310. The sequence continues at coordinate 2,894,563 of NZ_CP072852.1, read as the reverse complement.
GCAACGCTCAGCGTCGTGGTCACACTGCTAGCGCCGGGCAGGGGCAGGGCTCGCAAGCCAGCGCCACGCACGGCAGCCACCAGTCGCGCGCCTGGGTCACTGATGGCAGGGGTACCGGCGTCACTGACATAGGCCACACGAAGTCCTTGGCGCAAGCGGTCGATCACCGCATGGGCGGCTTCTGCTTCGTTGTGTTGGTGGACCGCCAGCAATTGTGATGTTGGCTTGTCTATGCCGTAGGCGCGAAGCATCGACTGCGTGTGTCGGGTGTCCTCGCAGGCGACCACATCGGCGATCTTCAGCACATGGAGGGCGCGCAAGGTGATGTCCGCCAGGTTTCCGATCGGCGTGGCCACCACGTACAAAGCGCAGGGCGGATAATTCTGCCCACCTGCAGCATCCTGGGCGGCATTCAAGGCGGAGGCGTAAGTAGAAATCAATGGTTTTTCCTCAAATCAAGGCGTTCATTCAGGCCCGCACCAGCAAACAGGCGGGTGACGCGGCCGAAGACGCGGCGCTGCTTCATCTTCAGCAAGCCGGGTTGCGGCTATTGGAGCGCAATTATCGGACGCCCGGACGAGGCGGGGGTGAAATTGACCTGATCATGCGGGCGCCTGACGCCACCGTGGTGTTTATTGAGGTGCGACAACGCAAGAGTGCCTCCCATGGCGGCGCGGGCGCCAGCGTAAGCGGTGTCAAGCAGCGCCGTGTTGTGTTCGCAGCGCGCCATTATTTAATGCAGTTGCATGAATTGCCCCCATGTCGCTTTGATGTCGTGCTGCTAGAACAGGGGAAGATTGAGTGGCTGCGTGCGGCTTTTGATGCGGCGTGAGCACAAGCTTGCAGGTGGGCGAGTATCATCCAGCCATGCTAGAGCAACGTATTGAACAACACTTTATCGACAGCGCGGACTTGAAATATCAGGCCGCGCAAGTCTTGAGCAAACCCATCGCAGCTGCTGTACAGGCCATGCTGACCTGTGTCACAGGAGGCGGCAAGGTGCTTGCCTGTGGCAACGGCGGATCAGCCGCAGACGCCCAGCATTTCTCTGCCGAGTTTGTGGGTCGTTACGAACGCGAGCGCCCAGAACTGGCGGCGATTGCGCTGACGACGGACAGCTCCATCATCACCGCCATTGCCAATGACTACGACTTCAACGTGATTTTTTCGCGGCAGGTCCGGGCTTTGGGCCAGCCAGGTGACGTCTTGCTGGCAATTTCAACCAGCGGCAACTCGGCCAACGTATTGGCAGCAATTGAGGCGGCCCACGAACGCGAGATGGTGGTTGTGGGGCTGACGGGGCGTGGCGGCGGAAAAATGATGCAGGCCTTGCGGGACACCGATGTTCATATCTGCGTGCCGCATGAGCGTACCGCGCGGGTTCAAGAGGTGCATATTCTTGCGCTGCACTGCATTTGTGATGCAGTGGACGCCCAGTTGCTTGGTGACCAGGACAATTAATGATGAAATTCAGAGTTCAGAAACGTCTTGCTTTGGTTTTGGCCGTGGCCAGCCTGGCTGGTGCACTGAGCGCGTGCGCGCCATTGGTGTTGGGAGGCGCGTTGGTGGGCGGCATGATGGTCTCCGATCGCCGCACCTCTGGCTCTCAAGTGGAAGACGAGGGCATTGAGTTGCGAGCCAGCAGCCGTATCCGGGAGAACCTGGGTGAGCGCGTGCACGTGAACGTTACAAGCTACAACCGTCAAGTGCTTTTGACCGGTGAAGTCCCCAGCCCTCAGGACAAGCAGTTGGTCGAGCAGGTGGTTGCGCGGGTTGACAACGTGCGCTCCATCGTCAATGAGCTGGGTGTGCTGGGCAACTCCACGTTGACGCAACGCGCGTCCGATACGTTGGTGACCGGCAAAGTGAAAGCCAGCCTGCTCGATGCCAAGGATTTGTTCGCCAATTCGTTCAAGGTTGTCACCGAGCGCGGAACCGTCTACCTCATGGGCCGAGTTACCCAACGCGAGGCGACCCGGGTGACTGACATCGCCCGCGGCACTGGGGGCGTGCAAAAAGTCGTCCGCGTGCTGGAGGTGATTAGTGAGGATGAGTTGAAAAACATGGGCGGTGACTCGACGATACCCGCTCCTCAATAGGTAGTCAACGACACCAGCCGGGATCCGAATGGGCCCCCGGATCAGGTTATCGCAGCCGTTTGATCAGACTGGACGTGTCCCAGCGCTGGCCACCCATGTGCTGGACGTCGGCGTAAAACTGGTCAACCAGAGCTGTTACTGGCAGGCGAGCGCCATTGCGCTTGGCCTCTTCCAGCACCAGACCTAAGTCTTTTCGCATCCAATCCACGGCAAAACCAAACTCGAATTGATCGGCCACCATGGTTTTTCCTCGGTTGTCGAGTTGCCAGCTTTGTGCAGCACCCTTGCCGATCACTTCCAGCACCTGATTCATGTCGAGCCCGGCTTTCTGGCCAAAAGCGATTGCTTCGCTCAGGCCTTGGACCAGTCCTGCGATACAGATTTGGTTGACCATTTTGGCGAGCTGACCTGCGCCACACTCGCCGAGGCGGGTGAAGGCCCTGGAGAACGCCATGGCCACGGGTTGAACCGTGTCAAAGGCGGACTGGTCGCCGCCACACATGACGGTCAGTAGCCCGTTTTCCGCACCCGCTTGGCCGCCGGACACGGGGGCATCAATAAACTGAAGCCCTAGGTTTTTGGCGGCCTGATACAGCTCACGGGCCACACTGGCAGATGCTGTGGTGTGGTCCACAAAAACAGCACCCGGCTTCATCCCCGCGAAGGCGCCGTCGGCGCCCAGGGTCACACTGCGCAAGTCATCGTCGTTGCCAACACAGCAAAAAACGATGTCCGCATCATTGGTTGCAAGTCGTGGTGTTTCGGCATATTTCGAGCCGCTGGATCCCGAAAAATCATTGCACCATGCTATCGATTTTGATGAGGTTCGGTTGTAAACCGAAACTGACTGCCCGGCTTTTGCGAGATGGGCCGCCATGGGAGCCCCCATGACGCCGAGACCCAGAAAGGCCAGTCGACGGGGGGTGACGGGGGCGTAGAGTTTGTCGGCAAGGGTAGTTTTTTTCATACGATGGCAAAGCTTTCGGTATCAGAACCAGGGTGCTGGGTTTTTCCGCGTTGGCTGTTGAGTTTGATTTGCAAGCGCAAATCATTGAGTGAGTCCGCGTTGCGCAACGCGTCTTCGTAAGTGATCGTGTTGCTTTCATAGGCGTCAAACAGGGCCTGGTCAAAGGTTTGCATGCCCAGGTTTCTGCTCTTCTTCATGATCGACTTGATCTCGGTGACCTCGCCCTTGAAAATCAGGTCGGAAATCAATGGGGTATTTAGCATGATCTCCACCACGGCGGCGCGGCCCTTTCCGTCTTGTTTGGGAATCAGTCGCTGAGACACCATGGCTTTCAGGTTGAGTGACAAGTCCATCAGCAGCTGGGATCGCCGTTCTTCCGGAAAGAAGTTGATGATGCGGTCCAGTGCCTGGTTGGCGCTATTGGCGTGCAGCGTGGCGAGGCACAAATGCCCGGTTTCCGCGAAGGCGACTGCGTGCTCCATGGTTTCGCGATCGCGAATCTCTCCCATCAGAATCACATCAGGTGCTTGGCGCAGCGTATTCTTCAAGGCTGCACCCCAGCTGTCTGTGTCCAGTCCAACCTCGCGTTGGGTGACCACGCAGTTCTTGTGCATGTGCACAAACTCGATCGGATCTTCAATGGTGATGATGTGCCCAAACGAGTTGTCGTTGCGCCAGTCCACCATGGCAGCAAGCGAGGTGGATTTGCCGGAGCCGGTGGCGCCAACCAGAATGCACAAGCCGCGCTTGGACAAGGCGACATCCTTCAGAACCTGTGGTATGCCCAGGCCGTCAATGGTGGGCAAAGTAAGCGGAATCACGCGGAGCACCATGCCTACCTTGCCCTGCTGAATGAACGCATTCACACGAAATCGGCCAACGCCGGAGGGTGCGATGGCGAAGTTGCATTCTTTGGTGCGTTCGAACTCGGCGACCTGCTTGTCACTCATGACCGAGCGCGCCAAAGACATCGTGTGCACGGCGTTGAGTGGCTGGGCAGACACTTTGGTGATCTTGCCGTCCACCTTGATGGCCGGGGGAAAGTCCGCGGTGACGAACAGGTCGCTGCCATTGCGACTGACCATCAGCTTAAGCAAGTCGTTGATGAATTTGGTGGCTTGGTCGCGTTCCATGGTGTGCTTATCCCTGCTTATTGCTTGTTATGTTTGATCGGTGAGGCGGGCACTGACCACACGCAGACGAAGCGACAGCTTGCGAGCCAAAAGGGCAATGAGGTTGGCGGCCAACAACGGGTCATCGGACAGCATTTCGTCCAGGGCTTGTGCGCTGATGACGGCCACCTCGCACTCGGTCAGGGCCGTGCACGCGGAAAACCGGTTGCCACTGTCCAGGAGTGACATCTCTCCCAGCAGTTCCCCGGGGATCGCTTCGGCCAGACGCAAACGAGCGCCCCACGGCTGCATGCGGTCGACGGCGATGCTGCCAGACAACACCACCACCATAAAGTTGCCGTACTCGTCTTGGCGAATGATGTCCCGATTGGATGGCACCGTGGCGAAGTCAATATAAGCCTCCATCCGGGCGATCGCCTCGCTGTCCAGGTGGTGCATGAACTTGTCTTTTGACCAGAGGCTTTGCAGCATTTTGGTGCCACGACCGGGCTTCATTCGGGTGGCCCCGATTTCTACCGCGCGGGCCTCCCAGGGAATCAGGAGCGTGGCGTCTACACCAAGGCCGGCAAAGGCAGTGGTAAACAGCACCGAGTCGGACTCCTGTTCGCTGCGGACCGGTTTGAGCCGAAGGCGCAGGTATTCGAGAATGCCTTTCATGGGTAACTCCTGGCGTGGTCGTTGGCTTATCCGGGGAAGTTCTCGGGAATCTTCGCCTTGGCGCGGGCTTCGGCCGGGCTGATGATGTTTCGCTTGACCAGGTCGCTCAGGTTTTGATCCAACGTTTGCATGCCGACACTGTTGCCAGTCTGAATGCTGGAGTACATCTGGGCTACTTTGGCTTCGCGAATCAGATTGCGAATAGCGCTGGTGCCCAGCATGATCTCATGCGCGGCGACCCGGCCCTGCCCGTCTTTGGTCTTGCACAAGGTTTGGGAGATAACGGCTTGCAAGGACTCTGACAGCATCGCTCGAACCATTTCCTTCTCGCTTGCAGGGAACACGTCAATGATCCGGTCAATAGTCTTCGCTGCGCTGGAGGTGTGCAAGGTGCCAAACACAAGGTGGCCGGTCTCGGCCGCCGTCATGGCCAAGCGAATGGTCTCCAGATCCCGCATCTCGCCCACCAGAATGGCGTCTGGGTCTTCGCGCAAAGCAGATCGCAGGGCGGCGGCAAAACTCAATGTGTGCGGCCCCACCTCGCGTTGATTGACCAAACATTTCTTGGATTCGTGAACGAATTCAATGGGGTCTTCGACCGTGAGGATGTGGCCAAACTCGGTTTCATTCAGGAAATTGACCATGGCCGCCAGCGTGGTGGACTTGCCCGAGCCGGTAGGGCCGGTTACCAGCACGAGGCCGCGGGGTTTGAGCGCGAGGTCGGCAAAAATCTTGGGAGCGTTGAGTTGCTCCAGCGTCAAAATCTTGCTCGGAATGGTCCTGAACACGGCGCCTGGCCCGCGCTGGTGGTTGAAGGCATTGACCCGGAAGCGGGCCAGCCCTTCAATCTCGAAGGAGAAGTCAATCTCCAGAAATTCCTCAAAGAGCTTGCGCTGTCCGTCGCTCATGATGTCGTACACCATGGCATGAACTTGTTTGCTGTCCAGCGGTTCTACATTGATGCGTCGCACATCACCATGCACACGGATCATGGGTGGCAAACCTGCCGAAAGGTGCAAGTCAGACGCCTTGTTTTTGACGCTGAATGCCAGCAATTGAGTGATGTCCACGAAAGCTCCCTGTCTTTTGTTACGCTTGCGACGATTATGACCATGATTGAGACCAAGCTACAAGGAGTTCACGACCGCATCGAGGCCGCCTGCCGGGAGGCCGGGCGTGCTGCGACCGATGTCAGTCTGCTGGCGGTGTCCAAGACCTTTCCGGCCGCCGCCGTCGAGGACGCGTTCAGGGCAGGGCAGCGGATGTTTGGCGAGAACTACATTCAGGAGGGCGTAGAAAAAATAGCGGCGCTGCGGGCCTTGCCAATTGAATGGCACTGCATTGGCCCTATTCAAAGCAATAAAACACGGCTGGTGGCTGAGAACTTTGACTGGGTGCACACCGTGGACCGCTTCAAAATCGCCCAACGCCTGAGTGAGCAGCGACCGGCAGGGCTGGCACCGCTGCAAGTGTGTATTCAGGTCAACGTGGACGCAGGGGAAAACAAATCTGGCGTGACCACAGATGAGGTGTTGGTACTGGCAAAGCAAATCACTCAGCTTCCCGGTTTGAGACTGCGAGGTCTGATGAGTATTCCTGAGCCTGCTCCTGATTTTGTAGCTTCTCTCGCTGTTTTGACAAGGGTTAGAGCCTTGTTTGATGTATTAAATCAGGAGGGGCTGGCTTTGGACACCCTGTCCATGGGCATGAGCGCCGATTTGGAGCCCGCGATCCATGCCGGCAGCACCCTTGTTCGGGTAGGCTCCGCCATTTTTGGCGGGCGGGATCGGCCAGCCTAAGTTTGACCCTGCCTACTTGGTGGCGCTCAAGGGCTTGATCGCACCACATTCGGGGGACACAAACTGACCGCTGGCCTGCAAGGTCATGGTCTCTGGCTTGCCCTTGCCCTTGGCCTGGGTTTTGACGTTCATTTTCAGGGCGTAAGACTCTGGGTTCACAAACGTGACTTGGCCCTCACCCGAGGACGCCGGCTTGCTGCACGCGAAAGTGAACTTCATGGTGTTGCCGGCGCGGGGGAGCGCGGTGTGTTGGCAGTCGCCCTGCTGAGCGGTCATATCATTGCGCTCGATCATCTCTTTGGTCATGCAGACCTTGACGGTTGGGCTGCCTGACCCGGCGTTCATGGTGATGCCTTGTTTGGCCATCATGTCTTCAATCATTTTTCGTTGATCGGCGGGCATCTTGGCCAGCTCCTGCTGCGCCACGGCCTGACCTTGCCCTCGAAAAACGTATCTCTTGCTGAGTGTGTAAATTCACGCAAGGAGAACGGAAATGACGAAGACAGCAAGAGCGCGCTACACGCTCGAATTCAAGCAAGAAGCAGTTCGACTGGTCGAAGGTGGCCAGAGCATTGCAGCCGCGGCACGCACGCTGGGAGTGGTCGACCAGACGTTGTTCAATTGGGTCAAGGCGCAGCGCCAGGGCCAGCTCAAGGGAGCTGACAGCAAGGTATTGGTCAGCGCCGAGCAGATGGAGATCAGCCGGTTGCGGGCCGAGCTGGCGCGTGTGAAGATGGAGCGTGACATTCTGGGAAAAGCGACGGCGTACTTCGCAAAGGGATCGATTTGAAGTACGCCTTCATCCAGCGCCACCGCAGCACATGGCCGATCTCGGTACAGTGCCGCGTACTGGGGGTGAGCATCGCCGGGTACCACGAACACTTTGTGCGACTGGCCAGTCCGGCCCAGCTCCGCCACCTGAGCGATGACGCCTTGCTGGTGCACATCAAGGCCATCCATGCCGAGACGCGAGGCGGCTACGGCTGGCCACGCACCTGGAAGGAGCTGCTTGCCCGTGGCATCCGTGTGGGCAAAGAGCGCGTGCAAAAGCTCATGCAGTTGCACGGCATCCGTGCCAAGGGAAAGCGGCGCTTCAAGGTCACCACCGATAGCAATCACGATCTAGCGATCTCACCCAACCTGCTCAACCGGGAGTTCGATGTGGCAGCACCCGACAAGGTCTGGGTGGGTGACATCACGTACATCGCCACGGACGAAGGCTGGTTGTTTCTGGCCGTGGTGATTGACCTGTTCAGCCGCCAAGTAGTGGGCTGGTCGTTACGAGAGGAAATGACGCGGGACATCGTCATTGATGCGCTGCGCATGGCATGGTTCAAGCGGCATCCGGGCAAGCAGGCTGGCCTGATGTTCCATAGCGACCGCGGCAGTCAGTACGCCAGCAAGGACTTCCGGGAAGTGCTCAAGGAGTACGACATCACCAGTTCAATGAGCCGGCGCGGCAACTGTTGGGACAACGCCTGCAGCGAGACGCTGTTTGGATCATTGAAGGTGGAACGGTTATACGGACAGAAGTTCAAGACTCAGCGGGAGGCAAAGGATGAAACGATTGCTTGGATGCTTTGGTATAACCGGACTCGACTGCATTCGACACTGGCCTACGTCAGCCCGGTGCGGTTCGAGCAAAACTGGCTTGCTAATCAGCCCAAGCAAGCCAACTCATGATCTCGGTTATGGGATACGGATTCCAGGGGCAAGGTCAGCCATCGCTTTCTCCATGTCACCTGAACCGGTACTCATATTGTTTTTGATTTCCCAAAGACCCGGTTTCAAGGTTTGCGCGGAGACGCTCAAGGCCGCCCCCGTCAAGGCCAGGGTCAGCAAGATGTGGTGACGTGTTTGCATGGTGACTCCCCAAAAAGTGGAGGAGTGATTGTCCGCAATGTGGGTGCCCCAGGCAAGACCTGCCGGGCGCTGTCAGTGGGGTGAAAATGCCTCAGCGCAGTGGCAGCCGGGTGGAATTTTTGACTTCCTCCATGACCGCATAGGTTCGGGTTTCGCGCACGCCGGGCAGTTGCCAAAGCACGGTGCCCGCAAACTCGCGGTAAGCGTTCATGTCCGACATCCGGGTCTTCAGCAAGTAGTCAAAACCACCAGCGACCATGTGGCACTCCATGATTTCGGGGCGCACCTGGGCAGCGGCCTTGAAGGCGTCGAACACATTGGGGGTGGTGCGATCCAGCAGCACTTCGACAAACACCATCAAGCCAGCGCCGAGCTTGAGGGGATTCAGTCTCGCCTCGTAGCCCAGGATGTAGCCGTCTTTGGTAAGTCGCTGCACCCGCGCCAGCACGGCTGTTGGCGACAGCGACACGGTTTCCGCCAATTTGAGGTTGGAGATGCGCCCGTCTAGCTGCAAGGCGTCCAGGATCTTCAGATCGATGCGGTCAAGGTCAGAGTAAGCGTCAGTCATGACAGTCGGTAGGTTTCAAGATGGATACTGGTTTCGGTGTTGCTGATGCCCCGGATGAGGCGAATGCGCTCCAGCACCTGCGACAACTCAGACAGGTTAGCTGCCCGCAGCTCGGCCAGCAAATCCCAGCGGCCGTTGGTGTCATGCAAGGTAGCGACGCCGGGTTCACCCAAGAGGCTGGCGATGACGGAGCGGGTCTCGTTGCCCTCAACGGCAATGCTCATCCAAGCGCTTATTTCACTCGGTTGGGCGTCGGGGCGAAGGCGCACGGTGTAGCCAACGATGACGCCCGCGTCCTCCAGTTTGGTGACCCGGTTCGTGACGGTTCCGCGAGACACCCCCAGCTTGTTGGCCAAGGTGGCCACACTGGTGCGGGCGTCTTTGCGCAAGAGGGATAAAAGTTGTTGGTCAGTGGCGTCCATATTGGCGTATTGTCATTTGCAGCTGACTAAATGGCAATTATTTGTGTGAAATGATTCATTTTTGTGGATTTACATTGCCAATGCAACTGGGGACACTGTGGTTTCGTCACTTGGGCCTGGATCTAAAAATAATTCACGAACGGGCCCCGGCAAGCCGTCTATAGAGATTCCATCGAGGAATTCATGGCAGTTTGCTGCCAGGGTGAGGAGACAAGTCTTTTATCGTTATCAGCAACGGCCAGGGCCTCGTCTTGGCCCATCAAAGGAACTTTCCATGAAAAAACTTCTGCTGGCCATCGCCATCGGTTCACTGAGCCTGACCTCCTTTGCCCAAGGCAAAGACCTCAAGGTCGCCATTGACCCCACCTACGAACCCTTTACCTTCAAAACCGCTGACGGCACGCCCACCGGCTTTGATGTGGACATCGCCAACGCCCTGTGCACCGAGCTCAAGCGCAAGTGCGTGTTTGTGGAACAAGTCTGGGACAGCATGATCCCTGGCCTCATGGCGCGCAAGTACGACGTCATCATCAGCTCCATGTCCATCACCGCTGACCGCTTGAAGCAAGTTGACTTCTCCGACAAGTACTACAACACGCCAAGCCGCGTGGTGGTGAAGAAAGACGTGCCCTTCTCTGGCCCCGCTTCCATCAAGGGCAAGAACATTGGCGTGCTCAAAGGCAGCACCCAAGAGAAATACGCCATGGCTGAACTGAAGCCCGCTGGTGTGAACGTAGTCGCCTATGAAGCCCAAGACCAGGTCTACCTGGACATCCGCTCCGGTCGACTGGACGGCACCGTGGCCGACATCCTGGAAGTGGGCGGTGGTTTCCTCAGCAAGCCCGAAGGCAAGGACTACACCCTGGTGGGCCCTGAGTTGTTCATTCCCAAGTACTTTGGCACCGGCGCCGGTGTGGCTCTGCGCAAAGGCCAGGGCACGTTAAAGAACGACATCAGTGCTGCCATCAAGACCATCCGCGGTAACGGCGTCTACAAGACGATCAACGACAAGTACTTCAAGTTCGACGTTTACGGCAGCTAAAGTCCAACACGCCCACCCATGAATGACTACTACCTAGCCATCCTGCAGGGCTCCGTGCTCACGGTGGGCGTCTCGCTTTGCGCCCTGCTGGTGTCCATTGTCTTGGGCCTGGCAGGCGCAGCGGCCAAACTCTCGGGGCGACCGGTGCTGGTCGCCCTGGCCACGGTCTACACCACCGTGATTCGCGGCATCCCTGAGCTGGTGCTGATGCTGCTGGTCTTCTACGGGGGCACCATTGGGCTCAATAACCTGATCGAATACCTGGGCAGCGACAACTACGTCGATGTCGACCCCTTCACCGCTGGTGTGATGACCATCGGCTTTATCTACGGCGCCTTCATGACCGAGACCTTTCGCGGGGCCATACTGGCCATCCCCAAAGGTCAGATGGAGGCCGGCTGGGCCTTTGGCATGGGACGCGTGCAAACCTTTATGCGCATCACTGCCCCCCAGATGGTGCGTTATGCGCTGCCCGGCTTCACCAACAACTGGCTGGTGCTGATCAAGGCCACCGCCCTGATCAGCCTGATTGGCCTGCAAGAGATGACTTACCTGGCCAAGCAGGCCAGCGCGGCGACCCGCTCCCCCTTTGAGTTCTTCCTGTTCACGGCCGCTTTGTTCCTGATCTACACCACCTTGTCCCTGGTGCTGCTGCGCAAACTCAACGCCCGCTTCAGTCTGGGCACCCAACGAGGGCAGCTCTGATGCAATGGGCCATCATTTTTGAGCCCCAGAACCTGGCGCTGTACGGCACCGGCATTCTGACCACCCTGAGCCTGTTGGCCTCGTCCCTGGTCGTGGGGGCCGTCTTGGCCCTCATCTTTGCGCTGATGCTGACCGGACCCATCAAGGCCTTGCAGTGGCTGGTCAGCGGCTACACCTTTGTCATTCGCGGCACGCCGCTGCTGATTCAGGTCTACCTGATCTATTACGGCTTGGGCCAACTGGAGTGGATTCAGGCGCGCTGGGACGATGTCTGGCCCTGGACCCACTTCAAAGAGCCGTTCTTCTGCGCCTTGCTGGCGTTTAGCCTGAACACGGCCGCCTACACGGCAGAGATGCTGGCCGGTGCCATTCGCGAAACCAGTGCCGGCGAGGTCGAGGCCGCCCAGGCCTACGGCATGAGCCGCTTCAAGGTGATGCGCTACATCGTGCTGCCCAGCGCCATGCGCCGCACCCTGCCGGCTTATAGCAATGAAGTCGTGATGATGCTGCATGCCACCAGTCTGGCCAGTGCTGTGCCCTCTCTGATTGATGTCACGGGCGCGGCGAGTCGCATTTACTCGGACTACTACCTGCCGTTTGAGGCCTACCTGGCCGCCGCTGGCATTTACCTGGTGGCCTCTTTCTGCCTGATCGGCTTCTTCAAATTCAGCGAGGGGCGTTTGTTGGCTTATCTGGCGCCGCGCCGAAAGTGAGTCTACGCCCCCCCCCCGTTGAGCTGGCTGTAATGCAACCCAGCTAAGTCCTCTATTGATCCCTCTCCATCCCCACGTCATGACATCCAAGCCCCTCAAACTCCAGGTCGAGAACATTCACAAGCGCTTTGGCGCCAATGAGGTGCTCAAAGGTGTCTCGTTGAAAGCCCACGCGGGTGACGTAATCAGCATCATCGGCAGCTCCGGCTCCGGCAAAAGTACTTTTTTGCGCTGTATCAATCTGCTGGAAAAACCCCATGAGGGGCGCATTGTGGTGGCCGGGGAAGACATCAAGCTCATTGCTGGCAAAAACGGTGATCTGGGCGCGGCCGACCCCAAGCAGCTGCAACGCATGCGCACCAAGCTGGCCATGGTGTTCCAGCACTTCAACCTGTGGGCGCACCTGACGGTGTTGCAAAACATCATTGAGGCCCCGGTGCATGTGCTGGGCATGGAGCGTGAGGCTGCCATTCAAGTGGCGCGCAAGTACCTGGAGAAAGTGGGACTGCAAGGCAAAGAAGACAGCTATCCGGCGCATTTAAGCGGTGGCCAGCAGCAGCGCGTGGCCATTGCCCGGGCGCTGGCCATGGAGCCTGAGGTGATGCTGTTTGACGAGCCCACCAGTGCGCTGGACCCAGAGCTGGTCTCGGAAGTGCTCAAGGTCATGCAAACACTGGCGCAAGAGGGGCGCACCATGGTGGTGGTCACCCATGAGATGGGCTTTGCCCGTGAGGTGGCCAACCACCTGATCTTCTTGCACAAAGGTTTGGTTGAGGAAGAGGGCAACCCGGCCGAGGTTTTGTCAAACCCCAAGAGCGAGCGCTTGGCGCAGTTTTTGTCGGGGAGTTTGAAGTAAGCAGTTAGTCTGAACTGACGCCGGATTGCAAGGCTCGCTTGGCCGAAGCTCTTCGGTACAAGACTGGCAGCAACGGAAGCAGCTGCACGCTCAGCATGCTGAGAAGAATCAGCCCACAACCCGCGACGCCCGCCGCATTCAGCCGCTCATCCATCATCAGGTAGCCAAACAAGGCGGCAAACAGCGTTTCCGCCGACAGAAAAATGGCCGCATCGGTGGCCTGGGCAAATCGCTGCGCCACCACCTGCAAGGTAAAGGCCACCCCGACGGACAGCACGCCGGTGTAAAGCAAAGGCCATATCGCCGCGTTCAGACTTTCGTGAGTGATGGGCTCATATGCCAAGGCCAAGCCACTGGCCACTACGCCGCAGACCAGAAACTGCCCGCCGGCCACCAGAAATGGCGCCGACAGGCGATCCGCCACACGGCCAATCAACAGCACATGCAACGCCCAAGGCAAGGTTGAGGCAATGACCCAGGCGTCTCCGGAGACGAAGGACAGCGACCGCACCCCTGACAATAAATAGGCGTCGCCCAGACAAGCCAGTGCGCCAGGCCAAGCTGACCAATGAGGCCTCTGGCGCAGCAACAGCCAGCTCAGCAGAGGCACCATGGGCACGTACAACGCGGTTAAAAAACCTGCGTTGGTCACTGTGGTGCTGACAATCCCGATCTGTTGCATCGCCGCGCCCAGCAACAACAAACTGCCCAGCCCGGCAATTTTCAAACCGTCAATACCCTTGAGCGGTTTGGCGTTCACTCGCAACTGCCGCCACTCCCACCCCATGACCGGTGCCACCACCAGTGCACCGATCAGAAAACGTACGCCGGTGAAGGTCATCGGACCGATATGGGCCATTCCAATGCTCTGCGCCACAAAGGCGGAGCCCCAGATCAGGGCAACAAGAATCAGAATGAGGTTGGCGTTCAGGCGGGACATAGGGAGTTGGAATGGGGGAGTCGTATTGAGAGTGGACGCACCCACTGCGCGACGGCCTACTTACAACCGATCCCACCACCACGATGCTATTGAATAAGTAGCTAAGAAATCAATGGGATAAGACACGGCCCCAAAAGTATTTCAATAGCTTCAGTGTGAACCGCCAAAGTCGGGCGCCCAAACGTCGGCAAGAAGTAGTTTTTGCAAATTGCCATTTAAAACTGGCTAAATGACAAAAAAATGTCAAAAAGCAAGCACTATTGACGATTTACATTGCCATCGATCTTGGGGACACTGGATGTTCATAACCGAGCACTTCATCATGATCTCTACACCTTCTGTCCAAACCCAGTTTCTCAGCGCCCAAGACGTGGCCGCCATCGTAAACAAGCTGGGTGCCTCCGTGGCCTTGAGCCGCATGGCCGATTACATCCAGGAAGACTACCTGCGCTGGGAAGATTTTGACAAATGTGCCCGTGTGGCCAGTCACTCGACCGAAGGGGTTATTGAGCTCATGCCGATTTCCGATGCCAAGACCTACGCCTTCAAATACGTCAACGGCCACCCCAAAAACCACCGCGTGGGCTTGCCCACCGTGATGGCCTTTGGCGTGCTCGCTGATGTGGATACCGGTATTCCTGAATTGTTGAGCGAGCTTACCCTGACCACCGCCTTGCGCACCGCCGCGATGTCGGCCGTGGCGGCACGGGCATTGGCCCGCCCTGGCAGCAAGCGCATGGCCTTGATCGGCAATGGCGCGCAAAGCGAGTTTCAGGCACTGGCGTTTCACCACTTGCTGGGTATTGAGGAAATCTGCCTCTTTGACACCGACCCTGAGGCGACCGCCAAATTGATGGATAACCTGAGCCACACGGCCTTGCGCCTGACCGCTTGCGTCAGCATTGCCGAGGCCGTGCGCGGCGCAGACATCGTGACCACGGTCACGGCGGACAAAACCAATGCGACCATTCTCACGCCGGATCTGATTGAGCCCGGTATGCACATTAACGGGGTAGGCGGTGATTGCCCTGGCAAGACGGAGCTTCACCCCGGCGTGTTGCTGGGCGCCTCGGTGTTCGTGGAGTACGAACCCCAAACCCGTATTGAAGGTGACCTGCAGCATCTGCCTGCTGACTTTGCTGTGACAGAGTTGTGGCAAGTGCTGAGTGGCCAGGTGGCCGGTCGGGCTGACGAGCAGCAAGTTACTGTGTTTGACTCAGTGGGGTTTGCGCTGGAGGACTATTCCGCCCTGCGCTTTATGCGCGACACCGCGCTGGCCTTGGGTGTGGGACAGGCGGTATCCTTGATCCCCGAACTGGTCAACCCCAAAGATTTGTTCAGCCTGATTCGTCCGGCTACAGCGGCCGCCCCACTCTCCAATACCGCCGCATCAGCGGCCATGGCATGACTACAAAAGCTTCGACTTCTCTCGTACCCGGTGGCGTCAGCCTGATTGGCGTGCCGACCGACATTGGCGCTGGCACCCTGGGTGCCCGCATGGGCCCCGCCGCCTTGCGCGTAGCAGGCATCTCTCAAGCCATCGCCCAGTTTGGGGTGGATGTCAAAGATTGCGGCAATATCGATGGCCCCATGAACCCGTGGCTAGACGCGGTGGATGGCTTTCGCCACTTGCCCGAGGTGGTGCAGTGGAACCAATTGCTGCACGACGCCATGTACGCAGAGCTGAAAGACGGCCGTTTGCCCATCATGATGGGCGGTGACCACTGTCTGGGCATTGGCTCCATCAGCGCGGTGGCCAAGCATTGCCGCGAAACGGGCAAGAAGCTGCGTGTGCTCTGGTTTGACGCCCATGCCGACTTCAACACCGCCACGCTGACGCCAAGCGGCAACATTCACGGCATGCCGGTGGCGTGCTTGTGTGGGCATGGTCCCCAGGCCTTGATCGAGATTGGGGGTCATATTCCTGCGCTCAACGCCAAGGACATTCGCCAGATTGGCATTCGCAGTGTGGACGAGGGCGAGAAGCGCTTGGTGCACGACGCGGGCATCGAGGTGTTTGACATGCGCTACATCGACGAGATGGGCATGCGCCACGCCATGGAACTGGCGCTGGTCCTGGTGGACTCGAACACCCATTTGCACGTCAGTCTGGATGTTGACTTTTTGGACCCCTCGGATGCTCCTGGTGTGGGCACCACGGTACGTGGCGGCCCCACTTACCGTGAGGCGCAGTTGTGCATGGAAATGATTGCCGACACCGGACGCCTGGCGTCATTGGACTTGGTGGAGCTCAACCCCGCGCTGGATGTGCGCAACCAGACCGCCGAACTCGCGGTAGACCTGATCGAGAGCCTGTTTGGCAAAAGCACGCTGATGCGCACCAGTAACGGCCGCTAAGCCGCGGCGGAAGAGCGCATCTAGGCAAGGCGACCAGACAGGTCGCCTTTTTTTGACATTCGCCGGTGCCAGCGGTATCGCAGGATTTTGATGAGTTTTCAGGCCTCTGCGATGGCATTCGGATCTTCCACCAGTCGAATGTCGCTGACATTCCATGGTTATCAACGGTGATCGATTCTGGTGGCAGATTGTTCCCATTGAGTTTTTGACTCTAAAGTTGCTGAATATTGGACAAAAATTAATCCGATTGCGTCGAGAAATGGCGACTTCACTCCTCATTCATGGGGTTCTCATGCGCTTGTCCAATCCGTAGCGTCGCGAGCATCGAGTTGTGTCCCGCCACCTTGGTGGCCTCGCCCGCGCATTGAATTGGCCTACCGCGTCTAAGCTCCCGTGGGTGCACACAAAGGCCTGCTGGCTTACCTGGTGCGCCGCTTGTTGGAAAACGGTGCTAACTCCTCCTTTGTGCACCAACTCGCTGACGAGTCGGTGGGCATGCAAGAGTTGCTGATGGCGCCACTGCGGTTGACCTCAGAGAGTGCATTGCCCCTGCCCATCGACCTGTTCGGCACCGATCGTCAAAACCATACGTGAGTCTCTGTTGGCGGCCTATAACGGTCAAGGTGCCAGTGGTGCCTGGGTTTGATGTCAAATCGACCGCTAGCGCTCTAGCTACCAGAGTAAGCAGCTATAAAAAATGAAGCAAAGTGGCCGTCACAGAACGGGTTGCTGTATTGTGCCGCGCTGTCAACGAGATGGAAAAACAGACGCTCTTCTTCTGCGCCTTGCTGGTCAAAGAAGCGGTCACGACCAAGGGAGATGCGATCAGCGAGGTGCGTGAGGCAGTTGATTTCTTGCGTTATTACGCCAGTGAAGCGACGCGCACCAGGAGTCCGGTTGCCATGCCCGGCCCGACGGGTGAGACCAATGAGCTGCGTCTGATTGCTCGCGGCCCCGGGGATGTATCAGTCCGTAGAATTTTCCGCTGGCCATGGGCAATACTGTGTTGGCCAGGCCTGCCGAGGAGACCTAGGGCGTGGCGCTGGAAGCCATCAAACTGATGCACGCAGCCGGTGTGCCGGAAGGTGCGTTGCAGCTCTTGCATAGCCCGGGCGAGACCATGGGCGCTGCCTTGGTGGCCGCACCCGGCGTGGTGTTCACAGGTTCCACGCAGGTGGCCAAAATTATCAACCGGACCCTGGCTGCCAAACGAGCCGGCGACGTGGACAGCGCCATCGCCAACCTGATTACGTCGCAGGCGTTTGAAGTGAACTCGATTGCCGACATGCAACAGGAGATTTTTGGCCCCGTGCTGCACATCGTGCGCTGGAAGGGCGATCCACAAGCTGTCATCGACCAAATCAATGACCTGGGTTACGGCCTCACGATTGGCATCCAGACTCGCATCGACAGTCGCGCCCAAGCCTTAGCCAAAGCGGCGCATGTGGGCAACGCCTATCAACCGCAACCAGATTGGCGCTGTGGTCGGTGTGCAGCCCTTTGGCGGCGAAGGCCTCTCTGGCACCGGCCCCAAGGCCGGCGGCCCGCACTACCTGTACCGCTTCTGCGCCGAGCAAACCATTACAGTGAACACCACGGCGGCGGGTGGCAACGCGGACTTGTTGGCGGTTAAAACATTGCGAGCGTCGGTGCGTGGGCTTGCGACGATGCGTGGATCGCGGTGATGTGGGACTGGCTTCTGGTAAAACAGCGGCCAACAGGAGTCCCCCTATGACCGAATTGACCAAAACCGTTTTGTTCACTGACACCGATGGTGTCGCCCGCTTTCGCGAAGAGCGTGTGGCCTTGAGCGAAGGCAAGCCTGCCGCGCAACTCTCGCCGGTGATGCCATCAACCGGCTATCAGTTGCGCCAAAGCCCGGTGGGTTTCCGTAGTGAATTTCATTGCACTGGGGCACCACAGTGGCTGTTTGTGCTGGAAGGGCAGATGGACATCGGCCTGCGGGATGGCAGCTGGCGCAGTTTTGGGCCGGGTTCGCATTTTTACTCGGCAGATACGCTGCCCGACGGCGCGACGTTTGACGCCAGTCTGCACGGCCATTGCAGCCGCCAAGTGGGCGATGTGCCGCTGGTGACGCTGTTCGTTCGCGGCTAAGGCAGGCTCAAGCTGCGGTCACGGCCCTCAAACAGGTGGTCGTTGAACACCTCCACCCGGCGTACATCACCGAGCGCGTTGCGGCTGGTTTGAACAAACTCTTCGCTAACCAGAATTTGATCCAGCACCACTGGGTAGCCTTGGTGAATGTGGGAGTAAGCCACGTCGCGGCGCAGGGCGGCTTCGCCTTGCACATCCCAGGCGCTGTACAGCGCGGTGTCGCGGGCGCTTCGGTCATAGGCCACTTGTGAAGTCGCGGCAATCAATTGCGTTGTCACACTGTGCGGGCTGTCGTTGAGGTCGCCCCATGAGCACCAGCGGCGCGCGCGTGCGATGCAGCAGTTCAACCACCTTCAGTCGCAGAGCCAAGGCTTCGCCCGCCCGCCCGCATGAGCAGGGCGCGCAGTGAGGCCACGGCCTGCACCTTTGGGTCGTCGGTGTCTTCGGCCAGTTTGCCGTCGGCACCTTGCAAAAACTTGGGGCGTTTGGATTTCAGGTGGGCGGTGATGGCATGAAGTTCTTGGCCATGTTTCATTTGCAACGTCACCAGCAGAGGCGGGCGCTCAAACTGGGTGTGAGGCCCCATGCCAGGCACGTCCACCACGGCGGAGTGGGAAAAGTCGGTCAATGATTCAACGCCCAGCACTTTCAGGCGGGTCGCCAATCCGACGCGAGGTGTTCCTTGGGCGCCTGGTTGATTGGGACCATTTTCCGCACCCGGCGCGGCCACAAAGTCATAGCGCAAGCCGCTTTTGGCCACGGCAGTGCGCAGGGCGTTTTCGTCCCACACCTCTTGCACAGCGAGCACATCGGCGTTCAGGGTTCTGAACCGCTGACCCAACCAGCGCAGCTTGGCGTCAAATTCCCGTTGGCTATAGGGCTTTTGACCGTTATAGAAGTGGCGACCCGGCTGCGCCAGGTTCAGCACGTTACAGGTGGCCACCATCAGCATGGCGTAGCGATTGGGTTCAGCAACTTTGCTCATGGGGTCACTTTAACCACAAGAAAATGACAAGGCCTTGACTTCCCTACCCCCGTTTCGGTGGCGCGCCGGGCACAAAGGTGGGCAAGTCGAGCGTCACGCAAGTGCCCCCCTGGGGCGACGGGCCAACGTTGACCTGGCCGCCGTGCATTTCCACGATGCGTTTGACGATGGCCAGTCCCAATCCCTTGCCACCCTCGCCGGTGGCGGGTGCAGTGCTTTGGCGGCTCTGGTAGAAGCGGTCAAACAGATGGGGCAAATCAGCAGGCGCAATGCCGGGGCCGGTATCGACGACCTTCACTTGCACCCTGTGCCCCATGGGTTGCACTTCCAGGCAAATTCCATCGCCCGCACGACAGAACTTCAAGGCGTTGTCCACCAGATTGGCCAACGCCCGTTCAAAGAGCTCCACGTCCACGGCGGCAAAAGTGATTCCGTCCGAGTGCGTCCAGGTCGCGGGTGAGAGCGCCGGATTGGCCTCCAACTTGACGTTTTGGCGGTTGGCCCGCTCGGCAAATCGCAACACCACGTCGTCAAGTAATTCGGACAGGTCCATCACCTCGGTGCGCAGCTTGAATTCGGGTTCATCGAGTTGCGCCAGGTCACCCAGTGACTGCACCATGCGCGCCGCGTTGCGGGTGTTTCTCAGGGCAACTTCGACCAACTGGCGATCGTCACTGCGTTGTTCATTGCCAGTCCACCGTGTTTCCAATGTTTCAAGGCATGCGGCAGTGGCAGTCAAAGGCGAGCGCAGATCGTGTGACAGGTTGCTCACACCTTCGCGGCGAAAGTGGTCCAGACGGCGCAGCATGCTCCACTGGGTGTGCACGGTGTGCAGCATGGCCTGGATGCCGCCGGTGAGTTGCCCAATCTCGTCGCGGGCAACCGCGGAGCCGCCGTTCAGGTTGGGCGTTCCGCTCGCACTGGTGGTGTTGGCCCAGTCCTCCAGCCCATTGCGGGTGACCTCGGCCACCGAGTCGGTCAGCTTCTTCAATGGTCGTGTGACGGCCGCTGTCACCCACGCCGCCAGCAGCGTGCTTAATGCCACCACAGCCAGAATCAACACCAACGTTGGGCGAGACAAACTCCCTTGCAGCGCTGCCAGATTGCCCTGCTGCAAGCCCTTTTTTCGGCAAACCACATAGAGGTAACCGTTGGAACCTGGCTCTTGGCGAATCAGCGAGCGATGCACTACTCTGGCCGCAATCACCGTCGGGCCGCCCATGTTTTCCGGGTCGTCGCCCAGCACATAAGGCATGGGCGTGGGGTTGGCGGCTTCCATGACCGGACCCATGGCCACCTTGAACCCCACTGGCAAAGCCACTTCGCTGGACGAGGCCACCACCGTACCGCTGGCGTCCAGCAAATAAATTTGGGTGTCGGGCTCAAACAGCACCAGATTGGCAAGGAAGCCATTGAAGTCGCTCTGGAACCGCTCCTGCATGGCGAAAATGTCGGTGTGCTTCTGCAGCACACGATCCAAAAAAGCACTGGCACGGTAGTAGGTGGTCTCGTGCTCAAAACGCTCAAAGGCGTAGAACACAGTCGTGATCACGCCGATGGAGGTCAACACCCCCGTGAGGAAAATAGTGAGCGCAATCTTGAAGCGAACGGTCATGGGCGGCTTACAGCGGCGCGTCGCGCATTTTGTAGCCGGCGCCGCGCACCGTCAAAATCATTTCCGGACGCAATGGGTCAGTCTCCAGTTTGGCTCGCAAGCGGTTAATGTGGGTGGTCACGGTGTGCTCGTAGCCGTCGTGGCTGTACCCCCAGACGGAGCTTAGTAACTGACTGCGAGAGAAAACCTGACCCGGGTGCTGCATGAAATGCAGCAGCAAATCAAACTCCAGCGCGGTGAAATCCAGATCTTTGTCATTCATCTGGGCTTGGCGTCTCGAAGGCAGCAGCGACAGTGCGCCATTGCGCAGCGGCGCTGCCCCGGTTTGGGCGACCTGCGCCGCTTTCAGCAACTCGGACCGCCGAAGCAGCGCTTTGACGCGTGCCAGCAGTTCAGCCAGTGAAAACGGCTTGGTCAGGTAGTCGTCTGCCCCCAACTCCAATCCCAAAACCCGGTCCAACTCCGTGGATTTGGCTGTCAACATCAGGATAGGTGTGTTGCATTCCCGCGCCCGCAGGGTCTTGCACACCTCCAGGCCATCCAGGCCGGGCATCATCAGATCGAGGATGAGCAAATCGTTGCTTTGGGCGGTTTCGCTGGCCAGCGCGGCCAGTCCGTCGACCACGTCTGTGACTTCGTAGCCCGCGCTGCGCAGGTTCAGCACCAGCAGGTTGCGGATGTCGGCCTGGTCTTCCGCGATAAGGATTCTTTTCATTTCCATCGTCCTAAGTCACATGGCGGGAGATTTTCTTACCTGAATGTTAGGTGATTGTGATGTTTGGACAGGCTCTCGTGATCTTGGGTGATCACAGTCAACCCATCGACCACCAACCTGACTCACACCATGATTGCAGCACAACCCGCCCACGCACCCTCCACCTTGTTTGGAGTGCCCCAGTTTGATGGCTCCCAGCCATTGGCGCTGCACTGGGACGACTTGCTGGAGCATCGGGAGTATTTGATCCGCTTTGCCAAACGCAAGTTGCAGGACCCGGCACTCGCCGAAGACCTGGTGCACGACGTCTTTGAAGCCGTGGTCACCGGGCGCGCCACCTTTGCCGGTCGCTCCGCCCTGCGCAGCTGGTTGACGGCGGTGCTGAAAAACAAGATTGTTGACGTCATCCGCCAGCGGGTTCGGTACGACAGCCTGGACAGCGGCGGCGTTGACGACGAAATCACGGAGGTGAGCAGCGATTGGGCGGGACCCGACGCGCTGGCTGAGCAGCGACAACTGCTGCAGCACACCTTGCAGCGCATCGACATGCTGCCACAAGGGCTGCGCGATGTGATGCAGTTTCGGGTGCTTCTGGACGAGTCCTCCGAGGAAGTGTGTGAGCGGCTGAACATCTCCGAGTCGAGCCTTTTTGTGCGCCTGCACCGGGCTCGCAAGCAGTTGCTTTGCTAGATCGATGTCGTTTGTAAGAAAACGGGCCGGCGGGGGACTAACCGTTATGCCAACGCGTTCCGCTGGGGCGCCATCAAATAGGGCCAATATGTGGAGGAGCGCCATCATGTTCAGACGATTGAAAGCCATTGCCTTGGCGGGGCTGGTCTCGCTGGGCCTGCTCAGTCAGGTGGCCGAGGCCAAAGAGGCACCGGTTTACACCTCATTTTTCAGTAGCGTCGCCGTCAGCGGTTATGACACAGTGGCCTACTTCACTGACAAGAAAGCGGTACTGGGTGATGCCAAGTACAAGGCCAACTATCAAGGGGCGGAGTGGCGGTTTTCCACCGCAGCGCATCGGGACGCTTTTGTGGCCGATCCTGAGCGCTATGCGCCGCAGTACGGCGGCTATTGCGCTTGGGCCGTGGCCCAGGGCTCCACGGCCTCGGCAGATCCTTTGCTCTGGCGCGTGGTGAACGACAAGCTCTACCTGAACTATGACGCCGATGTGCAGACCAAGTGGGAGGCGAATATGCCCGCGTTTATTCAACAGGCCAATAAAAATTGGCCAGCGGTGCTCGGGCAGTAGCAGGTGGTCATGACGTATTGCGCCACTTCATCCTCGCAAGCGACGCTTCTGTTCGTGTGCCTTCGGTCACGCGCGGTTGGGTGTCTGGCCTCGACCGACTTCGCTGCGTTGACACCGACATGAGCATCGCGCAAACCTTCAGCGCGTTGGCGGTCGTGGCGACCACGCTGGGCTGTAGCCCACCCAGACCTCGTCTGCCGGCTGAAGGCACGGATGCCTTGCGGCATTCGGTGCGCGTCGGCGCACCACTGAATGCGGCAGTGAGCTACTTGATGGCGGGCGCGGGCCAGCGCATGATTTTCATTCACGGCACACCCGGCTCGGCGCAGGGCTGGGTGGACTACCTGAGCGAACCACTGGCGGAGTCGCAATCGATGGCGCTTGACCGACCCGGTTTTGGCGCCAGTGGCCCCTCTCAATCCGTTGCCAGTCTGGCATCGCAAGCTGCGGCGGTTGTTGCACTCTTGCCGGCCGATGGCGGCAAGGCGGTGCTGGTCGGACACTCCTTGGGGGGCGCGGTGGCCGCCTGGGTGGCGGCGGAACACCCGGACCGGGTCTTCGCTTTGGTACTGATTTCGGCGTCATTGGACCCCGCACAAGAAAAAACTCACCCCTTGCAGCACTTAGGAGAGGTGTGGCCCGTGAGCGCGTTGCTGCCGCGTGCCATGCGCAACGCCAATCAGGAGTTGCTGGCGTTCAAAGAGGAGCTGGAGATGCTGGCGCCGAAGTTGGCACACATTTCGGCCCCAACCGTGATTGTTCACGGAACCGACGATGCCTTGGTCCCTCTTGCCAACGTTGCCTACATGCAGGACAAGCTGACCGGGAGCGCGCAAGTCAAAACGATGGTGCTGCAGGGCCAAAACCACTTTCTTCCCTGGAATTCGGAGTCCAGCGTGCGAGAAGCCTTGTCTTGGGCCTTGCATTCAGGTGCTTGACATGTTGCCCGCTTTTCTTTCCCCTATCGCCACCTGGACCTCCGCCGCGTTGAGCGGCATGGCCGAGCCGTGGATCATTGTTGCTGCTTTGGCCCTGACGACCTTGCTGCTGGAAGACGTGGCCATTGCCGCTGGCGTGGCGGTTGCCACACAGGGCGCGTTGTCGTGGGAGTGGGCATTTGCGGCGGTGGCGGGGGGCATTGCGCTGGGTGATTTAGGCCTCTATGGTTTGGGTGTGGGCGCTAACCGGATTCCGTTGTTGCGTCGCAAATACATCGATGGGCGGGAATCCAAGGCGCGGGACCTGCTTGCGTCGCGCCTACCCAGCGCGGTCCTGATTGCCCGAGTGGTTCCCGGCCTTCGCTTGATTACTTACACCGCTTGCGGATTTTGGCGGGCGCCATTGTGGCCCTTCACGGGCTGGGTCTTTCTGGCTGTGGCTTTGTGGACTGCAGGACTTTTTTGGTTGAGCTCAGAGCTGGGCGATGTGATTGCCGATGCCCTCGCCATTCCTGCGCCGCTCGCTGTGGCCCTTCCCGTCATTGCGCTGGCGCTGGCCTTTCCGCTATGGCGTTGGCTGAGGCACAGTGCGTCACGGGATTAAGAATTTATGGAAACCTTCACTGCCCCCATGCCACCCCTCGAGCCGAAGCCGCATCAAGGCATGCCGCCTTTGGATCAGAGCGGCTCACCCTTGAGCTTCTTTGAGTTCTGGCCCATGTGGGCGTTTTACCCGCCGGTATTTGTCTATGTTTTGTGGCTGATGGTTCGCTACCGCGGCGTTTTGCTGCCCACGGTAGCGAATCCTTCCTTTCCCGGCGGGGGCTTCTTTGGTGAATCCAAGGCCGAGATTCTGGATCTGGCGGTCACCCATGCGCCCGATTGGGTGGCGCCCTTTGTGACGATCGACCGGCCGGATTTTGGCGGGAACGACCAAGCACTGGCGTCCTTGACACAAGCGGCACTGGCTAAATTGATGCAGGCGGGCCTCTCCTTGCCGGTCGTGGCGAAACCCGATCTGGGTTGCCGGGGCGCTGGCGTGAGACTGGTTCGAACGGAGGCGGCCTTGCGAGACTATTTGTCCGCGTTCCCTGCCGGGGCGCGCCTGCTCTTGCAGCGCTATGTGGCGTTTGAAGGCGAGGCCGGCGTGTTCTATTGCCGTCACCCGTACGAGCGGACGGGACAAGTCCCGTCAATCACCCTTAAATATTTCCCCTATGTGCATGGCGATGGCGTTCGCACCCTGCGCGAATTGATTCTGGCTGATCCGCGCGCGGGCAGATTGGCGCACCTCTACCTGCCTCGCCACGCGGCGCGCCTTGATACGGTGCCTGCCAAGGACGAGCCTGTTCGTCTGGCCTTTGCTGGCAGCCACAGTCGGGGCGCTATTTTCCGCAATGGAACCGATTTGGTGACCCCCGCCATGGCGGCCCGCTTTGACATGATTGCCAAAAGCATTCCCGAGTTTTATTTTGGACGTTTTGACATTCGGTTTGAAGACTTTGCCAGGGTCCAGCAAGGTGAGGGTTTCACCATTGTGGAAGCCAACGGCGCAGGCGCCGAAAGCACCCATATCTGGGATCGAAAAACGAACCTGCTTACTGCGTGGGCAGATTTGATGAAGCAATACCGTTTGCTATTTCAAATCGGGCGCGCCAATTTGGACCGGGGCTTCAAGCCTTTGTCCATCGCCGAATTTCGGCAATGGCACCGGCGCGAAAAAACACTGACGCCTCTTTACCCCTCGACGGATTGATCTGATATGCCCACCCCCTCCCACTCCCCCCGCCCCATTGATGCACTCTGGCAGTACAACATGGCCCTGTTGGCCCAAACCATGGCGATGGTTGATGCCCTGCAGGCAGACGCTGCACCCACGTTTCAATACGCACAAGCGGTGGGGCCGCATGTGCGCCACATCCTTGAGCACTACCAAGCCTTGATTGCGTATCTGGACTCCCCTGCGCGGTCATCAGTGGATTACGACGCACGGGGCCGTGACATGCTGGTGCAGAGCCAACCGGAGTCGACCCGGGCCAAAGTGCGGTGGGTGCGGGAGCAACTGGGGGCATTGGCGGCGCGGCCTGACCTGGTGCTCAGTACACCGCTTTCAACGCGCTTGAAAACGGGTGAGGGGGGTGACACGGAGTTGACGGTTCCCAGCACTTTGGGGCGAGAATTGCTCTTTTTGTCGTCTCATACCGTGCACCATTTCGCACTACTGGGGCACTACTGCAAGGCCGCCGGTGTCGAGATGGGCGCCGATTTTGGCAAAGCCCCGGCGACTGTGGCGTTTGAACGCCTCGCGGCCTGACTTTTGAAGGAGAGCGTTGCGCAATGTGTTTGATCGCCTGGCATTGGCAGCCTGATCATGAAACCCCCTTGCTGCTGATTGGCAACCGGGATGAGTTTTATGCCCGTCCAACACAGGCTTTGCAGTGGTGGGAAGACGCCTCGGTTTTGGCGGGGCGTGACCAGCAGGCCGGGGGCACGTGGCTGGGGGTGAATCGGCGAGGCCAAATGGCGGCGCTGACGAACTACCGCGACCCGATGACCCTCAGAGACAACACGCCGTCCCGGGGCGCGCTGGTGGCTGATTTCCTGGAAGGAGACTGGTCGTCGACGTCCTATCTGGACGGATTGGTCGGGCGATGCGCCGACTACAACCCGTTCAACCTTCTGGTGTTTGACGGCTCGCAACTTCTGGGGCTGGAAAGTCGCCATGGGCGCGTGTTGTCAATGCGTCCTGGCACGGGCGCGGTCTCGAATGCCGACTTTCACACGCCATGGCCCAAAGTGAATGGCCTGCAGCGTGGTCTTGAAGCCGCCTTGGCGGGCGACCAAACCCACGACAAGGCGTTGTTGAATCTGTTGCACGACGATCGCTTGGCGGCAGATGATGTGCTACCTCAAACAGGTATTGGTCTGGCGCGGGAACGTGCGCTTTCTTCGGCGTTCATAGCCGCGCCGGGCTACGGGACGCGGGCGTGCAGCATTGTCAGAATTGGCCGCGATGAGGTCAGCTTTTTCGAGGAAAGTTTCAGCGCGCAAGGCCCCATTGGCGTGGAGTTGCAGGTGTTCAGACCACGCGTTTAGCCGATGCCAAAACGCTTTCGACGCTGGGCCATTTCGGGTGATTGCAAATCCATTAATGTCAAAAAATCGATGGTTTTGAAGGTGCGGTCGATGGCGGGTGCGCCACAAATCCAGGCGCCCAGTGCGAGGTAAGCGGATAGCAGTTTCGGCACTTTGATCGAGCCCGAATGGGTCGTGGTCAACTCACAGGCATAGGCGTCAAGCGGGTGGGTGCGCAAGGCTTTTGGCGCCAGGTGGCCTTGCAATTGGCGGTAGGCAGCCGATGCGTCAGCGTGGCTTTGGGAGGTCAGCGAACTGCACCCGAGCAAGTACCGCGCACCGTTGTCTTGCGCGAACATGGCAATGCCGCGCCACAACATACTCAGCACCGAGTAATTTCGATGATCCGCATGAATGCAGGCGCGTCCAAGCTCCAGAATCTCGCCGCGATGCACTTCGAAGGGGGAAAAGTCGAACTCCTGCTCGCAGTAGTAGCCCAATGCACTCGCTGCGGTGACGCCGGTTTGCATGCGGTAGGTGCCGACGATTTGCCCCGTCGAGCGGCGTTCAACCAATAGGTGACGGCAAACTGCATCAAAGGGATCGCAGTCCAGGCCCGTCTCATAGGCGCTGTTCAAGCCTTCATTCAACTCCAGATTGAACACCTGGAATCGAAGCTGTTGGGCCGCTTGTAAATCGTTCAGGTTGGCGGCGAACCGGAGCAGATAGGGCGACTGAGTGGCCGTACGGAGTGACGCCAAGGATCGGGTCATCAGGTTTTGCATGGTAAGTTCCTCGTCGATAACGCCTCGTGGCGTTGCCAGGTCTGAGAATTTTTGTGTGTTTATTAGTCTGCAGTCAGCGTTTTTTCTTACATCGGCGCGGCACGCTGCTGGGCCGGACAAGGTGAGATGGAGAAAATTTCTGAAGACGCGCGGGCGGTTGGGCCGCTGTGGGGGAAAACTCGGTATCCTTCGCGGGATATTGATTTGTTGGGACTCCTTGAATGAAAACAAAAGCGATCGACGCGATCACCAGCTTGCCCTGGGCGCAGGTGCGCCAACTGGGGGCGCGCGTTCGAAGACCGCTTTCCGATGGTCGACTGACCCAGTGGCTGGGGAAGCTCCGAATCGCGGAAAACATGTCGGTGCGGGCCAGCCTTTTGTTGTCCTTTCTTTGCCTGCTGCTGGGCTCTGTGGTCATCGGTGTTTTTTCTCTTGCACAGATGGGGCGCTTGAACGCATCCACACAAACCATTTACGAGCGCGAATACGCAGCGGGCTTGGCGGCCGAACAGGCGCGAAGCCATGTGCTGCGAGTCAGTCGAGCGCAGAAACAGCTCTTGACCGCGACGACTGCCCAGGAGCGGCTGGACTTGGGCAAAGATATAGAAGCGGGTCTGGGCAACATCGCAGCCCAGGTTGCTTTGATCCAAAAGTTGTCTGATAGACCTCAGACACTGGGGGCGAGTCAGAAACTGACCGACGCCACCGGGGCGTGGGCCGGGCGTTTGCGCCAGTTCGTCGCCATGGTGCAGGCACAACCTTTTGCACAACTGGAAATGAGTTGGGAGGTGCCCTTGGCCGACGCCGGCCTCCTCAACGACACTCGAAAGCTGGAGAAACTCGTGGATGACTTGGTTGAGTTGCGTTCGCAATCTGCCCAGGCCACCATCGCCAGTGCCGCGCAGATTTACCAGTCCTCAGTCGCCTGGGTGGCGGGCATCACCCTGGGTTTGGTGTTACTTGCTGTGCTGGTTGGTAGCTGGGTGGTGCGACGACTGGCTCGCCAATTGGGTGGCGAGCCGCTCTACGCCAAATCCATCGCGCATCGCATTGCCGGCGGCGATTTGACGATGAAGATCAAGCTGGCACCCCACGACACCGAAAGCCTTTTGTACGCATTGGGCGAGATGCAGCAACAACTGGCCCAGACCATGTCGGAGATTGCGGGCAGCTCCAGCATGGTGGCCAATGCGTCCCGCGAGATTTCGCTGGGTAATCTGGACCTGTCGCTCCGCACCGAACAGCAATCGGCCTCATTGGAGAAAACCAGTGGTCACATCGGGCAGATGACGGCCATTGCCAAACGATATGCCGAGAGTGCCACCAAGGCGGCCGAGTTGTCCCACAGTGCCAGTCAGGCCGCCGTGCACGGCGGTGCCGTGGTCGAGCGTGTGGTCGCCAGCATGAACCTTATCAGCAAGAGCACCCAGGCCATTCACGCCAATATCGATGTGATTGAGGGTATCGCCTTCAGAACCAATATTCTGGCCTTGAACGCCGCTGTGGAGGCCGCCCATGCGGGTGAGCAGGGGCGCGGCTTTGCAGTGGTAGCGGCCGAAGTGCGGGAGCTGGCCAACCGCAGTGCCAGTGCGGCCAAAGAGATCAACGCCTTGATTGGCCGGTCCACGCAGCAGGTCAAGGAGGGCGAGCAGCAAGCCCGGGCGGCGGGGCAAACCATTCAGCAAATGGCGCAAACAGTGCAGCAAGTCAACACCGTGATGGTCGAAATTTCGGGTGCGTCGCGCGAACAAAGTGCGGGTATTGAGGAGATCAATCAGGTGGTCTCCGAGTTGGATCAGTCCACGCAGCAGAATGCGGCGCTGGTCGAGGAAAGCGCCGCGGCAGCTCAGTCGCTGGAGGAGCAGGCCCAATCATTGGACCAACTTGTCAGTCGGTTCAAGCTGGACGGAAGCGACGAGGACCGCCGGTATTGACGCCCAATTCATGAAAAAAGCAGGCAATTGGTGAGCCCCAAGTTGCGCAGGCTCAGCAGCCTGGCTTGAAATGAGTTCAAATGCGGGTCTTTTTGCCTGCCGGTGAGGCTGGTCATTTTCTGAACACCGCCTGAGCATGGCGCGCCGGCCATCTCCTTTTCCATGAGACGTCTTTTTTCCATTGGGGCTCTGGTGCCCCTGCTGGTGGCCTGCACGGCCTACAGCACACTTCAAAATCGTCCGGTCGAAGACAAGGCGCTAACCAGTGACTACTCCCTCCACCGGGTGGTCCACAACCCCCGATCAAGCGACGTCACCTTGGTGCTGGCCTTCTCGGGCGGCGGCACCCGCGCCGCGGCATTGGCTTATGGGGTGTTGCAGGAGTTGCGGGATACCGAAGTGGTGCTGTCGGGGCAGCCGCGCCGGTTGCTCGACGAAGTCGATGTGATCAGCTCGGTATCCGGTGGCAGCTTCACAGCCGCCTATTTCGGCTTGTATGGCGATGGCGTTTTTGAGGACTTTGAGCGCAAGTTTCTGCGCCGCGATGTGGCCACTGAATTGGTGTCAGCCCTCGTCAGCCCATTTTTCTGGTTCTCCCGTCAGGGGCGGTCTGACCTGGCGGCGGACCTGTATGAGCGCAGCGTGTTCCAAGGGGCCACTTTTGCCGATCTGCAGCGTCGGGATGGGCCCCTGATCATCATCAATGCCACCGACTTGGGCAGTGGCGTTCGCTTCTCGTTCTTGCAGGACTATTTTGATTTGCTGTGCTCGGATTTGAGCAGTTATCCGGTAGCCCGGGCCGTGACCGCCTCGTCGGCCGTGCCCATGCTGTTTTCACCGGTGGTGCTGGAGAACCACGCCGGCTGCGACAGCAATGCCAAGCGTGCCTTGCAGGTGGCACGCCAGCGCCCAGGAAATTCGCCTCAACTCAAGCAGTTGGTGTCAGGCCTCAGCAGTTATGCCCGCAAAGATGAACGAAAGTTCATTCACCTGGTGGACGGTGGCATCACCGACAACCTGGGCTTGCTGGCATTTCAAGAAACCATTGATGTGGCTGGTGGCGCGCGCGCTTTTCTGGAGCATGTCGGTGGATCGGCTGCCCCCAGGTTGGCGGTGATCTCGGTCAATGCCTCCACCAATTCTGGTGCGGCCATTGATGCCAGCTCCTTCAGTCCGACGCTGGAGCAAACAGTGAACGCGGTCACAGACATTCAGTTGCACCGTTCCAATAACGCAACCGTTGAATTGTTTGGTCGCAGCATGAAGCGCTGGGCGGCCGAACTGTCCACAGATGACCACCCCGTGGAGTCCTACTTTGTTCAGGTTGAGCTGCAGGCGGTCACGGAGCCGGTGCAGCGCGCCTTGCTGCAAACCATTCCAACGACGCTGTCATTGGACAGTTTGCAAGTCGACAGTCTGATTGCAGCAGGCCGGCAATTGCTGCGGGAGAACTCGGAGTTTGTTCGCTTTCGACGTGATTTGGCGACGCACAAATAGGGAACTGCCGTGCTTAGCCAGGTAGGCGTTTCTGGGAATGGTTGTTGCCCGCCAGTTGAGGTGTCCTCACTTTGGCGTCGCCTGAACGATCCAGTTTGAAGGTGCTCACCACCTGTGCCAGTCGGCTGGCCTGATCGCTCAAACTTTCTGCGGCGGCGGCACTTTGCTCCACCAAGGCGGAGTTCTGCTGCGTCATTTGATCCAGTGCCGTGATAGCGGAGTTGATGTCGTTGATGCCCTCGCTTTGCAAAGCGGCCGATGTGGTGATGTCTGCAATGGTTGCGTTGACTTTGCTGACCGAACTCACGATGTCTGTCATGGTGTGACCCGCGTCGGCCACCAGTTGCGTGCCGCGTTCCACCCGCTCCACATTGGCACTAATCAGGTCCTTGATTTCCTTTGCCGCCTGAGCGGAGCGTCCGGCCAGACTTCGCACTTCGCTGGCCACCACGGCAAAGCCGCGCCCCTGCTCCCCGGCACGGGCCGCTTCTACGGCCGCGTTCAAGGCCAGAATATTAGTTTGAAAGGCAATGCCGTCAATCACACTGATGATGTCTGAGATTTTGCGAGAACTGGTGTGAATCTCGTTCATGGTGGACACCACCTCGGCGACGACCGAACCCCCTCGGGCGGCCACAGTGGCTGCCGAGTCAGCCAGTCCGTTGGCCTGGCGAGCGGACTGGGCGCTGAGTCGAACGGTGGATGTCAATTGCGCCATGGATTGCGCGGTTTGCTGCAAGCTGGCGGCGGTTTGCTCGGTGCGATGGCTCAGGTCCTGGTTGCCAGCCGCCACCTCCGAGCTCGCCACCTGAATAGAGTCAGACGCCTCCCGAATCCCACCTACAAGCGCGCGCAAGCGAGCCTGCATGGCGCGAATGGCTTCCAGAAGCCGCCCCGTCTCATCGTGAATACGAACTTCGATTTCTGAAGACAGATCGCCGTTGGCAATGCGTTCGGCCACCACCACGGCGCGGCCAATAGGCTGCGTGACACTGCTCGTGATTTGCCAGCTGATCACGCCGCCCAGCATTAGTGCAAACACGACGAGAGCGGCTGACACCAGCTGCGCCCTGTGCTCCAGGCTGATCACCGTGTCGTTGGCCTCGGTGGTCAGCTTTTGTTGCAGCACCACCAGTTCTTCGACTTTGGCTCGCATTTTGACTTCCTCGGGGCGAACCTGGTTGATCAGGGTCAGGACCGCAGCCTCTGTTTCCCGGTTGGCCCCTTGTTGAATCGCCTCTCGGATGGCCGGGATGGCGACTTTGGCAGCAGCCGCCACTTCGGCCAGCAAGGTACGCTCCGCGTCGCTGGCCTTCAACTCAACCAACAATGCACTCAGTTGCTGCTCGGTTTTCAGGTAATTGGCCTCGGCCGCCTGCGCGAGTTTCACGCCGGCTTCGGCCTGCGAGCCATCCAGGTCGGTTTCCATGTTGGCAAACAAGGCCACCGAACGAGACTGGATGGCGAGGGTGTCAATGCGGGTTCGCAGGTCGTTGGCCAGATCAGTCTTGGCGTTGTTCACTTGCACGATGGTTTGCACCTGCTGGCCCAGGCTTCTGACGGCGTAGGCTCCAGTGAGTGCCACGGCAGTCAGAAGGATCAGGATGCTGGAAAAGCCAACAGTCAGTCGTTTGGCCAGAGACAGTGAGCGTAGTGTGCGAAACAGCAATCGGGTCTCCTTGGGTAGATCGCGCGGGCAGGGTCCACGCGGTTTGGCCTTTCAGTGTAGTGGCAAGGTTGGCGAGAACTTCCGAACGATTTAGCGGGTTTTCCCCAAATTAGATTGAGTGAGTAGCTATGAAAATAATAGTGTTCTGTCAATGACGAGAGGACATGCCAGTAGCGCCGACAGGTGGGGATCCGCCCCTTCTTGCGGGGAAAAAAGAGCCTCCGCTAAACTCAAGCGACAAAAAAGACTGGCTTCGGGCCTGAACCAGGTATGGGGCAGGCACTGCGGTTGGATATGACTCCCTGACTTGGACGACTCCTGATTCATGACTCTTGACCAACTGGAAAACTGGCTCGTTCAACTGACGGATGGGGATGCCCGTCTGGCATTGGCACTGCAAATCTTCATCGTTGTTCTGGCGGTGGTGGTTTTCAACTTCTTCTTGCGTCGTATGCTGAAGAAGCTTGAAGATCGCACCCGCCTGACAACAACGCCGTGGGACTATGCGCTGGTTTCGGCGGCGCGCAAGCCGGTGACTGCGTTGGCATGGATCATCGGCATCGCCTTTGCCGCGCGCATTGTTCAGGCCGAATCCAGCTCTGCGGTGTTCGAGGCCATTGCGCCGGCGCGCACGGTCGGTGTGATTGGGTGTATCACCTGGTTTTTGATCCGCTTCATTCGCAATGTGCAAGACGGCGTCATGGCCGCTCGCGAAGCCCGTGGTGAGGGGCTGGACCGCACCACGGTGGATGCGATCGGAAAACTGATGCGTGTCTCGGTGTTGATTACCTCCGTGCTGGTGGGGCTTCAAAGTCTGGGGTTTTCGGTTTCGGGCGTGTTGGCCTTTGGTGGCATTGGCGGTATTGCGGTGGGTTTTGCCGCCAAAGATTTGCTGGCCAACTTTTTTGGCGGGTTGATGGTCTACCTGGACCGGCCCTTCGTGGTGGGGGAGTGGATTCGTTCCCCCGATAAGGAGATCGAAGGCACAGTCGAGGAGATTGGTTGGCGCTTGACCCGCATTCGCACCTTTGACAAACGCCCTCTGTTTGTGCCGAACGCGGTTTTTGCACAAATTGCGGTTGAGAACGCCTCACGCATGTCGCACCGCCGTATCAAGGAGACCGTCGGGGTGCGTTATGACGATGTCGCCGTCGTGGCGCCTATTGTGAGCGATATCCGGGCCATGCTCCGAGCCCATCCAGACATTGCCCAAGACCAGACCCTGATCGTGAATTTTTTGCAGTTTGCCGCTTCGTCGCTGGACATCATGATCTACACCTTCACCACGACCACCAAGTGGGTCGAGTTTCATGAAGTCAAACAAGACGTGATGCTGCGCATCGCGGACATTGTGGCCAGCCACGGCGCGGAAATGGCCTTCCCGACCCGGACCTTGCACGTGATGGGTCAGGGCCATGACGCCGCAGCGGTTTCGGACCAGATGCCATGAACGACCAGCTGGACTGGCGCGGCACGACTGTTTCCTTTCGCCCCGGGGAGACCATTGCGGCGGCCCTGCGCCAATCAGGCATCCAGGATTTCGGACCGGCCATTGGGGGGCTTCGACTGCGCTACTTCTGTGGCATTGGGGCCTGCCAAGCCTGTTTGGTGTCCATCAACGGGGGAAGCCCCGTAGAAGCGTGTTTGACTCCGGCGCGTGCGGGCATGCAGCTGGACTTTGCCACCCCCTTTGCCAAAGTGGTGAGCCATGATTGACCCCGATGTGTTGGTGATTGGCGGCGGACCCGCCGGGGTGGCTGCCGCGACTGAGCTGGCCGACCTGGGTCGGCGCGTGGTGCTGGTGGAGCAGCGGGACCGGCTGGGTGGTGCGATTCACCGGGCGTACGTCGGGCCCGGTGCCAATCCCCTGCAGGGGGTGGCGCGTCACCGCCGAAATTGGGAGGACCTGGCGCAGCGCCTGGTGCAAGCCGGGGATCGGATCGACACCCACTACGAATCGGTTTTTCTGGGCGTCGACGGCGATGGCCGGTTTTTGCTCGACGAGCGGGCGGGCGGACGGGTGATTGCGCTGCGCCCGAAAGCAGTGGTGTTGGCCGTAGGGGCGATGGAGGTGGTGGTGCCGCGCCCGGGATGGGAACTGCCAGGTGTGACCACGGCAGGCGGCTTGCAAGTTCAGATGAAAGAGACGGGCCGAGCCCCGGACGGGCTCATTTTGGTGGCGGGCACCGGGCCTTTGCCTTTTGCCTTGGCCGCGCAGTTGGTTGCCGCAGGCAACCCACCCGTGGCGGTGATGGAGCGGGGACAACCGGGTCGCGCGGCGTGGCATCAACCCCGGGCGGCGCTGGATGGACTGCGCTCGATCGCCAATGTCAAAGACGCGCTGGGCTATGGCGCGAGTTTGCTGCGTGCCGGGGTGCCTTACCTTCAGGGATGGGCGGTGGTGGCGGTTGAAGCCGTTCCTGATGGCTTGCTGGTGACAAGTCAGCACGTGGGTGGCGAAAGAAAGCAGCATCGTGTGCGCCATCTCGCTTTGCACGATGGCCTGGTGCCTCAAGCGCATGGCCTGCCGACCCAGGAGATGGTGGGTGTGCCGGTGATTCGCGCTGGCGACTGTCGGGAAGTTTTGGGCGCCGATGGGGCCCTCAGCGATGGCAGACGGGCGGCACACGCCGTCGCCCGCCTGCTGGGTGTGGCGGTGCCCGAGGGGCGTTTGGAGCAGACCCTGTCTGCGGCGCGGCGAACCCAGCATGCCATGGCCACGTTGTGCGCGGTTGCTGTGCCGTCGCCCGACGCTGAGACCGTGATATGCCGCTGCGAAGGCCTTCGGCGCGGCGATCTGGATGCCTTAAAGGGCGCACAGTCGGCGCGTGAAATTCGCTTGGTGGGGCGATTTGGCATGGGCGTGTGCCAGGGCCGCTTTTGTGCCAGGCATGTGGCTCGACTGGCCGCGGAAATGGACGTGAACTTTGATCCGGCGGACTTGGCGGGTGACGTGCCTCGTTGGCCGCTTCGCCCCGTGTCCCTCAGCGCGCTGGCGGCGTTCAAGGGCGACTAAGCGGCCGCTCAGTTGTCAATACTGGCCAACGAGAACCGCGTGGGCGAGAGCGCTGACAAATCCTGAGTGGGCTCCAGATCGCAAGCCAGGCGGGCGACGGCACCGCCCACCATGGGACCCAGGCAAATGCCATCGCCTTGCATGGCTGTGGCAATGATGAGACCTTCCAACGTGGGGTGCCGGCCAATGATGGGCAGTCCGTCCGACGTGGTGGCTCGAATGCCCGCAAACGTGCGAACTACGCGCTGCCGTGCCAGCGCCGGGTACACGTCCAGTGCCTCTCGCAAAATGGCTGAGACCGTGACTGCATCGGTCTGCCGGTCAGTCAGGCCTTCCTCCCGGCTGCTACCGATCAGAAACTGGCCCGTGGCCAAGGGATCAATCACCAAATTGACGCTGCGTTGGCCCGGCACGGTGGAGCGCTTGGCGGCCAGATAGCCGGCTGACATCAACGGGCCGGGAAAGGCTGCGCCACCCATGGCCGCCCGGTCGGTGACGATGAGCTGTCCCTTGCGGGGAATCATGATGTCGCTCAGTCCCAGCAAGGGGCCGGAGTCAATGCCGGCGGCCACGACCACCCGGTCAGCGAGAATACGACCGGCATCGGTCTCGACCCCAATGACCCGCCCCTGGGACACTGCCAGACGACGAACTGCTGTGTGGCGCTGGGGTGTGATTCCGGCGGCGGCCAGCAGGCGACTCACCACCTGGTAACCAATGGCGTGGCCATCTTGTGGAACTTTGAGACCGGCCAGCACCCGATCGCCCAAGCCGGGGACTTGGCTCAGGAGTTCGGCACGGGTCAAGGCTGTGGTTGGTTCTCCCTCCCCCGACAGGTCTCTCCCCTGGGTGTGAATCAGCGTCACTTCCTCTGGGGTGCGGGCAAACAAATAGGTGGGACGGGTATGGAAGGCGCCGGCCAGCACGCCGTCGGTTACCAGTTGTGCGTACAAATCCCGGGCTTCCCGGGCGAGATGCATCATGGTGCCGGGGCGCTTGCTGGCCACCGAAACGGCCCCATCCGAGGCACCGGTGGCGCCCGACGACGGCGTTCGCGCATCCAGCAGGGTGACGCGAGCCCCGGCCAGCGTCAGGTAGTACGCGGTGGCCGTCCCCACAATGCCCGCGCCAACGATCACAACATGGGGGAGGGCAGTAGAAGGAGTCATGTCAGAAGCGGGCTGAAAAATTCCATTATCGGGGTCAGGCGGACGGCATCCTGGGCGGTCGATGGGTCACGCGAGAGGGGTGGCGCAGCGCGTGCGCCGGGATGTATTCTGTTACTGATCTTGCACAAGCAGTGGAGACTTGGCGGAGGGGAAAAACTACCATGGGTCTTTCAAGGAAATTTCATGGCAATTACTCCCGGCTTCTTCAATAAACGCGATCCTGAGGTGGCGACTCCCCGTCATATTCCGAGCACTCATAACAATGCCAGCTACAGCCCCACGGGCTCGCCCGTGACCCAACCGGCGACGTCGGCGACACCCGCACCTGTTTCGGCGAGCGAGGCGGCCACGGCCCCTGAAGGCGGTAGCAAACTCACAGTGGGGCCCAACATCAAACTCAAAGGGGTTGAGATCACTGATTGCGATACGTTGGTGGTTGAAGGACTGGTTGAGGCGACGATGGATTCGCGCGTCATTCAAATTTCGGAGCGTGGTGCGTTCAAAGGCGCAGCTGAGATCGACATTGCGGAAATCCATGGCCAGTTTGATGGCAATCTGACCGTGCGCCAGAAGCTGACGATCTTCTCAACTGGCAAGGTCAGTGGCAAGATTCGCTATGGCAAGGTGGTGATCGAAGAGGGCGGCCAGCTCACTGGCGAAATCCTCTTTGGCGCTGCCACCCCGTCACCCAAATCCAGCAGCCAGGAAAAACCTGTTTTGTCGGTGGCTAACGGCGCTTGATTGCCCCGCCCTGCGGTTCGACTTGTGCGTGCGCCTCGCGCACGCAGTCTTCCAACTCCGTGAATGCATCCGCCAGATAGTCACCCAGACGGGCAAGGTTGGGGAGCTCGTCGGTGGCGATCAATCCAAAGTACAACTCATCGGCATAGCTGAACAAGGTGATGTTGAGCAGGTTGCTGGGCGGCAAGGTGCTGATCGGGTGCATCTCCTGCATTCTTGCGCCCTTTAAAAACAAGGCGTTTGCCGGCCCCGGTACGTTGGAAACCAAGGTGTTTCCTGTCGGGGGCAGGCGGTCGCTGAGCTTCAGCATTTCGGCAATCTGGCCAAACACCCCGGTGATCAGGGTGTAGGACTCAATCGCATCCGGGCTCACGCTGTCAATCATGGTGCGCACATTGCGCAACGAAAAACCAATGTTGCGCAAGCGAACATAGGGGTCGTCAGTGGGCGCGGAGAGTTCGACCTGGATGATGCCAATCTTGTTGCCCGCAGATTTTTCCCCCTCTTGACGCAAATTGACTGGCATTTGAATCGTGATGGGGCGATCGAGCTGGACGCCCTGGTCTTTCAGGTAGCGGTGCAGGGCCGCGTCCACGCAAGTCAGTGCCACGTGGTTGAGGGTCGAGCGGGTGCGTTCCCTGATGTGTTTGACCCGGGCCATTGACACGGCTGCCGTGGCAAATTGCCGCCCTGATGTGACCTGCCCCGTCAAAGGCGTATCGGCGCTGGCCAGAAAGGGCAGCGCGATGGCGTTTTTGGTGAGCTTGACGCTTTCGAGCAGCAACATGGTGGCCAGGCGACCAATGCCGAGGACGCGTTTGCTGTTACGTGTGACCTGCGTCCAGGCCGATTGGATCACTTCTGCCTTGTGGCGCAGGCGCAGCGGCCCGCCCGTGCCGTGGCGAACGGTCCACACGGGTTGCAAATCAAGATCGTCCGCGCTGGCGGCCAAGCCTTGCGCAGTCCAGCGGGCCATGGTCACTCCGTCGGCGACGGCATGGTGCATTTTTTGATACAGGGCGAAGGTGGCATTCGGCAGTCCGTCGATGACATGCATCTCCCACAGCGGTCGGCTGCGGTCCAGACGCGGTGTGTGCAGCTCGGACACAAAGGCGTACAGCGCCTCCCGGTCGTTCGCGTCCTTGGGAAGCTTGTGATAAAAAATATGTTGCGACAAGTCCACTTCATCCAGAGCCCGCCAGCGCGGCATGGCGGTAAGTGAGAAGTGAATGACCCGGTTAAAGGGGGGCTTCACGTCAGTGAGGCTCAAATACTCCTGGTACAGCTTCTTGACGAAGGTCGCACCCGCTTTGGCCGGCTTTTTGAACAGCAGCAAGCCGCCGACATGTTTGGGGCTGGCGTCAGACTCGGCGATAAAGAAGGCCAGGTCTAACAGGGACAATTTGCTCATATCGGCTCCAGGTCGGTATCAAAAGGGCACAGCCAGCACGCGGGGCGCGGGTCTTAATTTGTTTGCAATTGAAACACGGGTCGGCGCTCGCCCACCGTCAATCCTCGGGCATTGCTCAGCGTGGTGGCTCTCCACGGCGCCAGCGCCTCGCGCTGCGCGTCGTCCAGCCAACCCAGTTGATCCAGCGTTGCGACCGTGGCCGCAAACAGGGCCGGTTTGTTGGCATCAATGATTTTGATCGCCAGGGCCTCACCCCGGCTTTTGCTGCCGACGACCTGAACGCCATCGGCGCCTACCTTGGTGACCCAGTCGCCGCGCCCCGCCTGCATGAAGGCGAGGTCATTCCTGCCCGCGCCTGAGACCAGA
This sequence comes from Rhodoferax sp. PAMC 29310, assembly GCF_017948265.1. Taxonomy (NCBI): domain Bacteria; kingdom Pseudomonadati; phylum Pseudomonadota; class Betaproteobacteria; order Burkholderiales; family Comamonadaceae; genus Rhodoferax; species Rhodoferax sp. PAMC 29310. Next base: position 2,855,152 of record NZ_CP072852.1, on the reverse strand, counting down.
TCCGGGTGGGTGGTCATGGCTTCGCTCAAGGTGGCAAAGCTGGCGCCAAACTCGGCATCGCGTTCACCACTTGCGAGGCGGGCATAGCCGTAAGCCAGTCGAGACAAAGGCATGGCGTAGTTGGGCGCAGAGCAGCCGTCAATGCCCATGCGAAGGTCTTGCTCATCCATGCCCACCGCACGTGCAACGTCCCGCCGCACGGCTTGCTGCAATGGATGGTTCGGTTCAATGTAGTCGTCCAGGCTTAGCCCGTGTTGTACGCAGTAGGTGAGAAACCCTGCGTGTTTGCCGCTGCAGTTGTTGTGGCGCTCGTCATACACCAGGTCGGTCGGCGGTGCTTGCTCAAGTGTCGCGAAGATACTGGGCACATGGCAGCCGCAACGAAGTGCTTTGTAGGTGAGGCCTGCTTGGTCCAGCATGCTTTGCGCGGTGGACACATGTTTGGCTTCACCGTTATGGCTGGCGCACAGCAGAGCCACTTGTTCCGTGGAATAGCCGAACTGCCGATGCCCACCTGCCTCCAGAAAGGGCAGTGCCTGCAGGGCTTTCAAGGTGGAGCGCGAAAAGGTCAGCCAGTGAGGGTCGCCGGCGTGGGCGGTCAATTTTCCCCGGGTGTTCACCACGGCGATGGCGCCAAAGTGGATGCACTCCAGCGTGCCTCCACGGGTCAGTTCAATCAAGGGAGCGAGATTCATGAGGTGATTGTGGCCCAGCGTCTGGACGATGTTCGGGCATTCCAGTCTAAACCGGGATATCAGGGCGCATGAAGCCTGCTTATGTTCTACTTCGCTCCTTCACCATGCTCCCTCCTACGCACTGACTTTGTTGTCACTTTCGCCATGTTCAAAGACCTTTTTAAAGGGGCGCGCGCGCCGTTGTCTGAGTGGTCCCTGTCCGAGGCCGAGCAACAGGTGCTGGGCACCTTTCCAAGTCGGGAAGATGTCGCCGTGCAACTGGCCAGCGCCACAACCTGGATGCCCCTGAGCCTGGCGCAAGCCCGATTGGTGGTGCTTCATATGCGGCCACGCCGAATGGCGCTGGGCACCGTCTTTATTCAGGAAGGCGACGCCACCAACACCGGGCTCATGTTTTTTGTGCTGAGTGGCGAGGTGATCATTGAGGCCGTCGAATACACCCGGGATGACCCCATGACCGTCACCGTACTGGGTCCGGGCAGCATGTTGGGGGAGTTGGCTTTGCTGGATGGATCGCCGCGGTCGGCGTCATGCACGGCCGGCGCTGAATTGTGTTGCGTCACATTGGATCGACCCGGGCTGCAGGCGCTGCTGGCGGAGCAGCCTGAAATCGGCGCCCGACTGGTCATGGCCATGGCCATGCGTATGGCCGAGCGACTGCGTGACAACACCGTCAAACTGAAAAAATATGTGCAACTCACGCGCATGCTTCAAGACGAGCTGGAGCATCGAAAACTTCGAACACGCTGAGCATGCGGCGACCTTCACTTGCGTTCACTCAGACCAGCTCGCGTCTGTTGCTGTTGGCCGTGCTGCTGGCAACGCTGGCTTTGTGGGTGCTGGACCCCATTGTCTTGAGCAAGTTGCGGCTCGCTCAGTTTGACCAGTTTCAACGCTGGCAGCCGACCCAGGCCGCACCCAGTGCCGTGCGGGTGGTGGATGTCGACGAGGCTAGCCTGGCTGCCTACGGCCAGTGGCCCTGGCCGCGCACCCGGTTGGTGGAGCTGGTGCAGCGCTTGCAAGGCGCAGGCATTGCTGCCATTGCATTTGACGTCTTGTTGGCAGAGCCGGACCGAACGGCGCCCAAAGCCATGGCCCGGCTCTGGCAAAGCGCACCCGCCAACACTCTCCTTCAAACAATGCCAGACCCGGATGAGGCCCTGACTCAGGCCTTGCGTGGCGCCCCAGTGGTGTTGGGCAGTAGCTTGTCCAACAGCGCCTCAATGGCCGCGGGGCATGCGCCCGCCCTGCCGTTTCGCGTGGTCAATGCCGGCACACCGCCTCCCTGGATGCCTGACTTTGGCAGCGCTGTGTGGCCGCTCTCCAATCTGGCGGCGCAGGCGGGTGGCGTGGGCGCCATGAATTTTGCCGCGGACGCCGATGGCGTTTTGCGTCGGGTTCCGCTGATGTTCCGTCTGAACGGGCAATGGGTGCCCAGCTTGAGCGCTGAGACCTTGCGCGTGGCGCAGGGCGCGCGCAACTATGTGGTGCGAAGCAACGAGGCAGGGGTGGAGGAGGTGCGTATTGGCGCCATAGCCGTGCCCACGACGGCGCAGGGTGAGATCTGGTTGGATTTTGGGCAGCACATGCCGGACTTGCTCGTTCCGGCGGCGCAAGTCCTCTCCGGCCAGTTGACCGACGGACAGTTGAAAGGCCATCTGGTTGTGATTGGCAGCACCGCGGCGGGGCTGATGGATGTGCGCAGCAGCCCCTTGGGCCACCTGATGCCCGGGGTTCAGGCCCATGCCATGGCATTGAGTCAAATGCTTTCAGGACAGTACCTGTTGCGTCCGGCCTGGGCGCGGGGCGCTGAAGGGCTGGCGTTGTTACTGGGCGCATTGGTTGCCGGTTGGGTGGCCTTGCGTGTGCCGGTTCGCCGGTCGGCCACGCTGGCGATCGTGCTGGTGGTGGCCTTGTTGGCGGCTGCCTGGTGGGCCTTCATGCGATAACGCTTGCTGCTGGACGCCACCAGCCCGGCGCTGGCGGTACTGCTCACCTTTGGTCTGGCCAGCGGCGTGCGCCACCGCGTGACCGAACGGGAACAACGGTGGCTGCGCCAAGCCTTTTCCCGCTATGTCTCACCGAATCGGGTCAAGCACCTGATGGCCCACCCCGAGCAACTCATCCTGAGCGGAAAACGCCAACAGTGCGCCTTTGTCTTCACCGACCTGGAAGGCTTCACCAGCATGATCGAGGCCAGTGACCCGGCGCAGATTGTGGGTGTGATTAATGATTATCTGGACGCCATGCTGGCCATCATCTTTAAACACGAAGGCACGCTGGACCGCTTCATGGGCGACGCGCTGGTGGTGATGTTTTCCGCGCCCGTACCGCAGGCCGACTATCGTCAACGGGCCCTGGATTGCGCGCTGGAAATGCATGCTTTTGCGTCCCGCTATGCCCGTCAACAGCAGGCCCGGGGGCTGGCTTGGGGGTCGACTCGCATAGGGGTGCACAGCGGCGAGGTCATTGTGGGCAACTTTGGCGGTAAAAACTTGTTTGACTACCGTGCTTTGGGCGACCCGATCAACACCGCAGCCCGACTGGAAAGTGTCAACAAGCATCTGGGCACTCGGGTGTGTGTTTCCGGGGCCATTTTGGACGGCTGCCTTGGTACGGCGGCACGACCGGTTGGGCGCCTGCTGCTCAAGGGCAAAACGGAGGCGCTGCAGGCCTTTGAGCCCGTCGCCGCTATGGACGCTGCTGCGTGCGCCTCACCGGCGGACTATGGCGTTGCCTTTAAGGCACTGCAGCATGGGGCCTTGGCCACCGCCCTGGCTCACTTTGAGGCGTTGGCGGCCCGCCACCCGCTTGACCCGCTGGTGGGTTTGCACCTGGCGCGTTTGCGCCAGGGCGAGTCCGGAGACCTGATCGTGCTGACCGAGAAGTGAGCCCGACCCTATCTCAGGGTGATCTCGACTCTGCGATTGCGCGGCTCGGCCACTTCATCGGCCGTGGGAGCCAGCAGGTTGCGTTCGCCATGCGACTCCACCGCCATCACGGCATCTTGCAGGCCCAGGCTTCGAAGTTGCTCGGCCATTGCGTTGGCGCGTTCCAGTGCCAGAGCCTGGTTAGCGGCACTCGCGCCCTGTGTATCCGTGTGACCGATCACCGAAATGTCCAGCGACGTGCGGCTTTTGGCGCGCGCCAGCAAACGTTCCAGCACCAGTTTTGACTCCGCGGTCAATTCGCTGCCCTGGTTGAAGTACAGCAAAAACTGCTCGGGCAACGGGGGGCGGGCGGCCAAGGCAGCTCCAAAATCCTTTTGGAGCTGCTTGGGCGTAACTTCAAACGGCGGGGTACTCCCATCCAATGCTGCAGCCGTGTGGTCTTGCGTGAGGACTTGCGCGCCTTGCGCGCCAGTCAACGTCACTTGGCCGAGGGTCCCATCGGGGCTGGTTAGCAGCGCCACGTAAGAACGGGGGCCCGCACAAGCACTCAAAAGCGCAGCCAGCGCCAACACCAGAACGGTTTGGGCGGAAATTTTCAAGGGATTCATTGTGCGTCCTCCACTTTGGCCACGAACTGGGTGCCGCGTACGCCAATGATGCCGGTCGGTGTTTTGACCGAGACGGCCGTGGGTTTGAGTTTGGCAATCACGCCAGAGACGTAATTCAGGCTACCTCGCGTCAGCCGGGTGCTCAGCTTCAAGTCGCCCTGGGCTGGGGCGTAGAGGTACTCGTCCACCGTCATCTCGGTGTCGGGCCCAAATGACATGAGGGTGTTGTCCTTGAACGTGACCCCCATGGCCGACGCTGGCATGGTTTTGAGCAGACTGCCCAACGACACCGCCGTGCCCGGTTGCGCCTTGACCGACTGCCCGGCCGTGATCACGAAGGCCTCACCGGTGACCGTTTTGACATAAGCCACGGGCTCGGGGGCAGACTGGGCTGAAGCCGAAAAACGGTGCGCCAGCCAAGATCAGTCCTGAGAGCGTGCGCCAAGTGAAGGGTGAATGTTGCATGGACTTCCTTTGTGTGACGGGGTCTATTTTCACCCGATTGCCGCGCGGCGTGTTTGGGTGTGAAGACGAGAGCCCGGTTGAGTCGGCTCAAAGCAATTTGAGCCCCGGCGGCAGGGCGTCGCCGAGTATTCGGCGTTCGGTGGCTTCGTCCAGTTCGATGTGCTCACGCACCATCGTTACCCAAACCTCGGGCGCGCCCACCACATGCAGGCGCTGGATGATTTGCTCGCGCAACTCCAGCGGCAGATCGCGTGTGCGGTCGTCGGTGACGCGTGCCAGTTGGGTGGCGGCAAAGGCCGCGGGTTCCAGTTGCTTCCAGTCCAGCACCAGCAGAGATTCGACCCAGCCAGCCACCGTGTCCACCGGGACCACGTCATGCAGGTGACCATGAAAGGGCTGGCGTGCGCCAATGCGCCCGAGGGCCCACAAGGTGCGGGCGTCCACGGTCAATTCCTGGGCGCTGGGGGCGGCTTCGCCCGGCGGACCACTGTGCAAGCGCCCGAATAGCCAGGCCCCAATTTCGGTTTTGTACGCCACCGGAATGCGCTCCAGCGAGGCGCCCAGACGCAGCATGTCTTCATCGCTGCCGGGCACGGGCGTGGCGCTGCCGTCGTCGTCCCCGTGTTCGTTGATATGCAGGTTGAAGGCAAAGTCGTCCAGCAGGCGCAGCTGCTCCGTGGCGCCCAGGCCACCGGCCACACGCCGCCACAGTGTCCACCACTCGGCGCAGACCTGTTTGTCCTGCGGGTGTTGCACACCAGCCGGAAACAGGGCCCACAGTTGCTGCAAGCGCCACTCGTCCAACGGGTCGCCAAAACCGGGGCGCAGGCAGTAGCCCATCAGGTTCAGCCACACGCGCTCGTGTTCAGGCGAACGGCGTCGGCCGCGCGCGCGGGGCAGCAGCGCGTCAAACAGCAGGCGAAGGGCGGGGGTGGCCCAGCGCTCACGGTCGCCCAGCTGCTTTTCCAAAAACTGGCGCAGCTGCCGCACTTCTTTCACGGGAACGGCTTGGGTGTTGCTGCCGAAGATGCGGTCAATCTGCGTCACGGCTTGGCGCAAAGCCGTGGCTGGGGCATCCACTTCTGCTTCGCCGTCTTGCGGCTGGTGGCGCAGGTCAAACTCCAGCTTCCAGCGTTGTGTGGGGTCGCTCAGGCTCACGCAGTGCAATTCAAGCGTACCCATTTCGGTGAGGGTCGTGACCAGTTGCACCGGCAAGTTCTGTCGCCCAGCGCTCGCCGCCTCACGTTGCAAAACGGCGGCAATAGGGGGCAAGCGATCAAAGTGCTGCGGGTCCAGGTCCACCAGATCACCGGCCACGGGCGCCGCCGCGTGGCGGGCTTGTGCCAGCGCGCTGAGCAAGTGAAAGCGCACGGGCTGACCAAGGCGCAGCGCAAACTGGCGGTCTTTCAGCAGCACCTCCTGGCCCGGCTCAGTGCCGCGCGGCAGGATGCAAATGCCGTGCGGGGCGGACTGGTTGCCCGCCTCTTCCAGCAGCAGGTAGTAGCTGCGGGCCGCGCCGCCGCCAATCTTGGGCGCCAGGCCTTGCTGGGCCAGCGCGTAGGCCACGGCGCCGCGGGCCACGGCCACATCAGGGTTGTCGTTGTGCAGCAGGCGCAGGGGGGTGCCGCGCCAGTCGGCCAACGTGGCTTGCAGCCGCTGCGCGATGGCGTCGGCGCGAAACACGCCGCCATTGAGCAGCAGCGCGTCCGGCAAGGCGAGGGTGTCTGGGGCGTTGGACTCCGGCAGGCCCAACGCCTGACGCATGGCCGGCGCGTGTTGGCGCAAAAAGTCGGCCAAATGGCGGGTGATGGCCGCGTCCCGAGCGTAGGGCAGGCCGAAAGCGACGATGCCGCTACGCGATTGTTGGGCCTGGTCGGTGGCAGCCACTAGGGGAAAGAAGCCGTCTACTACCCATTGCCGGACTTCGTCGCGGGTCAGGGTGACGGAGCGGCTGGCACCGATCAGGCGCGAACCGCTGCCCAACAGGGTGACGCGCACCTCCAGCGGCGCATCGGCGGCCAGCAGTTGCTCTTTGGCCACGCGACAGCGTTCCATCAACTGCGCCAGTTGGGCGGCTGAGAGGCGGGCGCTGCCGCTAGCGGCGCCGGTGTTCATGCGGCTTTCCACCCAGTGCGCCAGGGCGAGATCCATGTTGTCGCCGCCCAGCATCAGGTGTTTGCCCACGCCAATGCGGGTCAAACGGGGCTCGCCTTCATGCAGTTCAACCTGGATCAGGCTGAAGTCGGTGGTGCCGCCGCCCACATCGGCGACCAACACAAGCTTTGTCGCTCCCAAGGCCGGACTGAGGTCGGCCCGGTGGCGCAGGATCCAGTCGTAAAACGCGGCCTGGGGCTCTTCCAGCAGGCGCAAGTTGGGCAAGCCCGCCTCGCGGGCCGCCTGCAGGGTCAAGGCGCGGGCGGCTTCGTCAAACGAGGCCGGCACGGTCAGCACCAGATCTTGCTGCGTCAGTGGGCTTTTGGGGAAACGGGCGTTCCACGCCGCGTGCACATGGCGCAGGTAACTGGCGCTGGCCGCCACGGGTGAGATTTTGGGCACATCCGCCGCAGCCCCCCAGGGCAGGATGGGCGCGAGCCGGTCCACCCCGGTGTGGGACAACCAGCTTTTGGCGCTGGCCACCAAACGACCAGGCACCTGGGCGCCCAGGTGGCGCGCCCATCGGCCCATCACGGCCGGCGTGGCGTCTGCCGGTTCGGCAGGCGGCCAGGGCAGATGCAGGTCGGCGTCGGCCAACTCACCGGGCGCCGGGTGGTAGCGCACCGAGGGCAGCAAGGGCAGGGCGGCGACTTCGCCCGGCGCCACCAACTGCTCGATGTCAAACAGCTGAATCGGTCCCGCTGGCCCCGCTTTTTTGCGACGACCGGCGCTGGCTTGCGCCGCGTAGGCCACCACCGTGTGGGTGGTGCCCAAGTCAATGCCAACAATGTAGTCGCTCATGCTGGGGTGTGTCAGGCCTTGCCGCGCACGTCGAACTCCACCTTCCAGCGTTCGTCGCTCTGGCTGGCCAGGGCGGTGAGGGCCAGGGTGCCGGTCTCGGTGGCGACGGCGCGCAGGGTCACTTGCACCACCTCGCCCACACGCCTGCCTTCCACCGGCAGGGTGGCTTGAATCTCGCCCAGTTCTTGCAATTCTTCGGGCTGCCAGAAGTCCAGCAAGGTGCCCAGGGTGTCCTGGCGCCGCACGGATGAGCCAAAAAAGCGCAGGTGAACGGGCTCGCCCACCACCAAGCCAAATTCCTGCGTCTGCAAGTCAGCCTCGGTGCCTTCTTCCATGCCAAACGGGGCAATGCACAGGGCCTGAATGGGTGGTTCCATGCCGGGAATGGCGGGCATGCTGGACTCAACTGCCACGTAATAGGCGCGGGCCGTGCCGCCGCGAATGCGCACGCCCTGGCCGCGCCGCACATAGCCGTAGTAGGCCGCACCACGGGCCACCGCCAGGTCCATGTCGGCGCCGGTGAGCATGCGTGCGGGCGCGGCTTGTTCGGCGGTCAACCAGGTGTTGAGGGTGTTCAGGGTGCGCTCGGCCAGCACATCAGATTTGAAAACACCGCCGTTGAAGAGAACGGCCGTGGGGTGCAGGAAGCTCGCGTCGGCGTTCACCGGGCCGGCGAAGCCTTCGAGTTCGGCCGTGGCGCCCGCTTGGCGGCCCAGCAGGGCGGCCAGGTGGCGGGTCACGCCCGCGTCTTGGGCGTAGGGCAGGCCGAGCTGGGTGAGGCCGCTGCGGGTGCGCGTGGTTGGGCGGGCTGCGGCGTCCACGGCCGGGAAGAAGCCTTCCAGAATGGTGTTGCGCACATCGTCCTGGGTGAGCTCCGTGCGGATCGAGCCACCAATGAGCTTGGAGCCGCGGCTGGGCACCACGATGGAGTGCGTGGCCAGCGTGGCGTCGCTCAGCAGCGCTTCTTTGGCGCTGCGGCAGGCGTAGGTGAGGGCGCGCATTTGCCAGGGGTCCAGCGTCTTGCCGTCTGCGGCCAGCTTGCGGGCCACGACGTGGGCCAAAGTCAGGTCCATGTTGTCGCCGCCGAGCAGGATGTGGTCACCCACGGCCACGCGGTGCAGCTCCAGTTGGCCGTCGCGTTCCAGCACGGTGATGAGCGAGAAGTCGCTCGTGCCGCCGCCGACGTCAATCACCAGAATGATGTCGCCCGGTTTGACGTCTTTGCGCCAGCCGCCCGCGCTGGCCTGAATCCAGTGGTACAGCGCCGCCTGAGGTTCTTCCAGCAGGGTCAGGTTGGCGTAGCCGGCTGCGCGTGCGGCCTCGGCGGTTAGCTCACGCGCAGCCGGGTCAAACGAGGCAGGAATGGTGACGGTGACGTCTTGTTGGTCAAACGGCGCGTCAGGGTGAGCCTGGTCCCAAGCTTGGCGCAAGTGCGCCAGGTAGCGGGTGGAGGCCTCCAGCGGGGAGACGCGGGCGACCTCGGGTGGTGCGTCGTTGGGCAATAAGGCGGCCCGCCGGTCCACACCGGGGTGGCACAACCAGCTTTTGGCGCTGGACACGAGTCGAATGGGTGTCAGTGCGCCCCGAGCGCGGGCAAATTCGCCCAAGGCAAAGTCCTGCGTGCTGGACCACGGCAGGTGCAAGTCGCCCCCGGCCAGTTCAGATTCGTGGGGCAGGTACAAAAACGAGGGCAGCAAGGAGCCGCCGTCCACGCTGCCCGGCGCAGTGAGCTGGGGGATGTCGAGCACGCCATAAACAGTGTTCTCACCCTCGCTGGCCTCAATGTCCACGTAGGACAGGGCGCAGTGGGTCGTGCCCAGGTCAATGCCAATGGCGAAGCGGGGGCTGCTCACAGTTCCACCTCGGCTTGCGCCAGCACGGTGGCGTCATGGCCTTCGGCCAGCTTGGGCAGACGTACTTCGGTGGCGCGCCAGCCGCGGTGGCTGAGCTGGCCGGTGAACGGCGCTTGGCCCACCACATTGCCGGTCAGGCGGACGGCGCGGGCGTCAAAGCCCTGAGGCAGGGTCACGCGGCTGCCCTCGGCCTCAAGGCGAACCGGGGCCAGGCTGAAGTGTTCGCGCAGGACTTTGCTGCAGCCCTCATGCATCACGCGGGCGGCGCCGCCAATGTCGGCGTCGGAGTAGCCGCTGAGGTCTTCCTGGGTGAAGTCAATCAGGCGGGCATCACGCTGAAGCAGGGCCAGCAATTGCAGGGCCGCGTCGGGGCTGGCTTCTTTGAGGATCACAGGCGCAGCGGTTGGAGCCGGAGCCGCTGCAGGCGTGGGCGCTTCGGTCGGGGGCGCGGCGGCCTGGCGCAAGGCCAGCACCTGCCCTGCAAAGGCTGGGTTTCCCAGCGTGCTGAAGAAGGCGCCAAAGGCCAGAGGCAGGCGCCGGAAGAAGGACGGGGTTGGGGTCATGGAGGGCTCCAGTGAAGTCCGGCGACAGGCCGGAAGGAAAAGTTGTTGCCCACCCGCCGGGGCTCTGAAGCGCTGGTCACCGGGGTGTCGGCGTCATGGACCACTGCGGGTGGTGGGCGGTTGTGTGGGGGCGCTACGGGCCGCGCGCCTGCCAAAGGCAAATACGGGCCTACCGGCGCAATCCAGTGTAATGCCTGAGGCTGGTCGCGAGGGGAGCCGTGGCTAGGCGTTCAGGGGGCGTGCAGGCGCAGCCAATTGTCAATTTCCAGTACCGCGGCGTCCGTGGCCGCGGTGAGCGCTTGCACGCCGCCTTTGGCGTCGGCACTGGGGGCAGGTCGCCGGACCACCACGCTGTGCTGAATCACGCGGGGTGTTTGGCTGGGTTGGATCAACGTGGCCCGCAAGCGAATCAGGCCCACACTTTGCGCCGGTGCCTCAAACAACTGGCTGAACTCCTCCAGATCAATGCGCAAGGTGGCGGGCGCAGCGGTGCCGGCCAAGCCACTTTCGCCTGGATTGAGAATGGCGCGGGTTTGGCTCAATTGCTCGCTCAAGCGCTGGCGGATGAGCTGGGCTGGTGCCATGCTCCAGCGGGCATGTGCATAGGGTTTGAGTTGCTGACCATTGGCGTAAGACAGCCGGTAGTGCAGTGCCAGGCTCTCCAGTGCGGGGGTGGACTCCACGGTGCCCATGATCAGTGGGGCGCGAGTAGCGGCACTGCTGGCAGCAGTGCCGGTCACAAGGCCGGGGCCAAAGTCATAAACCGCCGGGCGCACCGGTTGAATGGAGTTGGCACAGCCACTCAAAGCCAAAGAAAATACAAGAAACAGGCCTCCAGCCCAGGAGGAGTGGACGGGAGTAGCTATAAATTTTGCAGTGTTCATGGTTGTCCTTGCAGACCTTGTTGTACGGCTGGGGCGGTGAAGCCAGTTTCACCGGGGCCGGGGGCGACAGGGCCATGGCCAAAGATTAACGATTGGGGGTTGTCATTCACGGCGTTGACGGCGCGGCTGACCTGGCGAGCGGCCCGCGCGGTGTCGTCCACAGCCCGGTTCAGGCGGGGCAAACTGGCTGCATTCAGGGTTTGGCCAGTGACGGCCAGCGTCTCCACGCCCAGAGCCAGCTGGTCAAGCGTGCCGCCCGGCGCACTCATGCGATCGGTGACCTTTTTGAAAGCAGCTGCCGAGCGGCGAGCTTCGTCGGCACTGACGCCCACCCGCTCAGACGTGCTTTGAACCACCTTGAGCGTGGCCCGGCTTTCCCCAATCAGCGCGGGCAAGTTTTTGTTGGTGTTGTTGACAAGCTGTTGCAGGCTGAGGGCTGCCTTGCTCATGTTGTCGATGGCACTCATCAAGGTTTTCTGGTTGTCCTCAGACAGCAAAGTGTTGACTTTGTTGCTGCCCGTGATCAGCTGGCCCAGCAGGTCTTCGCCTTGGTCGCTCAACTTGGTCATGAAGTTGCGCCGCATCGGGATGCGCGCAGGTGGCGTGCCGCCCCGAGGTAGCTCGACAATGGATTCACCGGTGTCATCCAATTGCACAAACGCCAGGCCAGTGACCCCCTGAAAACCGAGGGTGGCAAAGCTGGACTCGGTGATGGGGGCTTGGCCGTCAATCGCCACCTGAATCAGCACGTTGCCAGGCTTCTTCGGGTCAAGCGTGATGGCCGTCACTTTGCCGACATTCACGCCCTTGAATCGCACCGAGGCCTGCGGCTGCAGGCCGGTCACGGCGTCGGGGCTGGAGAGTTCGTAGATTTGCAGGTCGCGGGTGTCGCGAGTCAGCCAGACCGACAAGGCGATGACCAAGGCCAGCAACAACACCACAAAGGTGCCGGCCGCAAGGGCGTGGGATTTGTTTTCCATAAGAGGCTCTTTTTACACGCTGGCAGGGGTCGGGCGCAACAGCACGCTGGCGCGCTGGGCCCGTTCACCCTGAAAGTAGTCGTGGATGAAAGGATGGGGATGGCGCATAACGGTCAGCGGTTCGTCACACACCACGATGTGTTTGTCGGCCACCACGGCAATGCGGGTGCTGAGTTCAAACAGGGTGTCCAGATCGTGCGTGACCATCACCACGGTCAGTCCCAGCTCGCGGTGCAATGAACGCAGTAGCTGACAAAACCCGTCCGAACTGCCAGGGTCCAGCCCGGCGGTGGGCTCGTCCAGCAGCAGCAGGGGCGGGTCCATCACCAGGGCACGCGCCAGCGCCACGCGCTTGACCATACCGCCCGACAAATCGGAGGGCATTTTTTGCGCTTGGGAGGGGTCCAAGCCCACCATCTGGAGCTTGACCATGGCCACGTCGTTGATCAACGCCTGCGGCAAGGTGCCGAGTTCTCGCAGGGCAAAAGCGATGTTTTCTAACACGGTGAAGGCGGAAAACAGGGCGCCGTGCTGAAACAGCATGCCAACCCGGCTGGCTGCGCCGTGTGCGCCCATTTGCGAAGCAGGCTCGCCCAGCACGGTGACCGTGCCCCGGGCCGGGCTGGTGAGGCCGAGGATTTGGCGCAGCAAGACGGTCTTGCCGCTGCCCGAACCGCCAACAATGGACAGAATCTCGCCGGCCTCGATGCGCAGGTTCAGGTCTTTGTGAATCGTGAACTCACCCGTGCCGCTTGGGAATGTGGACCACAGGCCCTGGATGTCGACCAAGGGTGGGGCGCTGTGACTCATATGCCAATCTCCTTGAAGACGATGGCAAATAGCGCGTCCACCAAAATCACCATGGTGATGGACGTGACCACCGAGGCCGTTGTGCCGGCGCCCAGACTCTCGGTATTGGGTTTGACCCGCAGACCGTAGTGGCAGCCAATCAGGGCAATCAGCAGGCCAAACACCATCGACTTGCTCAGAGCCAGCGTCAGGTTGGCAATGTCGACCGCGCGCGGCAGGGCTGAGAAGAAATAAGACGGTGTCACGCCCATCACGAGGTCAGCGGCCAGCATGCCGCCAAACAGGGCGGCCATGGTGGTCCACACCGTGAGCAAAGGCATGACCAGCGCTAGCGCCAGCGCCCGTGGCAAGACCAGACGGGCGCCGCGGGGAATGCCCATCACCCGCATGGCGTCCAGCTCTTCGGTGACCCGCATCACCCCAATTTGGGCCGTGATGGCCGAGCCGGAGCGCCCCGCAATCAAAATCGCGGCCAGCACCGGACCCAACTCCCGAATCAGGGATACACCCAAAATGTTCACGATGAAGGTGTCAGCGCCAAACTGCCGCAACTGCAGCGACATCAGGTAGGCCATGACCACGCCAATCAGAAAGCCGACCATGGCCGTGATCGGCAAGGCGGTGGCGCCAATGCGGTAAAGGTGGCCAGATACATCCCGCCACGGCCCCTTGCTGGGTGCCCGTATGAGTTGCACCAAATCCAGCAGCAGCTGTCCAGCCAGCCGCGTCATGTCCCGTAGATGCTCAACCACCACCCACACCGCGGCGCCCAATCCTAGAAATAATTGCCAAAGTGTTGCCGCGGGGACAGCGGGTGGGTCGACGGTGTACTGCGCCACGCGTGTCAGCATGGCTTGGTGAGACTCGTCCATTTGAAGGCCGGCAGGCCATTGGCGTCCCCAGGCGTTCCACAACAATTGCGCGCCGGTATGGTCGAGGCGTGCAAGCCCTCGCAAGTCCCATTGGATTTGTTGATTTTTGGACCCGCCGTGGGCAGACAAACCCGCTTGTATCGGCCCCCAGGCACTGGGCTCAGCCAACCGCGCCGCTGTCCAGCAACCGGACAAAAGCAAGCCGGGTCCATTTGGTGTGGTCTGGGGTGAGAGGCGAGGGGGGGCGTCCGTCATGAAAAGCGTGGAGGGCGGCGAGAGGCCAAGAGTGAGGGTGGGTCATCGTAACGCCAAAGTATCAACATCTAGCCAGGCCGTGACCATGCACGCAGAGGCGCCCGGGGGTCTTGGCTCAAAATCGGGGGGGCAACGGGTCCCGCCAAAATATACGGTAACCCATACATTGGAGAGACATCATGAGTAAGGCGAATCCAAAAAAGACGAGGACGGTGCCCGTATCCACGGCAGAAGTGGTTGCAAAATGAGCTAGTCATTCGACTACATCGTCATCGGTGCCGGGACAGCGGGATGCCTGTTGGCGAATCGGCTGTCAGCTGATGCCACCAAACGGGTATTGCTGATTGAGGCGGGGCCTAAGGACAACTACCACTGGATTCATGTGCCGGTCGGCTATCTGTATTGCATTGGCAATCCGCGCACCGACTGGTTGTTCCACACCGAGCCCGATGCCGGGCTCAATGGTCGCACCCTGCGTTACCCGCGCGGAAAGACGCTGGGCGGCTGTAGCAGCATCAACGGCATGATCTATATGCGGGGCCAGGCCCGTGACTACGACCAGTGGGCTCACCTCACCGGCGATGCAGCTTGGGCCTGGGACCAGGTTTTGCCCAGATTCAAGCAGCATGAGGATCACCACAAGGGCGCCACCCCGCTGCACGGTGCTGGCGGCGAGTGGCGCGTGGAAAAGCAGCGCCTGCGCTGGGATGTGCTGGACGCCTTTGCACTGGCGGCGCAGGAAGCCGGCATTCCGGCCTCCACCGATTTCAATCAAGGGGACAACGAAGGGGTGGGCTACTTCGAGGTGAATCAGAAAGCCGGCTGGCGCTGGAACACGGCCAAAGCGTTTTTGCGGCCAACCTGTGTCGATCGGCCCAATTTTGAGATGTGGACGTCCGCCCAGGTCGCGAAACTGTTGCTGGAAACCCAGGCAGATGGCACGAAGCGATGCACCGGGGTCAGTGTCTGCGTGAATGGCGAGATGGTGACGGCCAAAGCGCAGGGCGAGGTGATTTTGAGCGCGGGCAGCATTGGGTCACCTCACATTCTGCAACTCTCCGGCGTTGGCCCGGCGGCGTTGTTGCATGCACACGGCATCGAGGTTCAGCATGACGCGCCGGGTGTGGGGGCCAACCTCCAGGATCACTTGCAGATCAGGGCCGTTTTCAAAGTTTCGGGTGTGCAAACCCTCAATACCCAAGCCAACTCTCTGTGGGGTAAGGCCAAGATTGGGCTGGAGTACGCTCTGAAACGAACCGGCCCCATGAGCATGGCGCCTTCGCAATTGGGCGCGTTCACCCGCAGTGACCCGGCCCAGACACACCCCAATCTGGAATACCACGTGCAGCCCCTGAGTCTGGATGCGTTTGGTGAGCCGCTGCACAGCTTCAATGCCTTCACTGCCAGCGTCTGTAATTTGAATCCCACCAGCCGGGGCTCGGTGAGACTCAAAAGCCCACACTTTGACGCAGCGCCGGCCATTGCCCCAAATTACTTGAGCACCGAGGTGGATCGCAAGGTAGCCGCGGACTCGCTGCGGGTGACGCGCCACATCGTTGCCCAGCCGGCGCTGAAAAAATACCGACCCCAGGAGTGGAAGCCGGGCACGCAGTTTCAAACGGACGAAGAACTTGCCAATCTGGCGGGCGACATTGCCACCACCATCTTTCACCCGGTTGGGACGACCAAGATGGGCCGGGCGGATGACCCGATGACGGTGGTTGATTCCCGCTTGCGGGTACGAGGCCCAGGTGGTTTGATTGCGGGCTTGCGTGTGGTCGATGCTGGCGTCATGCCAATGATCACCAGCGGCAACACCAACTCGCCGACGCTGATGCTGGCCGAAAAGGCGGCGCAATGGATTGTTCAGGATGCGCAGCAGGTCAGCTAAGTGGGACTGTTTTTGAGGGTAAGTCCTGATGTCAAAGCGCCGCAAATTGATTAAATTAACCCCATTCGACGACGGGCCTATGGCTTGCTGAAGGAAAGGCCCGGGAGACAAAGCCCACAGGGTACAAAAAAAGCGCATCCCAGACGATGCGCTTGAATGAAGGCACCGCTAAAACCGGTGCCTTTTTTCATGCCTTTTTGCCTTCAAGCCCTTGATTTTCATGCGTGACTCGCTATTGAATTTGTAGCGACTGCCCAGCTGATCCGGGTGCGACAATCTCATGATGGATATGTTGATTGTTTCAATGGCTTCGCTGATGGCCGGGTTTGTGGACTCGATCGTGGGCGGTGGCGGCCTGATTTTGACCCCCGCGCTGTTTGCCACGTTTCCCGCCGCTCACCCAGCCACCCTGTTTGGCACCAACAAAGGGGCATCCGTTTGGGGGACCGCCTTTGCCACCTTGCAATTCAGCCGGCGGGTTGAAATGCGTTGGGCGGCGTTGTTGCCTGCTGCGGGGGCGGGCTTCGTGGCCTCGTTCGCAGGCGCCTGGCTGGTCACCATTGTTTCGCCCGAGTTCTTACGAAAATTGTTGCCCGTCATTTTGTTGGCCGTGCTGGTCTACACGTTGGTAAACAAACGCTTGGGCCACACTCACGCGCCGCGTTATGCGGGGTCTCAAGAGGCCTACATTGCCGCTGCCATTGGCGCTGTTATTGGGTTTTATGATGGGTTTTTTGGGCCGGGAACGGGCAGTTTCCTGGTTTTTTTGTTTGTGCGCCTGCTGGGCTATGACTTTCTCAGTGCCTCGGCTGCGGCCAAGCTGATCAACACGGCAACCAACGTCGCCGCCTTGGGGCTATTTGTCATCAAGGGTCACATCTGGTGGCATTTTGTGGTCGTGATGGCCGTGGCGAACGTGGTGGGGAGTTTGCTGGGTACGCGCATGGCACTCAAGCACGGCACGGCGTTTGTGCGCGTCTTTTTCATCATGGTAGTGGGAGCCCTGATTCTTAAAACAGGCTACGACGCGTTTCTGCGCTAAGTGAGCGTCATGTCAGGAATCAATTTGTAACGCGAGATATCATCCGGGATCAGATTGGGAGGGTTGTTCGGACGAACGGCCTGTTTCGCATCAAGAGGCTTTAAGCCCCCGCGGAGAGTAAATGCGTTATCAAGAGTCAAAAGAGCAAAGCGCGGAGTTGCTGCGCCAAGTCATCGCCCTAATGGGGCAGCATGACGCACCATTCAATCCGATTTCGTTCACCGTCTGGTATGAATATGTCTCGGGGATGAATTCCTGGTTGACCCAAGCGGTGGCTCTGGCCATGGCATCCGAGGCGCGCCTGAGTGGGGCGACCCTGCTTCGGCTTTACCAGGAGGGCGTGGCTGAGGTTGACCCCTCGACCATGTACAAGATCGCCAATGAACTGCAGCAAACCATGGCGGGGATGGGCGAGCAAGCCTCGAAAACCGCGCAGCGCGCCGGCCAGTTTGATGAGCAGTTGCAAGGGTTGACGACCGCGTTGGGCAACAGTGATGCCGCAGGCGTCACCACCCTTATCTCGCAGGCGAGGGAAGGAACCGCCCTGATGCGGAGCTCCGTGGGCGAGTTGGAGCAACAAGTGACGGCTGGCCGCCATGAAATAGCGCGGCTGCAAAATGAGTTGGTTCGGGTCCGCGATGAGGTCTTGCTGGACCCCCTCACACAGATTCTCAATCGCCGCGGCTTTGACGAGAAGTTGGCTGTGATGATCGCTCAGGCCCCTGAGCCTGGTTGTTCACATGGTTTGGTCATGCTTGACATCGATTTTTTCAAGCAAGTCAATGACACACATGGCCACGTGATGGGCGACCGTGTGCTTCAAGCCATAGGGGATGTGTTGCGATCCTGCGCCGCTGAAAAAGCGTACTCGGTGGCGCGGTATGGTGGCGAGGAGTTTGCAATTTTGATGCCCGACGCGTCCCTGGAACAGGCTCAGAAGATGGCCGAGTTGGTCCGCCAGCGCACGCGGGCCATGCGGATTCGAGATCGTCGAACCAAGGAAGTGGTGCTCAGCGTCACGGTGTCCGGTGGGGTTGCCGTCATGCAGCTAGGCGATGACAAGCAGCGTTGGATCCATCGGGCGGACTCTGCGCTTTACCAGTCAAAAAAAGCGGGGCGGGATCGCGTGACTTGCGCCTGAGCGCCCGGTCAGCGAGCGGTGCGAGTCGCGTCTGTCGGATCCGGCAGCTTCTCTTGTGGCGGCGTATCAGGGCGGAGTGGCGGCCACGGAATGTCAGCCGCTAATCGCTGTTTTCCAGCAGGGGCGCCAATTTTTCCGATTTTGACGGCGGCCATGTCTTCCTCGCTGGGGTATTGGCCCAAGAGCCAGTAGTCAAAAACGCGTCGCGCGATGGGGGCCGCATGAGCCGAGCCAAAGCCGGCGTTTTCAACAATCACTGCCACGGCAATTTTAGGGTCATCCGCCGGCGCAAACGCGACGTAGAGCGAGTGATCACGCTGGTGCTCCTCCAGCTTGGCGGCGTTGTATTTGATTTTTTTACTGAGTCCCACGGCCTGCGCGGTGCCCGTTTTACCGCCCGAAAGATAGCCAGCGCCAGCAAACACGAATCGTGAGGTTCCGTCCTGCGTCACGCCGACCATGGCTTTTTGAATGACATCGAGGTTTTGCTGTTTGTATCCCAAATCCAGTGGCGGATCCGCACGTACCTCCACCTGGGCGTGGGTGCTGGCGTCACGAGTTGCGATCACGAGTTGCGGCTTTCGGGAAATGCCATTGCCGGCCACAGTGGCCATGGCGTGCGCCAGCTGCAGCATGGTGAAGCTGTTGTAGCCTTGCCCAATGCCCAGTGAAATCGTCTCTCCGGCATACCATTTCTGTTGGTCGCGATTTTTGTAATAGGCGCGTTTCCAGTCCTGGCTGGGCAAAATGCCTCGCACCTCGCCATTGATGTCGATACCGGTGATCTGCCCAAAACCGAGCGGCTTCATGAAATCATGAATGGTATCGACGCCCATTTCATTGGCCAGCGTGTAGAAGTACACGTTGCTCGACTCCACAATGGCACGGCGCATGTCCATAATGCCACCTCTTTCATTCTCCGGGCTGCCAAATCGACGACCCCCGAACATGAAAAACAGCGGGTCGTTGATCAAAGTGGTGGCGGACCTTTTTCCTGTTTCCAGCGCCGCCAGCGCCATGAACGGTTTGTACGTTGACCCAGGGGGGTAGGTGCCGCGAAGCGCTCGGTTGAGCAGCGGCTTGTCGGGCGACTCATTCAGGCCTTTCCAGCTTTCGGAGTCAATGCCGTCCACGAACAGGTTAGGGTCGAATGTGGGTTTGCTGACAAAAGCAAGCACCTCTCCCGTCTTGGGATCCAAAGCCACCAAGGCGCCTCGGCGATCACCAAACATTTCCTCGATCATGCTTTGTAGCTTGATGTCGATGGATAGCATGACCGTGTCACCCGGTGTCGAAGGCGCACTGGCCAAGCGCCGCGTGGCATAGCCACCCGCCGATGTCTCCATCGAGTCCACTCCGGTGGTGCCGTGCAGTCGCGTCTCAAAGCTTTGTTCCACACCGAGTTTTCCGATGTACTCGGTGCCACGGTAGTTGGCCTGTTCTTCCGAGTCATCAAGCCGGTCCTTCTCAGCCCGGTTGATTCGGCCGATGTAGCCAATGACGTGACTCGCCAGTTCGCCAAAGGGGTAGTTTCGAAACAGGCGGGCTTTGATTTCCACGCCAGGAAACCGATAGCGCTGTGCTGCAAAGCGCGCCACCTCTTCGTCGCTCAGGCGATTGCGCAAAGGCAAAGACTCAAAGCTTTTCCCCTCGTCCCGCAAACGCTTGAAGCGACGCCTGTCACGCGGCGTGATCTCCACCAGTTGGGACAACTCGTCAATCGTCTTTTCCAAGTCACCCACACGAGATGGCGTGATCTCCAGCGTGTAAGCCGAGTAGTTGGTGGCCAGGACGACCCCATTGCGATCCAGAATCAAGCCACGATTGGGAACCACGGGAACCACGGCCGTGCGGTTGCTCTCGGCCTGCTCAAGCAGATCCTGATGTCGAACCACCTGGAGGTACACCAAGCGCGATACGACGAGCGAAAAGCAGAACACCACGAGCAGGCTGGCGGCCGCGACGCGGACTCGAAACCGCGATAGATCGGCTTCGACGTTGCGCAAAACTGTCATGGATTGACCGTCACCATGTCAAAGTGGTCGATGTGCATCGGGGTTGGGGGCTCTCCTTTGCGGCACCAGCAAAAGAACGCTTATCACGGGCCAGAGCATCGACTCAATGGCGGGTGCGAGCAAGATCCAGAGGCCTGGGAATTTGCCAGCGGCCAGCAAGCGAACCACCAACTCGATGGCATGGGCCGCCACAAACAAGGGCAGCACTTGCAGGGCTTGCGACGGCACGCCGAACCAAAGCAGTCGACGATG
This sequence comes from Rhodoferax sp. PAMC 29310, assembly GCF_017948265.1. NCBI lineage: Bacteria > Pseudomonadati > Pseudomonadota > Betaproteobacteria > Burkholderiales > Comamonadaceae > Rhodoferax > Rhodoferax sp. PAMC 29310. Next base: position 2,834,980 of record NZ_CP072852.1, on the reverse strand, counting down.
GATCGAAATGGCCAGAAAACTCAACACGGTATAGGACAGTGCGTGCTGCCCCAGCATGGAGCCTTGGTGCACGTCAACCAGTATGCCAAACAGAAACGCGGCGCCAATGCCCACGCGTCGCGGCTGATGGACCGTCCAGAACACCAGCGTCAGGGCCAAAAAGTCAGGCATCCAGGCGGCGCGACCCCACAGCGCCATATTGAGAAGCATGCTGAGTGCCAGTGCGAATAGCATGCTGCCCCAAATAAACAAGGGATTGACGGGCAACAAGAGTTGCTGCCCAGGGCGCATGATCATGAGCGCAGCCCTCGCAGTGAGGTGGGTCCGGCGGCGGGACTCTGGGGACGTGGGGCAATTTGGGTACCCACAGGCGTCAGAATCATCACATGCCGCACACCCGTCACCAGCGCCAAGGGCGCACAGGTGATTCTTGCAAATGCGGTGTCTGCGCGACGTTCGACCTTCTCGACACGGGCTACGGGCAAGCCAGCGGGGTAGACGCCGTCGACACCGCTGGTCGTCAACTGATCGCCTTCCTGAACATCGGCGCTGGCGGCCATGAATCGCAATTCCAGGGAGTTGGCCCGAGCGCTGGGGTCACCGAAGACCAGTCCACGGGCGCCGGTGCGGGTGTTGAGCACGGGAATGGCCTGGTCGCGGTCGATGATCAGGGTCACCTCGCTGATCATGGGGTAGACGCGGGTCACCTGACCCAGAATACCGTGTTCATCCAGCACCGGTGAGCCGGGCAAGGTGCCGTCGACCGAGCCCCGGTCCACAATAACTTTGTGGCTGTAGGGGTCTGCGGCGTCGTAAAGTACTTGCGCTGTTTGTGCGGGTGTTGTCAGTCGATCGCGCAATCCGAGTAGCTGTCTCAGCCGTGCGTTCTCCAGTGCCAATTGTTCGGCTTGGTTGGCGCGCTGAGATTGAAGGGTAAGTTGGCGCTGAGCGGTCTCCTCATTGGCTTGTGCCAGCTTGAGCGACTCAAAATATTGGCCGCCTGTTTGCGCCCAGATCACCGGTTGCATGACGGTCCATTGGACGGGGTAGAGCACAGTGGCCACGGCGACGCGCAGTGGTTGGGCAATTTGCAGTCGAGTGTCGGCTACCATCAGGAACAACGCCAGCGCGCTGAAGAACGTCAGTTTGGACAGGGCCGAGGGGCCCTGTCTGAAAAATGGGGGAGGTGCTCCGTCCAGCGTACCAAGTGGCATCGCCGCTTCCCGACGTTATTCGTGGGTGAAAATGGAGCCCAAGCGGTCCATTTGTTCCAATGCGATGCCGCAACCGCGCACTACGCAGGTCAGCGGGTCTTCCGCCACGAGGACGGGCAGACCTGTCTCTTCGTTTAACAAGCGGTCCAGATCGCGCAGTAGCGCACCACCACCGGTGAGCATCATGCCCCGGTCAGCAATATCTGCACCCAGTTCAGGGGGTGTCTGCTCCAGCGCGTTTTTGACGGCTGAAACGATGTTGTTGATGGGGTCGGTCAGAGCCTCCAAAATTTCGTTGCTGGAGATGGTGAAGCTGCGCGGCACTCCCTCGGAGAGATTGCGACCACGAACTTCCATTTCGCGAACCTCGCTGCCGGGAAATGCGGAACCAATATTTTTCTTGATGGCTTCGGCGGTGGGCTCGCCAATCAGCATGCCGTAATTGCGGCGAATGTAGTTGATGATGGCGTCGTCAAATCGATCGCCGCCCACCCGGACACTGCCCTTGTAAACCATGCCACCCAGGGAGATCACGCCGACCTCGGTCGTGCCGCCGCCGATATCCACCACCATGGAGCCACTGGCTTCACTAACCGGCAAGCCCGCGCCAATGGCTGCGGCCATGGGTTCTTCAATCAGGTAGACATCTCTGGCTCCGGCGCCCAATGCCGATTCACGAATGGCGCGGCGCTCTACCTGTGTGGAGCCGCACGGGACGCAAATGATGATGCGGGGACTGGGCCGAAAGATGCTGCGCGGGTGCACCATCTTGATGAACTGCTTGAGCATCTGCTCTGTCACCGTGAAATCGGCAATGACGCCGTCTTTCATGGGGCGAATAGCTTCAATATTGCCTGGGACCTTGCCCAACATGGCTTTGGCTTCTTTTCCGACGGCCTGAATGGTCTTTTTGCCCTGAGGTCCGCCTTCGTGTCGGATGGCGACGACGGAAGGTTCGTCAAGCACAATGCCTTTGTCACGAACGTAGATCAGGGTGTTGGCGGTGCCAAGGTCAATGGCGAGGTCAGTGGAGAAATACTGACGAAATGCTCCGAACATTAAAATTCCTCTCGGGTGTGACTTGCGCTTCGGCGAGCCACCACCACTGGTTGACGGGTTCAAAATTAGTATGCTTCTGGCCAGAAATTGCACTTTTTCAAGGGCGCGACCAAAGGCGGGATAATACCTCATCCCTTATAAAAAACCCGACCGGCCGCGCTTCTTTGCAAGCGCGTTACACCCGGTTTCCATTGAAAATTTGCCATGTCCCTGACTTCTAATGACATCGCCCGCATCGCCAATTTGGCAAGGCTTGAGCTCAAACCCGACGAGAGTGAGCGCATGCTGACTCAAATTAACGGATTTTTCGAAATCGTGGAGAAGATGCGCGCTGTCGACACCGCGGGCATCGAACCTTTGGCGCACCCCGTGGCGGTCATTCAGGACATCGCACTGCGCTTGCGCGATGACGTGGTGAGTGAACCCAACAACATCGAGGCAAACCAGCGCAACGCGCCCGCCGTGGAGCAGGGGCTGTTCCTGGTGCCCAAGGTGATCGAATAAAAAGAACGCATGATGACGAACGACACATCGGAACTCCATCACCTGACCGTCACGCAATTGGCTCGCCAACTGCGTGATCGCAAGGTCTCAGCCGTCGAAACGGCAAAGCATTTCCTGACGCGGGCGAAGGTCCATGCCGACTTGGGTGCCTTTCTTGATATCAACGAGGAAGCAACACTTGCCCAGGCGCGTCAAGCCGATAATTTGTTGTCAAAAGGACAGGCTGACACGCTGCCAGCCTTGATCGGTGTGCCGTTGGCCCACAAGGACATCTTTGTCACGCGTGACTTTGTCACGACCGCTGGCTCCAAAATGCTCACGGGCTATCGCTCACCGTTTGACGCCACGGTTGTCCAGCGACTGGCGGCTGACGGCGTCGTCACGTTGGGTAAGTTGAATTGTGATGAGTTCGCAATGGGCTCGGCCAATGAAAACTCGGCTTATGGCCCCGTCAAAAATCCTTGGGACACGACCCGGACGCCGGGTGGATCATCTGGCGGCAGTGCTGCGGCGGTGGCAGCCCGGTTGGCGCCGGCATCCACCGGCACGGACACAGGCGGCTCAATTCGCCAGCCCGCCTCGTTTTGCGGCATCACCGGCATCAAGCCAACTTACGGGCGCGCGTCGCGTTACGGCATGGTGGCTTTTGCATCCAGCTTGGACCAAGCCGGTCCCATGGCGCACACGGCCGAAGACTGTGCCGTGTTGCTTTCCTCCATGTGCGGCCCCGATCTGGACCGCGACTCCACGTCGCTTGATGTGCCTGCCGAGAATTTTGGTCGTCACCTGAACGACCCGTTGGACGGATTGCGAGTGGGCGTGCCGGCGGAGTTTTTTGGCGACGGTCTGGCGCCCGATGTGCGCAGCGCCGTGGATGCCGCCTTGAAGGAGTTGGAAGCGCTGGGGGCCCGCTTGGTGCCGATTTCGCTGCCGCGCACGGAGTTGTCGATTCCGGTTTACTACATCATCGCACCCGCCGAAGCGTCCAGCAACCTCAGCCGATTTGACGGCGTCAAGTTTGGCCACCGGGCAGACAAGTACACCGATTTGATCGACATGTACAAGAAAACCCGTGCTGAAGGGTTTGGCGACGAGGTGAAGCGCCGCATCATGACTGGCGCTTACGTTCTGTCTCATGGCTACTACGACGCTTACTACCTGCAGGCGCAGAAGATTCGTCGCATGATCGCCGACGATTTCCAGCAAGCCTTCAAAGTCTGCGATGTCATCGCCGGGCCGGTGGCGCCGACGGTGGCCTGGAAGCTGGGTGAAAAAAACAAGGATCCAATCGCCAATTATTTGGCAGACATCTTCACCTTGCCCGGCTCACTGGCGGGCCTGCCGGGCATGAGCTTGCCGGTGGGCTTTGGTGCGGGCCATATGCCTGTGGGGCTGCAGTTGATTGGCAACTATTTTCAGGAAGCGCGCCTGCTCAATGCGGCGCACCGTTTTCAGCAAGCCACCGACTGGCACACACAGACGCCGGAGGGCTTTTGACATGAGTGAAACCGTAAATCCATTTGAAGCCCAACAACAGGGCCGTCCGACCGGCCCACTGGTGTCCGGCTATGAAGTCATCATCGGCTTCGAAACCCACGCCCAGTTGTCCACCGCCAGCAAGATATTCAGCCGGGCCGCCACTGCGTTTGGTGCTGCGCCCAACACCCAGGCCTGTGCCGTGGATTTGGCATTGCCGGGCACCTTGCCCGTGATGAACAAGGGCGCGGTTGAGCGCGCCATTCAGTTCGGCTTGGCCGTCAACTCCCTGATTGCGCCGCGCAGCATTTTTGCGCGCAAGAATTACTTTTACCCGGATCTTCCCAAGGGCTACCAAATCAGCCAGTTTGAAATCCCAGTGGTGCAGGGTGGGGATGTTGAGTTCTTTTTGGGCGGCGAAAAACGTTCCGTCCGTTTGGTGCGTGCCCATCTGGAAGAAGACGCCGGCAAGTCTTTGCACGAAGACTTTATTGGTCAGACCGGCATTGACCTGAACCGTGCTGGCACGCCCTTGCTGGAAATCGTGACCGAGCCGGATATGCGCTCCAGTGCCGAGGCCGTGGCTTATGCCAAAGAGCTGCACAAAATTGTGACCTGGATCGGCATTTGCGACGGCAACATGCAAGAGGGCAGCTTTCGCTGTGACGCGAACGTTTCCGTGCGCAAGCCAGGCGAAGCGCTCGGCACCCGGCGTGAGGTCAAGAATTTGAACAGCTTCAAGTTTATGCAGCAGGCCATCGATTACGAAATTCGGTGGCAGATTGAGCAGATTGAAGATGGCCACGCCATTCAGCAGGCCACCGTGTTGTTCAACCCGGACACAGGCGAGACGCGTGCCATGCGCACCAAGGAAGATGCGGCTGATTACCGCTACTTTCCTGACCCTGATTTGCCGCCCTTAGTGATTGCGGATGAGTGGGTGCAGCGGGTACGATCAGAAATGACGGAGTTGCCGCGCGTCATGGCACAGCGTTTTGTGGCGGACTACGGGCTGTCGGAGTACGACGCCAATGCCTTGACGCAATCGAGAGCCATGGCGACTTATTTTCAAAGCGCCGCTGCCATTTGCGGGCAACCCAAGTTGGCTGCAAATTGGACGCTGGGGGAGGTCTCTGCCCTGATGAATCGACTTGACGTCGATATTGATGACGTGCTAATTCCCATTCCAACGGCGCTGGGTGAGCTGCTCAAGCGAGTCGCCAATGGTGGTTTGACCAGCAGCTCAGTCAAAGTGGCATTTGCCGAAATGTGCACGCGGCAGATGTCCGCGATTGACGATCTTGCAGCCTTCATTGATCAAATCATTGAAGACAAAGATTTGAAGCCGATGAACGACTCTGGCGAGTTGGAAAAGATCGTTGACGACGTGTTGGCGGCCAACCCGAAAAATGTGGAAGAGTACAAGGCCGGCAATGGCAAAGCATTAAACGCCTTGGTCGGTCAAATCATGAAGGGCAGCAAAGGCAAGGCCAACCCGCAACAGGTCAACGACCTCCTGCGCAAAAAACTGGGTTGAAATCTGGCGTCCTGCCCAATGGGCGGGGCGCGCCAGCTTATTTGGCGGCGGAGGAGTGAAGACTCCACAACTGCTTCAGACGCACCAATTCTTCGTCAAACCGGGCGTTGATTCGCCGTGTTTCAGCGTCCAGGTCGCTCACAAACCGTCGCTGGACGACCAAGCTCTGGGTGAGGTCTTCAGACTGCCGGCGAAGGGATGGCGGTGCCTTGCTGGGGTCTTTGGCGTAAAACTCGAATTCGGTGCCCAGGGCAGCTTGTTGGCGCAGCAGTTCTTCCATGCGGCTTTCTACTGCGTGCCTGACAACGCCGACTTGCGTCTGTGCTTCCTGCCGCTCTTTGTCGTGGACGGATTGGTTGGGGTAACGAATTAACAGCGCCTTGTCCCGGCGCTTTTCTTCATTCAGCCGCGACCGCTCCTCCAATTCAAGTTTGCGCTTGACCTCCAGCTCGTTTCGTTCCTGGGCGGTCAGGGTAGGGCCAACGCGCGATTTCACAGTGCCGCTGGGGTTAAGTACGACTTGCTCCCGGTCATTGCAGGCAGCAATCGGGCGGTCGGAGGTGAGCTTGCGGCCTTGGGCGTCCGTACAGGTGTAGATGCCTTGTATGGGGGTGGACTGGGCCATGGCGGGCACTGAGCCAACGACACCCATCAGCAGCACACCTTGACTGGCGCTCGCGAGACCGCGCCTCAACAAAAGCATCACTGATCGGGGCATGTCTATCCTTCGGTTACACCATAACGTTGACGGTAAGCCATCACGCGCTGATGGTCGGCGGCCAAGCCGTCAGCACTGTGGCTTTCCAGATATTGCATTAGATCAGAGAGCTTCGCAATCGCGCAAACCTGCATGCCCAATTGGTTCTTGACGTACTGCACTGCGCTGTGATCCACGTCCTGTCCGTTTTCGGTGGCTTTCTCCTGGCGGTCCAGCGCAATGACCACCGCGTGGGCTGTGGCGCCAGCGGCTTCGATGATGCGGATGGATTCCCGCACCGCGGTGCCGGCAGACATCACATCGTCAACAATCAGTACGCGGCCTTTCAAAGGCGCGCCGACCAAGGTGCCGCCTTCGCCGTGGTCTTTGGCTTCCTTGCGGTTGTAGCTGAAGGGCACGTTGCGTCCCAGGCGTGCCAACTCAATGGCGAGCGCAGCGCCCAACGGGATGCCTTTGTAGGCGGGGCCAAAGATCATGTCGAATTCGATACCGCTGGCCAACAGGCGCTGCGCATAAAATTGGGCGAGTCGGCCCAGTTTGGAGCCATCGTCGAACAGGCCGGCATTGAAGAAGTAGGGGCTCATGCGACCCGCTTTGGTTTTGAATTCTCCAAAGCGAAGCACGCCACCTTCTATCGCAAACTGCACAAAATCCTGGGCCAGCGCATCATGTGATGGGGTGGCCTCAGCGCTAGTTGTCACACTCTCAGACATGAGGAAATCCTTGTTTAAATTAACCAGCCTCAACCTCAACGGTATCCGCTCTGCCACCACCAAAGGCCTGGAGGCCTGGATGACCAGCGTGAACCCGGATTGTATTTGTGTGCAAGAGGTCAAGGCGCAAGCCGCCGACGTTGAAGGCCGCTTTGAAGCCTTGGCCGGCCTGAATGGCCACTTCCATTTTGCGCAGAAGAAAGGCTACTCCGGCGTGGGCGTCTACACCCGCCATGAGCCCAGCGACGTCATCGTGGGTTACAACTCGCCCGAGTTTGACTTGGAGGGTCGCTACGTGGAGTTGCGCTTCGACACGCTCTCAGCCAAGCGCTCCATCATCAGTTGCTATTTCCCTAGCGGTTCTTCCGGGGACGAGCGTCAGCAGGCCAAGTACCGGTTTTTGGACGAGATGTACCCGCATTTGCAGCGACTCAAGGCCGAGCGCGAGTTTGTGTTGTGCGGCGACATCAATATTGCGCACCACGAAATTGATTTAAAAAACTTCAAGGGCAACCGGAAAAACTCCGGGTTTTTGCCCGAAGAGAGGGCCTGGATGACCAAGCTGCTGGACGAAGTCGGCATGGTGGATGTGTACCGCAGCCTGCACCCAACGACGACCGACGAGGCCTACACCTGGTGGAGCAACCGGGGTCAGGCCTATGCCAAAAACGTGGGATGGCGGCTGGATTACCATTTGGCGACACCAAGTTTGGCGTCGGGTGCTAAAACCGTGGAGATATACAAGACTGAAAAGTTCTCAGACCACGCGCCGCTGACGATCGAATACGACTTCAAGCTTTAACGGCGAAGGTTGGGGTGCGCCCAGCGCAGTTTCGACCCATCAGGAACGGCCGTGTCGGCTAGCTAGAGCGCAGGCCATGGGGTGCCCGGCTGATGTTGGCGCTGCGCAGCGCAGCGCAGGGCGATGACAGGTTCCGACCGAGAGCGGCCTGTCAGCGCGTTGCCATGATGGCTCGGCTTAGACATACATCAGCCATTCGTCGGCGGTGTCAGGAGCAAGGGAGCTGTCATTTAACGGAAGTGCGCACATTTTTCAACGGCCCCGTTCGAGTGCCGTGACAGCGGGGCATCGCGGCTTCGAACGACTGCTACGCCTTGACCGAGAGCGTGTCAAAACGTTTGTAGAAATTTTTCAATTTGTCGCTGCGCCGGTTATTGACGCTAAAACGATCTGTCAACATCGGCGTTCCAGCCCGCTGCCGGAGATTTCAGTGCCAAATCCACATGATCCATGAACTCGTCGAGCTTGACTGGCTTGGTCAGGTAGCCGAAAAAACCAGCCGCAAGGCTCTTCTCGATGTCGCGGGGCAGTGCGTTGGCGCTGAGTGCAATGATAGGAATATGCGCTGTCGACGGGTCGCTTCGCAGGACTTTCATCGCTTCAAGTCCGCCGATGCCGGGCAGGTTGATGTCCATCAGGATCACATCCGGCTGATAGGCGCGCGCATATTCGATGCCTAAATTGCCGTCCGCCGCGCTCAGCACCCGTAGGTCGGAGCGTCGGGCAAGGAGCTGCTCGATCAGCTCTAGGTTGGCCGGATTGTCTTCCACATAGAGCAGCGTGCGCGCCTGCGTTCCCTCTGGCACCGGTGGCCGCGCGAGCACCACCTGCGCGGCATCCTCAATGTCAAGCTGACGTGCCGTTTTCAGCTTGAATTCGATCCAGAACGCGCTCCCCACCCCCACAGCGCTCTCCACGCCAATAGTGCCCCCCATCAGTTCCACCAAGCGCTTGGCCACGACCAGGCCGATGCCCGTGCCTTCTTCTGGGCCGGACTCCCTTCCGAGACGATTGAACGGCTGAAAGAGCTGCGCCATCTGTTCGGGCGTCAGTCCAGTGCCAGTGTCCTGGATGTTGATACGAATCGAGTTTGCAGCCACCACGGCGCACGTCAAGATGACCGAACCACCCGGTTTGTTGTACTTGATTGCGTTTGAAAGAAGGTTGATCAGCACCTGTTTCATCCGGGTTCGATCAGCCTCGATGAAATAGGCGGATTCAAGTGGCGAAAACGTCATTTTGATACAGCGTTTGGTGGCCAGCGGTTCGACCATGGCGCGACATTCGTCCATGACTTCGACCATAGAGACCGGCTCCAGCGACAACACGATCTTGCCCGATTCGATCTGCGCCAGATCGAGGATCTCGTTGATCAGCTCCAGCAGGTACCAACCCGCAATGAGAACCTGGTCCAGACTTCGTTTCTGACTCACCGTCGGCGCAGGCGAGTCGGATTCAATAAGCTGGGCAAAACCGAGAATTGCGTTGAGCGGCGTGCGCAATTCATGACTCATGCTGGATAGAAAATCTGATTTCCCCAGGTTCGCTTTTTCCGCTGCGGCCGTGGCTCGCTCCAGCTCAGCGTTCTTCTCATGCAGCACCTGATCTAGCAATTTGCGCTCGGTGATGTCGCGTGCTGCGGCGAACACGCCAAGGACCATGCCCTTGGCATCCGTGTATACGGCGGCGTTGTAGAGTACGTCCATGATCCGTCCAGTCTTGTGACGAATGGCGAGCGGGTAATTGCGTACCAATCCCTCCGAGAAGGTCCTTTGATAGCCCTTGCGCGCTTCTTCGGGCTCGGTGAAGTAGCTTGAGAAGTCCGTGCCAATGAGCTGCTCGCGTGGCACGCCGGTCGCCTGCACGGAGGCGTCATTCACGTCGGTTATCTTGCCTTGCGCGCTGATGGTGACCAAGGGGTCCAGACTCGCTTCAATCAAGCTGCGGGCGTACTGAGAAAGCGATTCGGCGACGACCTTTGCTTTCGTCAGTTCGGTGGTTCTTGACAGTACCTGTTCGGCAAGGTTGTCGCGGTGTTTTCCAAGTTCCACTGCGGCCGCCTCGACGCGCTGGATCATGGCGTTGAACTCCTCAGCCAAGTCGCCGATCTCATCGTTTTGAACCAACTTCAAACGGTGTGCGTAATTGCCAGCCGCCAGCTGTTTTGTCCCTTGTTCAAAAATACGCAAAGGTTGCAGGATGCGGCGACTGACAAGAAGCCAGACAAAGACGATGAGTGCGCCCATTGCCAGAATGACCATTCCGATCGACGTTTGCATACGGAGCAAGGCCGTCTTCGCTTGCTCCCGATTGCCGCGAATCAGTTCATGTGCAATATCGATGACTTCCTGGGTCACCACCAAGAGCGAAGCAACGGCGCGCGTCTCCATCGCCACCTCAAGCTCTGAGCCGGGGGTAGTGGATCCATCCGGGGTTGAACGCGTTCTACTCGTCAGTCGCGGATAGATGATTTGCATCAAATCAATCTTCTTCCGAAGGCGCTCCAAACTCGACTCCTCAAGGGTCGTCGTGGTGGGCATACGGTCAATCTCACTGCTGATACTGGCCATCTTGCGCTGCCATTGGTCTTGGCTACGCAACTCATGAAACAAGGCGGTTTCCACCGCGACTTGGCGCAACTGGGTGGCGCTGTTGATCAAATCCTGGCCGGCACTGATATCACTCGTTGCTTGGTCAACATTGCGCACCGAGATCAACGTTATGCCAATCGAGCCTGAAATGGCGAGGGCCGCTATTACCAGCAAGCCGTTGATCTGGGTGCGTATCTTCAAGGCAACTCCTAGTGCACGACCGTCACCGCGGCCGGCAGCACAGCTTCGAGATTTTGATACTTCATGGAATTCAGATAATTTGGCGTTGGCCCAGGTTTCACGAGTCCCTTTTGCATCGCCCAGCGCGTCTGGTCATCCAGCGCCAGCAGCATGGCCTGGTCGAGGGAGAGGACGTAGTCTTCAGGTTCGAACAGTTGCGCCATGGTGGCGTCATCAATCTTGGTTGCGTCCCCAATTGCCCGGCGCGCCGCGACCGGATTGGTGCGAATTGACTGATTGGCAGCAACCAGCGCGCTTAATATCCGGTTAATTTCCTGCGGATGGCTATCGATGTACGAGGGCTTTCCCACCAGAAGGAACCGGAACGCATAGATATCCTCCCCATAAAACACCTTCATGTGCTCGCCCATCTTCTCTTTGAGTTTGGCCAAAAACGGTTGATACACCACGGCTGAGTCGATTCCACCATCCTCAAAGGCGCTGGCTAGCTCATCTGTCCTAAGGTCGACCAGATTGACCTTGTTGCTTGGAACGCCGTGGACTTGCAGCATGGCGTCCAGGAAGTAGGTCAAGTTGGTACCGAGGGTCACGCCGATGGACTTGCCACGCAGGTCTTCGACTTTGTCGATGCCACGGTCACTGTGCACAATGATCGCCAATGCCCGACGGGCCTGCGAAATACCGGCGAGCATGGCGATATCGGAACCATTGAGTAGCGCGAATACGACAGGGGTATCGGCCACCACCGCCAGATCCGAATTCCCATCGAGAAGAGACTGCAAAGCGTCTTTGCCCAGCTCGAAGGGTTGGCTAACGACATCCACGCCAGAGTCAAGGAACAGGCCCTGAGCCGAAGCGACAAGCATCAGCGCGCTGTTGATCTGAGTTGGCACCGCGATCGTCACCTTGGTTCCCGCCATGGGGGGTGCAACGGGCGAGCGCAACGCCAAGAACGTCACCCCCCCGGCAACCAGTGTCGCGAGAACCAGCAGGACACCACGCCATTTCAGTGCCCCTGTATCTCCATCGTGGGAAGCTATTTTCATATTTTTGCCTCCTGTACAGTCAAAAAAACAGGCTACAGAATCCCGGCTAACGCGCCACAGATTCATATAGACCGTCGCCCAAATTGTCACACGATGCGCCAGTTGTAGGGAAAATAATGGATCGAGGGCAGCCAACTTCAAGAGACTGGCGGATGTGATCCAGTTTGGTTGCAGACCTCACGGCGACTTGAAACGAGCAGAATGATGTCTGTAGAAGACTGACAGGCTGAAATCTTGCATGACACCGACTTTTTCGGTAGGAATACTGATGAATTGGGAGGTTGGCGTCGGGGGCTAAAGCCGTGGAAATCCACAAAACGGAAAAATTCTCAGACCACGCATCGCTGATGTGTTGAATACACTGGTCGCTTTAAGCGGTTTAAGCCGCCTGCTTGGGGTGGATCGGTTCTCCCGAGCGGCTGGGCATCGTACAAAGGAGGGGCATGAAGGTTGGCGTATTGGCCCAAATGACAGGGACTCAAATCGATACCATTCGCTACTACGAGCGCGAAGGTTTGTTGCCGGTGGCTGCGCGAACGGAGGGCAACTACCGCATCTATGACGAGGTGCATGTCGAGCGCTTATCCTTTGTGCGGTATTGCCGCAGTCTGGACATGACGCTGGACGAGATTCGTGTGCTGCTGCGTTTCAAGGACTCGCCCGCTGACAACTGCGCCGCCGTGAATGAGCTGCTGGACGAGCACATTGGCCACGTCGCTGAGCGCATGCGAGACCTGAAGCAACTGGAGAAACAGCTAAAGACCTTGCGTGCCCAGTGTCAGGACGCCCAGGATGCGGCGCACTGCGGCATTTTGACGGGCTTGTCCGGCATGGCGCGTCAGTAACCCGCCCTCAAGCCCGGCTCGACGGGCCACGTTCATGGCGCTCACCGAGGGTGTCCCGAATTTTGTGTAAACGGCGGTTAAGTTAGACGCGCGGCATGCGCTCGTCAAACTGAATGGTAAAGCGGTTCAGAGCAGCCTTCCAATCCCGAATCGGCATCGTCCATTTCTGGCTGATGTTGTTCAGTGCCAGATAGAACAGCTTGAACACTGCGTCCTCAGTTGGGAACGAGCCGCGGGTCTTGGTTATTTTGCGCAGGCTCATGTTCACGGACTCAATGGCGTTGGTCGTGTAAATCACTTTTCGGATGTCTGGCGGGTATTCAAAGAACGGTATCAAGCGTGTCCAGTTGCGCCGCCAGGAGCGCCCAATCGGAGCGAAGGAATCGTCCCATTTGACCTCGAATGCCGTGAGTTGTCGCTCAGCTTCGGATTCAGTGGGCGCAGCGTAAATCAGCCGCAAATCCGCGGCGACTTCCTTGCGCTGTTTCCACCCCACGAAGTTCAGGCTGTGACGCACCATGTGAACAATGCAAAGCTGCACCGTCGCCTTGGGGAAGACTGCCTCAATGGCGTCAGGGAAACCTTTGAGCCCATCTACGCAGGCGATAAAGATGTCAGCCACGCCCCGATTCTTCAGTTCAGTCACCACCTGCAGCCAGAACTTGGCCCCTTCGGTTTGGGCCATCCACAGGCCCAGTACCTCTTTGAGGCCGTCCAGGTTGACGCCAATGGCCAAGTACAGGGCCTTGACCCGCACAGTACCGTTGTCGCGCACCTTGACGTGAATGCAGTCCATGTAGACGATGGGGTACAGCGCCTCCAAGGGGCGCGACTGCCAGGCTTTGACCTCGTCCATGACGGCGTCGGTCACGGATGAAATCAGGGTAGGAGACACTTCGGCGCCGTACATCTCCTGCAGATGGCCTTGAATCTCGCGTACCGTCATGCCTCGGGCATACAGCGACAGTATCTTGTCGTCAAAGCCGCTCCAGCGGGTCTGGTGTTTGCCAATCAGTTGGGGCTCGAAGGTGCCGGCGCGGTCACGGGGGATTTCTATGGGTAGCTGGCCAAAATCGCCTTTGAGCGTTTTCTTGCTGCACCCGTTGCGGGTGTTGCCCGCTTCATTGGCAACCAACTGGTTCTTGCCGTGACCCAGGTGGCCGGTCAATTCGGCTTGCAAAGCTCGCTCGACCAAGGCTTTGGTGAGCGGCGTCAAGAGGCCATTCTGGCCAATCAGGTCTTCGGGCTTTTTGTAGTCGGCCAACAGGGCGTCAATCAGCTCGGCGGGTAAGGGTTTCATCTCTACGGTCATCTCGGCTCCATGCAAGACAGCAGTTTCCTGCCAAATAACCGTTTACACAAAACTTCTTACACCCTCCGCTCACCCCGGCGGGATGCCGGCTCATGTCGTTCGCAAGGGCAGCGACACCTCCAGTTGACGCGTTGTCGAGCGATCAGTCTGGCGTCGGGTAGCCGTGTGTTTTATGCATCATTCTTGCCGCTTACCTCCGTCTATCAAGCGCAACTCGCTATTGAATATGGAGCAAATCGGCAATCGGTTCCATGGGCTGAGCAAGCCGTCAATACAAGCCTCGGCCCCGCGCGTGCAGTCTGGCCAGGCCCAGCAAGGCATCCGTGAAAGGCGTGGCGACGCCGGTAAGTGTGCCCAGTTCCTTGACCACGGTGACCAGTCCGTCCAGTTCCACGGACTTGCCCGCTTCCACGTCTTGCAGCATGGAGGTTTTGAAGGCCCCCAGTTTTAAGGTGACCGCATGGCGGTCTTGAGGCTGTTGGTCGATGGGGATGCCAATGCGCGCGCCAATCTCTTTGGCTTCCAGCATGACGCGAGACACAAAGTTACGCACCAACTCGTCGCCCAGAATCAGGTCGGTGGTGGCGCCGGTGATAGCGCTGATCGGGTTCACCGTCATATTGCCCCACAACTTGTACCAAATGTCCTTTTGGATCTGTTCGGACACGCTGGCCTTGAAGCCCGCTTCGTTCAGCAAGGCTGCCAATTGCACCACGCGGGGTGACTGGCCGCCAGCGGGCTCGCCAATGATCAGGCCATTGCCAAAGTGGTGGCGAATCACGCCGGGTGCGTCGATGGAGGAACTGGCATGCACCACACAACCCACGACGTTGGCCGCGGGGATGGCCTGGCCGATTTCGCCCGTCGGATCAATCGCCTGCAGCGGGGTGCCGGCCAGCGCTTGGCCAAACCCGCTGAAAAACCACCATGGCACGCCGTTCATGGCTGTCAGAACCACCGTGTCTGGCCCGATCAGTGGGGCAATTTGCATCGCCACATCGCGCAATGCAGGTGCTTTGACGGCAATGACGACGAGGTCTTGCACGCCAAGTTCAGCCGGGCTGGCGCTGGCTTGCACCGGCACGGTGCGCGCTTCACCCGCCTCTTGCAGTTGAAGCCCGTTCTGCTGCAGGGCCTGCAGGGTCGCGCTACGCGCCACGACGCTCACCTCACAGCCCACTTGGGCGAGCTTGACGCCGATCCAGCCGCCAATGGCACCCGCGCCATAAATGCAAACTTTGGTGAATGATTTTTGAGTCATTTTTTTCTTAAGCCCTTTGTGGATTTGCACAAGCAGCTATAAAAATAATAGCTGTTGGCGTTTGAATCAAGTTGAGTGCTGAGGCCATTCTTGCAGAGGAGATGGTGGAGTCGCTTTGGATGGCCTTTGTTGACTGTTAATTCATACAGTATCATGCCTGCCATGGCCAAAGATAAATCCGTTTTCGTCTGCTCAGAATGTGGCGGCACCAGCCCCAAGTGGTTGGGCAAGTGCCCCAGTTGCAACGCCTGGAACACCTTGGTCGAGTCCGCGGCTGAAAGCAACGCTCCCGCTAAAAACCGCTTTGCGGCGCTGGCCAAAACCGCCGAGATTGCCACGCTGGGCGACATCGATGCCGTCGACATGGCGCGCACACCCACCGGCCATGAAGAGCTGGACCGGGTGTTGGGCGGCGGCATGGTGGAAGGCGGCGTGGTCTTGATTGGCGGCGACCCCGGTATTGGCAAGTCGACCCTGTTGCTTCAGGCGCTGGATTCCTTGCAGCGAAGTGGACAGAGCACTTTGTATGTGACAGGCGAGGAAAGTGGCGCCCAAGTCGCTCTGCGTTCCCGCCGACTGGGCCTGGACAACTCGCAGGTCAAGGTGCTGGCTGAAATCCAGTTGGAGAAAATTCTCGCTACGCTGGATGCCATGCGACCGGACATCGCGGTGATTGACTCCATTCAAACCGTGTACTCCGATCAGCTGACTTCCGCCCCTGGCTCGGTGGCGCAAGTCCGTGAATGTGCCGCGCACTTGACCCGTGCCGCCAAATCCAGCGGTGTGTGCATTGTGTTGGTGGGCCATGTGACCAAAGAAGGCGCGCTGGCCGGCCCGCGTGTGCTGGAGCACATGGTGGACACCGTGTTGTACTTTGAAGGCGACACGCACAGCAGCTTCCGCTTGGTGAGGGCGATCAAAAACCGGTTTGGCGCTGTGAATGAGATTGGCGTGTTCGCCATGACCGAAAAAGGGCTGAAAGGGGTTTCCAACCCCAGTGCCATTTTTCTAAGCCAACACTCGGAACCCGTGCCGGGAAGCTGCGTCATGGTCACGCTGGAGGGCACGCGCCCTATGCTGGTCGAGATACAAGCGCTGGTTGACACCGGCGGCCCATCACCCCGGCGCCTGAGCGTGGGGCTGGACAAAGACCGCCTCGCCATGTTGTTGGCTGTGCTGCACCGCCACGCCGGCGTGGCGTGCATGGACCAGGATGTGTTTGTGAACGCCGTGGGCGGCGTGCGCATCAGCGAGCCCGCCGCCGACTTGGCCGTGTTGCTCGCCATCACGTCCAGCTTGCGGGGCAAGCCGCTGCCCAAGGGATTCTTTGCGTTTGGAGAGGTGGGGTTGGCCGGCGAAGTGCGACCGGCGCCAAGAGGTCAAGAGCGACTGAAAGAAGCGGCCAAGCTGGGGTTCAGTGTGGCGGTGGTGCCAAAGGCCAATGTGCCGAAAAAACCGATTGACGGTTTGACCATTCACGCCGTCGAGCGGGTCGAGCAAGCGATGGAAGTGGTGCGCTCTCACACGTGAGAACTTTGGCGAGCGAGCCATCACGCGATGGCTGCAGGTCGATTCAAGAGGGGATCAGTGCTGGCTCGGAGCTGGGCCACGACCGGCCAAGTGGCGGAATGTGATCCGACCCTTGGTCAAGTCGTAAGGCGACAACTCCAGTGACACTTTGTCGCCCGCCAAAATACGGATGTGGTGCTTGCGCATTTTTCCGCCGGTGTAGGCGATGAGCTGGTGGCCGTTGTCCAGGGTCACGCGAAAACGCGAGTCTGGCAAAACGTCGGTCACCATGCCGCTCATCTCAATCAGTTCTTCCTTAGCCATTGTCTTTACTCCGTTAAGTCTTAAAAATCTCATGCTCCGGCTTGGGCCAGACCATTGGGTCAAATTATTCGGGGCGAGCCAGCACCACCAATTTGGCAGTGCCCGCAGGCCGCTTAAACTCAGTTTAAACGCTCATTCACCCAGATCACGCCTTGTTGAGTGGCGTAATTCAGGGCCGCTGTGTCGCAGCCAAAGCTAGGCGTGAAACGCATTACCCGGTCATGTGTGCCGCGACCGCGACCCGACCGGATGGAGACCGATGCGGCAAAACGCCCGTCATCGAGTTGTTTGCTGAGAGGCGAGACGAGGTACTTGCCCATCTCGATATTACTTATCATTTTATTCATTCATCCATGCGCCGTGACACTCCGTCACGGTTAGCAACTAAAAAAACTGGAAATTCGGCCTGTTTGAGGCCGCTACGTACTTGGTCCGGATCATTTTTGCCACGTTTGTGAGCCAACGTGGCAGCCCTTGAATGGCGTGATGTCAACGGATGTACGGTTGGCAATGCTGATGTGGCAATCAGCAATGGAGGCATTTGGGTGGCGCTCCGTGCACTGTGTCATCCGGGAAGTTGGAGATGCTGGGTTTGCTATGGTGCAAACCAGAAAATTGTCACGCTATATAAGCGATAAACCTAACCAGGTGGCGGATTATACCCTTTGGCGCCTAAGGTGGCAATGCGGGGGCGTTTGGCTGCTTTGATGTCACCACTTTCGCCGGGCTAACATTGACGCAACGACGGAGAACAGCATGGGAAATGAGGATCGTGAGACGCGACGGAGCGTGCCCGAACACAGCCGGCGCCTTAGCAGCCCGTCAAACAGTCTGAAATGGGGGCCTTTGGGCATCGTTGTTTTTTGGATGGTCGTGATGGGCGCGCTCTATCTGGCCATGACGCATTACCTGAAGCCCAGTCCAGTGATTGTGTCGGCCACGGGGGACTTGATCATTCCCAGAGCCCGCGACGGGCATTTTTACGCCCTCGGCGCCATCAACGGACAAGCGGTCACCTTTTTGGTGGATACAGGGGCATCGCTGGTGACGGTCAGTGAAACGTTTGCGCAATCCGCTGGACTGGCGCCAGGCATGCCCACCGTGTTTCAAACGGCCAATGGCACGCTCAACGGACGCACGGTGCCCGACGTTCCCGTCACACTCGGGCCCTTGACGGTGTCGGGCGTTCGGGTGGGCGTTGGCTTGGTGGGCGGCGTGCAGGACAAAGCCCTGCTGGGTCAGAGCTTCCTGGCGCGGTTTGACATCACCCTGACCAAAGAGCAGATGATTTTGCGGGCCCGCTGATCGCCGCGCCAAGCCGCTCCATGCCCCGTAAAATGGTGCCCAACCTGCAGCCTCTGTCCATCCACAAGGAATTCACATGAACCCAATGCCCCCCTCTATGTCTGACCGCGATGGAAAAATTTGGATGGATGGGCAGATGGTGGACTGGCGTGACGCCAAGGTCCATGTTCTGACCCATACGCTGCACTACGGTTGCGGTGCGTTTGAAGGCGTCCGCGCCTACAACGGTGCCAATGGCACCGCCATTTTTCGGCTGGCAGAGCACACCGAGCGACTGTTCAACAGCGCCAAAATCCTGAGAATGAAGATTCCCTTCACCCAAGCCGAGGTCCATGAGGCTCAAGTTGCGGTGGTGCGTGAGAACAAGCTGGGGTCCGGCTACCTGCGTCCGCTGACCTGGATCGGCGACAAGAAACTGGGTGTGAGCCCCAAGGGCAACACCATTCATTTGATGGTCGCGGCCTGGCCTTGGGGCGCGTATCTGGGCGATGAGGGGATGAAGCGCGGCATTCGCGTGAAAATTTCCAGCTACACCCGTCACCACGTCAACATCACCATGACGCAGGCCAAGGCAGTGAGCAATTACACCAACTCGATTCTGGCCAATATGGAGGCCACAGACGACGGCTACGACGAGGCCATGCTGCTGGACGCCAACGGCTTCGTCTCAGAAGGCGCAGGTGAGAACCTGTTTGTGATCAAAAACGGCGTGGTTTACACCCCCGACCTGTCTGCGGGAGCCCTGAATGGGATCACCCGCAATACGGTGTTCCACATCTGCAAAGACCTGGGGCTCGAAGTCGTGCAAAAGCGCATCACCCGCGACGAAGTCTATATTTGCGACGAGGCCTTCTTCACCGGAACGGCGGCCGAAGTGACCCCTATTCGCGAGCTGGACCGTATCGAATTGGGGCGGGACGATTACGTCGGCACCCGCGGCCCCCTCACCGAAAAAATTCAGGCGGCGTACTTTGACATCGTCAATGGCCGCAACCCCAAGTACGCCCACTGGCTGACCCCGGTTTAAGCCGTCCTGCCACCATGAGGGCGTTCAGCGCGCGCATGGCTTCAACCCCCTATTTTGAGTAAAAAAATGAGCAAATCAAGCATTGAACTGTTGGCCAAAGACCTGAATCTCCAAGGGGGCGTGTATTGCCCCAGCCCCTTGGCCGATATGAAAATCTGGAGCGGCCACCCCAAGGTCTATCTGGACGTGGCGCGCACCGGTGAGGCCAAGTGCCCCTATTGCGGCACGGTTTACAAACTCAAGGAAGGCGAGCACTTCGCCGCTCATTGAGTCGTTGGTGAGCGCACCCAAGTCCCTCATCATTGCGCCCCAGTGGATTGGCGACGCGGTGATGACCGAGCCGCTGATGCGCCGACTGGCTGCGCGCGGCGAACAGCTGACGGTGGGTGCTTTGCCGTGGGTGGCGCCGGTGTACCGGGCCATGCCGCAGGTGTCGGCCGTGATCGAGTTTCCGTTCGCCCATGGCGGGCTGCAATTCAGTGCGCGTCGTCGACTGGCCAGCGCCATGGAGGGCGAGTTTGATATCGCCTATGTGTGCCCCAACTCCCTAAAAAGCGCGCTGCTGCCGTTTTTGGCGAGCATTCCAAAGCGAGTGGGCTACTTGGGCGAAGCGCGAATTGGCCTCTTGAGCCATCGGCTGAAGAATCCGCCCAAGACCAAACGCCCTCCCATGGTGGCTTTTTACTCGGCTCTGAGCGGCGCCACGTCAGAGCTTGCGAATGACACCCCGCAGTTGCACTTCGATGCCGCGGACGTTGAGCACGCTTTGGGCTCGATGGGCCTGGTGCGGGGCCGGTATTACGTGTTCGCGCCCGGCGCGGAATTTGGCACTGCCAAGCGATGGCCTGCGGCCCACTTTTCAGAACTGGCCCTCCAGCTTGATTTGCCGGTCGTGTTGCTGGGGTCCGGTAAAGAGTTGGCACTGTGTGAGGAGATTGCGGCGCCAGTCAACCAGGCGCAAGCGGGTCAATGCCTGAATCTGGCGGGAAAAACATCGTTGGCCCATGCGTTTTCGGCCATCGCGGCAGCGAAGGCCGTGATCAGCAATGACTCCGGACTGATGCATGTGGCTGCGGCGTTTGGTGTTCCGCAAGTCGCCATTTTTGGGTCGAGCAGCCCGCTGCACACCCCGCCGTTGAATGGCCACGCACAGGTTCTGTGGTTGAAAAATGACCCTGCCTACCAGCCTGCGCTGGACTGTGCCCCCTGCTTCGAGCGCACCTGCCCCTTGGGCCACACTCGCTGCCTGAACGACGTCACTCCCGCAAAAGTGCTCTCTCTTCTATAGCTTCTTGTGCAAATAGATCAAGGGCCAAAAGCCAGTTTGGCATAAAAAAAAGCCACCCGAAGGTGGCTTTGTAAAAGTTCCCGAAGGAACGTCGTTGGACTCTTAAAGGTTTGAAACTCGTTTCCCTCTCTGGTCGGTTTCAATACTTGATCACTGTGACAGCAGTGGTGCAACTTTACTAAGTCCACCGCGCTGCGACCATCCCACATTTGGGGGATACTGCGGAAATTTTCCACAAAAGTGTCTCATTTTGAGACTATTAGCGACTGTTTTTGGCTGATAAAGGCAAAGACACCACAAAACAGGCGCCGCCGCCCGATCGGTTCTCGCAGGCCACCGTGCCACCGTGGCGCAGCACGATTGATTTCACCAAGGCCAGCCCCAATCCCACGCCACCGTCGCGCTCGGTCGCCCCGGGCAAGCGGTAAAACGGCTCAAAAATTCGTTCCTGCAAGGCGGCAGGCACGCCAGGTCCGCGGTCGCAAACCCGAATCACCACTTGGTCGCCCTCTTGCGCCAGCGTCACAGCAATCTCTCCCGCCGTGTGGCGGCGGGCGTTCTCCAGAAGATTGCGAACGGCGCGCCTCAGCAGCTTGGCCACGCCTTGTACCGGCAGGTCTTCAAGCGCGGGTGCTTGTTTTGCCTCGCCAGCGGCTGACGCCTGCTGCACGTCCAGGTCGGCATCGACCCGGGCGCACTCCTCGGCGATCAAGCCCAAAAGGTCCACTGACTCGATGGTCCCCATGTCGGCCTCGCGGGCGTCCAGGCGACTCGCCAAAAGAATTTCTTCAATCAACTGGTCCAACTCGGTAATGTTTCTCTCAATTTCCGTCCTGAATGCGGGTGACGGGGAGGCGCCCATCAACTCCAGCCCCATGCGAATGCGGGTCAGCGGTGAGCGCAGCTCGTGTGAGGCGTTGGCTAACAGTGATTTTTGTGAGGCCAGCAGAGATTCGTGCGACTTGACCAGGGTCTCCACCCTTTCGGCAGCCACATTGAACCGTTTGGCCAAAAAGGCCACCTCGTCTTGTCCCGCTTCGGGAATGCGCAGCGACAGGTCGCCCGCTCCCCATTGCTCTACCCCGTTCTGCAGCTTTTCAAGCCGTCGGGTGAGTTTGCGGATGATGGGGTAGGTTGCCAGGGCCACGGCCAAGCTAACCAGAGCGAGCATCCAAAAAAAACCAAACGGTGGTCGACTCCAAGAGGGCGTCGGCGCGCGTGGCAAATGCAGCAAGACCGTTTGACCGTCCAGCATGCGGACCAAAAACTCAGGGCCAGAGCCGTAACGTCCACGCGGTTCGGGCCAGTGCGCGGTCCCCTCTCTATCATCGTCTTCCTCGGGGCGTGCTCCCATCGTTCCTGATCGCCTACCGTCTGGCGTGCGCATCCGGCGCGGATGGCCACTGCCGATGATTTGCCCCTGCGCGTTGCGGACAAAAACATCGCGAAGCGGCGGTTCAGCTGCCAAACGCCAGGCCCAGGCCACCAACAAGGTCAATACCGCCACTGCCAGCACCACCGCTAGCCAGATCCGGACATAGAGCTTGTTGAACATGCTCAGTCCTGCTGGCGGGCGAAGACATAGCCAACGCCCCGCACCGTGAGGATGCGTTTCGGATTCTTGGCATCCTGCTCGATGGCGGCGCGGATGCGTCCCATGTGCACGTCAATAGACCGGTCAAAGGCGTCCAGCTCCCGCCCCCGAACGGCTTCCATGATCTGGTCTCGACTCAAGACCCGACCGGCCCGTTCCGCCAAGGCCACCAGCAAATCGAATTGATAGGAGGTCAGGTCACAGGGCTGCGAGCCGACGCTGACGGTGCGCGCATCTCGGTCAATTTCCAGCGTGCCAAAAAGAAGGGTCTGAGTGCTCGTTGACGGGCCATCCACGCGGCGGCGCAGCACGGCTCGAATGCGGGCCAGCAACTCGCGTGGCTCAAACGGTTTGGGTAGGTAGTCGTCGGCCCCGATCTCCAGACCGATGATTCGGTCCATCGGATCCCCCTTGGCCGTCAACATCAACACCGGGACCTGCGCCAGCGGTCCGGGCAGGGTTCGAATGCGCCGGCAGACCTCAAGGCCCTCCATGTCGGGCAACATCAGGTCAAGAATCACCAGATCAGGGGGCGTGGCCTCCAATGCCGTCAAGCCTTGCTGCCCGTCACCCGCCACGCGGACGCTGAACCCGTTTTGGGTCAGGTACTCGCTCACCATGCTCGCCAGTCGGGCATCGTCTTCAATCATCAAAAGGTGTTGGCTCATGCGCACAGTCTAGAGGGCACTCGCATCGGGCGTTTAAAGCGTCCGTAAAGTTTTCGTAAACCTCTATTGACCGTCCAGCGCCTGGATGCGCCAAATCTCGCTCGCGTATTCGCGAATTGTCCGATCCGACGTAAAGGCGCCCATGCCAGCAATGTTGTGAATCGCACTGCGTGTCCACGCGGCAGGCTGGCGATACAGCTCATCTACCCGCTCCTGGCAAGCCACGTAGGCCGCGTAATCGGGCAGTAGCTGGTAGTAATCGCTGTCCAGCAACACCTGTGTCAGATGGCGGTAGCGATCGGGCTCCTCGGGGGAAAACGCGCCCTCGGCCAGTCGGTCAATGGCATTGCTGAGGTCAAAATTGGTCTCGTAGTAGCTTCGGGGGGCATAGCCTTGACCCCGCAACTCGGCTACCTGCTCGGTGCGATGGCCAAAGATGAAGAAGTGCTCCAGACCCACGTGCTCCGCCATTTCGATGTTGGCGCCGTCCCAGGTGCCGATGGTCAGGGCGCCGTTGAGGGCGAACTTCATGTTGCCGGTGCCCGAGGCCTCGGTGCCTGCTGTTGAAATCTGCTCTGATAAATCCGCCCCCGGGATGATGACCTCGGCCAGCGACACGCGGTAGTTGGGCAGAAACACCACCTTCAGTCGGTCGCCCATCAGTGGATCGGCGTTGACCACCCGGGCGACGTCATGAATCAGGCGGATGATGAGCTTGGCCATGTCGTACGCAGATGCCGCCTTGCCGCCAAAAATCACGGTACGCGGCACCCAGGGGGCCTGCGGCTGCGCCAAGATGAGATGGTAGCGGGTGATGACGTGCAAGACGTTAAGCAACTGTCGTTTGTACTCGTGAATCCGTTTCGCCTGCACGTCAAACAAGCTGGTGGGGTTCACCTGAATGCCCGTGCTGCGGGCGATCAGCTCAGTCAGACGTTGCTTATTGTGTTGCTTGGCGTCTCGCACAGACTCTTGAAACTGGGTGTCGTCGACCAAAGGTCGAAGCTGGGCCAGTTGATCGAGGTCGCCCCGCCAAGTCGGGCCGATATGGCGGTCGATCACGGCCGACAAGGACGGATTGGCTTGCGACAGCCAGCGGCGCGGCGTGATGCCATTGGTCTTGTTGCAAAAGCGCTCCGGGTACATCTGCGCAAAGTCAGAAAAAATGGTGTCGACCATGAGCTGGCTGTGCAGTGCAGAGACCCCGTTGACCTTGTGGCTGGCGACCACGGACAGGTGCGCCATGCGTACCCGCCGGACACCGCGTTCCTCAATCAGCGAGGTGCGGCGAAACAAGGCGTGATCATGCGGAAAGCGGTGATGCACCTCAGCCAGAAAATGCGCGTTGATGTCGTAGATCAACCGCATGTGCCGGGGCAACACGCGGTTAATCAGTTCAATTGGCCAAGTCTCCAGCGCCTCCTCCATGAGAGTGTGGTTGGTGTACGAGAAGATCTGGGTGCAAAGGGTCCACGCCTCCTCCCACTCCACCTTGTGCTCGTCCAGCAGCAAGCGCATCAGCTCTGGCACGGCCAGTGCCGGGTGGGTGTCGTTGAGGTGAATGGCGACCCGATCCGCCAACTGGACGAAGTCACTGTGCTTCTTTATGTGACGTCGCAAGATGTCTTGTAAAGACGCGCTGACGAAAAAGTACTCTTGACGCAAGCGCAATTCGCGCCCATGGTCGGTGCGATCGTCCGGGTACAGCACGCGGGACACGTTCTCTGAATGGTTCTTGTCCTCCACGGCTTGGATGTAATCCCCTCGGTTGAACGCGTCCAGATTGACCCCGCCAGACGCCCGTGCTGACCACAGGCGCAGGGTGACCACGCTGCGCATCTCATGGCCCGGCACACCCGTGTCATAGGCCGTGGCAATGACGTCGTTGGTGTCCTCCCACACGCATTTCTCACCCTTCAGTACCAAGTGCCCGCCATACCGAATGGTGTAGCTGAACTCGGGCCGCATGAGCTCCCAGGGATAGCCGTTGACCAGCCAGTAGTCGGGCTCCTCCACTTGCTGGCCCAGTTCGATGCGCTGCGCGAACATGCCGTATTCATACCGAATGCCGTAGCCCATGCCAGGTAGGCCCAGAGTGGCCATGGAGTCCAGAAAGCAGGCCGCCAAACGACCCAGGCCACCGTTGCCCAAGCCCGGCTCCGGTTCGATATCAATCAGCGCGTCGAAGTCCACGCCCAGCAAGGCGCAGGCCTCCTTGAGCGGCTCAAAGATGCCGGCCGACAAGATGGCGTTTGTCAGGGCTCGCCCGGTAAGAAACTCCATGGATAGGTAATAGACCCGTTTGGCATTCTGCGCATCGGCGCTTGCCAGCGACTCTCGCCAGGGGTTCATGATGCGGTCCCGCACCACATGAAAAACGGCAAACAGCCAGTCCCGCTGTGTGGCTGATGGCCGGTCTTTGCCCACTGCATAAACCAGCCGGTCGGCAATGGCGTGGCGCAAATCCTCGACGGTGTTGCCGGGTGGCTCAATTTGAAACAAGTCTGCGTCAGGCATGGTCACTCCTTGTTTGGCAGGTTGTGAGGGCCAGCGCTGGCTGACGGCCGCAGTGCCTGGTACAAGGCCAGGTACTTCTGCGCGGCGCTTTGCCAGTCGAACCGCAAAGTCATTCCTTGTTGCTGCACCTGCGCCCACTCCGCTGGTCGGGCAAACAGCACAAATGCGCGGCGCAGGGCACTGGACAAGCCCTGCGCACTCAACTCGTCAAACACAAAACCGGTGGCGCTGCCATCGTCCAGGTTTTCCAGTGAACAATCCGCCACCGTGTCTGCCAGGCCACCCACACCGCGCACCAGTGGCAACGTGCCATATCGCAAGCCATATAACTGCGTCAAACCGCAGGGCTCAAACGCAGATGGCACCAGAATCACGTCGGCACCCGCCATCACGGCATGGGCCGTGGCCTCGTCATAACCAATCTGCACACCTACTTGCCCCGGATACAACGCCTTGGCCTGAATAAACGCCTGCTCCAGCACCGCATCCCCCTGTCCCAACAAAGCCAACTGGCCGCCCCTGTGAACTAGGTCCGCCAGCACTTCGGGCAGCAGGTGCAAGCCCTTTTGCTCGGTCAGGCGGCTCACCACACCAAACACCAGCGCCTTCGCAGACACCTCCAAGCCCAGACTGGCCTGCAAGGCGGCTTTGGCCACCGCCTTGTTGTCAAGCGTAGCGCCGTCATACGGGGTTGTCAAAAAGGCGTCGTTCTCAGGGCTCCAGATGGCATAGTCCACCCCGTTCAAGATGCCACTGAGTACATGGGCGCGCTCGCGAAGCAGGCCGTCGAGACCGCAGCCCTGCTCCGGCTGAGTGATCTCACGGGCATAAGTGGGGCTCACGGTGGTGAGTCGGTCGCTGTAACGCAGCGCGGCTTTCAGGAAAGACACCTGACCAAAGTACTCTAGGCCATCGACATCAAAGCAAGACGCTGGCAGACCCAGCGCGCGAAGCGAGGTGGCCGTAAACAAACCCTGGTAAGCGAGGTTGTGAATGGTGGTGAGTGTTGCCGGTGTTGCCTCTCCCGCGTCGGACCAGGCCTGCACATAGGCGGGCGCCAGGCCAGCATGCCAGTCATGGCCATGAATTACATCGGGGGTCCAGTCGGGGTCCAGGCCTTGGCCCAGGCAGGCCGCCGCCCAGCCCAGCGCGCCAAAACGCAAGGCGTTGTCCGACCAGTCCCGCCCATCCGGCCCAAGGTAAGGGTTGCCCGGCCGGTCAAACAGGGCCGGGGCGTCCAGCAGGTAGACCGGCACCGCCAGTCCTGGCAACTCGGTGCGCACCACGTCTGCCATTGGCAGGACCGGCGCCGGGCCCCACGGGGTTTCATCGCCGGGCAGCCGGGCGACCGCGTGGCGCTCGGTCACGACGGACATGAGGGCTGGAAAGCCGGGCATCAGCACCCGCACGTCGCAACCCAACGCGCGCAGGGCGGGAGTCAGACCCGCGCTGACGTCGGCCAATCCGCCGGTTTTCAGAAATGGATACAGCTCAGCGCAGACGTAGAGAACTTTCACAAGGCCTCTCGCTTCAGAATGTCCACCATCGCGCTGGTCACCAGCACCACCCCCGCTTCGCTGCGGTAAAACCGCCGGGCATCGGCCTGCGCATCAAACCCAATGGTGGTGCCCTCAGGCAGATGGCAGCCTTCATCCACAATGACCTTGCGCAAGCGGCAACGCCGGCCAACCTCGGCGCCGGGCAGGATGATCGACTGGTCCACCTCGCTGTAGGAATGAACCCGTGCACCGATGAAGAGAACCGAACGGCGCACCAGCGCGCCGGATACGATGCACCCGCAAGCCACCAAGGTATCCACCGCCATGCCGCGTCGCCCATCGTCGTCGAAGACAAACTTGGCCGAGGGCAGGGTTGGCTGATCGGTCCAGATCGGCCAGGACTGGTCGTACAAGTCCAGCTCGGGGGTGGTGGCCGTCAAATCAATGTTGGCCGCCCAATACGCGTCCACCGTGCCCACGTCGCGCCAGTAGGAGGGGGCCTCGGTGCTGATCTTGACGCAGGACATGGCAAACGGGTGGGCCACTGCATCGCCGCGCGCCACCATGGCCGGGATCAGGTCTTTGCCGAAATCGTGGCTGGAGGCGTCGTTCGTCACGTCTGCATTCAAGGCGGCAAACAAGTAGTCGGCATTGAACACATACACACCCATGCTGGCCAGGGCATGGTCGGGGCGCTGCGGCATGGGGGTGGGGTGTTCGGGTTTTTCGTGAAAACCGACGATGCGCCGGGTGTCATCCATCGTCATGACACCGAAGGCAGACGCTTCCGCGAGCGGCACCTCAATGCAGGCCACTGTGCATTGCCCGCCCTGGGCCACATGGTCTTCAATCAGGCTGGCGTAATCCATCTTGTAAACATGGTCCCCGGCCAACACCAGAATGTAACGGGCACGGTGGGTGGCCAGGATGTCCAGGTTCTGGAACACGGCGTCGGCTGTGCCCTGGTACCACGAGCCATGGTCATCGCGCTGCTGCGCGGGGAGCAGGTCAATGAATTCGTTGAATTCGTTGCGCAGGAAGGACCAGCCGTGTTGCACATGACGCATCAGGCTGTGGGACTTGTATTGGGTCATGATGCCAATCTGGTGCACCCCCGAATTCAGACAGTTGGACAGCACAAAGTCGATGATGCGGAACTTGCCGCCAAACGGCACCGCCGGTTTGGCGCAATGCTCGGTCAGGCCCTGCAGGCGCGACCCCCGCCCGCCCGCCAACACAAGGCCAATGGTGTGTCGAACCGGGTGGTGGGGGTCATCGATTTTCATGGTCGTCACTCCTTGGAGGAATCAGTAAGCGCTCACCGGTGAGTGGGCAGGTTTCGCCCATGGGCGCGGGTCATTTCTGCCAGGCGGCGGGCGGGTTCATTCATCACTTGGGACCAGTTGAAACGCCACTCCCAGCAATCCTGCGCCATGCCGGGCGTGTTCATGCGGTGCCCTCCATCCAGGCCCAGTACGTCCTGAAAGGGAACCACCACCGTGTTCGCCACAGACTGCGAGAGCGACTGAATCATGGCCCAGTGAATCTCGGTGTCCGCCAGCGGCCCCAAGTAGGCGCGGGCCGCTTGCCGTTGAAAGGTCTGAGCGCTGTTCCACCAGCCCACGGTGGTGTCGTTGTCGTGTGTGCCGGTGTAGGCCACCGTCTGGCGCTCGTAGTTGTGAGGCAGGTAGGGGTTGGCCGACGTGTCATCAAACGCGAACTGCATGACCCGCATGCCGGGAAATCCACAGGCCTCGCGCAGAGCGGTGACCTCGTGTGTGATGAGTCCCAAATCTTCGGCAATCACCGGCAAGGTCGTGTACACCCCGGCTGAGCGGGCCAATGACTCGAACAGTACCGTGCCGGGCCCCGCGCGCCAGTGCCCGGCCATCGCCGTGGGCTCGGTCGCGGGAATCTCCCAGTAAGTCTCGAACCCGCGAAAGTGATCCAGCCGAACCACATCAACCAGTTTGAGCAGGCGACGAAGTCGGCCTCGCCACCAGTCATAGTCATCCTCTGCCATGGCCTCCCAGCGGTACAGGGGGTTGCCCCATCGCTGACCCGTGGGACTGAAATAGTCGGGTGGCACACCTGCCACCACGGTGGGCTCGCCTTCGGCATCGAGCCGAAAGAGCGGGGCATTGAGCCACACATCTGCACTGTGATGCGCTACAAAAATAGGAGCATCTCCCGCAATCAAAACGTGGCGTTCATGTGCATAAGCCTTCAAACTTTGCCACTGCATCATGAAGCGCCACTGAGTGAAACTGAAAAACCCTAAATCGTCCAGCATGTGACTACCGGCTTCGGCCAATGCCTGTGGCTGCGCGCAGGCCAGTGACCGGGGCCACTGTGTCCAGGGCTTGCCATGGCGCAGTTCCAACGCCATGAACAGCGCATAGCCCTCGAGCCAGTCGGCCTGCTCGATGCGAAATTGCGCCAGCTCGGCCTGCTCAGCTGGCAGCGCCCGTTCGGTGAAGCCCCGCCAGGCGTCCCGCAGGCGGGCCATGCGGTAAGGACCGATTCGGTCGAAGTCGCAGCGACCGGCCTCGAACCGGTGCTCGGTGCCAGGGGTCAGCCAGCCCCGGCGAACCAGGTCATCCAGGTCAATCAGCAAGGGGTTTCCCGCCGAGGTGGATGGGCTGTTGTAAGGCGAATGGCCTTGCCCCACAGGCGAGAGCGGCAGAATTTGCCACAACGTCTGCCCGGCTGACACCAACCAGTCAACAAAATGGTAGGCGGCCTCGCCCAAGTCACCCGAGCCGTGCGGGCCTGGCAGTGATGTGATGTGCAGCAACACGCCGCTGCGCCGCTGCGAAAAAATGGGGGAAGTGGCGTGGTTCACGGTTTGTTCCCTGTGTCGTTGGTCGGCAGGGTTTGCACCCACCCCGCCACACAACGGGGTGGAACCAGCGCAGTCCCTCGACAGCGAGGCGTGATTTCCCCACAGTCCTGGGGCAGTGCCACGGCCGCGGCGCTGTTCAGCGCCCAATGCCACTCGCCAGGCGGCAAGGCAAAAGTCACCGCCTCGTTGGCGGGGTGAAACGCCAACAACCAGCGCTCCACCGGCGCTTGTCCCGCATGTGCCCCCTCGTGAACCTCCACCAGACAGGCAAAGCTGCGTGACTGGGTGTCATCCCAATCTGCGGCGCTCAGGGCCAGGCCATCGGGCCGGCGCCAATGAATGTCTGCTGGCTCGCCCGCGTCCAGTGCGCCAGCCCCGGCGAACCAACGCGCATGGTGCAGTGCCGGGTGCGCATGGCGCAGGTGAATCAGTTGAGCCACAAACGCAGTCAGTTCGGTGTCCACGTTCGTCCAGTTCAACCAGCTCGTTTCGTTGTCCTGGCAATAGGCGTTGTTATTGCCGTGTTGCGAGTGACCCAGCTCATCGCCTGCCAGCAACTGGGGCGTGCCCTGGGCACAAAACAGGGTCGCCAGTAAGGCGCGTCGCCATTCGCCTCGCACTGCAAGCACGGTGGCGTCACTGCTGGGTCCTTCCACCCCGGCGTTGGCGCTCAGGTTGTGGTCGTGCCCGTTCTGATTGCCCTCGCCGTTGGCGGTGTTGTGTTTGTCGCGGTAGGCGGTGAGGTCGGCCAGCGTCATGCCATCGTGGGCGGTGATCAGGTTCACGCTCGCCAGTGGACCCCGGCCGCTGGGCTGAAAGCGGTCGTTGGAGCCGGTCAGTCGGCGTGCCATGTCCCCGCGTGTGCCGGAAAAGCCCAGCCAGAACGCCCGGCTGGTGTCCCGAAATCGGTCATTCCACTCCTGCCACGGCGCGGGAAAATGGCCCAATTGGTAGCCTTCCGGGCCCATATCCCAAGGCTCGGCAATCAGCTTGATGCCTGCCAGAACCGGGTCTTGTGCCATGGCGGCGAGCAAGGCCGAACGCGGGTTAAAGCGCTGGCCCAGCGCTGGATCACGCCCCAGCGAGGTGGCAAGGTCGAATCGAAACCCATCCACGCCAAAGGCCTGTACCCACCAGCGCAGGCTGTCCATGACCAGTTGCACCACTCCTGCTTTTCCCATATCAAAGCTGTTGCCACAGCCGCTGAAATTGAGGTGTTGTCCGTCTCCATCCCGCGCATACCAACCTGCGCTGCCCAGGCCGCGCCAACTCAAGGTCGGCCCAAAGGTGTCGCTCTCGGCGCTGTGGTTGTAGACCACATCCAGCACCACCTCCAGACCCTGCTGGTGCAACTGGTCCACCATCCAGCGAAACTCGGCACGCTCGTCGGTGAACTCGCCACTGGCGTACTCGGGCATGGGAATGAAATAGCCCAGTGTGTTGTAACCCCAGTAGTTGCGCAGGTCCTTGTGAAGCAAATGCGATTCCGTGATGTGAAGCTGCACGGGTAACAGGCACAGCGTGGTGATGCCCAGCCGCTGGTAATGCGCCAGCATGGCGGGGCTCGCCACGCCGGCGAAGCAGCCCCGCCATGCTGGCGGCACAGCTGGGTTCTGGCAGGTGAGCCCTTTCACATGCGCCTCATAAAGCACCGCACGTGCGGGCGGCACCTGCGGCCTTGGCGCCACTGCCGCACCAGCCTGCAGTTCTTGCGCCCAGTCCAGTACGCGAGCTTTGGGCACACGGGCGGCATTGTTTTCAGGGTCGGGGCGGGCGTGCAGCACTTGAGCGTTGGGCGCGGGGAGGCTCTGGTAATCGCGCTCCAGCGACAGCAGGGCAGTGCCACCCGCCATCGCACGCGCAAAGGGGTCGATGAGCAGCTTGGCCGGATTAAAGCGACGCCCGTGCTCCGGTTCATAGGGCCCGTGCGCCCGCAGGCCGTACAACTGCCCGCACACCAGTCCCGGTGCAAACCCGTGCCAGACGCCACCGGTCCTCGCGGGCAGCGCAAAGCGAGCGGTTTCCTCGTGGCCTTGCTCGTCGAACAGACATATCTCTACTCGCTCGGCGTCCTCGGCATACACCGCGAAGTTCACCCCGGCCGCGCCCTGTTGCGACACCAGACTGGCGCCCAGTGGCCAAGGCTGCCCCATCCCGCACGGCACCTCCTGGGCGGGTGTGCGGGCAGGGATCATACGGCGCTCTCAGGGGCTAGCCAGAGTACGCCCAAAGGAGGCAAAGTCAGCAGCAGAGAGTAGGGTTGTCCTTGCGCGGGTTGTGCCTCAGCGTGGCAACCGTCGCCGTCGCCGTCGCCGTCGCCGTCGGCTCCACTGGCGAGGCCGCTGCCGCCAAAGTAGCTGGCTTCGGTGTTCAGTAGTTCCTGCCAGCGACCGGCGTGCGACACGCCTACCCGGTAGCCATGGCGGACCACGGGCGTCAAATTGCAGACCACCACCACTTGGTCTTCGGGAGTGTGGCCGCGGCGTACCCAGCTGTAGATGGAGTGCGCCTGGTCATGCACATCCAGCCAGGCAAAGCTCTCCGGCTCGTCGTCTCGGGCATGCAGGCCAGGGTGGCTGCGGTACAGGCGATTGAGTTCGCGCACCAGTCGCTGAATGCCCGCATGCTCCGGGGTGTCCAGCAAGGCCCAGTCCAACTCAGCGTCGTGGTTCCACTCTCGCAGCTGGCCCAGCTCCGCCCCCATGAAGAGTAATTTGCGCCCGGGGTGGGCGTACATCAAAGCGTACAAGGCACGCAGGTTGGCTCGCTTTTGCCACGGGTCGCCCCACATCTTGCTGTACAAGGAACCCTTGCCATGCACGACCTCGTCGTGCGACAAGGCCAGCACATAGTGCTCGCTGTAGGCGTACATCATGGCAAAGCTGACGCGGTGATGGTGGTGCGCACGGTGCACCGGGTCCAGGGAAAAGTAAGACAGGGTGTCGTGCATCCAGCCCAGATTCCATTTGTAGTGAAAGCCCAAACCCCCGCTCCAGGGCGGCGCGGTGACACCGGCAAAAGCGGTGGACTCTTCGGCCAGGGTGATTGCGCCCGGCGCCTCCTGGCCCAGCACCCGGTTGACTTCGCGCAGAAAGGCAGTGGCTTCGTAGTTTTCCCGGCCACCGTCCTTGTTGGGAATCCATTCGCCCGGCTTGCGGCTGTAGTCCCGGTAGAGCATGGAGGCCACGGCATCCACGCGCAAACCATCAATCCCGTAGCGTTCAATCCAGAACAGGGCGTTTCCCACCAGAAAATTGCGCACCTCATGGCGGCTGTAGTTATAAATCAGGGTGCTCCAGTCCGCGTGCACCCCTTCGCGCGGGTCCGCGTGCTCAAACTGGGCCGTGCCATCAAACCAGGCCAGCGCATGGTCGTCGTCCGGGAAATGCGCGGGCACCCAGTCCAGCAGCACCTGCAGGCCGGCATCGTGGGCCGCTGCCACAAAGTCCCGGAACGAGGTCATGTCGCCGTAGCGCGCCGTGGGCGCGTAGAGCCCGGTCGGCTGGTAACCCCAAGAGCCGTAGAACGGGTGCTCGCTGATGGGCAGCAACTCGAGGTGCGTAAAACCCAAATCTGCCACATACGGCACCAGGGTTTGCGCCAGAAACTCCCAATCCGGCCAATGGCCATGGGGGCGCCGCCAGGAGCCCACATGCACCTCGTAAATGCTCATGGGCGCGGTCAATGCGTTGGCGTCGGCGCGTTGGCCCGGCGGCCGCTGCACCGGTTCGGGCAGCCGGCTCACCACGCTGGCGTGGCCTGGGCCGGGCTCGGCACGCAAGGCATAGGGGTCGGCCTTGAGGGTGGACAGGCCGTCGGCGCCCAACACGGCAAATTTGTAGAGTGCGCCCACTCCAACGCCGGGCACAAAGAGCTCCCAGGCGCCGCATTCAACGCGGTGACGCAGGGGGTGCTTGCTGTCATCCCAGCGATTGAAATCGCCCACCACCGCTACCCGCCTGGCATTGGGCGCCCAGACGGCAAAGGAGGTGCCGGCTATGCCGTCACGCGTGCAAGGGTGCGCGCCCAGCTTTTCCCAAGGCCGCAAGTGCTGGCCCGCCGCCAGCAGCCACATGTCTGTCTCGCCCAGCCAAAACTCACTGGGGTGCGTGGTGGCAGAGTGGTTCAGCATGGTGTGGGGCATGGCGGTTAATTTGCTAGGGTCGTTGAGTTCGGGAAGCCAGCCAGATCAGCACCAGCACTGGCACGCCCAGCAATGCCGTGGCCGTGAAGAAATTCTCATAGCCAAAGGCATCCACATACCGGCCGGAATAACCAGCCAGGAACTTGGGAGCCAACAGCATCATGGAGCTGAATATGGCGTATTGCGTGGCCGAGTAGTTGATATTTGTCAGACTGGATAGATACGCAATAAACGCCGCCGATGCAATACCGCTCGCCATGTTGTCGGCAGAGACCACGAAAATGAGGGCAGTCAGGTCATGTCCACGGGTGCTCAGCGCCGCGAACAGCAGGTTGGTGGCGGCACTCAAAACGGCCCCCAGCATCAACACCCGCATCACGCCAAAGCGCATAGACAATACGCCGCCCAAAAAGGCGCCAACCAGGGTCATGATGACGCCGTAAATCTTGGTGACCGCCGCCACCTCGTCTTTGGTGAACCCCATGTCCACATAAAACGGGTTGGCCATGATGCCCATCACCACGTCACTGATGCGGTAAATGGAAATCAGGGCCAGGATCAACAGCGCCTGCTTGCCGTAGCGGGTCAAAAAGTCGGCAAATGGCTCAATTAAGGCACCTTTAAACCACTCTGCCATGTTTCGGGCCGGCGTGAGCACGCGGTGAATAGGTTCTGGCGAGAACAGCACGGTCAGCATGCCCAGCGACATGCTGGCCGCCATCACCAGATAGGCCATTTGCCAAGCGTCTTGCTGGTACCCAACGACACCTGCCACCTCGGCACGGGCCGCCAGCCATAGCGCGCCGGCGCCGGCCCAAATCATGGCCAGCCGGTACCCGGTCTGGTAGGCCGCCGCCAACGCCGCCTGGCGGTCGACGTCGGCCGACTCGATTCTGTACGCATCCAGCGCAATGTCTTGTGTGGCCGATCCAAACGCCACCGCCAGCGCCGCCCACACCACAGGCTCCAGCGCGACCTTGGGGTCGTTAAAAGACAAGGCCACCAGGCCCCCCATCACCATCAGTTGCGCCAGCAACAGCCAGCTGCGTCGGCGCCCCAGCCAACGGGTCAACAGCGGGATCGGCATGCGGTCTACCAACGGAGCCCACACCCATTTGAAACCATAGGCCAGCCCCACCCAACTCAAATAACCAATCGTGGTACGGTCAATTCCAGCCTCCCTTAGCCAGAAACTCAGGGTGCCAAACACCAGTAACAAGGGCAGGCCGGCCGAGAAGCCCAGCAGCAGCATGCGCATGGTGGGGGGCTCTAGATAAACCTTGAGTGTGGCGCCCCAGGAGGGTTTTATTTGTGGCAAATCGGTGGCTGAGGACGTCATGGACGAATAATACGCGCCGCACCCCTCTCTTTTTGACGGAGAACATCCATGAATCAATCGCTGACCCGCTGGCTCCCACGTCGCTTGACCTTGCAATGTTTTGCCATGTTGTTGGCCCTCTCCGCCGCCACTCTGCCGGTGGCCTTGGCCCGAGAAGGCGTGAATGTCGGTGGCAACTCCGCCTTTAGTAAACTGGTGTCGGCCGACAACGTAGAGCAGTCTGCCGCCCAGGAGTACGCCAGCATGCTGAAAAAGGCTGCCGCCGAGAATGCCTTAGTCAGCTCGGGGGACCGCCAGGTGCGCCGTCTGCGTGCCATTGCGGACAAGATCATTCCCTTTGCCAACGACTGGAACCCCCGCGCTCGACATTGGCGCTGGGAAGTGAACCTGATTGAAGGCAAGTCCATCAACGCTTTTTGCATGCCGGGAGGAAAAATTGTCTTTTACACCGGCCTCTTGAACCAGCTCCAACTCAACGACGCCGAAGTGGCCATGGTGATGGGCCATGAAATTGCCCATGCGCTGCGCGAGCATGCCCGGGCTCGCATGGGCAAAAACGCCGCCACCGGCATTGGCGCCAGCCTGTTGGGCCAGATTTTCGGGTTCGGTGACATAGGCCGCACCGTGACCAACTACGGCGCGCAATTGCTGACCCTGCAGTTCAGCCGCACTGACGAGTCCGATGCCGATCTGGTCGGCATGGAGCTGGCCGCCCGGGCCGGCTTTGATCCCCGGGCCGGTGTGACCTTGTGGCAAAAGATGGCGGCAGCCAATAGCGGCGCGCCCCCGGAGTGGCTGTCCACGCACCCGTCAGGAAATACCCGAACTGACGACATCGTGAGCAACTTGCCCCAAGTGATGCCTTTGTACGAGCGGGCGCGCGGCAAGTAGTTTGCCGCCATCGGCCATCCTGCCAACGAGGTCGGAGGGGCTCCGCGACTGCGACTTGATCTTGCTCTTTATTTTGTAGCTGTCTGCGCTTGATTCACCTGGGTAGCAGGCCCAAAAGGCATATAAGGCATATGTTTTTTGAGGCTGAGGGTACACGGCCGCCTTGTTTCTCCTCCCTCTGGGGCTCTAGAAGGTCGGATGGGCCTGAGCAGCAAAGGTGCTACTTAATCAATAGCTGTTCTCGCATGGTTTAACTGGGCTGCAGCCATATACGCCACATGAACTTTGAAGGCGGAAGCAGCCGGTGTGCGTCCCCTTTTTTGCCGGCAACCTCCGTAAGGACAAAGTGGGGCGGTCTGCGGGAGGTGGTGGCTATGGCTACCATAGGCGGCCTATGAATGAACAACTTCAAAAAACAATGGAACTCCTGACAGGCACCCTGTTGGGCTATGGCATGAATGTGGTGGGCGCGATCATCACGCTGATCGTGGGCTATCTAATTGCGGGTTGGTTAAGCCGCCTGGTGGGCCGCGCGGTGCGCAAGTCCGACAAGATTGACCCGGTGTTTCACGGATTTCCGGGAAAATTGGTACGGGTGGGCGTGCTGGTGTTCACGTTGATTGCGGTGTTGAACCGTTTCGGCGTGGAGACGACCAGCTTGATTGCCTTGCTGGGCGCCGCAGGACTGGCCATTGGCCTGGCCTTGCAGGGCACGTTGAGCAATGTGGCCGCCGGGGTGATGTTGCTGTTTTTCCGCCCCTTCAACGTGGGCGATGCGGTTCGGATCAATGGCGAGGTGTATGTCATTGATGCCCTTGGGTTTTTCATCTGCAAGGGACATTTGCCGGACGGGCCGGCGGTGTTTTTGCCGAATTCACAAATATGGGGCCATACCATCGTCAACCTGTCGGTGACCGACAAAGACATTCGCCGCCTCGACGAGGTGTATGGCATTGCCTATGGCGACGACATCAACACCGCCTTGGCCATCCTGAACCAGATCGCCCTGGACGAGCCGCGCGTGCTGCGCGACCCGGAACCACTGATCAAAGTGGAAAGCCTGGGCGACAACTCGGTGAACATCATGTTTCGCGTCTGGACCGCGCGCACGGACTGGTGGGCCACCAAATTGGACTTGGTGCAGCGTTGCAAAGAAGGGCTTGAGCAAGGCGGCTGCTCCATTCCTTACCCACAGCGTGACGTGCACCTGCATCAAGTGGTCGCCAAAGCCGTTCCTTGAACGTGATACGGCGCTGGCCCGGTTCGGTGTGAGTGCTTGATATTCGTCAATACTGGTGATGCTCCCCTTGGTCAAAATGAATTTGACCAAGGGGAGGGTTTGCATGATCGGTATCAGTAGCGTCGGGGCCGAAGCCCGGCTCCATCAAAACAGTGTTGAACGACTGAAGCCCGCAACCCAGCGGGCTTTTGTGTCTCAGTTTATCTTTTGCTTTCGAATTCTGCTGCCGGTCTTTACTGGGGCAGCGCCCTGTCTGGGTGCGACGCCCGTGAACCCCTTGTGACAGATTCCATGAATCAGAACGACGATGCCGGCTTGAGCGCGCCTGAAGCGGCACAGCGACTTCGACAGGACGGACCGAACGCTTTGCCCTCGGCGCAGCGCCGAAAGTGGCGCCACATCGCGCGCGAAACGCTGCAAGAGCCCATGTTCATGTTGTTGCTGGCCGCCGGCACCCTGTATTTGTTGTTGGGAGATTTGCACGAGGGGCTGGTGTTGTTTGGTCTCGTGCTGGTGGTGCTGGCCATGACTCTGTATCAAGAGGGCAAGACGGAGCGGGCGCTGGACGCATTACGGGATCTCAGCAGCCCCCGTGCGATGGTGCTGCGAGACGGCCAGCCGGTTCGAATTGCCGGCCATGAAGTCGTGTGTGGCGACGTGTTGTTGCTGGCCGAGGGCGACCGGATTGCCGCCGACGCGGTGCTGATCGATGGCAGCGAGGTGCGAGTCGATGAATCTCTTCTGACCGGGGAAGCGGTGCCCGTGGACAAGGACGCCCGTGCCGATGCCGCCCTGTTTTCTGGCACGCTGCTGGTAAGAGGGCATGGCCGCGCCCGCGTGACGGCGACTGGCGAGCGCAGTGAGATTGGCCGTATCGGCCACGTGCTGGGCACCCTGGGCAATGAGCCCTCGCCCCTGAAGCAGCAAACCGCTCATTTGCTCAAGGTGCTGGCACTGCTGGCACTGGCCGCCAGCGTGCTGCTGGTGCTGGCGCATGGCTGGATACGGGGCGACTGGATGGCGGCCCTGCTCGCTGGTATTGCGCTGGCCATGGCCATGTTGCCGCAGGAGTTCACGGTGGTTTTGACGGTGCTGCCGGCTTTGGGCGCCTGGCGCCTGGCGAAGAAAAATGTCTTGACCCGGCGCATTGCCGCCATCGAGACGCTGGGGGCGACCTCGGTTTTGTGCGTGGACAAAACCGGCACCTTGACCGAGAACCGAATGACCGTCGTTGAGCTGTATGCCCAGGACGGTGCGGCGGCGCCAGCCGAGTCCCTGGTTGTGGACTATGCCCATTCGAGCGAGCTGCCTGAGGCGTTTCACACCCTGGTGGAGTACAGCATTCTGGCCAGCGTGGCGGACCCGTTTGATCCGATGGAAAAAGCGTTTCATCGGCTGGGCCAGCACTTTCTGAAAGACACGGAACACCTGCACCATGACTGGACCCTGATGCAGGAGTATGGGCTCACGCCCGAGCTTCGCGCCATGTCTCATGTGTGGCGGGCAACGACCGGTGAGGCGCATGTGGTGGCGGCCAAGGGCTCACCCGAGGCCATTGTGGATTTGTGTCATTTGGGAAGAGACGCGCAGGCGCGCATTGCCCGTGCCGTGGAGTCCATGGCGGCCAAAGGTTTGCGGGTGCTCGGGGTGGCTCAGGCACGTTTTGTGGGTGAGCATTGGCCAGCCGTTGAACATGACTTTGATTTCGAGTTCATTGGTCTGCTGGGTCTGGCCGACCCCTTGCGGCCCGAGATCGCTGCGGCCGTGGCGCAATGCCACACTGCCGGCATTCGTGTGTTGATGATCACCGGGGACTACCCGGCGACTGCCCGAGCTATCGCGGCCGAAGCGGGGCTGGTATCTGCCGGGGATGCTTTGGATGGCGTGTTGACCGGTGAGGAACTGGCCACCCTGAGCGATGCGGCCCTACAGGCTCGCCTCCAAGCCGTGGCCGTGTGCGCACGCATCGCGCCAGCGCAAAAGCTGCGCATTGTGCAAGCCCTTCAAGCCACGGGCGAGCGGGTGGCGATGACCGGCGACGGGGTGAATGATGCCCCCGCCCTGAAGGCGGCCCATGTGGGCGTGGCCATGGGCGGGCGGGGGACCGACGTGGCGCGAGAAGCCGCCTCGTTGGTGCTGCTGGATGACAACTTTGCCTCCATCGTGGGGGCCATTCGACTGGGTCGGCGTATTTTTGACAACCTGCGCAAGTCCATGTCATACATCCTGGCCGTGCACGTGCCGATTGCGGGCATGGCGTTGCTACCCGTTCTGTTCGGCTGGCCAACGATGTTGTATCCTCTGCACATCGCGTTCCTTGAGTTGGTGATTGACCCGGCCTGCTCCATGGTGTTTGAAAACGAACCCACCGAGGGCGATGTGATGCAACGCCCGCCTCGCGATGCGCAAGCGCCCTTGTTTGGCGGTGCGGCATTGGGGCTGGCTTTGGTCCAGGGAATTGGGGTGTTGTTGGTCGTACTGGGCGCCTACGCCTGGGCTGCCGATGCCATGACGGAGGACCAGGCACGTGCTTTTGCCTTCGTCACGCTGGTCAGCTCCAATCTGGCGTTGATACTGTCCAACCGCGCCCGGGCTCGCTCGCTGTGGGCGTCCCTTTGGGTGCCCAATCGAACTTTATGGATTGTGATTGGGGTGACCCTCGTCCTGCTCGGCGTAGCCGTCTACTGGCCGGCGGCCGCCACCTTGTTTGCCTTTGAGCCGCTGGTGGGGGTGGGTCTGGGCACGGCGTTGTTGCTGGGCATGGCCAGCGTGTTCTGGTTTGAGGCCATCAAGTTCAGTCGCCGCCGCACGGCCTGATTACAGCGTGCGCGTGGCCAGCGCCTTGATTTCCTTGCGCACCTTCTCCAGGCTGACCTTCACCTTGATTTTTTCGGCGTTGACCGGGGCCTGAATGGCGAACTGGGCGTCTCCCGTGTCGCGGGGCACGTATTTGCTCAGCGGCATGCCGTTGGGCTGGATGATTGTCAGCACCTGCGGGGTGTTGGCACGCAGGCCGCGGGCGATGGCCACGGCCGTTTCGCCATTGACCAGCTCGACGTAAGTGCCTGGCGGGTAAAAGCCAATGGCCGTTGTCATGGCAGAGCCCAGTCGCTTGGCGTCGTCGGCGGTGTTGAGAAACAAGGCCTTGGCCGCGCCCAGCGGGGAGGTCGCCTGGCGGGTTTTGCGCGGCGCCATTTTGGCCACAAAACTGTCGGCCGTGCACAAAATACGCTGGCTCAAGGACTCTTTGACCTGGCCAGTCGTGGCGTCCTGCTCATGGTGCCAGCGCACGATGTCGAGCTGGTCTTCGTCCATCAGTCCAAACGCACGCAGGATGTGCAGACTGCGTTGCGGATGTTCCTTGATTAGCTTGCGCTGTGCGTCGTTGGGCGGAGTGCTCTGGTTGGCCAGGCTGTCCTGGTCGCGCGCCATGCCAATGTTCATGATGAGCGCGGAGCGGAACAACACCTGCCGGTTGGACAAGGGCATGTCCATTTTTTCGGCGGTCAGTTCACACACGACTGCAGTCAGCAGGGCGTGGGTCGCGCAATAGCCTAGGGACAACTCGGGCAGCGCCTGAAACAGGGTGAACAGGCATTCGTCGGGCTCGCTGCGCAACAGTTCGCGTGCACGCTTTTCAATGCCTTCCAGCCGCTCCAGCGCGTTCAACGTGGCCTCGCCTTGGTACAGCATGCCGCGCAGCAACTCCTGCAAGTCCAGCCAGCCACCTTGTACCTCTTTGCCCACCACGTAGTCAATTTCCTCGATCACGGCGGGCAGGCAGAAACGCGAAATGGCCTCCCCCGAGGCGCCGTCACGCAGCATTTGACGAATCACCCGCTCGTGGCTGCGTTGCCAGGCCCGGGCGTCGGCCTCGGTGGTGCTGGCTTGGTGAACGCGCAGCAGGTCTTTGTCGGCGTCGGAGTCGATGCTTTGCCCGCGCTTGAGCAACAAACGGCCATCGGGCGCCCACACATCCACGGGGATGGGTTGGTTCAGGGC
Organism: Rhodoferax sp. PAMC 29310; assembly: GCF_017948265.1. Taxonomy (NCBI): domain Bacteria; kingdom Pseudomonadati; phylum Pseudomonadota; class Betaproteobacteria; order Burkholderiales; family Comamonadaceae; genus Rhodoferax; species Rhodoferax sp. PAMC 29310. The sequence goes on along the minus strand of NZ_CP072852.1, from coordinate 2,793,509 downwards.
CAGCAACTCGACGGTGATTGGGACGTACTTCATCAGTCCGCCACCACCACGGGCACGCGCTGGGCCAAGCGGCACATCAACTCATAACCGACCGTGCCGGCACACGCCGCCACCTCGTCAATGCAAAGCACGGTGCCGTTGGCGGCGCGGCCCCATAAAGTCACCTCACTGCCAAAGCCGGCGGGCACGCCGGCTTTGGTGAGTGGGTCGAGGTCTACCGTGATCATGTCCATGCTGACCCGGCCGACGGTGCGAGTGCGCACACCGTTGACTAGCACTGGCGTGCCAGTGGGGCAGATGCGCGGGTAACCGTCAGCGTAGCCGCAGGCCACCACGCCAATGCGCATGGCTTGTGTGGCGGTGAAGCTGGAGCCGTAGCCGACGCTATCGCCTGCCTGCAGGTCTTGGGTTGCAATAATTTTTGCACTTAATGTCATGCCCGGCTGCAAGCCCCAGTGGGCGGCGTTGTGCTCGGGGTGGTCGGGTGAGCTGCCATACATGGCAATGCCGGGGCGAACCCAGTCCGAGGCGACCAGCGTGTCCGGGTGCGCGCTGGCCTGCGCCGCGCTGATCGGGAAGCGCAGCGTGGCGGCACTGTTGCTCACGGTGCGCTCTCCGGGAAGGTCCCGGGTGACGCTGGCAAACGTCGCCATCTGGTCGGCCACGCCCGTTGCACCATCGGCGTCACTGAAGTGGGTCATGAGCGAGATTTCGTCAACCTGGGGCAGGGCGTTGAGCCGCGTCCATGCCGAGCGGTAGCGCTGCGGCGTGAAGCCCAGTCGGTTCATGCCCGAGTTCATCTTGAGGAAGACCCGGTGCGGCACATTGGTTTTGTGGGTGGCCAGCATGTCCACCTGTTCGTCGCAGTGCACGGTGTGCCACAAGTCCAGGCGCGAACACAGCTCCAGGTCGCGCAACTCAAAGACACCTTCGAGCAGCAGGATCGGGCCGCGCCAACCCAAGGCCCGAACACGCTTGGCTTCGTCCAGGTCCAGCAGCCCAAAGCCGTCGGCGCCGCGCAGCCCCTCAAAAGCGCGCTCGATGCCATGGCCGTATGCATTCGCCTTGACGATGGCCCACACGCGGGCGTCGGGTGCAGCCTGTCTGGCGCGGCCCAAATTGTGGCGAAGCCCTTCAGGATGGATTGTGGCGAGGATGGGGCGTGGCATGGCGCATGTAAGGAATTGAAAGAGACGCAGGATTTTGACATTGGGCGGCGTGCTATAAACCCCCACCGTTCGGAGCATCACAATAACACCTACCGTGTCAGAGCAACTGATGCGCGACTTGAGACAATGAAACGCGGCTTTTACACCATCATGTCGGCGCAGTTCTTCAGCTCGCTGGCCGACAACGCCTTGTTCGTGGCCGCTGTCCAGTTGCTTCGGGGAACCCATTCCCCTGAATGGCAGCAAGCGGCATTGGTGCCTATGTTTGCCCTGTTTTACGTTATTTTGGCGCCTTTTGTCGGCGCTTACGCGGACTCCAAGCCCAAAGGGCAGGTCATGTTGATGAGTAATTTCATCAAGGTGATTGGTTGTCTGATGATGCTGTTTGGCTCCCACCCGCTCATGGCTTATGCGATTGTGGGCCTGGGGGCTGCGGCCTATTCCCCGGCCAAATACGGCATCCTGACCGAGCTGCTACCCGCCTCCCAGCTCGTCAAGGCCAACGGCTGGATCGAAGGGCTGACCATTGCCTCAATTATTTTGGGCGTGTTGCTGGGGGGGCAACTGGTGGGGCCCGTCGCCTCAACCTGGTTGTTGTCCTTTGATTTCCCCCTAGTCTCCACGGGAATCGATACACCGCCCGAGGCCGCCATTTCGGTGCTAATCTTTATCTACCTGCTGGCGGCCTGGTTCAATACCCACATTCCGCTGACCGGTGTGGAGATGCGACCCATGCCCAAGCGCATCACCACCTTGCTGCCTGACTTCTGGCGCTGCAACCTGCGCCTGTGGCGCGACAAGCTGGGTCAGATTTCATTGGCGGCCACTACCTTGATCTGGGGCGTGGCTGGTAATTTGCGCTTTATCGTGTTGGCTTGGGCATCGGTGGCCCTGGGGTATTCGGTGACGCAGGCCTCGGCCCTGCAAGGGGTGGTTGCTATTGGTATGGCCGTGGGCGCCGTCGTTGCCTCCATGCGAATGCGTCTGGAAGACGGTCCGCGGGTGATCACTCTGGGCATTGTCATGGGCCTGTTGATCATCATGCTGATCTTCATCACCAACGTCTGGGTCGCCGCACCCTTCCTCATCTTGTTGGGCGCCCTGGGTGGCTTTTTGGTGGTGCCCATGAATGCGCTGTTGCAGCACCGCGGCCACAACCTGATGGGTGCGGGGCGCTCTATTGCGGTGCAAAACTTTAATGAGCAGGCCTGCATTTTGTTGCTGGGCGCGGGCTACAGCTTGTCCACCGGGCTGGGCCTGCCCACTTTCGCGGCCATCACCGGGTTTGGGGTCATCATTGCTGGCTTCATGTGGTTGATCAAGCGCTGGTATGACCGCAATTGCATCGTTCACCGCACGGAGATCGAGCACCTGATGAACATCGCCCGCCACGACAACCTGCACGGCTGATGTCCGGCAGTGCGCTGGCGGCGTCGGCCCTGCTGCTGAATGCCTTTGTCTATGGTGTCTCTTGGTGGCCGCTGCGCCTGCTGCAAGCTAAAGGCTTGCACCCGATGTGGGCCACGGCCCTTATTTATGTCTTTGCTCTGATCGTCTTGGCTCTGGTGCGCCCGCAGGCGTGGCGCGGTTTGGTGAAGCACCCGGCCCTGTGGTGGTTGGTGCTGGCCTCGGGCTTGACCAACGTCGGGTTCAACTGGGCGGTGACGGTGGGCGACGTGGTCCGTGTGGTGCTACTTTTCTATTTGATGCCGGCCTGGGTGGTCTTGCTGGCCTGGCCTTTGCTGGGCGAAAAACCCAGTGCCCCCTCTCTGTTGCGCCTGGCTCTGGCGCTCACCGGGGTGGTGATTGTGCTGAAAACGCCGGAGTCCGCCTGGCCCGTTCCCCAAAGCATGGCGGACTGGCTGGCCTTGATGGGCGGGTTCAGCTTTGCGCTGACCAACATCTTGCTGCGCAAATTGAACCAGACGCCAGAGGCCTCGCGCATGCTGGCCATGTTTGGCGGTGGCACCATCATGGCTTTGAGTGCCGCCACACTGGGTATGGGGCTGGGCGTGGTCACACCGCCGCCGCACGTTGGGTCATGGATCGGACTGGCCCTGCTAGTCAGCGTGGCGTTTTTGGCGGGCAACTTGGCCTTGCAATATGGGGCGGCCCGGCTCAACGCCAGCACCACCTCGCTCATCATGCTCGCCGAGGTGGTGTTTGCCAGCGTGTCCTCCGTCATTCTGGGCGCGGGCGACCTGTCGGCCCGCACCGTGGTTGGCGGCAGCTTGATCCTATTGGCCTCACTGCTCGCGGTGTTGTCATTTGCACGACGCTGATTCACGGGCCACAGTGAGACACTAGGCGTATCACCAACAACCGGGGAAAGAGCATGAGCACTGTGTACGACTTCGAGGCCCTTCAAATCAACGGCAAGTCCGTGGCGCTGAATCAATTCAAGGGCAAGGTCATGCTGATCGTGAACACCGCCAGTGCCTGCGGCTTCACACCACAATTTGCCGGGCTGGAAGCGTTGCATGAAAGCTATGGCAAAAAAGGACTCGTGGTGCTAGGCTTTCCCTGCAACCAGTTTGGCGCGCAAGACGCGGGAGACAACGCGGAGATCGCCGAGTTTTGCCAACTGAACTACGGCGTCAGCTTCCCGATGATGGCCAAGATCGATGTCAATGGTGAGGCCGCCCACCCGCTGTACCAATGGCTGTCCGCCGAGGCGCCGGGCTTGCTGGGCAGCAAATCCATCAAATGGAACTTCACCAAATTTCTGGTGGCCAAGGATGGCACGGTGCTCAAACGCTATGCGCCCACTGACACGCCGGAGAGCATGAGCGACGACATCGAGGCGGCACTGGCGGCCTGAGGACGGCTACTTCTATCAGCCGCTTTGAGGGCGGGAGCAGTCCCACGCGATGGATTCCCCTCGGACTGGTCTGGGCCACTGGTTCATCGCCACTCTCAGCCTGAACGTTAACTACCGGGTGATCAGCATGGAGCGTAGCTGAGTTAACCCAAGCCCCGACGGGCCAACCTCTGCATGGCGCGCGCCTATGCGGGTACTGTGATGCTGTAGGGCACAGCCCTCAGCGAAGGTCACAGCACTACTCGGCCGCTGGAGCTGTTCGGCGCACCGTCCACGAACACGTGGGCCAGCTCGGCGCCGGGATCCAAGTCCACCGGGAAGACCCCACGCAACACAACCATGCGGCCGTCCGGCCCTGGTGGCCGAGCGTTCCCCATTCATTCTCTTTTGAGGTTGAGGAGCACTCCTATGGGTGAAAACACTCATAGCCGCTGGGGACGCTCGCGAGATATCCTTGCGTTGCTTTATTCTTGAAGGTGAGCGCGCTTACAGTCAAGGCAAAGCGAACCACCTGCCCGGTTCCCTATGGCCTACTTTTGGCCTTTACCGAAGTCAATATCCACCCAAGGAGCTACTCATGATGAACCGTCGCCAACTCGCCCCAATCCTGGCTGCCTTGACCTTGGCCACCGCCACCTTGAGCCCAGTGGTCCTCGCTGCGCCGGCGGTCGCGTCTGCCGACGCAGAAGAAAAGGTGGTCTATCACATTAATGACAGCGCCAACGCCATTGCAGCGATGCGCAATGTCGGCAACCACATCGATGCCAGCCCCAAAGTCAAGATCGTGGTGGTGACCCACAGCCAAGGCATTGATTTTCTACTCGCCGATGCCAAAGACAAGAACGGCAACCCCTACGAACCCATCGTGCAAAGGCTGAAAGACAAAGGAGTCGATTTCCGGGTCTGCAACAATACCTTGGTCAGTCGGAAAATCGATGCCTCCAAGGTCATCGCTGAGGCGTCGATCGTGCCTTCAGGCGTGGCCGAGATCGGGCGCTTGCAGTCCAAAGAAGGCTATGCCTACCTGAAGCCTTGAGCGCAGACGACCCACTTGGAGTCAAAAAGCCGAACCTTCTGGGTCGGCTTTTTTTTGTTGCAGATTGCCGCTTGACGGAGCCGATCGGCGTGGCGCACACCGCTCCTATTTCAGGGCTGCGAAGAAACTCAAGGACCCCGTGCATGGGCACATCAACTGCTAAGGCATCCTCAGTTGATCAGGTCACCGCCAGCGCCTGCGGCTTCACCCCGCAGTTTGCCGGGCTGGAAGAGCTGCAAAAACCTATGGGAAAAAAGGCTTGGTCGTGCTGGGCTTTCCCTGCAACCAGTTTGGCGCCGTCCTCAAACGCTATGCCCCCACGGACACGCCCGAGAGCATGAGCGAGGACATTGAGGCGGCGCTGGCGGCCTTAGGACGGCTACGGCCTTCAGCCGTTTGGCGGCGTTTTCGGTCAGTCAGTAACGACAGGCATCAGTCGCGAGGCACTACCGCATCGCCGCGAAGATTTTTGGATGGATCGGCCAAATCGGCGATAAAAAGAGAGCGCCTAAAGGCTGCTGGAGTCAAATGTCGATGCGTCTCGAAGGCAGTTGCACAAATGCAAGACTGAATGCAGACTTGCTTTTTGGGCGCGTTGAAGAATGCCGATTTCACGATAAAAAGTATGCTCTTCAAGCGATATAGCCCGGACCTCTTTGGGTAAAGGTAAATAGGTTTCAGCCATAGGGATTAGAGCGACACCAAGACCGCTTGCCACCATGCGAACAATCCCCTGAATATCGTCAAGCTCTACTGAGTCGTGCACAGCCAAGTGCTTCGACTGAAGAAATCGCTCTACCTGCCGGCCACCAAATGAGGTCCGCTCATAGCGCAGAAAAGGGGCCGATTGAATCAGGTCAGACCAATCGTTTGTGGTCGTGGTCGCGGGCGCGATAAACACGAATGGTTCCCTTATCAGTGGATGCCACTTCAACTCTGGCAGCAGACCAAAGGGTGGACGAATCATGATTGCCAAGTCGATTTCTCCGGCATCAAGCTGGTTCATCAACTGCATCGAAACACCCGGTATGACTTTTATCGGTAGCGTCGGGTGACTTTTTCGGAGTGCACGCAATGCTCTCGTGAGCAAAGTTGATTGCACAGACGAAATGGCACCGATTCGCAACAAACCGTGGTCTGTCAATTCATTTGGAAGATCAGCAAGTTCGTTGAAAAGCCGAACTATTTCCTCCGCCTTAGACAGAATGGTGCTACCCGCCGCATTCAGTGTTGCCGAGCGTGCAGTTCTGTCAAATAGCGGAAAGCCAAGCGACTCTTCCAAGCGTTTGATCTGGCTGCTCACCGCGGACTGGGTTAGCCCAATGCGGTCGCCTGCCGCAGCAAAAGTCCCCAGCTGGCTGACGGCAATTAGCGTGCGAAGTTCTGTAATCATTGTTTGAGCAGCATTTATATTTGGTCTTAGGTCAAATATATATCGCTTTTAAGAATACTTCGCAAGTCGTAAAGTGGATCCAATCCAAATCATTTTGACGACTTTTAGGGATACTTAATGAGCACTGTTCAATCTGCCATGCCTCCATTTCATCTCGCTTTTCCTGTGCACGACATTGCAGTGGCGCGCAAGTTCTACGGTGAGGTGTTGGGATGCTCGGAAGGTCGAAGCAGCCCTGACTGGGTTGATTTCAACTTTTACGGTCACCAAATCGTCGCCCATTTGGCTCCCAACGAATGTGGCCATAAGGAAGCGAGTCCAGTTGATGGTCACGACGTGCCGGTTCGCCACTTCGGGGTGATTTTGTCCATGGCGCAGTGGCAAGAGATGGCCGCAAAGCTGGTAGCCGTTGGCACGAAATTCGTCATTGAGCCCTACGTTCGGTTCAAAGGCGAGGTTGGAGAGCAGGCAACAATGTTTTTCCTGGACCCATCGGGCAACGCAATTGAATTTAAGGCTTTTGCCAACATGGATTCCCTATTTGCAAAATGATGAGTGACGGGGAAATCCGCGTGATGCGCGCGAAGACTGGACGGGGTGATGCGCCGTTGCTCGGTCTTGTGACATTTCCCGTTTCCTTTTCAACATGGATGTGCGCTGCTATGTGACTGCTTGAGAGCAGGGGATGCCAATGCCATTCGACGGCAATGTGTCTGCAACGAACTTCCGTCATGCGGTGTCAGTACGGAACCTTTCCCCGGCAGTGCGCGCTTGGTTTGCCTACACCCGATCAGCTTTTAGCGCTGCCGCCGCGAATTCTACAAACACCTGCACGCGTGTCGAGAGTTGGTGGCGCTGGGGATAAACCGCATAGATGTCGGCGCCGGGCGTGTCGTACTGCGGCAGAACCTGGACCAGGCGGCCACTGGCCAAGTAGCGCCGGATGTCGAATTCAGCTCGCATGAGAACACCAAGTCCACCGAGCGCCCAGTTGACTGCGATCTCGCCGTCGTTGGTCGATAGATTGCCGCGCACCTTGACCATCTCAACACGTTTCTTTTCCCCGGCGCCCGAGGAGAGGCGCCACACGCCATAAGATTCTTCGCCCTGCCGGATCACAATGCAATTGTGTCGAACCAACTCGTGGGGCCGTGTGGGTTGATCGTGCCCGGCAATGTACTTGGGAGAGGCGCATATCAAGCGCCGGTTCGAGGCGAGGTAGCGTGCCAACACACGGGCATCCGGTGGCTCGCCGAAACGAACACAGACGTCAAAACTATCGTCTGTGAGAGGCGGTGGGTGCGCTGAAAGCTGCAGTTGAACGTGCACTTCGGAATACTTTTCCGAGAAGCGAGCGATGATGGGGGCGACATGCATTCTTCCAAACCCAAGGGTTGCGTTGACGCGCAGCAGTCCTTTGGGGGCATCTTTGTCGTGGGCCATGAGCTGGTTCAGGTCGTCGATGTCGGCCAGGATCCTTCTTGCTTTGTCAAACAACACCTCTCCCTCCGGCGTCAAGCTCATGCGCCTGGTGGTTCGATTCAACAGCGAGAACCCGAGCCTAGCCGCCATTTGGAGTAGTCGTTTGCTCACCGCTGACGTCGTGATGCCGAGCTCCCGAGCGCCAGCGCTTAGGCTTGCGCTGGACGCTACAGCGGCAAAGAAACTGATTTCAGATGGTTGGATCGTGTTGCTCATGAAGGTGGATCGCCAACCTTTGGTTGAGACCGGTTCCACCTTACCCTTCAAAGATGTGCCATCGGCTTTTTAGAATTTCTACACACCAAACCGGAGATCATCATGAAAAGTGGCACCAAAGTACTCAAGATCGCAGCGATCCCAGGCGACGGCATCGGCAAAGAAGTCATGCCTGAGGGCCTGCGCGTCCTTGATGCGGCGTCAAGGCGTTTTGGCTTCGAGCTAGAGCTCACGCCCATCGAGTGGGCAAGCTGCGACTACTACGCCAAGACCGGCGCGATGATGCCCGTCGATTGGAAAGATCAACTCCAGGGCCACGACGCGGTCTATTTCGGGGCAGTCGGCTGGCCGGCCACGGTGCCCGATCACGTTTCGCTGTGGGGTTCTCTGCTGAAATTCCGCCGTGAGTTCGACCAGTACATCAACCTGCGTCCGGTGCGGCTGTTCGATGGTGTGCCGTGCCCGCTGGCCGGGCGCAAGGCTGGGGACATCGACTTCCTCATCGTGCGGGAGAACACCGAGGGCGAATACACCAACCTCGGCGGCATGATGTACGCCGGAACCGACCGCGAGATCGTGATCCAGGAGTCCGTGTTTTCGCGCTTCGGCACGGACCGGGTGCTGAAGTACGCGTTCGAGCTCGCAAATAGCCGGGCCCGCAAGCACCTGACGGTTGCGATCAAGAGCAACGGCATTGCGATCAGCATGCCTTGGTGGGATGGTCGTGCCGACGCCGTTGGCACGGGCTACCCCGAGGTCACGGTCGACAAGCAGCACATCGACATCCTCTGCGCCCGCTTTGTGCTGCAGCCGAATCGGTTTGACGTGGTGGTTGCGAGCAACCTGTTCGGCGACATCCTGTCCGACCTCGGCCCGGCCTGTACCGGCACGATCGGCCTGGCGCCGTCGGCGAACCTGAATCCGGAGCGTAACTTTCCGTCGCTGTTCGAGCCAGTGCACGGCTCGGCGCCTGACATCTATGGTCAGAACATCGCCAATCCGGTCGCGATGATCTGGTCCGGCGCGCTGATGCTCGACTTCCTGGGCCATCGTGAGGCGCACAACGCGATCGTCAAGGCGATCGAAACGGTGCTGTCGAGCGGCCCGCGCACGCGCGACCTCGGCGGCAGCGCGTCAACCACCGAGATGGGCAAGGCTATTGCCGAACTGGTCTGAATGGGGGACGCATTGCCAGCTTGTTTGCAGGTCATTAACACGTCTGGCCGCCAGCACGGTGCGGACATCATGTGCGCTCTTGGTCGAGATGGGCCAGAACAACTCTTGAAGTCGACGCCACATTGCCGACCAACGCCTCCCGCTTCCGTGGCACGCCGTGACGTTTAACTTGCTACTGACTGGAGGTGCGAATCAGTGCCAGTGCCGGTGATGGTTCGGCAAACTTGCGCTCGAACGGGTGGGCCAGCATGCCCACGGATCGGATGATGCGTTTCACGTAGTTACGGGTTTCTTTGTACGGTGGCACACCCTTGTAGCGCTCCACGGTGCCTTCGCCGGAGTTGTAGGCGGCGGCGACCAAAGACACGTCACCTTCAAAATAAGCCAGCAACCAGCGCAGGTAGGTGAGGCCGCCGCGAATGTTTTGCGCGGGGTCGTAGGGGTTTTTCACGTTGAAGCGCGCGCTGGTGTCGGGAATGAGCTGCATCAGGCCCTGGGCGTTTTTGGGCGATAGCGCTTGCACGTCAAAGTTGGATTCCGCGGCAATGATGGCCAGCGCCAGTTGGGGCTCGATTTTGAACTGCGGCGCCAGCTTCATGACCAGGTCCATGATTTTTCGCGGGGCAATCAGGGCGTAGTCCACCTTGGGCATAGGCGGCGCGGCGGCCTCAATCACGGGCTGTGGTGCGGTCTCTCGCATGCACTCGGGGGTTTCGGTCGGAGTGTTGCCCACGGCTTGGAGCATGGTTTTCGCGCCGTCCAAGCCTTGCTCGGCGGCGGCATGGAAGAAGTAGGCGGCCATGCCGTCTTGCCGGGGAACCCCGCGGCCGTTGGCGTACATCCAGCCCAAGTTGTACTGGGCCACGGCGTCGCCCAGAAATGCGCTTTGGCAGTAGATCTTCGCGGCTTGGTCCAAGTCGCGCGGCACGCCTTCACCATGCTCTAGCGCAATAGCCTGCTGGCGCAAGGCCTCGCCAGCCGCCTCGTCCTCAGAGGCTGCCATCGCGGGCAGGGCCGCACAAGCAGTTACCAGCAAAACAGTGGAAAAGAGGCTGCGCATAAGACTCAGTATCGGTCTTTCAAACGCGCCTGGCTTGCGCTTTGTCAGAGCGCGACAGTGCCCAGCTTGGCCGCCGCTTCACGCAGGCAAGCCTCGGTCGTGTCCCAGCTCAGGCAGGCGTCGGTGATGGACACGCCGTAGCGCAGGTCGGCCGGCTTGCCCAGTTTTTGATTGCCTTCAAGCAGGTTGGACTCCAGCATGACGCCCTTGATGGAGCGGTTGCCATCGGCGATCTGGTTCACCACGTCTTTCAGCACCAGGGTCTGCAGGGCGTGGTTTTTGCGCGAGTTGGCGTGGCTGCAATCGACCACGATGTTGGCCGGCAGCTTGGCGGCGATGAGCGCCGCTTCGGCTTGGGCCACGGCCACCGAGTCGTAATTGGGCACGGGCCCGCCGCGCAAAATCAGCTGGCCTTGGGCGTTACCGCGGGTTTGGGTGACCGCGACTTGACCTTGGCCGTTGATGCCCAAAAAGGCGTGGGGCTGGGCGGCGGAGAGCATGGCGTTCAATGCCACATCCAGGTCACCGTCGGTGCCGTTTTTGAAGCCAACGGGGCTGGACAGGCCGCTGGCCATTTCGCGGTGGGTCTGGCTCTCGGTGGTGCGCGCGCCAATGGCGCTCCAGGCAATCATGTCGCCCAGGTACTGCGGGGTGATGGGGTCCAGCGCCTCGGTGCCGCAGGGCAGGCCGAGCTCGTTCAGGTCGACCAGCAACTGGCGCGCCAGATGCAGCCCTTCCTCAATCTGGAAGGAGTCGTCCATGTGCGGGTCGTTGATCAGGCCTTTCCAGCCCACGGTGGTGCGGGGCTTCTCAAAGTAGACCCGCATCACGATGAAGAGCTGGTCTTTCAGCTCTTCGGCCAGGGCCTTGAGTTTTTTGGCGTATTCCATCGCGGCTTTGGGGTCGTGGATGGAGCAGGGGCCCACGACCACGATCAGGCGCTTGTCGCGCCCGCTCAGGATTTCGGTCAACGCCGCCCTGGCGGCGTTGACGTTTTGCATGGCCGCGGCGCTGGCGGCAATGTCCAGGTGCAGCTGGCTGGGCGGCGGCAGCGTGCGCTGCGCCAGGATGTTCAGGTTTTCAAGGGCGGTGGGAAAGGTCATGGCAGCAGCGGTTAAGTAACTTGTGAATGAAATATGCTCTTTGCCCTCGCTGATTATGCGCAAGCAGCTATCAATATTGCAGTGAGTCGTCGAGAATCTCGATCCAGTGGCGCACCGGCGTGGCGGTGCCGCTTTGCAAATGGGTGATGCAACCGATGTTGGCGGAGGCAATGACCGCTGGCTTGGCGTCGCCAAAGGTGGTGGCCAGATGGCCGAGTTTTCGGTCGCGCAACTCGTAGGACAGCTTGGGGTTGAGTACCGAGTAGGTGCCTGCCGAGCCGCAGCACAGGTGCGCCTCACAGCCGGTGACCTTGACCGTGAAGCCCAAGTCGCCCAAGTGCTGCTCGACGCCGCCGCGCAGTTGTTGCCCGTGCTGAAGTGTGCAGGGCGGGTGAAAGGCGATGGGGGCAGCCGTGGGTTTGACGCGGTCTTTCAGGGCGGCGGCCAGTTCGGGCAGCCACTCGCTCACGTCGCGGGTCAGCTCGCTGACGCGGGCGGCCTTGCCGGCGTAAAGCGGGTCGTCTTTCAAAATGTGGCCGTATTCCTTGACGGTGACGCCACAGCCCGAGGCGTTCATGATGATGCCTTCCACGCCGGGGCGGCCGTCCTGGTCTTGCACATGGGGCCACCAGGCGTCGATATTGGCCCGCATTTCCGCCTTGCCACCGTCCTGGTCGTTCAGGTGAAATTTGACCGCGCCACAGCAACCGGCTTTGGGGGCGATGACAGTTTGGATGCCCGCGGCGTCGAATACGCGCATGGTGGCGCTGTTGATGTTGGGCATCATGGCGGGTTGCACGCAGCCAGCCAGCATCAGTACCTTGCGCCCATGCACGCCGGTGGGCAGTTTGCCGGCGTTTTGCTTGGCCGGCACCTTGGCCTTTAGTGAGGCGGGCAGCAAGGGTCGCACCAACTGGCCCATGGCCATCGCGGGGGCAAACAGGGGCGAGGGCAAACCTTCCTTCAGCGCCCAGCGCAGGGCGCGCTCACCCAGCGGGCGCGGCACTTTGGCGTCGACCAGCTTGCGGCCAATGTCCACCAGGTGACCGTAGTCCACGCCAGAGGGGCAGGTGGACTCGCAGTTGCGGCAGGTCAGGCAGCGGTCCAGGTGCATCTGGGTTTTGCGGGTGGGTGTGGCGCCCTCCAGCACCTGTTTCATCAGATAAATGCGGCCGCGTGGGCCGTCCAGCTCGTCACCGAGCAGCTGGTAGGTGGGGCAGGTGGCGGTGCAAAAACCGCAGTGCACGCATTTGCGCAGAATGGCTTCGGCCGCGTTGCCGTCCGCCGTGCCTTGGTATTCAGGAGCCAGGTTGGTTTGCATGGGGGCGTGCCGTTCAGAAGTCGGGGTAAAGGCGGGCGCGGTTGAAAATGCCCGCGGGGTCGAATTCGGCCTTGAGCCGCTGGTGAATGCCGTCCAAGGGTGGTTTTAATGCATCAAATCGGGGTGTAACCTTGGAATTATCGCCACAAGAAGCTATGAATAGCGTAGCACTTCCGCCCACCTCGGCTGCCGCTTGACGCAGCGCTGGGGCCGCGCTTTCGGGTGCCCACAGCCAGCGCTGGCCACCGTGCCACTCCACCAACTGGGCGTAGGGCAGCGGCAAGGCTGGCGCGGTTTGCGGCAGCGACAGGCGCCACAAGCCCATCTCTGGCGCGGGCCGGGTAAAGAAAGGCAGGGTTTGGTCGCGGCAGGCGGTCCAGTCGGCTCCCGCCTCGGTGTTGTCCATCACGCGGACTTCGCCGCCCAACGCGTGCATGTCGGCAATCAGGCGCGGGCCGGCTGATTGCACGGCGGCAATGGCGCCGCGCAGGCGCACAAACAAAAAGTCGCGCACGGGGGTGGCCGTGTCGTCCCGCACCCAGCAGCTCGCGCTCAAGGGCAGGGGCTGGCCGCCCCAGCGGTTGAGCAGGTCCAAAGCCTGTTGTTGGTTGAGCCCCGCGCACATGAGAGTGGCTTCCGCCGGGGCCACGGGCAGTACTTTGAGCGAAATCTCGGTGAGCACGCCCAGCGTGCCGAGAGCGCCCACCATCAGGCGGGATACGTCGTAGCCCGCGACATTTTTCATGACCTGGCCGCCAAAAGTCAGGGCTTCGCCCCGGCCGTTGATCAGGCTCACGCCCAGCACAAAGTCGCGCACTGAACCCACGCTGGCACGCGCCGGGCCACTCAAACCTGCGGCCACCATGCCGCCGCAAGTGGACGCGTCGGCCCCGGCAAAGCGCGGCGGCTCGAAGGCCAGGCACTGGCCGCGTTCGGCCAGGGTGGCTTCCAGATGGACCAGCGGCGTGCCGGCGCGCACGGTCACCACCAGCTCGGTGGGTTCGTAACTGGTGATGCCGGTGTGAGGCCTTAAGTCCAGCACGTCCCCTTGCAGGGTTTGACCATAAAAGTCTTTGCTGCCGCCGCCGCGAATGCGAAGCGGTGTGCCGTCAGCGGCAGCGGCGAGGATGCGGTCGGTCAGTTGACGAAGCGAGGAGTCCATGGGGCAGTGGCCTTGATTGATGCGCAGGAGATGGCGTGGATGGTAAAGCGCCACTCTGGGGGGTAGTGTGAATTTTTTGAAACCAGCCGGTGCAAAAACTTAGTCCACGAAAAGATTCACCGGCAATCCGGGCACGTCCACCGGCATTGAAAACACACAGCCTGACAGTGGCAGGGCGGCCAGTTCGTCAGCGCTTCGGCCATGGCGGGCGGTGGTGATGAACAGGGTTTTCAGGTCGTCGCCGCCAAAGCAGGGCATGGTGGGGCACTGTGCCGGGGTCTCAATCTCGTCCAGCAAGCGACCGTCGGATGAGAACTTGCAGATGCGCCGGCCTTCAAACATGGCCGCGTAGTAATTGCCTTGCACGTCTACTGCCGCGCCGTCGGGGCGGCCCTGGTAGCCGCCGTTGGCGGGGCTGGGTTCAAACTGCCAGCCCTCGGGTTTGCCGGGTAGTTGTTGAAATTGCCGGTGCCCGGTCATGGCGGCGCTGGTGGGGTCAAAGTCCCAGACGTGCACGACGTGGCGCGGGGTGTCAGACCAGTAAAGCGTGTGGCCGTCAGGGCTCCAGCCCAGGCCGTTGGCGGTGAGCGCGTCGCCCGCCTTGCGTTCAATGTGGGGTGTGCGGCCATCGCGGCAGTCCACCATGTACAGGGCGGCGTTCATCGACTTTTTGGGCTCGTCGATGGTGCCGACCCAGAAGCGCCCTAGCGCATCGCACTTGCCGTCGTTGGCCCGCATTTGGCTCGTATCGTAGTCCAGCGTGGCAATGCGCTGCAATTCCCCACCCCATTGGTGCGCTCGAAAAATGCCGTGGCGCAGGGCAATGACCCAGCCCCCACTGGCTGCAGGCGCCATACAGCCGGGCTCTTCGGGCATGTCCCAGGTGTCCACCACGCCGCCGACGGTGTCCGTGCGCAGCAACTGCTTGCCCGGAATGTCCAGCCAGTAGAGCCGTTGCTCTTGCGGGTGCCAGAAGGGAGACTCTCCCAGTTCATTGGGGCTGGTGGTGACGGCCTGCCAGGGGGTGTTGTTGGTTGTCATAAGGCTTTCTCCACGTGAATGCTCATTTCGGTGCTGAGGGATTCGCCAGGTTGAAGGATGCGAATACCCAGTTCTTCGGCGCTGGCCACGCCAGCCGCCAGCAGGTTGATTGCGTTGTTGACATGGCTGACCGGCTCGATGGCGATGCTGGGCAGCTGTGCATGGGTGTACACCACCAGGCGGCTTTGATTGGCGCTGACGCGAATGGCCAGGGCCTCGTCGTGCAGGTGCAGCACGCCGGGCCAGCCGTCGAAGCAGTGGTCCACTTTGAGTGTGGCGCAATCCGTGTCCAGCCCGGTGGCGGGCAGGCGGTGGGTGGGCAACTTGTCGTCGCCCATTTCCCAGCGGCCAGTGGCGTTGAACGAGACGTGACTGCCAGGGCGTTTGACGAAGAAGGGGTGCCAGCCCAAGCCCACCGGCGCAGGGGTGTCGGATTGGTTGGTGATGCTCAGACTCATCTCCAGCATGTCGCCGGTCAAACGAAACGCTTGGGAGGCATCAAAGGCAAACGGCCAAGAGGCGTCCGGGCGGTGCTCCATGCTCATCAGCACGAACCCTTCGCTTTGCTCCAGCACCTGCCAGGGGCGCTGCCAGCCCAGACCGTGAATCGCGTGTGGCTCGGGCTCGAAGTTTTTCACCAAGGGGTGGCTGGTGCCCTGCCATTGCAAGGAGGCCTGGCCAATGCGGTTGGAAAACGGTACCAGAGGGTAGCTGCTGGCGTCGCGGGCGCTTGTGGCATGGGGTGCCGGACGCAACACCGGCGTGTCGCCCAGCCAAAAACCGACCAAGCTGCCGCCCAGCTCAGGGGCAATATCGCAACGCAGTGTGCCGGCGTTGAGTTGGATGAGTGTGGTCATGGTGAGGGTCTCCTTGAGTGTCATTGTGCACTGCATGTCCCCATGAAAAAACCCACCGGCGCCTGAGGCCCCGGTGGGTTGGATGATCGGTCACGCTGCACTGGGCAGCGAGAGGGCGATCAGCGGTTGTAAGCGGTTTCGCCGTGAGACGTGATGTCCAGGCCTTCGCGCTCGTCTTCTTCGCTGACACGCAGTCCCAGAACAACGTCGACCAGTTTGTAGGCGATAAAAGCCACCACACCGGACCAGACGATGGTGATTAACACACCTTCGGCCTGCACCCACACCTGGTGAGCGATGGAGAAGTCAGCAGCACCCGTGCCACCCAGGCTAGGCGCGGTGAACACACCCGTCAACAAAGCACCCACAATACCTCCCACGCCGTGGATACCAAACACGTCGAGCGTGTCGTCCGCACCCAGCATTCGCTTCAGGCCACCGATGCCCCACAAGCAGATGAAACCAGCCAACACGCCGATGATGATGGCGCCCATGGGGCCAACTGTGCCGCAAGCGGGTGTGATGGCCACCAGGCCGGCAACTGCGCCAGACGCCGCGCCCAGCATGGAGGCTTTGCCTTTGTGCATGGCTTCACCAATCGACCAGGACAACACCGCACCTGACGTGGCCAGCAAGGTGTTGATGAATGCCAAAGTGGCACCGCCATTGGATTCCAGATTGGAGCCAGCGTTGAAGCCAAACCAGCCCACCCACAACATTGATGCACCGACCATGGTCAGTGTCAGGCTGTGAGGCGCCATGGCTTCTTTGCCGTAGCCAATGCGCTTGCCCACCATGTAAGCACCCACCAGGCCAGCAACAGCGGCATTGATGTGCACCACGGTGCCGCCAGCGAAGTCCAGCGCGCCTTTGCCCAGCAGGTAGCCACCGGAGCCCCACACCATGTGGGCAATGGGCAGGTAGCTGAAAGTGAACCACAATGCACTGAACAGCAGCACAGCGGAGAACTTCATGCGCTCGGCAAACGAGCCGACGATCAGTGCGCAGGTGATGCCAGCAAAAGTAGCCTGGAAGGCGATGAAAATGAACTCAGGAATCTTCACGCCGACCGTGAACGTGTCCGCCAGCGATGCCGGTGTCACGCCTTTGAGGAACAGCTTGCTGAGGTTGCCCCAGATCAGTCCTTCTCCCCCGAAGGCCACGCTGTAGCCGTACACGGCCCACAGCACGGAGATCATTGAGAAAACGACCATGACTTGCATAAGCACGGACAGCATGTTTTTGCTGCGCACCAAACCGCCATAGAACAGGGCCAGGCCCGGGACGATCATCATGATGACCAGCACGGTGGAGATCATCATCCAGGCGGTGTCGCCTTTGTCAACCGTGGGGGCTGGCGCGGCCGCAGCGGGGGCGGCTTCGGCCACCGCTGGAGCGGCTTCAACAGCCATGGCGGCTGGCGCGGCGGCTGCATCGGCAGCCGCCGCGGTAACAGCGGGTGCGGCTTCGGTCTGGGCCAAGGCAATGGCACCACTTCCGAGCAGGCTCACACCCAATACAAGGGAGGCAAGTAGTTTTTTCATGGTTCTTTCTCGTGTCTGATGAATGGGGTGGCTTTACAGGGCTTCTTTGCCAGTCTCGCCCGTGCGGATGCGAACCACTTGCTCGATGGCGGTCACAAAAATCTTGCCGTCGCCAATCTTGCCGGTGCGGGCGGACTCTTCAATGGCTTCAATCACTCGCTCGACCAACTCGTCTGAGATGGCGGCTTCAATCTTCACCTTGGGCAAGAAATCAACCACGTATTCCGCGCCACGGTACAGCTCAGTGTGGCCTTTCTGGCGGCCAAAACCTTTGACTTCAGTGACAGTGATGCCCTGCACACCGATGGTCGACAGTGCTTCACGCACTTCGTCCAGCTTGAAGGGTTTAATGATGGCGGTAACGAGTTTCATAGATTCTCCTGGGCATGGAAACAATGGCGTGGTTCAGTCACCACGTTTGCGATAACTGCGCCAACAAGGTTGGGGATAACGAGGTAAAGCAGAGTTCATGCCAACTATTGCCACCTTTGTTGCGTATTGGCCTCACGCACCGGCGAGCAGATGCGCTAGTATGCATGTATAAATAAACAGTACGCACTTAATTGGTGCAATTGATTTCGAGGTGCACCTAAATGGCTGCACCTTTTTGGAGAGGGTGGTCTCATGAGTCTTTCTTTGGTGCAAAGCCGTGCCCTATTGGGCCTAGATGCCGCAGCGGTGACAGTTGAAGTTCATCTGGCCAATGGTCTGCCTAGTTTTACTTTGGTGGGCTTGGCTGATGTTGAGGTCAAGGAGGCTCGCGAACGGGTTCGCTCGGCCATTCAGAACTCGGGGTTGGAGTTTCCCCATAACAAACGCATCACAGTCAATCTCGCGCCAGCCGACTTACCCAAGGACTCAGGGCGCTTTGATTTGCCGATCGCCCTGGGCATCTTGGCCGCCAGCGGGCAAATTGACGGCGCGCGGTTGGCGGGTCATGAGTTCGCCGGCGAGTTGTCCTTGTCGGGCGAGTTGCGCCCCGTGAGGGGTGCGCTGGCCATGAGCCTCGCCTTGCATGCGGGCGGGGTTCAGACCCGCCTTGTGTTGCCCCCCGAAAGCGCGACAGAAGCCGCCTTGGTGCCCAATGCCCACGTCTTTGAAGCCCGCCATTTGCTTGACGTGGTTCAGTATTTCTTGCCCGCCAACCCGGATGTGCCGGCGATAGATGCCAGTGCTGGTTGGTCGCGCGTGACGGCAAGAACCGAGATGCAAGCGGCTCATTACCCCGATATGGCTGACGTCAAAGGGCAGCCTGGCGCGCGGCGCGCGCTGGAAATCGCGGCCGCTGGTGGCCACAGTTTGTTACTCAGTGGGCCGCCAGGCTCGGGCAAATCCATGCTCGCGCAGCGTTTTGCAGGCCTGTTGCCGGCCATGACAACGACGCAAGCGCTGCAATGTGCGGCCGTGGCCTCGCTGGGCGGGCGCTTTGCGCTGGAGAAGTGGGGCCAACGTCCGACGTGCAGTCCGCATCACACGGCCAGTGCGGTGGCCTTGGTGGGTGGCGGGTCACCGCCCCGTCCGGGCGAAATTTCGCTGGCGCATCACGGGGTCTTGTTCCTGGACGAACTCCCAGAGTTTCCGCGGGCGGCCTTGGAGGCTCTGCGTGAGCCGCTGGAGTCCGGTTTGATCACAATTTCGCGTGCGGCGCGGCGAGCTGAATTCCCGGCACGCTTTCAGTTGATTGGCGCCATGAACCCCTGTCCCTGTGGCTATTTGGGGTCGACGCAAAGGGCTTGTCGCTGCTCCCCTGATCAGGTTTCGCGCTATCAGGGCAAGTTGAGCGGTCCTTTGATGGACCGCATTGACCTGCATGTGGACGTGCCCTCCGTTCTAGCCTCGGAGTTGCTACATGCGGCACCGGGCGAGGCCAGTGCCGTGATTCGCGAACGCTGCACACAGGCAAGGGCAGGCGCTGTGCAACGCCAGGGCAAATCCAATCACGATCTGCAGGGGCAGGAAATTGATGCATACGTCTTGCTGGACGAGGCTGCCGCAAAGTTCTTGAACGTGGCCGCCGCCCGATTGGGTTGGTCAGGGCGCAGCACACATCGGGCGTTGAAGGTCGCGCGCACCATTGCCGACTTGGCAGGTGCTCAGACAACCCAGGTGGCCCATGTCGCCGAGGCCATGCAGTACCGCCGCGCGTCTCGGGCCAATACCTGAAGGTTTTTAAGCCGGCTAGCGGCGGGGAGGCGGACGAGTGATCCTGGCCTTTTGGGCGGCCGGCAAGAGGCCGGTGAACAGCGCGGTGACGCCCGCCAAGCGGGTCCGGGCTTCGGTTTCGCCCAGTGGATGCGACAACAAGGTCATCATGTCAGAGCGCAAGTACCACAGGGCCTGGATGTCGGGTGCATAAAGTACGCGGCCCCAGATGCGGGCCTGATCCGGGCCAGGAGGAATGCCCTGAAAACAATCCAGCATCGCTTGGCGAACCTCTTGAACGCGTGTCGCTGATGGCCGGGCAGGCGCCGGCTCGACAAACAGGCTCATCAGGCTGGTAGCAAATTTTGATCGTTTCCAACTCATGGGCTTGTGACGCGGTCTCGGTTAGTGGGATGAGCAGCCTGCCAAAATTGCAGTTTGCTTCAAGGATGGGCGATTGAACCATCAACTTTTGCCGGCAGTCGTATCATTTCGTCATGACCTGTAACGGCTTACTGCAGGCATCGCTGTCCGCTATTGAAATCATAGCTGCTTGCGCAGAGCCCGCCAAGGGTTGATAACAAATTGATACATATATGGTGACTTCGTACATGGTTTCTACCGCGCATGGCCACGACCGGCGCTTGGTTGGCTGGTTGTCTTTGGCGCAGCTGATCAGCTGGGGTAGTCTGTTTTACACCTTCGCCCTGCTCATGGAGCCGGTCGAGCGGGAGTTGGGGCTGAGTCGGGCGGAGTCGTCGCTGGCCTTCAGTCTGGCGCTGCTGGTCGAGGGGCTGGTGGCTTATCCGGTGGGGCGCTGGATTGACCAGGGTCATGAGCGTGTAGTGATCACTGTCGGCTCAGTGCTGGCCGCGATTTTTTTGGTCTTGCACAGCCAGGTCAGTACCCTCGCCGGCTTCTACGCGGTGTGGGCGGGGCTGGGCGCGGCGATGGCGGCCACCTTGTATGCCCCTGTCTTTTCGGTTGTCACACGCCGCTTCCCCCATGACTTTCGTCGCGCCATCATCACCCTGACATTTTTGGGGGGGCTGGCCAGCACGGTGTTCATTCCGCTGACGGCCGGGTTAATCAGCGGTTTGGGTTGGCGCCATGCCTTGTGGGTGCTAGCGGTGTTGCATGTGGTCGTATGCGCTCCGTTACATTTCCGTTTTTTGCGGCATGCTCCCAAAACCGCGAAAGGCGAGGCGCAATCCAGTGGAGCCATGCCGCGCCAGCTCTCACACTACCTGCTGAGTGCACCGTTTTGGTTGATTGCCACGTTTGTGGTGTTGATGATGGCGGTGACGGTTGCCTTGCCGGCCCACATGATCAGCCTGCTGCGTGAGAACGGCTTGGAAGAAGCGTGGGTCATCGCCATACCCGCCAGCATTGGCGCCATCCAGGTGTTGGGCCGGGTGCTGCTGTATTTCTTTGAACGCCATCTGGACCTGCACCTGGCCAATCGACTGATCCCCTGCTTGATTCCCTTGGGTTTGCTGGCGCTGCTGGCGGCGCCCGTGGCGGGGAATTGGCACGTCGCCATGGTGCTGCTGTTTGTCAGCTTGTACGGTTTGGGCAATGGCTTGCTGACCATCGTCAAAGGCACGGCGATGGCGCAGTATGTGAGTCGGGACCATGTGGCCAGTTTGAATGGCGCCTTGGGTGTGCCACTGGCGCTGGCCCGCGCCGCCGCGCCGCTGTTGTTGGGCGTGCTCTGGTCGGCCGAAGCAGGCTACGCCCAGGGGCTGTGGATGCTGCTGGGTTTCAGCGTGATGGGCACGGTGGCCTTGGCGGCGGCGCAGCGCTTGTCGTTGCGCCGCGCCTGACCTCGCTGTTGATTACATATTGGGCGCCAGCAAGCGTTGCAGTGCTTGCTCGTTCATCTGACGACGTGCCGCCAAGTCTTTGAGCTGGTCGTCCCCAATCTTGCCCACGCTGAAGTAGGTGCTGTCCGGGTGGCCCAGGTAGAAACCACTCACGCTGGCGGCCGGGGTCATGGCCAAGCTCTCGGTCACGGCCATGCCAATGTCCTCGCACTGCAGCAGCTCAAACATCTCTTTTTTGACGCTGTGGTCAGGGCAGGCCGGGTAGCCAGGCGCGGGGCGAATGCCTTTGTATTTTTCGGCAATCAACTCCTCGGCCGTCAAAGCCTCGCTGGGCGCGTAGCCCCACAAGTCGGTGCGAACCCGGTGGTGCAAACACTCGGCAAAGGCTTCAGCCAGGCGGTCTGCCAGTGACTTGAGCATGATCGAGGAGTAATCGTCCAGGTCGTCGGTGAATTGTTTTTCTTTCTTGTCCACACCCAATCCGGCAGTCACGGCAAACACGCCGGCATAGTCGCCAGAGACTCCTTTGGGCGCGACAAAGTCGGCCAGGCAGCGGCTGGGGCGCATCACGCCTTCGATGACGTGTTTTTCAGCCTGTTGGCGCAAGCCATACCAGGTCATGGCGACCTCGCTGCGGCTTTCGTCGGTGTAGAACTTGATGTCATCATCGTTCACCGTGTTGGCGGGGTAAATGCCAATCACGGCGTTTGCCGTCAGCCACCGGCCTTCGATCAAGCGCTTGAGCATGCGCTGCCCGTCGGCGTAAACGCGCACAGCCTCCGTGCCCACCACCTCGTCTTTCAGGATGGCGGGAAATGGTCCGGCCAGATCCCAGGTCTGGAAGAACGGGCCCCAGTCGATGAACTTGGCCAGTTCGGTCAGGTCAAAATTCTTGAACACGCGCCGGCCGATAAATTTCGGCTTGGTGGGTTGAAAACTCGACCAGTCGACAGTGGTCTTGTTGCTGCGGGCCTTGGCCAGCGGCCACATGGGGGTCTGCTTTTTGTTGGCGTGCTGGTGGCGAACTTTTTCGTAGTCCGCGTTCAGCTCGTTGATGTACTGGGTAGCCTGGTCTGACAGCAGACCCTGGGCCACGCTCACACTGCGGGAGGCATCGGGCACGTAAACCACCGGGCCTTCATAGTGCGGGGCAATTTTCACGGCCGTGTGCACCCGGCTGGTGGTGGCGCCGCCAATCATCAAGGGAATCTTCTTGATGCGGAAGTAATCGTCCTTTTGCATCTCGCCGGCCACGTACTGCATCTCTTCAAGGCTGGGCGTGATCAGGCCGGACAGGCCCACAATGTCTGCCCCCTCGACCTTGGCGCGGGCCAGAATTTCGTGGCAGGGCACCATCACACCCATATTGACCACGTCAAAGTTATTGCACTGGAGCACCACGGTCACGATGTTTTTGCCAATGTCGTGCACATCGCCTTTGACGGTGGCAATCACGATCTTGCCTTTGGTACGCACATCGCGCCCGGCGGCCTCGTCCAGGCGCTTTTCTTCTTCAATATAGGGAATCAGGTGGGCGACGGCCTGCTTCATGACGCGGGCGCTTTTCACCACCTGGGGCAAAAACATCTTGCCTTGACCAAACAGGTCGCCGACGATGTTCATGCCGGCCATCAATGGGCCTTCAATCACATGCAGCGGCCGTCCGCCTTTGGCGAGCACATTTTGGTAAGCCTCTTCGGTGTCCACCACGATGAAGTCGGTCACGCCATGCACCATGGCGTGGCTTAGACGCGCCTCTACCGTGGCCGGTTTGTCAGCCGTGCCGCGCCATTCCAGTTTCTTGGTCTCGTCCTTGGCCGCGCCTTTGGCGGTGTCGGCAATCTCGACCAGCCGCTCGCCCGCATCGTCGCGGCGGTTGAGAACCACGTCTTCCACGCGCTCGCGCAACTCGGGTTCCAGGTCGTCATAGACGCCCACCATGCCGGCATTGACGATGCCCATGTCCATGCCCGCCTGAATCGCGTGGTACAGAAACACGGTGTGAATGGCTTCGCGAACCGGGTCGTTGCCCCGAAAGCTGAAGGACACGTTGGACACGCCACCCGACACCTTGGCGCCAGGCAGGTTCTGCTTGATCCAGCGGGTGGCGTTGATGAAGTCCACCGCGTAGTTGTTGTGTTCTTCAATGCCGGTAGCAATGGCGAAGATGTTGGGATCAAAAATGATGTCTTCCGGCGGAAAATCGACCTCGTCCACCAAAATGCGGTAGGCCCGCTCGCAAATCTGAATCTTGCGCTCGTAGGTGTCGGCCTGACCCTGCTCGTCAAATGCCATCACCACGGCGGCGGCGCCATAGCGGCGCAACAGCTTGGCTTGGTGCTTGAACGCGTCCACGCCCTCTTTCATGCTGATGGAATTTACCACCGCCTTGCCCTGCACGCAGCGCAGGCCCGCTTCGATGATGCTCCACTTGGAGGAGTCAATCATGATCGGCACGCGGCAAATGTCGGGCTCGGAGGCAATCAGGTTCAGGAAGCGCACCATGGCGGCCTGGCTGTCCAGCATGGCCTCGTCCATGTTGATGTCGATGATCTGCGCGCCGTTTTCGACCTGCTGGCGTGCCACGCTCAAGGCCTGCTCGTACTCGCCATTCAGAATCATGCGGGCAAAGGCTTTGGAGCCGGTGACGTTGGTGCGTTCACCAATGTTCACAAACAGCGAATCTTCACCAATGTTGACCGGCTCCAGGCCGGACAGTTTCATGGGGGGGACGAGAATTTCAGACATGCGGCTCACCTGTGGATGACAAATTTCAGGTGAGCGTCGTTGGGAATCTCCAAGCCTGACAGGTCGGGCGACCTGCTGCAACGCTCCTTGGAAGGCCTCTATTTTAAGGGGATTGCTTCAATCTCTGCGTTGGGGCGATCTCAGTTTGGAAAAACCACCTGGTTTTTGCTTGATCCAAGCGCCCCGTAAGAAATAACTTTTATGCTGAGAGATAGCCTTTTCGCTTGGTGAAAAGACTATCCCATATAGTGGCACGATAAATTTACTCACATTCCGAAGAGGACGACGACCATGAGCGCATCGAAAATCATCTACACACTCACGGATGAGGCGCCATTGCTGGCGACTTATTCTTTTCTGCCCGTCATTAGGACCTTTGCCGCGCCCGCAGGCATCGACATCGAAGAAAGCGACATTTCCGTTGCCGCCCGCGTGCTGGCTGAGTTCCCGGAGTCCTTGTCGGACGCGCAGAAAGTACCCAAAACACTGGCCGAGTTGGGCAAAAAAACCTTGCTGCCCGAGACCAACATCATCAAGCTACCCAACATCAGTGCCTCCGTGGGCCAGTTGATTGCCTGCATCCGCGAGTTGCAGGGCAAGGGCTATGCGATTCCCGACTTCCCCGAAGACCCGAAAACAGACGACGACAAGGCGGTTCGTGCGCGCTATGCAAATTGCATTGGCAGTGCCGTGAACCCGGTGTTGCGCGAAGGCAATTCGGATCGCCGCGCGCCCAAGGCCGTCAAGGAATACGCGCGCAAGAACCCGCATTCGATGGCGCCGTGGAGCCAGGCCTCCCGGTCACACGTTTCGCACATGCACCATGGCGACTTCTACCATGGCGAAAAGTCCATGACGCTGGACAAGGCCCGTGATGTCAAGATGGAACTGATCACCACCAGCGGCAAGACCCTGGTGCTCAAGCCCAAGGTGTCGCTGTTGGCCGGCGAGATCATTGACAACATGTTCATGAGCAAGAAGGAGCTGGTCGTCTTTTACGAGAAAGAAATTGACGACGCCTACAAGACCGGCGTGATGTTCTCGTTGCACGTCAAGGCCACCATGATGAAGGTGTCGCACCCCATCGTGTTTGGTCACTGCGTGAAGATTTTCTACAAGGATGCCTTTGCCAAGCACGGCGCCTTGTTTGACCAGATCGGTGTGAACGTCAACAACGGCATGGCCAACCTGTACGACAAGATCGCCACGCTGCCGCAATCCACCCGCGAAGAAATTCAGGCCGATTTGCACGCGTGTCACGCCAACCGTCCTGAGTTGGCCATGGTCGATTCGGCCAAGGGCATTACCAACTTCCATTCGCCCAACGACATCATTGTGGACGCCTCCATGCCCGCCATGATTCGCAATGGCGGCAAGATGTGGGGTGCCGACGGCCGCCTGAAAGACGTGAAGGCCGTGATGCCCGAGTCCACCTTTGCGCGCATTTACCAGGAGATGATCAACTTCTGCAAATGGCACGGCAACTTCGACCCCAAGACCATGGGCACCGTGCCCAACGTGGGCTTGATGGCCCAGCAGGCCGAAGAATACGGCTCGCACGACAAGACCTTTGAAGTCGCTGAAGGCGGCGTCGCCAACATTGTGGACCTCGCCACCGGTGAAGTGCTGCTGTCGCAGAACGTGGAGATGGGCGACATCTGGCGCATGTGCCAGGTCAAAGACGCACCGATTCGCGACTGGGTCAAACTGGCCGTCAACCGTGCCCGCAATTCCGGCATGCCCGCCGTGTTCTGGCTGGACCCGTACCGCCCACACGAGGCAGAGCTGATCAAGAAGGTTGATGTCTACCTCAAAGAGCACGACACCACGGGTCTGGACATCCAGATCATGTCGCAAGTGCGTGCCATGCGCTTCACGCTGGAGCGCGTGAACCGGGGTTTGGACACCATTTCAGTGACCGGCAACATCCTGCGCGACTACCTGACCGACTTGTTCCCCATCATGGAGCTGGGCACCAGCGCCAAGATGTTGTCCATCGTGCCGTTGATGGCCGGTGGTGGCATGTTCGAAACGGGTGCGGGCGGCTCGGCCCCCAAGCACGTCAAACAGTTGGTGGAAGAAAACCACCTGCGCTGGGATTCGCTGGGCGAATTCCTGGCATTGGCGGTCTCGCTGGAAGACCTGGGGCAAAAAACCGGCAACAAAAAGGCCACGATTCTGGCCCAGACCCTGGATGATGCCACCGGCCAGTTTCTGGACCACAACAAGGGCCCTTCCACCCGCACGGGCGAGTTGGACAACCGGGGCAGCCATTTCTACCTTGCCATGTACTGGGCGCAAGCGTTGGCCGCACAGACCGACGACAAGGAGCTGCAAGCGAAGTTCGCACCGCTGGCCAAGGCGCTGGCCGATGGCGAGCAGCAAATCGTGGCAGAACTCAAAGAAGTGCAAGGCAAGCCCGTGGACATTGGTGGCTATTACCTGGCGGACCCCGTGAAGGTTTCCGCCATCATGCGCCCCAGCGCCACCTTCAACGCCGTCTTGGCTGCGGCGCAGGCTTGATCGTTGTCTGCGGCTCATTGGTGCGACGGCACCGGTGAGCTGAACAACAAAAAGGGCAGAAGGATTGAATCCTTCTGCCCTTTTCTCGTGGCGTGCGCAACGGTGTTTTTCTGGGCTCAGGCCGCTTCTTTGTAGAAAAGACCGCGCCCAATCTGACGGCCCGGCAGGGGTTTCACGGCATCGAAAATAGCCCCAATGTGCTCTGGCGTCGTGCCGCAGCAGCCGCCCACGATGTTGACCAGGCCTTCGGCGGCAAATTCATGCACCAAGCGGCTGGTGTCGGCGGGGGTTTCATCAAAGCCGGTGTCGCTCATGGGGTTGGGCAGGCCGGCGTTGGGGTAGCAACTGATGAAGGTGTCCGGCGCCACGCGGGCCAGCTCCTGAATGTAGGGGCGCATCAGGGTGGCACCCAGCGCGCAGTTCAGGCCCACGGCCAGCGGCTGGGCATGGCGCACGCTGTGCCAGAAGGCGGTGACAGTCTGGCCGCTCAGAATACGGCCCGAGGCATCCGTCACGGTGCCGCTGATGATGATGGGTAAGCGCTGGCCCGACGCCTCAAAGTATTCGTCAATCGCAAACAATGCGGCTTTGGCGTTCAGGGTGTCAAAAATGGTTTCCACCAGCAGCACGTCGGAGCCGCCTTCCACCAAGGCTTCAACCTGCTCGTAGTAAGCGGCGCGCAGCGTCTCAAAGTCCACATTGCGGGCGCCCGGGTCGTTCACGTCCGGGCTGATGCTGGCGGTTTTGGGCGTGGGACCCAGGGCGCCGAGCACAAAACGGGGTTTGTCAGGGGTTGAGTATTTGTCGCAGGCGGCGCGCGCCAGTTTGGCAGACTCCAAATTCATCTCGCGGGCCAGGTCAGCCATGTCGTAATCCGCTTGGGCCACCGTGGTGGCGCCAAAGGTGTTGGTCTCAATCATGTCGGCGCCCGATGCCAGGTAGCGCTCGTGAATGTCAGAAATCACGTCTGGGCGGGTCAGCGACAGCAGTTCGTTGTTGCCTTTCACGTCTTTGTGAAAATCCTTGAAACGCTCGCCGCGGTAATGCTCCTCGCCCAGTTTGAAGCGCTGGATCATGGTGCCCATGGCGCCATCCAGAATCAAAATGCGTTGAGCCAGTAGGTCTGGCAGGGCTTGGGCACGGGTATATTGAAGAGGTTTCATAGCGGCTCCATTGTAGAAAATGTCACAAGCCCTCGGTGGCACGCGGTGTTTGGTGCGGCTGTTGCCAACGAACACTCAGAACACAGTCAGCGCAAAGGGTCCTACAAACCCCGGACAATAGGGGGCTTGAAAATTTCTCCCTGGTGTATTTTTACAAGCCAAATAAGCCTCTAGCCCCCGGTAGTTCTGCGCAAGCAGCTATCTAATCAATAGCGTCACGTTTTGTCCATTCAGCTCATTCTTCAAGAAGTCTTTGGTTACGACCAGTTCCGCGGCCCGCAGCAAGCCATCATGGAGCACGTGGTGGGCGGTGGCGATGCGCTGGTGCTGATGCCCACCGGCGGCGGCAAGTCACTGTGCTACCAGATTCCGGCCATTGCCCGCCAGCAGGCCGGGCAAGGCATCACGGTGGTGATTTCTCCCCTGATTGCCCTGATGCACGACCAAGTGGGCGCCCTGCACGAGGCCGGCGTGAGCGCCGCGTTTCTCAATTCCACGTTGTTGGGCGAAGAGGCCTCGCAGGTGGAAAAGCGGCTGTTGCGGGGTGACATCACCCTGCTGTACGCGGCCCCGGAGCGGGTGACAACGCCACGTTTTCTGGCGCAACTCGATTCCCTGTACGAGCGCGGCCAACTGGCGTTGTTTGCCATTGACGAGGCGCATTGCGTGAGCCAGTGGGGCCATGACTTCCGGCCCGAATACCGCGCCTTGACGGTGTTGCATGAGCGGTATGCCAACGTGCCCCGTATTGCGCTCACCGCCACGGCGGACGCGCTAACGCGGCAAGACATTGTTGAGCGCTTGCAACTGCAGGACGCCGGGCAATTTGTCAGCAGTTTTGACCGGCCCAACATCAGCTACACCATAGTTGAAAAGCGCGAAGCCTCGCAGCAGTTGCTGCGATTCATCGGCACCGAACATGCGGGCGACGCTGGCATCGTCTATTGCCAGTCGCGCCGCCGGGTCGAAGAAGTTGCGCAAATGCTGTGTGACCAGGGAGTTAATGCGCTGCCCTACCACGCGGGGCTGGATGTGGCGGTGCGCCAGACCAACCAGGACCGTTTTTTGCGCAGTGAAGGCATTGTCATGGTCGCCACCATCGCCTTTGGTATGGGCATCAACAAGCCCGATGTGCGCTTTGTGGCGCACCTGGACATGCCCAAAAACATTGAAGGCTACTACCAGGAAACCGGCCGCGCCGGTCGCGACGGCGAGCCCGCCAATGCCTGGATGTGCTACGGCCTGCAAGACGTGGTGAACCAGCGCCGCATGATTGACGAGAGCCCGGCGGGCGAGGAATTCAAGCAGGGCCTGCGCGGCAAGCTGGACGCGCTTTTGGGCCTGGCCGAGGCCACCGATTGCCGGCGCGTGCGGCTGCTGGCTTACTTTGACGAAGCCAGTGAGCCTTGCGGCAACTGCGACAACTGCCTGCAACCACCCGCCGTGTGGGACGGCACGGACGCCGCGCGCAAGCTGCTCAGCACCATTTACCGGCTGCAGCAATCCGGCGGCACCAGCTATGGCGCGGGCCACATCATGGATATCTTGCGCGGCAAAACGACCGAGAAGGTCACCCAGCGCGGGCATGAGTCCTTGAGCACCTTTGGCATTGGCGCCGAATTGTCCGAGCTGCAGCTGCGGGGCGTCTTGCGCCAGCTGATCGCCATTGGCGCAGTGGCGGTGGATGCCGAAGCCTTCAACACCTTGCAACTCACGGATGGCTCGCGGGCCGTGCTCAAGGGCGAGGTGGCGGTGCGTCTGCGCGAATCCCTCTCAAGCCCCGCAGTGCGAAAGCCCCGGCGCAGCGCCACGGCGGCACCCAAGGTGCCGGCGTCGCTGGACGCCGACGGGCAGGAGCGCTATGTGGCCCTTAAGGCCTGGCGCGCCGAGGTGGCCAAAGAGCACAACCTGCCGGCCTATGTCATCTTCCACGACGCGACGCTGGCGGCCATTGCCGAGCGAGCACCGCAGTCATTGGATGACTTGCAGGGCATCACCGGCCTGGGGGCGAAAAAGCTGGAAGCTTACGGCGAAGAAGTGCTGCGGGTGGTGGCCGCCTGATCGGCGCCAGTGGGGCTGCTATTCAGGTCTGTCCCGCGCCGTTACGCACGAAGTGACGCAACCAGACTTCTGTTCGAATTTTGTCGCGGGCATCATAGTCGCGAATGGCTTGCCCGAGTTCGCCTACATCGTTTGTTTCCAGGTCCGCGCCGATGTCCGTCAAGCGCATCGTGTACCACGCAGTGATGCCGCCCTCTGGAGCATCGCTGAACCGGGGGAAATCAGGCGCCAGCGACTGGTCGGCTTGCCAGCGCTTGGGAAGTGATGGCTCCAGGGCGAGTGCGCGAGCCAGACCCACGATGTCGACCGCGCCGCTGGCCACAGCGTCTTGGGCCTGCGTGCGCGTTTTGAAGCCGCCTGTCAGCATCAGCGGCTTGCTCGTCACCGCGCGGGCCCGCTTCGCAAATTCAATGAAATAGGGGCCCTGCCAGGTGCCGTCGGAGGCGGCCTTGGCACCCGGGAAGTAGGTTCCACCGCTGATGTCGATCAAGTCGACTGATGTCTGATCCAGCGCCGCGACCACCTCGAGCGCATCGTGCTCGTCAAAACCGCCCTCCAACTGGTCTGAGGAGTTGAGCTTCACCGCGATGGGGAAGTCGGGTCCGACAGCGGCGCGGGTGGCTGCGATGGACGCCAGCAGAAGCCGCATGCGGTTGGCAATGGCGCCACCATAGTCGTCGCGCCGCTGGTTAAACAGTGGCGAAAGAAACTGGCTGAGAAGAAACCCGTGCGCGGCGTGGATTTGCACACCGCCGAAACCGGCCTGTTGCGCCAGTCGCGCGGTCTTCGCAAATTCCGACGGCAATTGACGAATCTCAGCCAATGGCATTTCAGCGCAGCTCAGACCGGGCAGATCAAGCGCGCTTGGGCCTTTGGGGGTGCTGGTGGGCGAGTAAGCCAACGCCCCGGCATGACCGAGTTGCAGCCAAAGCCCGGTGCCGTTTTCGCCGCCCTGTTGGGCCAACGCCTGAAAGCGGCCCACGTCGGAGGCGTCGTTCAGCACCAGATTGCCGGGCTTCTCTGCGTAGCCCGCGCTGCCTTGCACCTCGCCGATGATAGAGATGGCCAAGCCCCCTTCAGACCAACGCTGGTAGAGCCGGTTCTGCGCTGGTGTGGGGTGCCCCGTGCCATCACCCAAGGAGTCCGACATCGCAGATTTTGCAATCCGGTTCTTCAGGATGACCCCACAGGGCAGTCTCAGTGGGTTGAACAAAATTCCAGGGTCTTGCTTTGAATCTTTCATGGGCAAATTCTATGGGTCGTGCCCCTACCCACGACATTCCACTGCCGCAACACACCGTTGCCGTGAGATTCAATGCTTCGGTGGAGCGAAGCCGGCGGGTATCTTTTGCCTGGCTTCGGTTTTCATCGAAGAAAACAGCTCGACGCCCTTGTAAAGCCTCAATAAGACGCTGCTATTGTCATAGCAGAGCATCGGGCGCTAGCGTCGCTAGCGTCGCTGGTGGTTGGTCGGCGAAGGCCTCAAACGCTTGAATGGGCAGCGGCCGGCTGAAGAAATAACCCTGGTAGGCGTAGCAACCCTGGCTGGCCAGAAAGTCGCGCTGGGCCGCGCTCTCCACCCCCTCGGCAATCACCGACAGCCCCAGGCTGTCTGCCAGTGCCACCACCATCTTGGCAATGGCCGCGTCATTGGCGTCTGTCAGGATGTGGGTCACAAAGCCTTGGTCAATCTTGAGCTGGTCCAGCGGCAGGCGTTTCAGGTACGAGAGAGACGAATAGCCGGTGCCGAAGTCGTCCAGGGAAAATCCGACACCTTGAGCCTTCAACGTGGTCATCTTGCTGATCACGTCTTCGATGTCCGTCACCAGCAGACTTTCAGTCAGTTCGAGCTTGAGACGCTCCGGGTTGGCCCCGGTCTGGGCCAGCACGCTCATCACCTGCTCGACAAAGTCCGGCTGGTGAAATTGACGGGCGCTGACGTTGACGGCGATGGAGAGGTGGGCGCGCTCGGGCCGAAGAGCCCACAGTGCCAGTTGCTGACAGGCCGCCTCCAGCACCCAATGGCCCAGGGCAAAGATCAGTCCGGTTTCTTCCGCCAGGGGAATGAAGTCTGCCGGTGACACCATGAGGCCATCGTCCGGCTGCCAGCGCACCAGCGCCTCGACGCCAGTCAACGCGCCGTTGGCGCCAACTTGGGCCTGGTAATGCAGCACAAATTGGTCGGTGCGAACGGCTTCCCGCAAACGCACCTCAAGGGCAGCTCTGGCGTCCACCACGGCTTGCATTTGAATGTCAAAGAAGCGCAAGGCGTTGCGACCCGCCATCTTGGCCTGGTACATCGCCAGGTCGGCGCGTTTGAGGGGCTCTTCGCCATTTTCGCGCAGGCTGCCTCCAAACAAGGTGACGCCGATGCTGGCCGTGCAATGGCATTCCTGGGCGCCGAGTTTGTGAGGGACGTTCAGGGCGGCAATAATTTTCTCGCCGACGACTTCGGCTTGGCTGCTTGCCTGCCGGTCGTCCTCGTCAAGGTACTCCAGCATCACCACGAACTCGTCGCCGCCCAGTCGCGCAACGGTGTCGCCCGCTCGCACACAACTGCTCAGGAGCTTGGCCACCCGCTCAAGCAACAGGTCACCCAGGTGGTGGCCGCGCGTGTCGTTGATCGTCTTGAAATTGTCCAGATCGACAAACAGCAGGGCGCTTTTGCGTTTGTGGCGGGCTCCGGTGACCATGGCCATGCTCATGCGATCGACCAGCAAGCGCCGGTTGGGCAGGCCGGTCAACGCGTCAAAAAAGGCCAGCCGTTGGACTTTTTCTTCTGACGCCCGGCGCTGCGAAACGTCGACGAAGGTCGCGACGTAGTGAGTCGCTTGTCCCGTCTCGTTTTTGACGCCGGTCACGGTGAGGCCCTGCGCAAACACCTCGCCATTTTTGCGTTGGCTCTGAACTTCGCCCCGCCATGCCCCGGTGCGCGCCACGGTGCGCCACAAGCCCCGGAAGAACGAGGGGTCATGGTGGTCGCTAGCCAGCAGCTTCAGGCTCTGGCCTACCGCCTCCGTGGCAGAAAAACCGGTCATCTCTGTGAAGGCCTGATTGACCCGCAAAATCACCTGATCTTCGTTGAAAATACAAATGCCTTCTTGCCCCTCAAAGGCCGTAGCGGCAATGCGGAGGTCCAGTTCGGCTTGCTTGCGATCGGTGATGTCCCGGGTGACCGACAGATTCACGATCTGGCCCTGGTCGTGCAACGGTGTGGCGTGTGTCGCCATCCATTTTCGGCGCCCCTGGAGGCCCACCGCCTCATACTCCAGTTGCACGGTTTTTCCGGCCAGCACCTGCTGGTGCAGGTCAGAGAAGGCTTGGCAGTATTCGGGTGCAATCAGGCTTAGTACCGGCTTGCCGAGCACGTCGCCCAGCGATGTCGCCTCAACCATTGTCAGGCCGGCAGGGTTCATTTCGATCAGGTTGCCCTTGGCGTCCACCACCTTGATGCATTCCGGTCCGGTTTCAAATATGGCGCGCAGGCGTGACTCGCTGCGATGCGAGGCCTGCTCCGCCACCAGTCGACGTCGGTCATGGCGCGTCCAGCCGACGGCGACGGCAATCAGGGTCAGTATGGCCGCCAGCAGCAGCAGGCTGTTGCGAATCACTGATTCGTGCCAGCGCGCCAATACCGCTGGCATCGACAAACCATAGGTGACGACCACCGGGTAGTCATTGAGCGAGCGATAACTGTAGACGCGCTCAACGTTCTCGGTGTCGCTCTCTTGACGTGCCGTTCCCGTGGGCCAGCTTGGCAGTGCCTCTCGAAACAGTGGCGATTGCGCCCAATCCCGGTTGATGACCGACATTGTGTACGGGGAAGTCACTGCAACTTGACCGGAGGCCAGAAACATCGTCACAATGCCATCGTTGCCCCGGTCAATGGAGTCGTAGAACGCTTGGACGTAGGACGGAAGAACAGAAGCCACAATCACGCCGGCGAATTTGCCGTCTGGCGTGCTGATACGCCGGCTGACGGGCAAAACCCATGGCCCATCAGGTGTGCTCTTTTCAAGGCCGCCAAACACCAACTCCCGGTCCGCACCACGAACATGGCGTAGAAAGTACTCTCGGTCGGAAATGTTACCTGGTGATGCATTTGGGGTCGATCGGGTCGACCATACCAGCGACCCGTTGGCATCACTCACCTCAATCGCATCCAGCAGGCGGTCCGATGGGAGAAGGTCAAGCAGTTGTTCCTGGGTCGCTTGTGGTGAAGACAGGCGCCTGTTCAGCAAGTGGTCAACTTGCACCAAGCGGCCCTGCACCCGCAGCAAGGTTTGACGGGCGTGTTCCTCCAATACGCGGGCCAGATTCTGTGTTTGCGCCTCGGCCACATGCAGCGCAAGGGTTCGCTCGCGCATCAGGCCATAAAGCGTGAGCAAGGCCAGTGCCAGGCAGGCCGCGGCCGCCATGAGCGTGAGGCCAAATTGCGGTGTCCGTTTCATGCTATCGCAAAACCCCGGCTTCCCTGTAGAAGCGCTGTGCCCCAAGATGCAATGGAATGCCCGACTCTTGCGCCGCACGCTGCAAAGTAATCAGCCGGCCTTTGACATGTCCACCCGCCAGTGCTTTTTGGGCGGCCGGTTGAAACAGGGACTTTGTGACTTCATAGATCAAATCGTCTCTGATCTTGTCACTGGTTACCCACAACGCACCCACAGCCAGCGTCTGAGCCGCTGCGGTACCCGGGTAGGTGCCCGCTTCAATAGTGTCGGTCTGAAAGAAAGGACTGGCGGCGCGCAGGCGAGTCGCGGCCGGGCCGTCAATGGGCAACAGCGCCAGTTCAAAACCGCTGCTGGCCAGGTCTGAGATCGCCTGGGCCGGCGCCCCAGCGGTCAAAAAGAAGGCGTCCAGCATGCCGGCTCTCAATCGGTCACTTGCCATGCCGGGTTTGATGTATTCGGCCTGAACATCGGACTCCTTGAGGCCGTAGGCATTGAGCACTTGTCTGGCGTTGATCAGGGTTCCGGAACCAGCCTCATCCAGCGCCACGCGCTTGCCTCTGAGGTCGGCCACGGTCTTGATGCCCGAACCTTTTTTTACCACGATGTGAATGCTTTCCGGGTACAGGTTGGCGATCAGGCGCAAACTCGGGACTGCGGCTTTGTCCGCGAAAATGCCCGTGCCGGCGTAGGCCCAACTGGCCACATCCGCTTGGACAAAGCCTGACTCCAGTGTGCCGTTGGCCACACCAATGACGTTGCCCAAAGATCCATTGCTGGCCTGCGCTGTGACCAGAATTTTGCCTGGCTGACTCACCAACTGGGCCACCAATACACCCACAGGGAAATAAGTGCCGACCGTTCCACCGGTGCCAATGCACAAATACTGTTGGGCATGTACGCTGCTCAGCGTAGCAGCCATGCCGATGAGGCCCCACAACAGTCGTTTTAAATGCATGGCAGTTTCCCTGGCTCGATAGTGAGTGCATTGTGAACGATGTTGCGTGAAACGATCAACGTCGACTCACCTCAACCGAAGGCCTTCCTGCGTTCGGACTGTTTCGTTTGCCACCGCATATGGTGGATTCCACGCCCCAGGTCGGGTAAGCTGACTTCGTCAGCGCAAGTCTGCCGGTTTGGCAGGGTGTGGGCTGGCGGTCCGTCAACCAGGATCAATGCCGCCATGCCACTGAAAACCATCTCCAAAGCCCAGGGCCTTGCCTTGGCACTGTTACTCGCAAGCGCTTTGCCCCTTCAGGCGCAAGATCACCCGATGCCAACGCCAAGTACCGGGCTAATGCCCAATCCGAACTTGGGAAGGCCTTTGTACTCTCAAAACTGCGCGAGTTGTCACGGGGCGATGTTGCAGGGGTCGGACAAAGGCCCGCCATTCCTGCACAAGGTATATGAGCCATCGCACCATGGCGATGCCGCTTTTCAAATGGCGGTCAAAAATGGAGCACGCGCCCACCATTGGCGATTTGGCGACATGCCGCCTGTGGCTGGACTGGATGCCGACGAAGTGGCCTACATCACGGCCTATATTCGAGCGACGCAGCGCTAGGCGGGGATTCAGTAGCCCCTTGCTAGGCCCGAGCGCGTTACTTGCCCAGAATCGGGAACAGCTTAATCAGTCCGTCAGACATGACCTCGACGGCGAGGGCGGCCAAAATCAAACCCATCAGACGGGTCATGACGTTGATGCCGGTTTTCCCCAGGAAGCGGGCGATGGGGTTGGCCAACGAAAAGCAGACAAAGGTGGCCACCGCAATCACGACGCCATAGCCCACCAAAGTCGCCAGTTGCCAAAAGTTGGTCGCTTTGGCGGCGTAAATCACCACGGTGGACATGCTGGCCGGACCGGTGAGCAAGGGAATGGTCAGGGGCACCACCGCAATGCTGGCCCGGGCGGCCGCAATGTTGAGCTCTTCCTCGTTGGTCTTGGCCTCAGCGGGTTGCGCATTCAGCATGGACAAGGCGGCAGTCAGCAGCAGCAAACCGCCTCCGACTTGGAAGCTGGCCAGCGAGATACCGAAAAACTTCAGAATGTCCAGACCCATGATGGCGCAAGTCGCAATCACCACGAAAGTGCTGAACGAGGCCATCCAGATCGTGTGTTTTCGCTGGGCCCGGTTGAAGTCCTGGGTGTAGTGAATGAAGAACGGAACAATGGCCAGCGGGTTGACGATGGCCAGCAAAGTGATGAGGGGTTTGAGGTCCATGGCGTGCGGTCAGAGAAACCGAGACTCTAAGGAGATAGGGCATGACCTGCCTTATTTGGTGTTGTGGCCTATGTTCTGGCGCTACCATCGTCGCTCTGTCCGGGGCTGCAAAGGCTGGCGCCACGGACTGGCAAAATTTTAAATCAATCATTGATAAAGGTCACCTCGGAGCCCCGGGGTGGAACGACAGCTATGACAGACACGAAAGCATTTGGGCGCCGCCAATTGATTGAAACCGCCATGAATCGCGCCCATGCTGGCACCCATCCGGCTGCCGACCCGCCGGTCCGGGTGACGCAGGCCGCACCGGAGGCGACGGAGCCGGTCGCGGCTGCCACACCTTTGCCTGACCCTGTTGAAGACCGGGAGATGCTGGCTCGCAGCTTGGTGAAACGCTGGCGCCAGGCATGGATGCAGCGCGATGTGGAGACTTATCTGGCCAGTTATGGGCCGACATTCACCCCGCCCAAGGGACAGAGCCGGGCGAAGTGGGAGGCTGCGCGGCGCGACAACCTGTCGAGTCGCACCTCAATTGAGGTGGCGGTCGGCGAGCTGCGCACCGAGCCTGTTGGCGAGCAGCAAATGGCCGTTCATTTTCTGCAGGGCTACACCTCGCCCACTTACCAGGAAAA
Source organism: Rhodoferax sp. PAMC 29310 (assembly GCF_017948265.1). NCBI lineage: Bacteria > Pseudomonadati > Pseudomonadota > Betaproteobacteria > Burkholderiales > Comamonadaceae > Rhodoferax > Rhodoferax sp. PAMC 29310. The sequence continues at coordinate 2,756,363 of NZ_CP072852.1, read as the reverse complement.
AGCGCAGCCCAAAACATTGTTGCTGGACCAGATGGACGGGCAATGGCAAATTGCCGGCGAATGGTCAGGTGCGTTTCAGAAGGTGTCCGCGCGCGCCGAGTAGACGGGCCGGTTTGGCCTACCGGCGACCAGCGACGTCGACCAAGGCGCCTGTGGTGTAGCTGGCCTGCTCTGACAGCAACCGCACGATGGACTGCGCCACTTCCCTGGCTGAACCCGCCCGTTGCATGGGCACCATAGGCACCAGCCGGCCGGCGCGGTCAGGTTGTCCGCCGGAGGCATGAATATCGGTGTCAATGATGCCGGGGCGTACCGCGTTGACACGAATGCCCTCGTTGGCCACTTCCTGCGCCAATCCCATCGTGAATGTGTCGATGGCGCCTTTGGTGGCCGCATAGTCGACATACTGGCCCGCACCGCCCAAACGAGCGGCGACGCTGGAGACGTTGACAATGCAGCCGCCGGCGCCACCGTGGCGGGTGCTCATTCTCAAAATGGCTTCCCGGGCGCACAGAAAGCTGCCCAGCACGTTGATGTCAAAGAGCCGGCGCAGACGCTCCGTGGTGACTTCGTCGACCCGGCTGGCGACATCCACCACACCGGCGTTGTTGACCAGGGCGGTGAGCGGCCCCAGCTTGGCGTCAATCCGCTTGAACAGGGCTAGCACCTCGGCTTCCACACCCACATCGGCCTGAATTGCCATGGCTTGTCCGCCGCCGGCCCGAATGAGCCGAACCATTTCATCAGCGGCCAGTGAGTTGTGGGTGTAATTGACCGCGACGGCATAGCCGCGTTCAGCGGCCAGCAGGGCAGTGGCTGCGCCAATGCCGCGCGAGCCACCGGTGACTAAAAGAACTTGATGCATGGTGTGGGTGCCTGGATGGGGGAAGTGCGGTAAAACCGGGACTTGGATTCAATCGTAGCGCTTGTTACTTAATACCTAGGGTATGACATGAAGTGGACGTCATTTTTTAAGCATTTGATGGCTGTAGCCCTTTCAAATAGAGCGCAGGCTGCTACAGTTTGTATAGCGTTTTCGGGGCTGGCGAGCGCGGCTCCCTACAGTGGTCCACTGTTTGATGCGCATCTTCATTACAACCAGGAGGCGTGGAACGGGCAAGACGGGCCGCATCCCCCGGCCGATGTGCTGGCGCGCATGCAGCGTAATGGGGTGCGGGCTATTGTGGCCAACTCCCGGCCTAACGACGGCACGTTGACCCTGACCGCGGCGCGGGACGCGACCCGACAAGCTGGCGTGCAGGTTGTGCCTTTTGTGCGGCTGTACCGCAACCGGGCGGACTACACCAACTGGTTCCGGGACGAGACCATTTACACCATGGTGCAGACCGAGTTGGCTCGTGGCACGGCCGCTGGCCCCTATCGCGGGCTGGGCGATTTCACTTGTACAACAGTGCCGACGCCAAGGGTGTGGTGGCTCAGCGACTCATGGCGCTGGCAGACACCCAGGGTTTGGCCGTGTTGGCCCACGTGGATGATGTCGCCATCGATTTGTTGTTGGCCGCAACGCCTAGTCAGGGTAAAAACGTGCGGCTGATCTGGGCACACACCGGCATTGAAGGCGCACCGATCGAGCGGGTGGAGCAACTGTTGAAGCAGTACCCGGGCTTGATGGGGGAGTTGTCCTACCGCCCCGGCTTGACCTGCGGCGAAGCCCTGTGCCCGGCATGGCGTGCCTTGTTGCTCAAGTACCCCACCCGCTTCTTGTTGGGCTCAGACACCTGGGCCAATCAGCGTTGGCAGTCCTACGACGACATCATGCAAACTTACCGAGCCTGGCTGGGCGACCTGCCCTTTGATGTGGCGCAGCAGATTGCATGGGCCAATGGGGCCGCCTTGTTTGGCGTGAAGCGTCCGGCGCCCTGAGGTCCCGTCACCGCGACGAATGCTCAATGTAGCGTTTGCGCCAGAAGTAAATCAGTAGGCCCAGCCCGGTGCTGGCCATCAGGCTCATGGCCAGCCAGAACCCGTTGCTGCGGTGCAGCAGCGGGATGAATTCAAAGTTCATGCCGAAAATGCCGGCGATCAAATTCAGTGGCAAAAAAACCGCCGTGAGCACGGTGAGTGTTCGCATGATCTCGTTGGTGCGGTGGCTTTGTGCGTTGAAATGCATCTGCACCGCGGTTTCGGCGCTTTGCTCCAGCCGCTGAACGTGGTGAACCACCCGCTCAATGTGCTCCAGCACGTCCCGGCTGCGAACTTGAAGCAAGTCGCGCTCGCGTTGGCTCTCGGGCGTGGCCGCTTCGGGCCAGGTTTTGATGGCCTCAATCCAGTCCTGCAAGGCGGCGCGCTGGTCTTCACAAATTTCGTCCAGCTGGTGCAGTGACAGGCGCGCATCCAGCAAGGCGCCCCAGTTATTGAAGCGGGCCTTGGGGTTCAATAAGTCGGTTTGCCAATGGTCCAGCTGGTGAGTGAGTTCCCGGCGCAACTCCAGAAAACCGTCCACCATCTGATTGATGATGCGCAGCATCAGGTCCGCCGAGCCGCTGGGCATGCGTGCACCACCGGCGTGGCTGGTGAGGGCAGCTGCCGCCGTCAGCAACTTGGCGGCGTAGGCGTCTCGCACGGCGCAATCGGTGGGGTGCACGGTCAGCAAAACATGGTCGAACACCGCAAAACCGACCGGGCTGGTGTCAATGCGGCGCAAGATCGGCGGGCCGCTGCGTTTGGTCGCTCGGGCGGGGGCGTTGGGGGGGGGCGCCGGGGCGGACTCTGCTGAACCCGCCGCCAGCCGTCGAAACACCATCACGTCATAGAGTGATGTGTAGTCATAGCGCGATGGCAACTGCTTATTGAGTAGGTCCGAGATGTGCAAATCAACCAACTGGGTGCCGGCCAAGGACTGCAAGACCGCTTGAATCTGACCCTGACTGGCCTCGAATTCGTGTCTGGCGCAGGCGATCCAGACAAAGCCTTGTTCAGGCACCCGCACCTCATGCAGTACGGCCAGATCGTCGGCTTCGGCGACTTGGTGGCCGTTGATGGTGAAAATGCGCATTGTGAACCGTGAAGGCCTATTTTTTGCAGTAAATTGGCGTGTAACCGCCGTCAATCACGCGAGAGTAGCTATGCTTTTTGAAGCAGTCTTGCCGCGTCGCGGGCAAAGTAGCTCAGCACACCGTCGGCGCCTGCCCGCTTGAAGGCCAACAGGCTTTCCAGCATCACCGCATCATGGTCCAGCCACCCGTTTTGAGCCGCCGCCTTGAGCATGGCGTATTCGCCACTGACTTGGTAGGCGAATGTTGGCACCTTGAACTCGTCCTTCACCCGGCGTACCACGTCCAGATAAGGCATGCCGGGCTTGACCATCACCATGTCTGCGCCTTCGGCAATATCCATGGCGACCTCACGCAAGGCCTCGTCCGAGTTGCCCGGGTCCATTTGGTAGACCTTTTTGTTGCTTTTTCCCAGGTTGCCGGCGGAGCCCACAGCGTCGCGAAATGGGCCATAGAAGGCACTGGCGTATTTGGCGCTGTACGCCATGATGCGGGTGTGAATAAGACTGTTGGCTTCCAGCGCTTGCCGAATTGCGCCAATGCGGCCATCCATCATGTCGCTGGGCGCCACAATATCGACGCCGGCTTGCGCTTGAGTCAGTGCTTGCTTCACCAACACCTCAATGGTGGCCTCATTCATGATGTAGCCGTTCTCGGCCGGGTCGGGGTCGGGCAGGCCATCTTGTCCGTGGGTGGTGAAGGGGTCTAGTGCCACATCGGTCATGACACCCAGATCCGGAAACTCTTTCTTGAGCGCCCGCACGACGCGGGGTACCAAGCCGTCCGGGTTGAAAGCTTCTCGCCCGTCAGGCGTTTTTAATGCCCCGTCCACCACCGGAAACAGGGCCATGACCGGAATACCCAACTTGACGCAGTCCTCTGCGACGGGCAACAACAGGTCCAAACTCAGGCGCTCGACCCCAGGCATGGAAGCAATGCCCACCCGTTGATGTTGTCCATCAACAACAAAAACGGGGTAAATCAAATCGTGAGCGGTCAGCGAGTTTTCGCGCACCAAATTGCGGGTGAAAGCGTCGCGACGCAGGCGACGAGGGCGACCCAGGGGGTAAGGAGCATGCATAGTCATGTTGAAAAGTGTACTTGTGGAACGGTTTTTGTCATCGCTGTGAAAAATACTTTAGCCCTTTTCTTGAAGTGGACAGGGTTTTTTGCTAAATTACGTGCAGACAGTTCGCTGTCTCCCGCTTTTCCTCCCTGAGCGGGGCCTTGATGTGTGACAGCAAATAGGCTTACCACCCCAGCCCTCGTGCTGGGGTTTTTTTGGCCTAAACTGAAGCGATGCTCTGGGTCAAATCACTTCACATCGTCTTCGTTGCCAGCTGGTTCGCGGGACTCTTTTATCTGCCAAGAATTTTTGTCAATCTCGCGATGGTGCCCGCCGGGTCTGTCGCCGAGCGGGACCGTTTACTTCTCATGGCGGGTAAATTGCTTCGCTTCATGACGATTCTGGCCGTGCCAGCGATCGCCTTGGGGCTGGTCCTATGGCTTCACTACGGGTTTGGTCGTGGCCCTGGCAACGGCTGGTTGCATGCCAAGCTCTTCTTTGTGATTCTGGCGCTGGGCTACCACCACGCCTGCAGCGTCATGCTGAAGAAGTGGCAAAAGGGCGAGCCGCCACGCAGCCATGTCTGGTATCGCTGGTTTAACGAAATCCCCGTGATTTTGTTACTGGTCATTGTCGTGTTGGTCGTGGTCAAGCCGTTTTAACGCGACCGCCAGATGCATAAGACCTCGGCGTGGCCCTTGGCGCTGGTTTACACAGGCCTCATCGTCTATGCCAGCCTGTATCCCTTCTCCGAATGGCGCTATCAGGGGATCGTCCCCTGGGCGTTTATGGAAGCGGGTTGGCCCAAGTACTGGACCGGGTTTGATGTCGCCTCCAACGTGCTGGGTTACGGTCCCCTTGGGTTTCTTATGGCATTGAGTGCTTTGCGTACCGGGCATGGGCGCATCGCTGTGGCTGGGGCGACAGCTTTGGCGGCCCTGTTGTCTTTCTCCATGGAGTCCTTTCAGGGATTTCTCCCCTCCCGTGTGCCCTCCAACGTTGATTTGGGTCTCAATGTCATCGGGGCTTGGATAGGCGCAATGTTGGCGTGGGGGATGGAGAGACTTGGGATTATCGATCGATGGAGCCGCTTTCGCGCCCGCTGGTTTGTTGCCGAAGCGCAGGGCGGTTTGGTCTTGCTGGCGTTGTGGCCGGTCGCCCTGCTGTTTCCTGCGGTGGTTCCTTTTGGCCTGGGTCAGGTGTTGGAGCGGGTTGAGGGAGCACTGGTTGACGTTTTGATCGATACGCCGTTTCTGTCCTGGCTGCCCGTACGTGAGGTGGAGTTGGCACCTGTCGTGCCAGGGTTGGAGTGGATATCCGTCACGCTGGGACTTCTTATTCCCTGTTTGCTGGGTTTTGGCATTATTCGGGCCTTTGGTCGCCGATTGCTCTTCATGGGGGTCGTCTTGGCCGTCGGAGTCGGCACCACGGCGCTATCAGCCGCTTTGAGTTACGGCCCGGTCCATGCTTGGGAATGGTTTGGTTTGCCCGCCAAAGCTGGCCTGATGACGGCGTTTGTTATTGGCCTCATGTCACTGCCTGCGCCACCCCGAGCCACGGGGGCGCTTCTGGTTCTGGCATTGGGGGTTTACCTGAGCTTGCTGAACCAAATGCCAACCAACCCTTACTTTGCCCAGACCTTGTCGGCGTGGGAGCAGGGGCGATTCATACGGTTTCATGGATTGGCTCAATGGCTGGGATGGATTTGGCCCTATGCGGCTTTGGCGTATGTCATGCGCAGAATTCTGGTGCGCGAGCCAAAAACCTAGAATCTATGCATGACAGAAATCAAACACGATGAATCAGCAAGCGACGCGCCGCCTCCTCAGAGCGCAAGTTACTACAAACGACATATCTTTTTCTGCTTGAACGAGCGAACAGCCGGCGAAGAGTGCTGTGCCACGCACAACGCCCAAGCCGCATTTGACCGGTGCAAGTCCCAGATCAAGGCGGCAGGCTTGTCGGCGCCTGGGCAAGTGCGCGTCAATAAGGCGGGTTGTCTGGATCGTTGCGCGGCCGGGCCGGTCGCGGTGGTGTACCCTGAAGGGGTGTGGTATTCCTATGTCGATCATGATGACATCGACGAAATCGTCGAATCGCACTTGAAAAATGGCAAAGTGGTGGAGCGTCTTCTGACTCCTGCTCACTTGGGCCGTTGAATGTTCTTTGGGTGTCTAACACCTTTCGCCCAGGTCGTCTAACGTGCCTGGGCTTCTTAACTAACGCATGAAAAAAATACTCTTATCCCTAGCTGCGGCAGTCTGCTTTGCGGCTGTCGCCCAAACGCCTCAGGCGCCCGAAATCGCAGCTCGCTCATACCTGTTGTACGACGTGACGGCCAATCAGATTCTGGCAGAAAAAGACATCGATTCGGCCGTTGAGCCAGCATCGCTGACCAAGCTGATGACCGCTTACCTGGTGTTTGATGCGCTTCGCAATAAAAAGCTGGATTTGCAGCAAACCTTGCCCGTGAGCGAGCGCGCCTGGAAAATGCCCGGGTCGCGCATGTTTATTGACCCCAAAATGATGGTTCCGGTGGAAGACCTCATCAAGGGAATGATTGTTCAAAGTGGCAACGACGCCACGGTCGCGCTGGCAGAAGGGGTGGGCGGCAGCGTTGAGCGCTTTGTGCAGATGATGAATGAGCAGGCCAAATTGCTGGGCATGAAATCCAGCAGCTTTAAAAATCCCGAGGGACTGACAGAAGCGGGTCACACCACAACAGCACGTGACCTGAGTACGTTGGCGACCCGATTGATGCAGGATTTCCCAACGTTTGTCGGCTACTACGCGATTAAAAAGTACCGATACCCGGGAACACCGGCTGCCAATGACAATAATCGAAATCTATTGCTTTACCGTGATCCGTCAGTTGATGGATTGAAAACGGGGCACACCAACGCAGCTGGATATTGCCTCATTGCGACCGCCAAACGTGACTTTCCTGGTCTTGGAACTCCTGGTGCTGCGCCTGGCTCGCCTGAGTCGGTGGGCGGTCGCAGACTGCTGTCTATCGTTTTAGGGGCCTCCAGCGAAAATGCGCGGGCCAATGAATCCCAGAAACTGTTGAACTGGGGTTACACCGCGTTTGAGGCCGTGAAACTATTTGATGCCAATCAACCGGTGGTTTCGCCGCCGGTATGGAAAGGTCGTGACGCGGTGGCCAAGCTGGGCCAAGCTCACGCCATTGTGGTGGCCGTTCCTGCCGGCAGCGCAGGAAAGGTGAAAACCCAAGTGGTTCGACCTGATCCATTGGTTGCCCCCATTAAAAAGGGACAACAGATTGGCGTGCTCAAGATCACCAACGGAGATCAACCCCTGGCAGAGGTGCCGTTGATCGCGCTGGAAATGGTCGAAGAAGCGGGGTTAATCGGCCGTACCTGGGATGCCATTCGCTTGTGGATCAAGTAAGTGAGGACGGGGATTCACATTTGCACTTCGTAGGGGTTGCGGGTTTGCCCTTCGACTGATATAGTCGGGTGCTTTTCGGAATTTCCGAAGGGATTCACGTTTTCGAAGTATTTAAGTCTTAGCTATGAAAATAGCTATCAAACGTTTAGGGACGTTTTTCAATGCCAACCATTAATCAGTTAGTTCGCCATGGACGCGAGGTCGAAGTGATCAAGTCCAAAAGCCCTGCGATGGAAAATTCGCCGCAGCGCCGTGGTGTTTGCACCCGTGTTTACACCACAACACCTAAAAAGCCAAACTCGGCTCTGCGTAAAGTTGCCAAAGTGCGCTTGACCAACGGGTTTGAGGTTATTTCCTACATCGGCGGCGAAGGCCACAACCTGCAGGAGCACTCGGTTGTGCTCGTGCGTGGTGGTCGTGTCAAGGATTTGCCAGGTGTTCGTTATCACATCGTGCGCGGTTCGCTCGACTTGCAAGGCGTGAAAGATCGCAAGCAGTCACGCTCCAAGTACGGTGCGAAGAAGCCAAAGGCCAAATAAGCTAACGCTTGGTCTGAAAAAACATGGTGCTGTTTCCCGCGTGGCGCGGTGATTCGGCGTAGTGACCCGCTGTTGGGTCGAGTAAGTAAAAACCAAAATGGTTTTTGCGGTGTCTGCCAAGATGCCAACTGAAGCAAATAAGAGGTGAAATAATGCCACGTCGTCGCGAAGTCCCTAAACGTGAAATCCTGCCGGATCCAAAGTTCGGCAATGTCGAGTTGTCCAAATTCATGAACGTGATCATGGAAGGCGGCAAAAAAGCAGTCGCTGAGCGCATCATTTATGGCGCGCTGGAGCAGATCGAGAAGAAGAACCCAGGTAAAGACCCCGTTGAAGCCTTCACAATGGCCATCAACAACGTCAAGCCTATGGTTGAGGTGAAGTCCCGCCGTGTCGGTGGTGCCAACTACCAAGTGCCAGTTGAAGTCCGTCCCGTTCGTCGCTTGGCTTTGTCCATGCGCTGGATTAAAGAAGCTGCACGCAAGCGCGGCGAAAAATCCATGGCCCTTCGCTTGGCAAATGAGTTGATGGAAGCCACCGAAGGCCGTGGCGGCGCAATGAAAAAGCGTGACGAAGTTCACCGCATGGCAGAAGCCAACAAGGCCTTCTCTCACTTCCGTTTCTAAAACGGTTATTGCGCGGCTTTCTCGGCTGCATGCAATCTGGGGCGCGCTTTATGCGCGCCTTTGTAGCTTGCAAATCACGTGAAAGTCGCTCGCTGCGCCGCGTTGTTGCGGGTAGCGCATTCGAAGATACAGATCAACCAAGGATCCATCATGGCTCGCCATACCCCCATTGAGCGCTACCGCAACATCGGTATTTCGGCTCACATTGACGCTGGTAAAACCACCACTACCGAGCGCGTCCTTTTTTACACTGGTGTGAACCACAAAATTGGTGAGGTTCATGACGGCGCTGCCACCATGGACTGGATGGAGCAAGAGCAAGAGCGTGGCATCACGATCACTTCTGCTGCCACAACTTGCTTCTGGAAGGGTATGGATAAGTCCTTGCCTGAGCACCGCATCAACATCATTGACACCCCCGGACACGTTGACTTCACGATTGAGGTTGAGCGTTCGATGCGGGTGTTGGACGGCGCTTGCATGGTCTACTGCGCTGTGGGCGGCGTGCAGCCCCAGTCGGAAACCGTTTGGCGTCAGGCTAACAAATACAAAGTGCCACGTTTGGCCTTTGTCAACAAGATGGACCGTACCGGTGCCAACTTCTTCAAAGTCGTGGACCAGATGAAACTGCGCCTGAAGGCCAGCCCTGTTCCCATGGTGATCCCAATCGGCGCTGAAGAAAACTTCACCGGCGTGGTTGACTTGATCAAAATGAAGGCCATCATCTGGGACGAAGCGTCTCAGGGCATGTTGTTTGACTACAAAGAAATTCCAGCCGAATTGGTGGAAGTGGCCAAGGAATGGCGTGAAAAGATGGTCGAGGCTGCTGCCGAAGCCTCTGAAGAGTTCATGAACAAGTACCTTGAAGAAGGCGACTTGACGGAAGACGAAATCAAACTCGGCATCCGTACCCGTACGATCGCCAGCGAGATTCAGCCCATGTACTGCGGTTCGGCATTCAAGAACAAAGGCGTGCAGCGTATGCTGGACGCGGTGATCGAATTCATGCCTTCACCGGTGGACATTCCTCCCGTCAAAGGCATGGACGATGATGAAAATCCAGTCGTGCGTCAAGCCAGCGACAGCGAGAAATTCTCGGCTTTGGCATTCAAACTGATGACCGATCCGTTTGTAGGTCAGCTGACCTTCGTTCGCGTCTACTCGGGTGTTTTGAACAAGGGTGACAGCGTTTACAACCCGATTCGCGGCAAGAAAGAGCGCATCGGGCGTATCGTGCAAATGCACGCCAACAACCGCGAAGAAGTCAGCGAAATTCGCGCTGGCGACATCGCCGCTTGCGTTGGCCTGAAAGACGTCACTACGGGTGAGACATTGTGCGATCCAAGCGCGATCATCATGTTGGAGCGCATGGTGTTCCCTGAGCCAGTGATTACACAGGCCGTGGAACCCAAGACCAAGGTTGACCAGGAAAAAATGGGTATTGCCTTGCAGCGTTTGGCTCAAGAAGATCCTTCGTTCCGCGTCAAGACCGACGAAGAATCTGGCCAGACTCTGATCGCTGGTATGGGCGAGTTGCATTTGGAAATTATTGTTGACCGCATGAAGCGCGAGTTTGGCGTTGAGGCCAACGTTGGCAAGCCACAAGTGTCTTACCGCGAAACAATTCGCAAAACTGTGGAAGACGCCGAAGGTAAGTTTGTGCGCCAATCCGGTGGTAAGGGCCAGTACGGCCACGTAGTGTTGAAGATCGAACCCAATGAGCCAGGCAAAGGTATTGAGTTTGTCGACGCCATCAAGGGTGGCACGGTTCCTCGCGAGTACATTCCTGCGGTCGAAAAAGGCATCAACGAAGCGGTTACTCAAGGCGTTTTGGCTGGTTACCCCGTCGTTGACGTGAAGGTGACACTGCATTTCGGTTCATACCATGACGTGGACTCGAACGAGCTCGCGTTCAAGATGGCTGCCATTTTCGGATTCAAGGAAGGCTGCCGCAAAGCAAACCCCGTGATTCTGGAGCCCATGATGGCTGTCGAAGTGGAAACCCCAGAAGACTACGCTGGCAACGTGATGGGCGACTTGTCCTCGCGTCGCGGCATGGTCCAGGGCATGGAAGACATGGTTGGTGGCGGTAAAGCCATCAAGGCAGAAGTGCCGTTGTCTGAAATGTTTGGTTACTCGACCACCCTGCGCTCCATGTCGCAAGGCCGTGCAACCTACACGATGGAATTCAAACACTACTCGGAAGCTCCGCGTAATGTGTCTGAAGCCATCATGGCTGCTCGCGCAAAATAATTTAAAGCTGTCTGCGACGGTGTGCCGCCCTGTTCCCGTGCGGGGCGAACCAGCAACATCGTGCAAACATTAAACCTCTACACGGGAATTTGCTCTTTGGAGAATTGAAAATGGGAAAAGAAAAATTCGCGCGTACCAAGCCCCACGTCAACGTGGGCACCATCGGTCACGTTGACCATGGCAAAACCACGCTGACTGCGGCCATCACCACGGTGTTGGCGGCAAAATTTGGCGGCACCGCCAAAGGCTACGATCAAATTGATGCAGCACCCGAAGAAAAGGCCCGCGGTATTACCATCAATACCGCTCACGTGGAGTACGAGACCGCTAACCGTCACTACGCACACGTTGACTGCCCAGGACACGCTGACTATGTGAAAAACATGATCACCGGTGCTGCCCAGATGGACGGCGCGATCCTGGTCTGCTCCGCAGCTGACGGCCCTATGCCTCAGACCCGCGAGCACATCTTGTTGGCTCGCCAGGTTGGCGTGCCTTACATCATCGTGTTCCTGAACAAGTGCGACATGGTGGACGATGCCGAGTTGCTCGAGCTCGTCGAGATGGAAGTTCGCGAGTTGCTCGACAAGTACGATTTCCCTGGTGATGACACACCGATCATTCACGGCTCCGCCAAACTCGCCATGGAAGGCGACAAGGGTGTCTTGGGTGAAGAAGCCATCATGAAATTGGCCGATGCACTGGACACCTACATTCCCCTGCCAGAGCGTGCTGTTGACGGCGCGTTCCTGATGCCAGTGGAAGACGTGTTCTCTATCTCTGGACGTGGCACCGTGGTGACCGGTCGTATCGAGCGCGGTATCGTCAAAGTCGGCGAAGAGATCGAAATCGTTGGTATCTCTGATACACAGAAGACAACTTGCACCGGCGTGGAAATGTTCCGCAAATTGCTCGACCAAGGTCAAGCAGGTGACAACGTTGGTATCTTGTTGCGTGGCACCAAGCGTGAAGACGTGCAGCGCGGCCAAGTGCTGTGCAAGCCAGGTTCGATCAAGCCCCACACTCATTTCACTGGCGAGATCTATGTCTTGTCCAAAGATGAAGGCGGTCGTCACACACCTTTCTTCAACAACTACCGCCCCCAGTTCTACTTCCGTACCACGGACGTGACCGGTGCGATCGAGTTGCCAGAAGGCAAAGAGATGGTGATGCCTGGCGATAACGTGTCGATCACTGTGAAGTTGATCAACCCGATCGCCATGGAAGAAGGCTTGCGCTTCGCTATTCGCGAAGGCGGCAAGACTGTTGGCGCCGGCGTGGTTGCCAAGATCATCGCGTAATTCGCAAAGAACAAAGGAATTACCATGGCTAACAAGCAAAAAATTCGTATTCGCCTGAAAGCGTTCGACTACAAGTTGATCGACCAGTCGGCCGCTGAAATTGTTGACACCGCCAAGCGCACCGGCGCGATTGTCAAAGGACCAGTTCCTTTGCCAACACGCATGAAGCGCTTTGACATTCTGCGTTCACCGCACGTCAACAAAACCAGTCGTGATCAGTTTGAAATTCGCACGCACCAGCGTCTGATGGACATTGTTGATCCAACAGACAAAACTGTAGATGCCTTGATGAAGCTGGACCTGCCCGCAGGTGTGGACGTCGAGATCAAGCTGCAGTAAAACAACGAAGTCATTGCGCAAGCAATGGATTTTTGAGAGTTCGTGTAGAGGCCAACTTGCTGAAAAGTTTAGTTGGTTATATACTCAACGGCTCTGTTGGGGTTGCTGCGCAATTTCAACAGAGTTTTATTAACAGTCTTCCATGTCAAAAACATTGTGGCCAATTGCAGTCGCAATGGTGGAAGTTACGGAGAAAAAAATGAGTCTTAGCAATCGCTTAGGGTTGCTGGGGCGCAAGGTTGGCATGATGCGCCTATTTACCGACGAAGGGGATGCGATTCCCGTCACGGTAGTAGATGTTTCCAACAACCGCGTGACCCAGGTTAAAACCCAAGAGAATGATGGCTATGTCGCCTTGCAGGTGACATTTGGCGCGCGGAAAGCTTCTCGCGTTACCAAGCCAATCGCTGGACACCTTGCAAAAGCAGGTGTTGAGGCTGGTGAAATCATTCAAGAGTTCCGTGTAACAGCTGATGCTGCTGCTCAATACCAAGCCGGCGGATCAGTTCCTGTCGCTGCCGTATTCGCAGTGGGCCAAAAAGTGGATGTCCAAGGCACCACCATTGGTAAAGGCTTCGCTGGAACCATCAAACGTCACCACATGAAATCACAGCGCGCATCGCACGGTAACAGCCGTTCGCACAATGTGCCTGGTTCCATTGGTATGGCGCAAGATCCTGGTCGCGTGTTTCCTGGTAAACGCATGACTGGTCACCTCGGTGTTGATCTCGTGACGACGCAAAACCTGGATGTCATCCGCATCGACGAAGCTCGTCAATTGCTGATGATCAAAGGTGCTATTCCTGGTTCGGCTGGCGGTTTCGTTACCGTGCTGCCTGCCGTCAAAGTCAAAGCAAAAAACGCTGATGAAAAAGGAGCGAATTGATGCAGATCGATCTCCTGAATGAACAAGGTCAATCGACCTCGAAATTTGAAGCGTCGGAAGCCGTTTTTGGCCGTGCTTACAACGAAGATCTGGTTCACCAGATTGTTGTTGCTTTTCAGGCTAACGCCCGTCAAGGCACTCGCGCTCAAAAAGACCGCGAACAAGTCAAGCACTCGACCAAGAAGCCGTTCAAGCAAAAAGGAACTGGTCGCGCTCGCGCCGGTATGACGTCCTCGCCTTTGTGGCGTGGAGGCGGTCGTATTTTCCCGAACATGCCTGACGAAAACTTCACGCAGAAAATCAACAAGAAAATGTATCGCGCCGGTATGGCCGCCATTTTCTCGCAGTTGGCGCGCGAAGGCCGTCTGGCGGTGGTTGATTCGTTGAATGTCGAGTCCCCTAAAACCAAAACATTGGCAGCCAAATTCAAAGCGATGAATCTGGAATCCGTGATGGTGATTGCGGATGAGGTTGATGAGAATCTGTACCTCGCATCCCGCAACCTCGTGAATGTTCTGGTCGTTGAGCCACGTTACGCTGATCCAGTTTCACTGGTTCATTACCGTAAAGTGCTTGTGACCAAGGCTGCAATGGACAAACTCAAGGAGATGTTTGCATGAGCCACGGACCAAATACAAGCAAATTTGACGAAGGTCGTTTGATGCAGGTTCTGGTCGGTCCTATCGTGTCTGAAAAGGCAACGATGGTCGCTGAGAAGAGCAATGTCGTCACCTTCAAGGTGCTGCAAGACGCAACCAAATATGAAATCAAGGCCTCTGTGGAATTGATGTTCAAAGTTGAGGTTAAAGGCGTCTCTGTGGTGAACACAAAGGGCAAAACCAAGCGCTTTGGTAAGTCTGTTGGCCGTCGCGACAACGTTCGCAAAGCCTACGTGACACTGAAGCCTGGTCAAGAGCTGAACCTTGGTGGGGAGGCTGCGTAATCATGGCTGTTATCAAAATGAAACCAACCTCACCAGGCCGTCGTGGCATGGTGAAGATTTCGCGTGACCATCTGCACAAGGGTGAGCCCTATGCACCGTTGTTGGAGCCACAGTTCCAACACGCTGGTCGCAATAACAACGGTCACATTACGACTCGCCACAAAGGTGGTGGTCACAAACATCACTATCGTGTTGTTGACTTTCGTCGTACCAAGGATGGAATTCCAGCCAAGGTCGAGCGTATCGAGTATGACCCTAACCGCTCAGCGCACATCGCCCTGATTTGCTATGCAGATGGTGAGCGTGCTTACATCATCGCCCCCCGTGGCCTTGAAGTTGGTGCATCCATCATGAGCGGCGCTGAGGCTCCTATTCGTGTTGGCAATACATTGCCAATCCGCAATATCCCGGTCGGCTCCATCGTGCATTGCATTGAGTTGCAAATCGGCAAAGGCGCGCAAATCGTTCGCTCCGCTGGCACCTCCGCTACGCTGTTGGCTCGTGAAGGTATCTACGCTCAAGTTCGTATGCGTTCTGGTGAGGTTCGCAAGATCCACATCGAATGCCGCGCTACTTTGGGTCAAGTCGCTAACGAAGAGCACAGCCTGCGTCGTCTGGGTAAAGCTGGTGCAACTCGCTGGAAAGGCATTCGCCCGACCGTCCGCGGTGTTGTCATGAACCCGGTTGATCACCCGCACGGTGGTGGCGAAGGTAAGACAGGCGAAGGCCGTCACCCAGTCGATCCTTGGGGTAATTTGACCAAGGGTTACCGCACCCGCAACAACAAGCGCACGCAGGTCATGATCGTGTCGCGTCGCAAGAAGTAAGGGGTAGGTAAATGACTCGTTCTCTCAAAAAAGGTCCCTTTGTCGACCATCATTTGGTAGCTAAAGCCGAGAAGGCCGTTGCCAATAAAGACAAAAAGCCGATCAAGACTTGGTCGCGTCGCTCAATGATCTTGCCCGATTTCATCGGCTTGACCATCGCGGTGCACAACGGCAAACAGCACGTGCCGGTCTTTATCACTGATCAAATGGTTGGCCACAAGTTGGGAGAGTTCGCGCTCACCCGTACTTTCAAGGGTCACCCAGCGGACAAAAAAGTCCAAAGAAAATAAGGAGGTGACCATGGAAACACGTGCAACCCTTCGTGGCGTTCGTTTGTCGGTCGATAAAGGCCGTTTGGTCGCGGACTTGATCCGCGGCAAGAAGGTGGATCAAGCCTTGAACATATTGCAGTTCACGCAGAAAAAAGCTGCTGTGATCATCAAGAAGGTTCTGGAGTCCGCTATTGCCAACGCTGAGCATAATGACGGCGCTGACATCGACGAATTGAAGATCACTTCGATTTTCGTCGAGCAAGGTGCTTCGCTCCGGCGCTTCACGGCCCGCGCCAAAGGTCGCGGCAATCAAATCAGAAAACCCACGTGCCATGTGTACGTGACGGTTGGTAACTGAAAGAGGCCAGGAAGATATGGGACAAAAAATCCACCCTACCGGCTTTCGCTTGTCGATCAGCCGTAACTGGTCTTCACGTTGGTACGCAAGCGACCGCGATTTCGCGGGCATGCTGGCCGAAGACATCAAGGTGCGCGAGTACCTGAAAGCCAAACTCAAGAACGCATCGGTTTCGCGCGTTCTGATCGAGCGTCCTGCCAAGAACGCCCGTATCACAATTTTCTCGGCTCGTCCGGGCGTTGTGATCGGCAAAAAAGGCGAAGACATCGAGAACTTGAAGCGTGAACTGGGTCGCCAATTGGGCGTTCCGGTCGCCGTGAACATCGAAGAAGTGCGCAAGCCCGAGATCGATGCCAAGCTGATCGCTGACAGCATTACGCAGCAATTGGAAAAGCGGATCATGTTCCGCCGTGCCATGAAGCGCGCCATGCAAAACGCCATGCGTCTGGGTGCCCTCGGCATCAAGATCATGTCGTCGGGTCGCTTGAACGGTATTGAGATCGCTCGTTGCGAGTGGTACCGCGAAGGTCGCGTGCCACTTCACACACTGCGCGCTGATATCGACTACGGTACATCCGAAGCCAGCACAACTTACGGCATCATTGGTGTCAAGGTTTGGGTCTACAAAGGTGACACGTTGGGTCGTAACGACCTGCCGGCCGCCGTTGAAACCCGCGCTGATGATGAGCGTCGTCCACGTGGTCCACGTCGTGATGCCCGTCCTGGTTCTGACCGTCCCGCTCCCCGCGGTGCGCGTCGTCCAGCCGGCTCCAACGCGGCCCCTGCCGATGGCAGCGACAAACCTGCTGAGGCTCGCGGAGCCGACGCTACGAAACCCACCGTTCAGCGCGTCCGCAAGGTAGCCGCGCCAGCTGCAGCAGCTGACGGAAAAGGAGAATAATTATGTTGCAACCCGCTCGCCGGAAATACCGCAAAGAGCAAAAGGGCCGTAACACCGGTATCGCTACTCGAGGCAGCTCAGTGGCATTTGGTGATTTCGGTCTGAAGTGTACTGATCGTGGTCGTTTGACAGCGCGTCAAATCGAAGCGGCTCGCCGCGCGATTTCTCGTCACGTCAAACGTGGCGGTCGCATCTGGATTCGTGTGTTCCCTGACAAACCAATTTCCCAGAAACCTGCAGAGGTTCGTATGGGTAACGGTAAAGGTAACCCCGAGTACTACGTTGCTGAGATTCAGCCCGGTAAGATCGTTTTTGAAATCGTTGGTGTTTCAGAAGAGTTGGCCCGTGAAGCGTTTCGTTTGGCAGCTGCCAAACTGCCTTTGCGCACCACTTTTGTCGCACGAATGATTGGTCAGTAATCAGGAGCACATGATATGAAAACTACTGAATTGCGCCAAAAAGACGTTGCCGGATTGCAGGCAGAAGTCAAAGCTTTGCAAAAAGCACATTTTGGCCTCCGTATGCAAAAAGCTACGCAGCAACTTAACAACACCGCTACATTGCGCACTGCGCGCCGTGATATTGCTCGCGCCAAGACTATTCTTGTCGAGACGCAAAGCGCTGAAAAATCCGCCAAATAAGGAGCACATATGACGGAAGCTAAAACATCCCTCAAGCGCACCTTGGTTGGCAAGGTTGTCAGCGACAAGCGGGCGAAAACAGTGACAGTTCTGATTGAGCGCCGCGTGAAGCACGAGCTTTACGGGAAAATTATTGGTCGTTCCAGTAAATACCACGCTCATGATGAAAAAGGTGAGTTCAAAGTTGGTGATGTCATCGAGATCACTGAGAGCCGCCCTATTTCCAAAACCAAAAACTGGGTAGCAACCCGTTTGGTTCAAAAGGCAGCGCTGGTTTAAGCCTTTAGCGGCGACATACCACCTGTCATTCAAAAACGGCTCACAATGTGAGCCGTTTCTGTTTGTGCAATCAAATCATTCATATTGGAGAAGTAGATGATCAAAGTCGGCGATAGCCTGCCCGCAACCACATTGATGGAATTTGTTGAAGTTGCTGGTGAGGGCTGCAGTATGGGCCCCAACCCAGTGGCCGTGGCCGCTGCCAGTGCGGGCAAAACCATTGCCCTGTTTGCCCTGCCAGGTGCGTTCACGCCCACTTGTTCGGCTCAGCACGTGCCTGGGTACATCCAGACCTTGGCAGAGTTGACCGCCGCTGGCGTTGACGAAATCTGGTGCATCAGCGTGAACGACGCCTTCGTCATGGGCGCCTGGGCGCGTGAACTTGGCGCCAATGGCAAAGTTCGCATGTTGGCTGATGGTGATGCCACCTTCACCAAAGCTACCGGCCTGACACTTGATTTGACTGGCAAGGGCCTTGGCCTGCGCAGCAATCGCTACTCCATGCTCGTCAAAGACGGCAAGGTTGTGACATTGAACATTGAAGGCCCCGGCAAGTTCGAGGTCAGTGACGCAGCCACGCTGCTGGAACAAGCCAAGGGCTAAGCCACCCCTGCTCTAGGCTGTGCCGTCTACTGCGGCTCTGCCTAGAGCTGCACCTTCAAATAGTGTGCACCTTCAATCGGGTTGAAGTAATAAGGTGGAATTTCCTCAAACCCCAGCTCCTGGTAAAGCGCCCGCGCTGTTTCCATGTCATTCAGGGTATCGAGCAACAAGCAGTCATAGTCGGCCATGCGGGCCAGCTCCATGATTTCCTCTGCCAGTTGCCGCCCCAAGCCCAGACGCCTGAATTCAGGGCGTACAAACAAACGTTTCATCTCACACGCATTCGCGTAGTCCACGCTGTCCAGCGGCCGCAAGGCACAGCAACCCGCTGTCACGCCGTCTACCGTTGCTATCAACAGCGCCCCCCGTGGCTCGGCGTATTCGCCGGGCAGGCCTGCCATCTCCGCTTCAAAGTTCTGAAAACAAAGGTCCACACCTAGGCGGGTCGCATAGTCTTGAAAGAGTGACTGAAGCGCGATCAGGTCATCAGGAAAGGCCGGTGGCGCGATGACAAGTGTGTGAGTGTTCACCAGAAAGTAGCTTCCAAAACGATTTCCGGCCGGGCCTTGAGCAGGCCTAAGACGCTAGCTTAACCATTGCCGCCACAAGAGACGCGCACATCGCATAAATGGCAAGCGCCAGCAAGCGCGACGCGCCGTCGTCGCGCGACGGTGGCACCAGCACATCTGTGGCTTTGTCGCCGGACAGCATGGGGCGAACCAGGTTGTTTTTCTTTTTGAACACGTAGTAAACAATGGCAATCAAGTGGATCGCAATCAGCGCCAGAAGAATAAATTTCCCCACGTTGGTGTGATAGAACGTGGCGCTCACCACCGTCTCGTTTGACACAAACTTGCCCAACGGACCGTAGGCAGAGATCTCGTCGTCGCTGAACAGGCCGGCGCCCACTTGCAGCAGCAAAAACACCAACATGGCGTACACCGACAGCGCACCCATGGGGTTGTGGCCGATGGAGTGCTCGGGGCGGCCTCGCCCGGTCATGTAACGCCAGAGCGTGGCCGGTGAATACAAAAACGACGAAAACCTCGACCAACGCCCACCCACCAGGCCCCAAACCAGTCGAAACAGCAGCAAGCTCAGCACGGTATACCCCAGGCGGAAATGCCACTCCATTGCCGCGCCGCCCACGTTGGCAGTAACGACCAAGCCAATCACAGAGGACGCCAATAGCCAGTGAAAAATCCGTGACGGCAAATCCCAAACCCTAACCTTGCTGCTCATGTTGAATCTCCGCTTTGACGTGAATAGAGAATACCAACGAAGGCTTCCTTGTTTCGCGCGGCCGCCATAGGGTAAGCAAGCGCTGCACAAAAATTGACTTTTCAGTACACTAATTTCGCTAGTTTAAATACCCTGTTACCAAGGAGTTCTGATGAAGCCTATCTTGTCACTTGTTCTCATTGCCGCCGTTGCCGCCTACGGCCCCGCTCACGCACAGTTTGCCAAGGCCGAAGACGCTGTCAAGTACCGCAAGAGTGCCTTGTTTGTCATGCAGCAAAATTTTGGGCGTGTCGCTGGCATGGCCGGGGGCAAGATTCCGTTTGATGCCAAAGTGGCCGCCGACAGCGCCGCCGTGGCCGAATATGTCAGCCGTCTGCCGTGGACGGCGTTTGGAGAAGGCACCGACAAAGGGGACACCCGTGCCAAGCCAGAGATCTGGAAAGAGCGCGCCAAGTTTGACGAATACGCTGAAAAGATGCAAGCCGAAATGGTAAAACTGTCCGCTGCTGCCAAAACCGGCAACCTCGACAGCATCAAAGCCGCTGTCAACGCCACCGGCGGCAGTTGCAAAACCTGCCACGATGCCTTCCGCAAGGAGTGAGTTGGGAGGCGTGTTCACACTCCTCTAAACGCTTTGGAGTTGTTGAAGCGGTTTGTGACGTGTTGTGGATGCGCGAGAGGCCCCCGTTGGGAGCATGGCTGCACACAACGGGCTGTTCTCGTCTCCGATGGACAGTCTTGACGCTATAAACTAGCCCCGAGCGTCGCTCCAGCGCAAGTCGCAATGATCGTCACCCCGGTAAAAGGTCTCGCCCTTGTTGTGCACGCAATACTCGGGTGAAACAATCATGTCGGTGAATTTCATCCCCTCGCCAATGCGGGTGTAGTCAAACAGCACGCTTCGCTCGACAGTCGCCCCCGCTCGAACGTGGCTGCCGTGGCCGATCCAAGTTGGGCCGATGATACGAGCGCCGGGTTCAATTTTTACGCTCGAGCCAATATACACCGGCCCTTCGACCTCCACATGGTCCCAGTCGACTCGCGTGTTTAAGCCCACCCAAACACCGGAGCGCACTTCACGGCCGGGTATATCCATGTTGGCGACCTCTCCCCGCAGCACTCGTTGAAGCACGGTCCAGTAGTCACTCACCCGGCCAATATCGATCCAATTGAATATTCGGTTCTATACATAAAAGGGGAGGTTTTTCTCCACCAGCAAAGGGAATAATTGCGAACCAATGTCAAAGGTCTGCCCAGGGGGAATCAGGTCAATGACGCTTGGCTCCATAAGGTAAATCCCTGTACTAGCAAGGGTTGAGCGGGCAGCGTCGGGATTTGGCTTCTCCTGAAATGAGCAGACACGTCCGACTGGGTCGGGGACAACAATGCCGTAATACTTGACTTGGTCGCGCTCTACATCTAGCGCCACCACGCTGGCTACCGCTTCTTTCTCCTTGTGTTCGGCCACTGCCGCGCCAATATCCAGGTCCACCAGTGCGTCGCCGCAGACCACAAGGGTGGTCTCGTCAAAAAAACCAGAAAAGTCCTGGATATGGCGCATGCCGCCGGCTGATCCGCGTGGCTTCGGGATGACGTCGCCATGGTCCAGAATGCCTTCGTAGGAATACCCGATCTCAACACCCCAGCGGCTGCCGTCGCCGAAATAGTGTTCAATTTTTCGGTGGTGGTAGGCCACGTTCACCATGATCTCGCGCACGCCGTAGCGGGCCATTTGCTCGATCAGGTATTCCATCACTGGTTTGCCCAAAATGGGAACCATGGGTTTGGGTAAGTCGCGCGTCAACGGGCGGACCCGCGTGCCTTGCCCGGCTGCCAAGATCATGCCTTTAGTCATTGGTTCCTTCCTGCTTGCCGATCGGCATTCATGTGATTTATTGCCACTCCTCGTACCGTGAAGCGGTGCAGCGGTCTCGGTCCGGATTTAACTTTCGTATCCCTGGGGGTTCTGCCGCTGCCAGCGCCAAGCGTCCCCGCACATGGTGGGCAGGTCGCGTGTCGCTTCCCAGTCTAAAAACTGTTTGGCAAAGGCCGGGTCGGCGTAGCAAGCCGCCACGTCACCGGGGCGTCGGGCCTGCACCTTGCACGGCACCGGCTGTCCACTGGCTTGCTCAAAGGCCCGCACCATGTCCATCACGCTGTAGCCCACGCCGGTGCCCAGATTGACAGCCCTGCACAAGCCACGCTCGGCGTTACCCAGTGCTTCCAGTGCGCGCAAATGGCCCAATGCCAAGTCCACCACGTGGATGTAGTCGCGCACTCCTGTGCCATCGGGCGTGTCGTAGTCGCTGCCCCATACGTTCAAATGCTCGCGTCGACCCACTGCCACCTGTGCCACAAAGGGCAGCAGGTTATTCGGTACCCCCTGCGGGTCTTCCCCCATCTGGCCGCTCTCGTGGGCACCCACGGGATTGAAGTAGCGCAGAATGCCAAAACGCCAATCGGCGTTGGCAGCAAACGCGTCGCGCAGCATGTCTTCCACCACCAGCTTGGTGCGCCCGTAAGGGTTGGTGGCCGAGAGTGGATGGTCCTCCGTCAGCGGCAGGCGCTGAGGTGTGCCATACACCGTGGCTGACGAACTGAACACCATCGACTTCACACCACACACTTGCATGGCCTCCAGCAGGCGCAGTGTGCCCACCACGTTGTTGTCGTAATAGCTCAATGGCATCTCACCTGACTCGCCTACCGCCTTCAGTCCGGCGAAATGAATCACCACGGTGGCGCCACTTTGGCGCAGCGCGTCTTCTAGCGCAGCGCGGTCACGTACATCGCCTTTCACCCGAGTCAGTGTTTTCCCGGCCAGCTTTTCTACCCGGTTCAGCGCCTCGGGCTTGCTATTGCAGTAGTTGTCCAACACTGTCACGCGATAACCAGCTTGCAACAGCGCCAAACAGGTGTGGCTGCCAATGTAGCCCGCGCCGCCTGTTACCAGAATTTTGTTGTGTTTCGTCATGAAATGGGCCTCCCAACCCCGTCAAATTTCGATGGCGCCGAAATGCGATGGCGGGCGCCGCTACAAATACAGGCTGACCCAACTGGCCCACTTGCCATTTGCGCTGCGACCTCAGGCCACAGCAGGTCAGTATATTGGGGCGGCGACGGGCATCTGAGAGAAAACGCCGTCACAAGGGGCCTATGGCTGGGTCAGAAGGCCCTGCTAGAGGTGGACAAGTTCAGGCCTCAGCCAACAACTCCTCAATCAGCTTGTGGAGTTCTGCAAAATTGGGTTCGCCAACATAGCGTTTGACAATTTCACCCCGCTTGTTCACGATGAACGTTGTGGGTGTCAGTTTGACTTCGCCCCAGGCCTTGGCAACGGCACCCGTGTTGTCGATGGCCACGCTAAAGGGGAGCGCCCGAGTTTCGGCGAAATTTACGACATAACTGGGGGGGTCGTAGCTCATCGCCACCGCGATGGTGTCAAATCCCTTGGGTGCATATTTCTCGTAAGTAGAAGTAATGCGGGGCATTTCCGCGACGCAAGTCACACAACTGGTGGCCCAGAAGTTGACCAGGGTGACTTTCCCCTTAAAGCTTGAGGTATCTTTCTTGGAGCCGTCAAGCATCACAAACGAGCTGGGTGGCGCCAGTGGAGTGCTGGAAAGCACATAGGCGGTGCCACCAACCGCCAAAGCGCCGGCCAATACGGCCAGGTAAATTGTTTTCTTCATAAGAGGGGTCCACCGTGAATCGTCGTCAGTTTAGTTCCATTCCATTGCCCATGATGGCCGCCGTCATTTTGATGGCGCACCAACGAGCCCATGCACTCACACTGGGAGATCTCACGCAAGCGGAGGCGTCACAGGGTCTCAAAGTGGCACTGGAGAGAGGGGCGCTGGCCGCCGTCAATCTGCTGGGCAGGCCTGGTGGATTCCTGAATAACGAAAAAGTTCGAATTCCTTTGCCCGGCTATCTGGACGATGCGGCCAAGTTCCTGTCCATGTTGGGCCAGGGCGGTCGGGTCGATGAGTTGGTCACGGCCATGAATCAAGCCGCTGAGTCCGCCGTTCCCATGGCCAAAAACCTGCTGGTGAGCGCGGTTAAATCCATGAGCGTTAGCGATGCCAAAAACATTCTGGACGGTGGCGAGACTTCGGTCACGAGCTTCTTTGCCGAAAAAACCCGGGCACCCTTGGCAATCAAGTTCTTGCCGGTGGTCACCCAAGCCACAGCCAAAGTGGGCATGGCGGACAAGTACAACCAGGTGGCAGGCAAAGCTGCGGACCTGGGGCTGCTAAAGAAAGAGGACGCCAATATTGAGACTTATGTCACCGGAAAATCACTCGATGGCCTGTACCTGATGATTGGGGAAGAAGAGCAGAAAATCCGACAAGACCCGGTCGGTACCGGCAGTTCAGTGCTGAAAAAAGTCTTTGGTGCGTTGAGCTGACGCCATGGTGCAGCGACGATGTGTTGTCATGGCAAGCGTATTGGCCATGCTTTTGTTGGGGTGCAGCCCGGCATTGAACTGGCGCGAGTTACGCCCCGAAGGCGCCCCTTTGGTCGCGCTGTTTCCCTGCCGACCCGACCAGGGGGTCCAGTCGATTCCTTTGGGGGCACATGTTGTGAAAATGACCATGATGGGCTGCGAGGCGGGTGGTGCCATGTTCACCTTGGCCTATGTGACTCTGGACGGCTCGATCGACGCCGACGCGCTGCGCGGGCTCTGGCAAGCGGGCACGTTGGCCAGCATGCAAGGGGTGCCTGCCGAGGCGGAGCCATTTGATTTGAAAAAGGCTGGTGCGAGTCTGGCGCCGACGCAAATTCGCACCACTGGTCAACGGACGGACGGGTCGCCGGTGGCGATGCGGGCGGCCTGGTTTGCCGCCGGCGGGGCGCTCTACCAAGTTGCCGTGTATGCAGATGGTGATGTTGATAAAGTGGCCCAAGATTATTTCGACGGCATTCAGATCGAGTAGACCGTCGTCGTCCTTGACCCGGCGAGCTGGAACTTGACCCGTAAGCAGCCATAATCGCGTCAAACAGGGATAGAGAGTTGAACGGCAAAACAAGTCCGGGCCACTGCCATCCAAAGTCTCCATAATGAACAACGGCATTCTCATCATCGCTCATGCGCCTCTGGCCAGTGCACTACGCCAGTGCGTGTTGCATGTGTTCCCCGACGGGGCGGACGCTGTAGGCGTGGTTGATGTTCAGCCCAACGTCCCGCCGGAAGAGTCGCTGGCCGGCGCACGCCAGGCCATGGCCTTGCTCGGCGCCAGCCACGTGCTGGTTTTGACGGACGTGTTTGGCGCCACGCCTTGCAACGTGGCGCAGAAATTGGTGGACGGAGTGGGCGCCAGGCTGGTGTCGGGTGTGAATTTGCCCATGCTGCTTCGGGCGATGACCTACCGCCATGAGTCGCTGGAATCCCTGGTCACGCGTTCTCTGGCGGGAGGCGCGCAGGGGATCATGTCCGTCGCTGTGACGGCGCCTCAAAATCAACAAAGAAAGACAAATGATCAAGACAAGCACGACCATCAGCAATAAGCTGGGTTTGCATGCCCGGGCGTCTGCCAAGCTGACCAAGCTGGCTGGCAGTTTTCCCTGTGAGGTCTGGATGGCCAAAGGCGAGCGCCGCGTGAATGCCAAAAGCATCATGGGCGTCATGATGCTGGCCGCGGGCATGGGCAGCACGGTGGTGATTGATGTGGACGGCGAGCGCGAGGAAGAGGCCTTGACCGCTTTGCTGGCCCTGATCGGGGACAAGTTTGGAGAGGGTGAGTGACTTTCTCCATACATGGTTTGCCGGTCGCACGCGGCATCGCCATTGGCCGTGCGGTGTTGGTGGCCTCAAGTCGGGTGGATGTGGCCCACTATTTCATTTCGGCAGACCAGGTTAAGGCTGAAATTGACCGGGTTCGCGCGGGACGTGACGCGGTCATGGACGAATTGCACCGCTTGCAGGCCAATATTGCGCACATGAGTGCCAAAGAGGCGCCTCAGGAGTTGACGGCGCTGCTGGACGTTCACCTGATGCTGCTGGAAGACGAGGAGTTGATTGGGGGTGTCAAGCACTGGATCACCGATCGTCTTTACAACGCCGAATGGGCGCTAACCACGCAGCTGGAGGTGGTGGCACGCCAGTTTGACGAGATGGAAGACGAGTACCTGCGTGAGCGCAAGGCCGACTTGGAGCAGATCACGGAAAAGGTCTTGCGCGCTTTGAAAGGCGTTGCGTCTCCCATCATGCAGCCGATGAGCCGGCCTCAGCGCAACAGCTCTCAGCAAGACCTGTTGCTGGACGACACGGTGGACGTTCCCCTGATTCTGGTGGCCCACGACTTGTCGCCTGCGGATATGTTGCAGTTCAAACAAAGCGTGTTTGCCGGCTTCATCACCGATGTGGGTGGCAGGACCTCTCACACGGCCATTGTGGCGCGAAGTCTGGATATTCCCGCAGTGGTCGGCGCCCGGCTGAGCAGTCATCTGGTGCGGCAGGACGACTGGGTCATCATTGACGGCGACGCAGGTGTGGTGGTGGTCGACCCCTCGCCCATCATCTTGGCGGAGTATGGGTTCAAGCAGCGTCAGCATGAGCTGGACCGGGGGCGTTTGTCGCGCCTGTTGCACACGCCCTCGGTGACGCTGGACGGGCAAAAGATTGACCTGCTGGCCAATATCGAAATGCCGGAGGATACGGTGGGCGCGGTCAAGGTTGGCGCCGTTGGTGTGGGCCTGTTTCGAAGCGAATTTTTGTTCATGGGGCGCCAGGGAAAATTGCCCAATGAGGAGGAGCAATACCAGGCCTACCGCCGGGCCATTGAAGGCATGCACGGCCTGCCGGTGACCATTCGCACGGTGGACGTGGGAGCGGACAAGCCGCTGGACAACTCGGCCAAAGAAGACGCACACCTGAATCCGGCGTTGGGGCTGCGGGCCATTCGCTGGTGCCTGGCTGATCCCGCCATGTTCAGGACCCAGTTGCGGGCCATTTTGCGGGCCGCCGCGCACGGAAAAATCAATTTACTAATTCCGATGCTGGTGCATGGCAACGAAATTCGCCACACGCTGGCCTTGCTTGAGCGGGCTCGCGTGGAGCTGGACAAACGGGGCGTGGCCTATGGTCAGGTGAAGATTGGCGCCATGATTGAAATTCCGGCGGCGGCGCTCACCATCAAGCTGTTCCTGAAGTATTTTGACTTTTTGTCGATTGGCACCAACGACCTGATTCAGTACACCTTGGCCATTGACCGGGCGGACGAGTCGGTGGCCCACCTGTATGACCCCACACACCCTGCGGTGCTGCGGCTGGTGGCTGACACGATTGCCGAGTGCCAGGCGCAAGGCAAGCCGGTGAGTGTGTGCGGCGAAATGGCCGGCGACGTGACCATGACCCGTTTGCTGCTGGGCATGGGGCTGCGCAGTTTCTCCATGCACCCGGCGCAGATTTTGGCCGTCAAGCAGGAGATCTTGCGCTCGGACACTGAAAAACTCACGCCATGGGCCGCCCAGGTGTTGGCTGACGAGGACCCCGCCGCGCGCATGTTGCAGCCCTGAGTCCCGCAGATGAAGACGCTTATGGAAGCTCTGCATAACTCCCCTATCTGTTTGCTTGACGTAAGCCCTGGTTGTGAGAATTCGATCCATGAAACAAGCCGCCCTGAACATCAATCTGACTGCCAAAAGAACCCGCACGCAAGTGTTCTTGGAGCAGATGTAGCAAGTCGTTCCGTGGGCGGCGCTGGTGGAAGTAATTGCGCCGTACTATCCCGAAGGTCGAGCCGGCAGGACCCCGTTCTCGCTTCACACCATGCTGCGTATCCACTTCATGCAGCAATGGTTCACGCTCTCAGATCCGGCCATGGAAGAGGCCTTCTTTGATACCCCGCTGTACCGCCAGTTTGCTCAGCTTGAAGAGTTTGGGCGTCTGCCCGATGAGTCCACCATTCTGAGGTTCCGTCACCGACTGGAAAAAACAAGCTGGCCGAACAAATTCTCGCCACCGTCAATGACCTCCTGATCGCGCGCGGCTTACTCCTCAAAGTTGGCACGGTGGTGGACGCCACGTTGATAGCCGCACCACCGTCGACCAAGAACAAAGACAAAACCCGCGACCCTGACATGCATTCGAGTAAAAAGGGTAATCAATGGTGTTTCGGCATGAAGGCCCATATCGGCGCGGATGCCGACTCAGGCCTGGTGCATACGGTGCGCTGCACCTCGGGCCACGTCAGCGACATCTCCGAGGCCAACACCTTGCTGCACGGGCAGGAATCAGTCGCCTTTGGTGATGCGGGTTACCAAGGCTTTCAGAAACGCCCCGATGCGAGACCAGATGTCACCTGGCATGTGGCCATGCGCCCGGGCCAACGCAGGGCACTGGACAAAGAGAACAACAAAGCCGATGCACTGGCGGATCAAGCTGAAAAGCTCAAAGCCAGCATTCGTGCCAAGGTTGAGCACCCCTTTCGCGTGATCAAGCGCCAGTTCGGTTTTGCGCGCGTTCGCTACCGTGGGCTGAAGAAGAACACGGCCCAACTCGTTACGTTGTTTGCGCTGTCCAATCTTTGGATGGTGCGCAGCAAACTGATGTGAGTGCGGGCATGAGTGCGCCTGAAAGCAGGGTGTTGCCGCCAGCCGAAAACTAGTCATCTAAACGGATAAGTGCCAATCTAAAACTGGCCAGGGTGTTCCACTGACCTGCTGAATATTTCAGCAGGTACTTAAAAGGTGATCACCATGGAAATGATAGGCAAGGTCAGGCGCATGAAACTGCGCGACAAACTCTCCCACAGTGCAATTGCGAAGGTCACCGGACTGTCGCGCACGACGGTCAAGAAGTGGCTCAACGCCTGGCGACAAAGCACCCAAGTACGTCAGAGAAAGTGTTGACGGCAAACTAACCGCCTTTGAAGAAACACTGGATCAGTCCCTCAAGGCTGACTCCCATCGGCCTAAACATGGCAGGCGCGCTGGACGCGCTTTGTTCAAGCAAATCCAGGCTCAGGGCTACCGGGGCGGCTACAGCATGGTGATCAACTTCATTCGCGCATGGCGCGAGAAGACGGGCAAATTGCCCAGCAAAGCCTTCGTGCCATTGAGTTTTGAGTTGGGTGAGGCGTTCCAGTTTGACTGGAGCGATGAAGGTTTGGTGGTGGGCGGCATCTTCTACAAGGTGCAGGTCTCACATTTGAAGCTGTGCGCCAGTCGGGCGTTCTGGTTGGTGGCCTACCCCAGCCAGGGCCATGAAATGCTATTTGATGCACACACCCGGTCCTTCCAGGCGTTGGGTGGGGTCACGCGCCGGGGTATCTACGACAACATGAAAACGGCAGTGGACAAGGTCAAGAAGGGCAAGGGGCGCATCGTCAACGCCCGCTTTGCGGCGATGTGCAGCCACTACCTGTTTGATCCGGACTTCTGCAACGTCGCCTCTGGTTGGGAGAAAGGCGTCGTAGAGAAGAACGTGCAAGACAGCCGCCGACGCATCTGGATTGAAGCTGACACCCGCCGCTTTGGCTCCTTCATTGAACTCAATACCTGGCTGGGTGAGCGTTGCCGATCTTTGTGGTCGGACACAACGCACCCGGTCCACAAGCAATTCACGGTGGCCGAAATGCTGGAGTTGGAACGGCCGTATTTGATGAACATGCCTGCGCCCTTTGATGGCTACGTCGAGAAATCTGCCAGGGTCAGTAGTACCTGCTTGGTGGCGGTGGCGCGCAACCGCTACTCTGTGCCTTGCGAATGGGCGGGACACATGGTGAGTACCCGGCTATATCCAAACAGCATTGCGGTTGCTGCCGAGGACACCATCGTGGCCAGTCACCCCAGGATGACCGGCTCCGGTCAAACCGACTACGACTGGCAGCACTACATCGACCTGGTGCAAAGAAAGCCGGGGGCTTTGCGAAACGGAGCGCCGTTTCTGGACATGCCACAGCCGCTACTGCGTCTGCGCCAGTCCCTGCTGCGCCACCCAGGAGGGGACCGGGTCATGGCCGACGTGTTGGCCATGGTCCCACAAGCCGGGCTGGAGGCAGTGCTGGTAGCGGTGTCGTTGTTGCTCGAAGGTGCAGCACCGAGTGGCAGCGTCAGCGCCGAGCATGTGCGCAATGTGCTGGCACGCCTGAACACACCTGCCACACCAGAACGGGCGCAAACGGCGTTGCAACTGACCCATGTTCCTAGAGCCGATACCGCACGGTATGACCGACTGCGTCCCACCCACCAAGATGGTCTGGAGGTGAGTCATGCGCAGTAATCATCCGATTGAAACAGTACGTGACGTCCAGGTTGAACTCAAGGCGTTGCGATTGCACGGCATGGCCAGCGCCTGGGGTGACTTGATGGAGCAAGGTGCCAGCATCGAGCCCTCGCGTTGGCTGATTGAGCATTTGTTACAGGCTGAAGATGTGGACCGGCATATCCGCTCGATTGCCCACCAGATGAAGGCAGCGCGGTTCCCTGTGCATCGAGACTTGGCGGGGTTTGACTTCGACATGTCATGCGTCGACAAGACACTAATCCAAAAATTGGCGGACCTGTCGTTCACGCAGGATGCTCAGAATGCGGTTTTGATTGGCGGGCCTGGCACCGGTAAGACGCACTTGGCAACCGCATTGGGTATCTCGGGTCTGACACGACACCACAAGCGGGTTCGGTTTTACTCCACGGTGGATCTGGTCAATGCACTGGAGCAGGAGAAGGCCAGTGGCAAGGCGGGTCGGATTGCCATGACCTTGATGCGTTTGGATCTGGTCATTCTGGATGAGCTGGGGTACTTGCCATTCAGCCAGGCCGGTGGTGCCTTGCTGTTTCATCTGCTATCCAAGCTGTATGAACACACCAGTGTCTTGATCACTACCAACCTGACGTTCGCGGAATGGTCCAGTGTGTTCGGGGATGCCAAGATGACGACGGCATTGCTGGACCGACTCACGCACCATTGCCACATTGTTGAGATCGGCAACGACTCTTATCGATTCCGGCACAGTTCCAAAGAGGCCAAGGGGAAGATCAAATCCAGGGAGCAATCAAGGAAGACCGCTGCGCGTGGAGAGGCTTCGCTCACTGAAGAAACTGATCCGTTCTGATCGTCGCGACGACCAAGGCCAGCGACTTCGGGTTGCGCCTTACGCAGGGTGCCATTGATGATCAATTCCGGCAGAAAACCAATAGAAAGGGAATCAGCAAAACCAGCTAACCGATATAGTTATCCACAGTTGGCATTCAAACTGCCAGCTTTAGCCCCTGGCCAGACTTCGATTGGCGCAGGTGGCCAGTATTCGATTGGCGCCAACAGTAAGCGACCCAACTAGATTTTTCAAGAAAGCTTCAGCCGCCACAATCCCGCGACACGCAGTGGTTCTGCGGACAGTCACGCAGGTACGGGGAACTGCCCTTAAGTTGGGCATAGGACGCCAATCGCCAGGCAGGCCATCACCAGCCCTCCCACGTTTGCGCAACGACCTCCACATCAAACACAACACACATGCAAAAGAATCGTATTCAGACCGCATAAACGCAAAGAATTTACCCATGAAGCAATGTTATTTTTATACATTGTATCAAATCTAACATTTTAGAAAAATTTGACAAATTGAAGTTTCAATAAATCAGGTGAATTCGGTATTTTTATGGCGAAACAACCTAGCCACTTACCGGTCGAGGCCGAATTGAGGCGAATGTGCAGCTTGCTTAAGAACTTCTTCCAGTCCAGGTGAAAAAGCAGAGGACGCACCCCGCCAGCATGTGCGCTCACGATATCGGAACGATTTACTAAGGGGGAGTGGTCTATGTCGCCCAGATATCGAGAAGTGGGCGCGCAAACCGAAACAATTTTTTAAGTGGGAGATCTGCGCTCAAAGTCCGGCCTGGATGGCTGGACCGATAGAAGTTTGGGCATGAGTGCGCCTGAAAGCAGGGCCCGCGCCCTGCAAAGCGCCAAAGGCGGTCAAACCAACCGCAAAATGATCAACTGGCAGCGGATTTATCGTGAAATCTCATCATTTGAAAATCAGTGACTTGCGACGCCGATTGGCCGCGAGTTATTCAGACCTTCCTTAGAGCAGCCGGAAAATCAGGGGCATGAGCAAGGAGGCAAGCACCACTTGCAGGCCCAGTGCCAGGCCGGCGTAGGCGCCGGCGTCCGCGTTGACTTGCAGGGCGCGTGCGGCGCCAATGCCATGCGCGGCTGTGCCCAGCGCAAAACCACGGGCCCGCCAACCGGGCGCGTCGGTGGGCAGCCCCAGCCATTTAAACAAGTACTTGCCGCTCAACGCGCCCACCATGCCGGTGACCACGGCAAACACCGCCGCCAGTGCCGGAATGCCCCCAATTTTGTCGGCAATGCCCATGGCCACCGGGGCGGTGACAGATTTGGGTGCCAGCGACAAGACCACCTCAAAGGGCAGGCCAAACGCCCAGCCTAGCGCCACTGCCGAGGCGCTTGCCGCCGTGCCTCCCGCCAATGCCGCCAGCAAGATGCCGCCCCAGCGTTGGCGCAACTCCACCCGGCGCTCCCACAGGGGCCAGGCCAGCGCCACGACGGCGGGGCCCAATAAAAAATGAATGAACTGGGCGCCCGCAAAATAAGTGGGGTAGCTCACGCCCGTGGACAGCAGCACGGTGGCCAGCGCCACCACACTCCACAAGACCGGGTTGGCCCATGGGGCCTGCTGAAAATGGGCATACACGCCTTGCGCCAGCACGTAAACCACGAGTGTGGCCGTCAAGCCAAACAGGGGCGTGGCGGAGAGATACACCCACAGTTCGACAAAGTCAGTCATGGTGTGGCTTGCGAGTTTTGTGCAGCACCAGGGCCGTCACGGCCAATCCGATCCAGGTGGACAGCACGATGACCACCAGCATGCGCACCCCGTATTGGCTCAATAAGCCCAAGTGAGTCATCACGCCCACGCCGACCGGCACAAACAACAGCGAGAGGTGGGACAGCAGGAATTGGGCACAGGCCGCCACGGGCGCGCGCACCACAGGCCACCGCAAGGCGAGCAGCAGCAAGAGCATGCCCACCACCGGGCCGGGAAAAGGCAGACTGAAGGCGCGGGCCAACAATTCGCCGACTGACTGAAGTGCCAGCAGCCAGGCCAGACCGCGCAGGCCGTCCATCGTCCCTAGAACCGGGGCAGGTCCGGGTGTTGGATTTTTCCGCCCCGCACCAGCATCTGGCCGTATTCGGCGCAGCGGTTCAGGGTCGGAATCACCTTGCCGGGGTTGAGCAGGCCTTTGGGGTCAAAGGCGCGTTTGACACCGAACATTTGTTCGTTCTCGGGGGCCGAGAACTGGACACACATGGAGTTGAGCTTTTCAACGCCCACGCCATGCTCGCCGGTGATGGTGCCGCCCATGGCCACGCTGGTTTCCATGATTTCTGCGCCAAACAATTCGCAGCGGTGCAATTGGTCGGCGTCATTCGCGTCAAACAAAATCAGCGGGTGCAGGTTGCCGTCGCCGGCGTGAAACACGTTGGCGCAGCGCAGCTCGTATTTCTTCTCCATCTCCTGAATCGCCAGCAGAATGTCGGCCAGGCGCTTGCGGGGGATGGTGGAGTCCATGCACATGTAGTCCGGGCTGATGCGCCCGCTCGCCGGGAATGCATTTTTGCGCCCGCTCCAGAAGCGCAAACGCTCGGCCTCGTCGCGGCTCACGGAAATGGCGGTGGCGCCGCAACGCGTCAGCACATCGCTCATGCGACCAATTTCTTCCTCCACCTCTTCCGGGGTGCCGTCGCTTTCACACAGCAAAATGGCCTCGGCATTTAGGTCGTAACCGGCGTGCACATAGTCTTCCACGGCGGCGGTCATGGGCTTGTCCATCATCTCCAGCCCGGCCGGGATGATGCCCTCGGCAATCACCGAGGCGACGGCGTTGCCCGCTTTGCGGATGTCATCAAAGCTGGCCATGATGCAACGCGCCAGCTGCGGCTTGGGCACCAGCTTGACGGTGATTTCGGTGGCAATGGCCAGCATGCCCTCAGAACCAATCACGACGCTGATCAGGTCCAGCCCCGGCGCGTCCAGCGCCAATGATCCGAACTCCACCGGCTCGCCGGCCATGGTGAAGCCTTTGATGTGCAGGATGTTGTGCAGTGTGAGCCCATACTTCAGGCAGTGAACGCCGCCGGAGTTCTCGGCAATGTTGCCGCCAATCGTGCAGGCAATCTGGCTCGATGGGTCGGGTGCGTAGTACAAGCCCAGTGGGGCCGCCGACTCACTGATGGCCAGGTTGCGCACGCCACACTGCACCACGGCTGTGCGGCTGGATTTGTCCATCTTCAAAATCTTGTTGAACTTGGACAGTGACAGTGTCACGCCCAGCTGGTGCGGCATGGCGCCACCCGACAAGCCGGTGCCCGCGCCCCGGGCGACCACGGGAATGTCCAGGGCGAAGCAGGTGCGCAGCACGCCTTGCACTTGCTCCAGCGTTTCAGGCAAGGCCACCACCAGCGGGCGTTGGCGGTAGGCGGTGAGGCCGTCGCATTCATAGGGCGTGGTGTCTTCCCGGTGCCACAGCAGGGCGTGGACAGGCATAAAGGCCTCTAGCGCCTTGACGACTTGCGCTTGCCGCTCGGCTTTTTCCAGCAGAGCCTGTTGTTCAGAGGTGGGGTTCTCACTCATGGCGATCTCGTCTCTTGGTTAATGACACCCCTTGACTGTAGGGCCAAGCGATCTCAAAGGGTTTGAGCAATTTTGACAACACGGTTGAAAAAAACAATGCTCTCAAAATAATAGCTGCTCCCGCAGGTGGAATAATCGCTGCAGGCCTATTTGATGTAAATATCTAGCCAATGCTCTTTTTCAGCCAGTCGGCAAAGGCGGCGCATTCCCAGCGGTCCATCATGCCGGTGCGCCAGCACAGGTAGTGGGCGTGCGGGCTGGGCACGTTGCCACCGAAAACCGTGTTGCTACCCAGTCGCACCAATGAACCACGCTCCAGCCATGGCGCGCCCAGCTTCAGGCGCACCAGCGCCACGCCCATGCCAGCGGCCGCCGCGTCGCACATCAGACCAATGTCATTGAACTGCGAGCCGTCGATTGGCTCCGGCCAATCCAGATGGTGGGCGGCAAACCAGCTGCGCCAGGGTTCCAGCGGACTGCGCAGCAGGCTTTCGCCCTCCAGGTCTTCGGCCACCAAAAACGGGCCGTGCTCACGCACAAAGGCGGGCGAGGCCAGCGGCGTGACCTCGTCCTTCATCAGGCACACGTGTTCCATGTCGGCATAGCGCCCGGTGCCAAAGCGCACCATCAAATCGGCGTCTTCGGCCACCACGTCGAGCAGCGGAATGGAGACCTGCAGCGTGAGGTCAATCTCGGGGTAGGCCTCGGTGAACTGGCGCAGGCGCGGGATCAGGATCGAGCGCGCAAAGGTGGGGGTGACGGCCAGGCGCAGCTTGCGCTTGCCGGGGGCTGCCGCCGAGCTGGGAAACTTTTGCAGCATGGCCAGCCCTTCGCGCACGTGGGCTAGGTACTCGCTGCCCTCCACGGTGAGCGAAAAGTCGGCCCGGCCAAACAGTTTGGTGCCAATGATCTGCTCCAGCTGCTTCACCCGGTGACTGACCGCGCTGGGCGTGACACACATCTCCTCGGAGGTCTGCGTCACGCTGCGCAGTCGGGCCAGTGCCTCAAAGGTGAGCAGACACTGAATCGGGGGAATGCGGGCGGCGGTCATGCGGGCATTGTTACACCGTAGGCGAGCCTTGGGGCGCTCAGCCTTGCAAGTAGCGCTGCTCCAGATGGGCTCGGAAATGACGGGGGTTGAGGGCTTCGCCGGTGGCGCGGCGCACCAGTTCTGGCGTTTCCCAGCGGCTGGCCTGCTGCCAGATGTTGGTCTTCAGCCAGTCGAAGATGGGAGCGAGGTTGCCGCCGGCCACTTGCGCGTCCAGGTCCGGCTGGGTCTGGCGCAGGGTGGCGAAATACTGCGCGGCGTACATGGCGCCCAGGGTGTAGCTCGGAAAGTAGCCAAAGCTGCCCCCGGTCCAGTGAATGTCTTGCAGACAGCCTTGGCGGTCGTTGCCCAGCGTGTCCACGCCCAGGTACTGCTTCATCTTTTCAGCCCACAGGGCAGGAATGTCGTCCGCCTTGATCTCGCCGTTAATCAGGGCACGCTCAATCTCATAGCGAAGAATGATGTGGGCCGGATAGGTGAGCTCGTCGGCGTCCACGCGAATAAAACCGGGGCGCACGCGGGTGTACAGGCGGGCCAGATTCTCGGGCGCAAAGGCGTCTTGTGCGCCTAGGTGCTTGCTCACCAGCGGGGCGATCAGGCTCAGAAAGGCCGGGCTGCAGCCCAGCTGCATTTCAAACGACAGACTCTGGCTTTCATGAATGCCCATGGAGCGTGCCCGCCCGATGGGCAAATGCGCGGTGCCTCTGGGCAAGCCTTGTTCGTAACGCGCATGGCCGGACTCGTGAACAATGCCCATCATGCTTTGCATGAAATCGTCCGTGCTGTAGCGGGTGGTGATGCGCACGTCTTCGGCCACGCCGCCGCAAAACGGGTGGGTGGAGATGTCCAGGCGGCCGGCTTCAAAGTCAAAGCCGAGCACGCCCATGATCTCTTCGCCCAAGGCGCGCTGGCGCTCGATGGGAAACGGCCCCTTCGGTGTGATCACCGACTCGGCGGATTGCTTTTCTCGCACCTGGCGAATCAGGTCGGGCAGCCAGGTCTTCACGTCGCCAAAGATGGTGTCAATGTCCGCACTGCGGGTGCCGGGCTCAAACTTGGCCATCAGCGCGTCATAGGGGCTGACCCCTTGCGCCTGCGACAAGGTCTGAGCCTCTTCGCGGGACAGCGTGAGCACCTCGCGGAAGTTGCCCAAAAAGCCTTGCCAGTCGTTTTCTTTGCGCTGGGTGCGCCAGGCGTGCTCACAGCGCGAGCCGGCCAGTGCCTGGGCTTCGACAAGACGAGAGGGCAGCAGGTTGGCCAGCGCCCAGTCGCGGTTCATCTCGCGCAGGCTGGCTTGTTGGTCATCGTCCAGCGCCTCGTCCTTGGCTTGAGCCAACAGCGGGGGCAGGGCAGCGTCGGTTAACGTTTTGTGCAACAAAATCTGCAGTTCCGCCAAAGCTGTTCCGCGTGCTTCGTTGCCCTTGGCCGGCATCATCGCGGCCTGGTCCCAGCCCAAAAAGGCGCCCAGGTGCTGGTAGCGGTACAGCCGGGTGAAGGTGTCGATCAAAGCGGCGTAGGCGCTGGTGCTCATGGGGCGGGTCCAATCGGTCAAGTTGAAGGCTCGTCAGCGGACCATTGTTGCACCGTCCGCCCTAGGGCGCTGGGTACAATGCCGCCCACTCTTCACACTGGTAGCCCTTATGTCCGACCGCCTTGCCGTGCTGCCTCAGTACCTGATTCCCAAACAAGCCCTGACCGCTCTGGCCGGTCGCATTGCCAACGCCCGAGCCGGGCAGTGGACGACACGCCTGATCGAGTGGTTTGTCAAACGCTACAACGTGAACATGGCCGAGGCCGCGAACCCGGATGTGGCAAGTTACGCCACCCTCAACGAATTTTTCACCCGCGCACTGAAGCCCGAGGTGCGGCCCTTGGCCCCGGCTGACCTGATTTGCCCGGTGGACGGCGCCATCAGCCAGTTTGGCGCCATGCAGCGCGACCAGATTTACCAGGCCAAGGGCCACCAGTACTCCAGCCGTGCGCTGGTGGGTGGCGACGCCGAGTTGGCGGCCAGGTTCGATGACGGCCACTTTGCCACTCTGTACTTGAGCCCGCGTGACTACCACCGCATTCACATGCCCTGCGATGGCCGCCTGACGCGCATGATTTACGTGCCCGGCGACCTGTTTTCGGTGAACCCGACCACAGCGCGCGGTGTACCGGGCCTGTTTGCCCGCAACGAGCGGGTGGTGTGCGTGTTTGAGTCGGCCCGAGGCCCGTTTGTGCTGGTGCTGGTGGGCGCCACCATTGTGGGCAGCATGGCCACCGTGTGGCACGGTGTGGTCAACCCGCCCCGCCCCGGTGAAATACGCGAATGGCGCTATGAAGATCAGAGCATTGAATTGAAGCAGGGCCAGGAGATGGGGCGTTTTTTGCTAGGCTCCACCGTCGTCATGCTGTTTCCCAAGAGCCCCCTGCAGTTCAGCGTGGCGTGGACGCCCAATGGTGCCATTCGTCTGGGTGAAGAAATGGCGCAACTGGGCGCGTAAGCCACCCCTGTCTATGGCGGCCAGCGCGGCGCCATGAATCCTCAGCGTTTGCGCTGGGTGCTTATTTGAAGATCACGGTCTTGTGACCGTTGATCAGCACCCGGTGCTCGCTGTGCCACTTCACGGCGCGGGCCAGCACCTGGCTCTCGGTGTCCCGTCCCAGGGTGGTCAGGTCTTCCACGGATTTGCTGTGGTCCACCCTGGCCACGTCTTGCTCGATGATGGGGCCTTCGTCCAAGTCGGCCGTGACATAGTGGGCCGTGGCGCCAATCAGTTTCACACCGCGGTCGTGCGCCTGGTAATAGGGCTTCGCGCCCTTGAAGCTGGGCAGAAACGAGTGGTGGATGTTGATGGCCCGACCTGCCAATTTCCGACACAGGTCGTCGCTCAATACTTGCATGTAGCGCGCCAGCACCACCAGTTCGGCCCCTTCGTTTTCAATGATCTCGTACTGCTTGGCTTCGGCCTGCGCCTTGGTGGCAGTGGTGACCGGAATATGGTGAAACGGCACGTTGTAGCTGGCGGCCAGTTGGTAGAACTCGCGGTGGTTCGAGACGATGGCCCGAATGTCCAGCGGCAGCAAGCCGGTTTTCCAACGAAACAACAAGTCGTTCAGGCAGTGCCCGTCTTTGCTGACCATGATCACGGCACGCATGGGCTGGCTGCGTGTGTGCAGGTTCCAGTCCATGATGTAGGGCTGTGAAAAAGCTGCCCACTGGGCTTTCAAAGCTTCGGCGTCAGTCTGCTCGCAGGCGAACTGAATGCGCATGAAAAACAGGCAGGTGTCGTGGTCGTTGTACTGGGCGGCTTCTTCGATGTTGGCGCCGCGGTCCAGCAGAAAGCCGGAAACCGCGTGCACCAGGCCCAAACGGTCCTGGCAGGACAGGGTAAGAATGTAGGCAGTTGTGGTCATAGGGGTGAATTGTCGCCGCTTGATGGGGCGATTTGGGGTAGCCCGGCCGCCGGCTCAGGGCGTTTTGACGGCGGGCGGCCCCGATGGGGAGCGGTTGGCTTCAAAGTCTGCGCAGTAGTCGGTCGGCGGGGCGGCATCCGTGGCCCATATTTGGCTGAAATTAGCTATTGAATGAATAGCTGCCTGCGCTTTATCTGCGCTGAGAAGTACCGTCTTTACCTTTAAAGTGGGTGGTAGTTGCAGTGGCACTCCGACTGATTGATCGGCATGGCCATTGCCCGCCAACAGCAGCACAGTCTTGTCGGTTTGTGCCAGCGAGGCCACTGTTTGCGCCATGCTGACGTCGCGCGCAATTTGCACCCGTGTCATGGGGGCAATCTGGCTTTCTGGCAATAAATTGCAGTGCCCGATGCGAATGGCTTGTTGCTGCGCTTTCAGAGCGGGTCCGCGCAACAACCCGTCAAGCCTTGGGTTGGCCATGGCCTCCCGAAGGCGGGCCGCGGGTAGGTTGGCCCCTGCCACCAACACGCCCGTGCGCACGGCGGCCATGACAGCTGGGCCGTAGGCCGACCACGGCCAAGCGTCGTCTTGCCATTGCAGGGCCGCCCGAACTTCGGCTTCGCTGGCGTGCCGGTTCAACTCTTTGGTGCTGTTGCCTTCATCGGCCATTTCCAGCGCAAGCGAACCCAAACGTTGGCTGTGTGCCAAGCGTTGAACCACAGCGAGATGAATGCGTTGGTGGTGGGCGACGTCGTGCTGCTCGCCCAAGATCAGCACGTCGGTGGGCAAAAGCTGCTCAAGTTGCGCGCTGTAGTTGAATGCGTCCGGCGCAGTCGGCAGGTG
This sequence comes from Rhodoferax sp. PAMC 29310, assembly GCF_017948265.1. Taxonomy (NCBI): domain Bacteria; kingdom Pseudomonadati; phylum Pseudomonadota; class Betaproteobacteria; order Burkholderiales; family Comamonadaceae; genus Rhodoferax; species Rhodoferax sp. PAMC 29310. The sequence continues at coordinate 2,716,966 of NZ_CP072852.1, read as the reverse complement.
AGGTGGGGTCGTGCAAGCCACCAAGCTGAGCGCTGCGAACCAGACTCCAAGGCGAGCGCGGAACATCAAAGGGCTCGCTGCCTGGTTGAAAGTTGCAGGATCAGTGCACGACGACGGGGTTTTGCGCCAATTCGGCGTACCGTTCCAGCGTGTCTTCCACTTCTTCCTGGGTGGGGGTGTTTTCTTGCCAAGCCGAGATGTGTTGTTGAAACAATTCAGCCCAGGAGCCGTCGAGGTACACCTCTTTGCCCGAGCGTTTGTCCACAATTTCAAAGCCGTGACGGGCCAGGGTGGGAATCCGGGGGGCTGCATCGGCCATTTTGCTGCCCGCCTCAGTGGAGGCGTCTGCCGCGACCGCGTTGGCCAGCATATGCGTCACAGAATAGGTGTCAGAGTCGTAGAGCGTTTGCATGGTGAATTATCCCTCAATCATTGCTTGAACACAGTTGGTTGCATGGGGGACTGATTTCAAGGGCAGACCTTTCTATCTGAGAGCGCCCGGCCTATTCGCAGGGCGTCAACTGGGCAATTCGGTAGCCAACCACTTTTGGTCGATGGCGTCTCCATTGCGTTCCGTGATGCGGATGCGTGCCGGCAGGTAGCCCAAAGCCGGCGCCAGCCACAGTTCGACCTTCTGGTCATAGTCCTGGCGCGGGTTGCTAACCAGTTTCAGGGCTTGCAATTCGCCACCGGGCAGGGTCACAGTTTCTGGCGCCTGCACCGTGAAGAGCCAGATGGCGGCATCCCGGGGGCCAATGGTCTGGAAGGACACCGTGGTGCCCTCGGGGTAACGGTCAGGGGCAGCGGCAATCTGGGCGCCGAGTTGAACCAGGACGCTCAATCGGTCCTGCGCGCCGTTTAGCAGGGCCACATCCGGCGTGTTGGCGCTGAAGGTGACCTTGCCAGCCGTGTGGTTGAAGTGGGCGGCCACCTCGTTGCGGAGCTTGTCGGCAAAGCGTTCTGGGGCCAAGCCAGTGCTTCTTACGGCACCCCGGCTGGTTTGGCTGCGCGAAAAGCCAAAGGCGCTGTAAGACAGTTGGGCCTCGTAGGTGCTGCCGTCTTGCTGCCATTTGAAAATGCCATTCACGGTAAATGGCAGTTTATTGGAGGACACCTCGTAGCGCAGCAGGGCCGAGCCCGGCACGGTGGCTGCACTGGGAACCGGTGTGGCGTCTTCTGAGGCCGCCGTTGACGGCGCTGGGGCGGCGGGACTTTCGGGTGGCGGCGCGGCGGCCACCACCACGGGCTCCGGCACTGGGCTGGCGGGTGCCAATGGGGCGGCCGGAAGTGCCGCGACAGGCGCAGGTGCGCGCGGGGTGCGGGCGATCGGCTTCACCGGTGCGGGATTGGCTGCGGGCGCGGTAGCAGGAGCCAAAACGGGGGTCAAAGTGCGGGTCACAAAGGCGCGTGCAGGCTCGACCGCAGCGGGGGCGCTGACCCCCAACGACAGCGTGCCGGCCTGCAACAGAGCCCAATGCGCGGCGACCACCGCCGCCGTGAGCGCGGCCAACCCTTTGGCAGGCAGGCCCGGCGTCATGGCCTGCGCTGCGAAAGCGTCGCGAGGAAAGGGGTGAATAGAGCGGCCAGAGTGGGCATGGGGCACAGCGGTATGATGATCCGGCCCAGTTTACCAACACCCCACTTGCACGGCGTTTGGCCGGTCCGCACGCTGGAACCCACGCCATTTCCCTATGAAACTTGCCACTTACAAAGACGGTTCACGTGACGGTCAGTTGATCGTTGTCTCGCGTGACCTCAGTACCGCTCACTACGCCTCGGGCATTGCCAATCGCCTCCAGCAGGTTCTGGACGACTGGAACTTCATGTCGCCCCAGTTGCAAGACCTGTATGACACGCTAAATCACGGCAAGCCGCGTCATGCTTTTTCGTTTGACCCCAAACAATGCATGGCACCGCTGCCCCGGGCTTACCAGTGGGCCGACGGCTCGGCTTATATCAACCACGTCGAGTTGGTCCGCCAGGCGCGCGGGGCTGAAATGCCGCCCAGCTTCTATACCGACCCCTTGATGTACCAAGGTGGCAGCGACGATTTTCTGGGCGCCTGCAACGACGTAGTGTGCGCCAGCGAGTCCTTTGGCATTGACTTTGAAGCCGAGGTGGCTGTGATCACCGGCGATGTGCGCATGGGCGCCACGCCGGAGCAGGCGCTGGACGGTATCCGGCTGGTCATGCTGGCCAACGACGTGAGTCTGCGCCACCTGATACCGGGCGAGCTGGGCAAAGGATTTGGTTTCTTGCAGAGCAAACCCGCCACCGCGTTCAGCCCGGTGGCTGTGACGCTGGACGAATTCACGACGGGTGGCGAAAGCGCCTGGGACAAAGGCCGGCTGAACCTGATGCTGCAAAGCACCTGGAATGGGCGCAAGGTCGGCCGCTGTGATGCCGGGCCGGAGATGACGTTTCACTTCGGGCAACTCATTTCCCACCTGTGCAAAACCCGCAATGTGCGGGCCGGCAGCATTGTTGGTTCGGGCACGGTCAGCAACAAGGACTGGAGCCGGGGATACAGCTGCATTGCCGAAAAGCGCGCCATCGAGACCATTCAGGGCGGCAAAGCGACAACTGACTTTATGAAGTACGGCGACACCATTCACATTGAGATGAAAGGGCGCGATGGCTTGAGTGTGTTTGGCGCCATTGAGCAGGAAATCGCCCCGCCACCGCTGGTGGTGGGTCAAAGCTGAAGGGAAATGGGCGCTTCAGGCGCCCATGAGCCTGCTTGACGAACGTCCGCAGGCCGCGCAGCATCATTTCTATTGACAGGGCGACCAGCATCAGGCCCACCACCCGCTGAATGTAATTAGAGTTGCGCGCTGGAGTCAGGTCGCGTAGACAGCGCTCAGTGAGCGAAACCCCTTGATCTCAATCGGATTGCCGCACGGGTCGCGGAAAAACATGGTCCATTGCTCACCGGGCTCACCTTCAAAGCGCACCTGGGGCCGCAAGACAAAATCAATCTTTGATGTTTCCAGCCGCTGGGCCAAGGCTTGCCAGTCTGGCAGCGCCAGTACCAGACCAAAGTGGGGCATGGGGACCAGATGGTCGCCGACGTGCCCGGTGTTGGCCGTTTTGAACGGCTCGCCCAAGTGCAGCGAAAGCTGGTGTCCGAAGAAATCAAAGTCAACCCAGGTCGCGGTGCTGCGGCCTTCCGCGCAGCCCAGTACATCGCCGTAAAAATGACGGGCCCGATCCAGGTGGGTGACATTGAAGGCAAAGTGAAAAGCGCTTTTCATGGCAGCAGGATAGCAGGGCACTCGGCCCCGGCCGGCGAAATCACTCCACTTTTTCCTGGCAGGCAATGCAGCGCGACGCGTGCGGTGACGCGTGCAGGCGGGCCGACGGAATCTCAATCCCGCAGTCCGTGCACTGGCCGTAGCTGCCGTCTTCAATGCGACGCAGGGCCGCTTCAACTTGGTTGAGTTCTTCGTTCTCACGGGCGTCGAGCGCAAATTCAAGCTCGCGGGCCGTGTTGGTCTGGGCAGTGGAGTCTTCATGGCCGCCAAAATGTTCGGCGGACGCTTCGGCCCGGCCAATATCACCGCCGCGCAGGGTTTGGATTTGTTCTTTCAGTCCGTCCCGTTGAGAGAGTAGGCGTTCTTTGAAAGGGTTGGTGGATTGTGTTGTCATGGTGTTTCCTTTCGGTGTGTTGAGGTCATCATGCGTTGATTGGCGTCGAAATTGTTTGACGACGGTCAAGTTGTCAGGGTACTCCGACTGGGGTGCTCACGCATAATCGGGGCCATGCAATTTCTGCGCAACGCCCACCATCTCGCCCGCTTCGTGCTGGCGTGGTTTGTGTTGACCTTGGGGGTAGCCATCGCCTCGCCAGTGGTTCATCCCCGGGTCATGGAATTGATTTGTTCGGACGCCGGAGTGGTCAAGCTGGTGGTTCAGGGCGAGGCCGATGGTGGCCTGGTGAAAAACCATACACTGGAATGCCCCATGTGCATTATGGGCGGCGGTGCACCGCTTGTACAGAGCGGCTCCCCGCTGCCCGCCGAGCGCGTCACGGCAGCGTACACCCTGCCCCTGGTAACGGCACCGACAGCGGTCAGTCGCACTGGCCCGCCACCCGCACGCGGCCCGCCTTGGGGCGCTTGATGCTCTCTAATGAATAGCTGAAAACGCCGGTTTAACGAGGGTTGTTCCGCTATTTGGCTTGACATCGAGGCCCGGTCTCGCTGGCTTTTTGTTTCGCCTTGTCGACATTTCCGGTCCGCACCGTTCGTGGCTTGTCTGTGCGTGGCGTGCGCTTATTTTCCAAATTCCAAATGTCTGATGACTATTTCCATGATGCTCAAGGCCGTGTCGGCCGCCGCGCCCGGCTGCCACGGTGGTGGGCACTTCCAGCGCGCTTTCTCATGTGTCTCTGACCGGCGGCATAGGCCGATGGGTGAACGTGGTTGAGGCAGCGCCGCCAGTCCACCCGCATTGATGCCGGGCCCTCCTTTTTGTTGTCTTTTTACTTTTCGTTTTTCAGGAATCATTATGAACTTCCCCTCTCTCCTCATCGGCACATTATTGGCAGCCAGCGGCCTGGCTGCGGTCGCGGCCCAGCCGGTTGACATTCAAGGCGCGTGGGCCCGTGCCACGGTGCCCGGGCAAAAAGCCACCGGGGCGTTCATGACACTCACCGCCGCCGATGGCGCCAAGTTGGTGCGCCTGGAGTCGGCCGTGGCAGGCATTGCCGAAGTGCATGAAATGAAGATGGAGGGCGACATCATGCGTATGCGCGCGGTGCAAGGCGGCCTGGATTTGCCCGCAGGCCAAGCGGTCGAACTCAAGCCTGGCGGCTACCACGTCATGCTGATGGACTTGAAGGCACCGGTGACCAAGGACAGCACGCTGCCCCTGACGCTGGTGTTCAAGGATGCCAAAGGGGTGGAGAGCAAAGTCGAGCTGCAGGTGCCGGTGGCCACGAAGGCGCCCGCCCACATGGGGCACGCCAATGACACCAAAATGGACCATGGCATGCACGGTACCGCGCCGGTCAAAAAGACTCCGTAGTCGGGTTGGCCGGTAAGGACGCCCGTCCTGCCCGGGCGGCAGGTGATCGCCACGGCGCTCACATTGGGGTAAGCTGTTAACTGATCCGTTTGATAAACCCTATTGGAGCGACCATGAGTGACTCACCCAGCGCAGGTTTCGGCAAATTCGTCCCCGGTTTTGACTTTCTCCAGAATCTCGCCCGGGGGGCCACTGAGACGGTTCCCCAAATGCCCAATCTGGGCAACTGGATCGCTCCGACCCTGAATGTGGAAGAGCTTGACAAACGCATTCAGGAACTCAAGGCCGTGCATTTTTGGCTCGACCAGAATTCCAAAGCGCTGGGCGCCACCGTGCAGGCGCTGGAAGTACAAAAGATGACACTGGCCACCCTGCAGGGCATGAACTTCAACATGGGTGATGTGGCCAACGCCTTCAAACTCAAGGCGGCTGACACGCTCGCCTCGGGTGTGCAAAAAGCCACTGAAAAAGCCGCCGCCACGGCCAAAACCGTGGCTGACGTGGCCTCGGACGCCGAGGATGTGGCCCGCAAAGTGCGCAAAGCCGCGGAACCGGTGGCCTCGGCCGCGACCAACATGATTGACCCCATGCAGTTGTGGGGTGCGCTGACCCAGCAGTTTCAGACCATTGCCGCCAGCGCCATGAAAGATGCAGGCAAACACACGGCCATGGACATGACCAAGAACATGGCCGCCGGGTTTGCCAAAGAAACTGCCAAGGCCGCCAAAAAGACATCGAGCACGGCCAAACCCCGTGCGCCGGTCAAAAAGGCCGCCAGCAAAACCGTCCGCAAGGCACCTGCCCGAAAATCCTGACGCGCTTCTCCGCGCCTGATCAATGAAACTGTTTCCCTACGGCCACGCCACGCACCCCCAGTGGGAGATGGCGGCCGGCTTGGTGCTGGCGCAAGTGCGCGGCCAAATGAGCACCCCGGCCTATGCGTCCAGCCCGACCTTGGCCTTGCTCTACATCACCGACCACTTTGCCGACCAGGCGCAAGCTATTCTGGGTCACCTGAGCGCCGAATTGCCCGAGGTCACTGACTGGTCGGGCACCGTTGGAATTGGCGTGGCTGCCAACAATGCCGAGTACTTTGACGAGCCCGCGCTGGTTCTCATGCTCTGCGAATTGCCCACCGACCAATACCGCGTATTTTCTGGCGTGGCCCCGCTGGGGCTGGGTTTTGAGGCCCACACCGCCTTGGTTCATGCTGACGCCAATACCCACGACCTGGGTGAACTCATTGAAGAAATGGCTGGCCGCACCGACTCGGGATACGTGTTTGGCGGTTTGTCGGCCAGTCGGGGGCAGTCCATGCAGTTCGCCGTCGGCGGTGACGGCAACATCAAGGGCCAAGGGGCGGCCAGTGGCGTGTTCAAGGGCGGCCTGAGTGGCGTCGCATTTGGGGAAGGCATTGCCTTGATGTCCCGCGTCACGCAGGGCTGCTTGCCGCTGTCCAAGGCGCGCAAGATCACCGCGGCTGACCACAACGTGGTGACCGAGCTGGACGGCGAACCAGCGCTGGATTTGATGCTGAAAGAGTTGAATGTGTCGCTGGACGCGCCCGAGCACGCGCTGGAAGCGGTGCGCGCGACCTTGGTTGGCTTGGTCCACCCGGCCGACCAGATTGCGGAGCGGCGCGGGGTGAGTCGCATGGGCCGGTTTGGCAGCGATGTCATCGTGCGCCACATCATTGGCCTGGACCCCGGACGGCGTGGGATTGCTGTGTCTGACCGCCTGGAAATTGGCATGCAACTCTCGTTTTGCCAGCGCAATGTGCAGGCGGCCCGGACTGACTTGGTGCGTATTTGCGCTGAGATTCGCGAGGAGCTGGAGCCGGAGGAGATGCCACTGGCTGCAGTGAATGCGCTCGCCGCCTCGGAAGCTGAAGCCATGCCGCACCCGGCGCGTGGCATTGCCGGCGCCATTTATGTGAGTTGTTCCGGCCGGGGTGGCCCGCATTTTGGCGGCCCCAGTGCGGAGCTGCAAATCATTCGCCGAGCGCTCGGCGATGTGCCGCTGGTCGGCTTCTTCGCCGCCGGTGAAATTGCCCGCAATCACTTGTATGGCTATACCGGCGTGTTGACTGTTTTTACGGGTTGACGGGTTTTTGCCCCCGCTGCGCTTGCCCAGTGAGCGGGAGCAGCTATTCAATCAATAGCGTTTCTGCAGGCGGTTGCCCGCATTGACACAGAGGCGCTTTCGCACCTCGGTGCCTTTAAACGCCGCGCGCCCGGTCCGCCTTGAAGCGGGCCACCATGGCGCCAAAGCCGCCCACGTCCAGCGATTCGCGCACTTCACGCATCAGGTTCAGGTAGTAGTGCAGGTTGTGGATGCTGGCCAGCATGGGGCCGAGCATTTCGCCGCAGCGGTCCAGGTGGTGCAGGTAAGCGCGTGAGAAGCCGCTGCGCCCGCCTTGGTCATACGACACACCGGAGTTGCCAGCACAGGCGTAGCAGGTGCAGGTCACATCCAGTGGTTGGTGGTCTGTTTTGTGGCGGGCGTTGCGGATTTTTAGGTCGCCGTAGCGGGTGAAGAAAGTGCCGTTGCGGGCATTGCGGGTGGGCATCACGCAGTCGAACATGTCCACGCCTTGCGCCACGCCTTCCACGAGGTCTTCCGGCGTGCCCACGCCCATCAGGTAGCGTGGCTTGTGGGCGGGCAGGCGGTGCGGGGTGTGCGCCATGATGCGGCGCATCTCGTCCTTGGGTTCGCCCACACTCACGCCACCCACGGCGTAACCTGGGAAGTCCATCTCCACCAGTTGATCCAAAGACTCCTGGCGCAGGTTCTCGAACATGCCGCCCTGAACAATCCCAAACAAGGCATTGGGGTTTTCCAGCTTGGTGAACTCGGCTTGGCAGCGCTTGGCCCAGCGCAGGCTCAGTTCCATGGAGGTGCGCGCCTCCGCCTCGGTGGTGAGTTGGCCTTTGGTTTTGGGCTCGACCGAGATGTAGGGCGTGCACTCGTCAAACTGCATCACGATGTCGCTGTTCAGCGTGGTCTGGATTTGCATCGAGATCTCGGGCGTCAAAAACAGCTTGTCGCCGTTCACCGGGCTGGAGAACTTCACGCCCTCTTCGGTGATCTTGCGCATCTCGCCCAGGCTCCAGACTTGAAAGCCGCCTGAATCGGTGAGGATGGGTTTGTCCCATTTCTCGAACTGGTGCAGGCCGCCAAAGCTTTCCATCACGTCCAGTCCCGGGCGCATCCACAGGTGAAAGGTGTTACCCAGAATGATTTGCGCGCCCATGTCTTCCAGGCTGCTGGGCGTCACGCCTTTGACCGTGCCATAGGTTCCCACCGGCATGAAGATGGGGGTTTGCACCACGCCGTGGTTGAGGGTGAGCTCGCCACGCCGGGCGTGGGTGCCGGCGTAATTCTCGGTGGCGGTGTCGTTGTTTAGCAGTTCAAACTTCAGCATGACGGGCCTGTTCTTTGGTCAGCAGCATGGCATCGCCATAGCTAAAAAATCGGTATTGTTCGGCAATGGCGTGGCGGTACAGCGCCATGATGTGCTCGTACCCGGCAAAGGCACTAACCAGCATCATCAGGCTGGACTTGGGCAGGTGAAAGTTGGTGATTAGCGCATCCACCACTTTGAAGTCAAAGCCGGGTGTGATGAAGATATGCGTGTCGCCCGTGACTTGCCCGCTTTGCGCCCACGCCTCCAACGTGCGCACGCTGGTGGTGCCCACGGCAATCACCCGGCCCCCCCGCGCACGGCACTCGGCAATGGCGGTTTGTGTGGCCTGTGGCACGTCATACCACTCGCTGTGCATCTGGTGCTCGGCCAGCACTTCGGTTTTGACCGGCTGGAAGGTGCCTGCACCCACATGCAGGGTCACATGGGCCCGTTGGACGCCCATGGCGTCAATGGCGCTCAGCAAGGCCTCGTCAAAGTGCAGGGCGGCGGTGGGCGCGGCCACGGCGCCGGGGTTTTTGGCAAACACGGTCTGGTAGCGCGCCGCGTCCTCAGCCGAGTCGGTGTGGGTGATGTAGGGCGGCAGGGGCACGTGGCCGTGGCGTTCCATCAGGGTGTAGGGGTCGTCGCCCTGGTCGTTGGACAGCACAAAGCGAAACAGCGGGCCATCGGCATCGGGCCAGCGGCCCAGCAAGGTGGCGCGCAGGTGGGCAGTCGTACCAGGTGCGCCGGTTAACGCCACGGTGGCGCCAACTTCGGGCTTCTTGCTCACCCGCATGTGGGCCGCCACCTGGTTGCCGGTGAGCACGCGCTCAACCAGCAGCTCCAGCTTGCCGCCGGTGGCTTTTTCGCCAAAGAGGCGGGCGTTGATGACTTTGGTGTCGTTGAACACCATCAGGTCGCTGGGGCGCAATTGGCTGGTCAGCTCGCGGAACACGCGGTCCACCGGTGTTGCGGCGGTGCCATCCAGCAGTTTGGAGCCGCTGCGCTCGGCCGAGGGGTGCTGGGCGATGAGGTTTTCAGGGAGTTCGAAGTCGAAGTCGCTTAAAGCGAAGGCACGCTCGGTGCCGGGGAAGGTGGATGTCATGGTGCTTGAGGGGCGGACAGCCCCGTGCCAAGGTTGAAGAAAGGGGCGCCATTGTCGCAGGTGGGCGCCGCCCCTGAGCCACAATCACGCCATGACTGTCGCGCCGTCGCCTGCCACCAAGCCCAAACCTCTGTCAATTCCGCAGAAAGCCATGCTCAAGCTCGGCTTGGCGCGGCCGATTGACCTGGCGCTGCACCTGCCGCTGCGCTACGAAGACGAAACCCAGATTCAGCGCCTGAGTGAGGTGCGAGAGGGCCAGTCGGCACAGGTGGAGGGCGTGGTGACGTCTTGCGAGGTCAAGCTGGGCGGGCACCGGCAACTGCTGGTGACGCTGGACGACGGCACGGACACCTGCACCCTGCGCTTCTTCACCTTCTACCCCACCACCCAAAAAGCGCTGGCCGTGGGCAACCGGGTGCGGGTGCGCGGGGAAATCAAAGGCGGATTCATGGGGCTGCAAATGATGCACCCCACTTTTAAACCCGCCGGTGGCGACTTGGCGGTGGCGCTCACGCCCATCTACCCGACCTCGGCCGGTTTGCCGCAAGCGTATCTGCGCCGGGCGGTGGACGGCGGCCTGTCTCGCTCGGAGTTGTCCAACACCATTCCACTGGAGTTTTTAAGCCAAATCAGCCTCCAGCCCCGGTGGGGTCTGCGGGAGGCGCTCACATTTTTGCATCACCCAGCGCCTGACGTGCCGCTGGCCACGCTGGAAGACCACAGTCACCCGGCCTGGCAACGCCTTAAGGCCGAGGAGTTGCTGGCGCAGCAAATTTCCCAGTTGCAGGCCAAGCGCGAGCGGGCCAAGCTGCGGGCGCCCGTGCTAGCAGTGCGAGCGGCGCCGGGGGACGTGGCGCCACTGCATGAGCAGTTGTTGGCCGCGCTGCCGTTTGGGCTAACCGGCGCGCAGCGCCGGGTGGGCGAAGACATTGCCCAAGACCTGGCGCGTGCCGTGCCCATGCACCGGTTGCTGCAAGGCGATGTGGGTTCGGGTAAAACCGTGGTGGCGGCCTTGGCGGCGGCTATTTGTATTGACGCGGGCTGGCAGTGCGCCCTGATGGCGCCCACCGAGATTCTGGCGCGCCAGCACTTCACCAAGCTGCTCAGTTGGTTGGAGCCGCTCGGTATCAAAACCGCCTGGCTCACCGGCAGCCAGAAAGCCAAGGAGCGGCGCGAGATGTTGGCCCTGATTGCCAGCGGCGAGGCCGGCTTGGTCATTGGCACGCACGCCATCATTCAGGACAAGGTGGTGTTCAGCAAGCTGGCGCTGGCCATCATTGACGAGCAGCACCGTTTTGGCGTGGCCCAGCGCCTGGCGCTGCGCAGCAAGTTGACGATCGAGAGCGGGGAGGGCGACGCCACTTTGCTGGAGCCGCACCTGCTGATGATGACGGCTACCCCCATTCCCCGCACCCTAGCCATGAGTTATTACGCGGACTTGGACGTGTCCACCATTGACGAATTGCCGCCGGGGCGCACGCCCATCATCACCAAAGTGGTGAACGACGCGCGCCGCGACGAGGTGATTGAACGCATTCGCTTTCAGCTGCAGGAGGGGCGCCAGATCTACTGGGTGTGCCCGCTGATTGAAGAGAGCGAGGCACTGGACCTGACCAACGCCACCGAAACCCATGCCGAGCTGAGCGCCGCGTTGCCGGGTGTCATGGTGGGGCTGCTGCACTCGCGCATGCCAGTGGCTGAAAAGCGGGCGGTGATGGCGCTGTTCACCAGCGGCGAGATGGGCGTGCTGGTCAGCACCACGGTGATTGAAGTTGGGGTGGATGTACCCAACGCTTCCCTGATGGTCATCGAACATTCAGAACGCTTTGGGCTGAGTCAGTTGCACCAGTTGCGCGGCCGTGTCGGGCGTGGCGCGGCGGCTTCTGCCTGTGTGCTGCTGTATTCAACGGGCGACGCACCGCGGCTGGGCGAGACCGCCCGCGAGCGTCTCAGAGCCATGGCCGAGACCAACGATGGCTTTGAGATCGCCCGGCGCGACCTGGAAATTCGCGGCCCCGGCGAGTTCTTGGGCTCCCGCCAGTCGGGAGCTGCTTTGCTGCGCTTTGCTGACTTGGCGCTGGATGCCGATTTGTTGGAATGGGCGAAGGAACTGGCCCCGGTGATGCTGGACCAGCACCCTCATCTGGCTGAGAAGCACGTGCAGCGCTGGCTGGGCACCAAGGCCGAGTATTTGAAGGCTTGAGGATGGTGCCCCTGTTTTTACGGGCAGAAGGGGCTGCCATCGCTCGGGGGGTAAGCGCAACGCGCTATCTATTTTGTAGTATTTTTGGGCATGCTGTGGAGTGTTGGTGCATTCTGAAGCGAGCCGAGGCTGGAGTGCACTATGATCATTTTCAAGGGGGGTATCGGCGTGAGCTGCGGGCGACTGAGGCCAAAACGAAGGGGACATCATCAAGGAAGATTTTCAATCGACGATTTACGGCGACGGGGGCATTGACGGCACCGGCGACTGGGACTCGTCCCGTTCGTCAATGAAGCGGGTGATCGCCGCCATGATGGTCGTCGCAGTGGGCTCTTTACTACTCTTGCAATGGCTGGCCCCTGGTCAGACGCTTCGCCTGGCGGGTCCGGTGCTGTTTGGCGCAGTGGCAATGCTGGGCTGGTACTTCATGTTGCAACAGCGATTGCAGCTTGCTCTTAACATTCTCATTTTCGGGCTTTGGGTGGTGGTTACCGTCGTGGTGGCCTTTACCGGTGGCGTGCATGCTCCTATGGTGGTGGCCTATCCAGGCTTCATTTTGTTGGTTGGTTTGCTGACCCGCCGGTCTCAAACCTTGTGGGTCGGCGCGATGACCGTGCTAGTCACTGCAGGCTTTGTGGCAGCGGACTCTTGGGGTGCGCTGCCGGAGCCCTTGGCCACCACGGCGATAAAGCAGGGTTTGGATCAAATCCTTGTGTATTTGCTCTGCATCGTCTTGGGCCTGTCTTTGGTTCAAGCGTACCAAGCTCGATTGACAACGCTGCGAAAGGTCAGCGCGGATCTTGCGCGGCGAGGCGTCGCGCTTGAGGCCTCCCAAGCTGAACTGAAGCGCGCGCAATCGGTGGCCACCGTGGGGAACTGGGTGGGCGACATGGCGGCGGACACCATGCGGGCATCCGACGAGATGATGCGTATCTTTGGGCTGGCGCAGGACAGTCTCATGTCGTATTCGGACTATAAAAACCTCGTCCATCCGGAGGACAGGGATGCGCTGGATTTGGCTTGGCGGGCGGCCCTCAAAGGGGCGTCTTTTGATGAAGAACATCGGGTGGTGGTGAACGGCGGGGTGCGCTGGGTTCGTCAGAAAGCGGTACTGGTCTATTCCGCGCAAAGTCGCGCGCTGCGGGCCGAAGGCATTGTTCAGGACATCACCGAGAAAAAACGTGTGGAGCTGGCGTTAAAGGACAGCGAGGCTCGCTACCGCACTCTGGTTGAGCTGACGCCGCAGCCCGTGTTGGTGCACCGAGACGGGCAGTTGGTGTATGTCAATGAGGCTGCCGTTGCCTTGTTTGGCGCGGCGGACGCAGCCACGCTGCTACAAAAAACCGCAGCGGAATTGATTCATCCCGACTCACTGGCGGCGCAGGCTGATCGGATGAAGCTCATCAATACCCAGGGTAGCGTTGCCAGCACCACGCAAGCCCGCTTCGTGAAGTTGGATGGCACCGCCTTTGACGTGCAAGTGCAGGGCACGGCGATTGTGTACGAAGGACTGCCCGCTATTCAGGTCGCGATTCATGACGTGTCTGAACTTAAGGCGCAACAGGCTGCGCTGGCGCGCATGGCCCATTTTGATGTGTTGACGGGACTGCCTAACCGCGTGCTGTTGGCCGACCGGTTGCAGCAAGCCATGGCGCAGTCGAAGCGGCAGGGCCAGCGGTTGGCGGTGGTATTCCTGGATTTGGACGGCTTTAAGGCCGTCAATGACCGCCATGGTCATGGGGCAGGGGACCATCTGCTTGTGACGGTGGCCCGCCGCATGAAGCAGGCTTTGCGAGAGGGTGACAGCCTGGCCCGAATGGGCGGCGACGAGTTTGTGGCCGTGCTGCTCAATCTGGAGGAGGATTCCTCGCTTTTCTTGCGCTTGTTGGCCGCTGTCGCCGAGCCTGTCGAGTTTGAGGGCTTTGGGTTGGCGGTGTCCGCCAGTCTGGGGGTGTCCTTTTATCCTCAAGCCGACGAGGTAGATGCCGACCAATTGCTGCGCCAAGCCGATCAGGCCATGTACCAGGTCAAATTGAAGGGCAAGAATGGCTACCTTGTGTTTGACGCCGAGCAGGACCGTAGCCTGCGCGGGCGCCATGAAGGGGTGGCGCGGATCCGTCAGGCCCTGGAGGCGCGTGAGTTCGTTCTTCACTATCAGCCCAAGGTGAACCTACGAACCGGCGCCGTGGTCGGCGCGGAAGCCTTAATTCGCTGGCAACACCCGGAACTGGGTCTGCGGCCGCCGGCCGAATTTTTGCCTTTGATTGAGGAGCATCCGCTGGCGATTGAGCTGGGAGAGTGGGTGATTGATACTGCCTTGCGGGATCAGGCGGCTTGGCGCGCAACGGGGCTGGACATTCAGCTGAGCGTCAACGTGGGGGGACTCCAATTACAGCACCATGATTTCGTGACGAGGCTAGGCGACATCCTGGCCCGGCATCCCCAGCTCAAGCCGGATGCGCTGGAGTTGGAGGTGTTGGAGACCAGTGCCTTGGGCGAGTTGACGCATGTGTCCAAAGTCATTGATGACTGCCGAGCCATGGGAGTCTCCATGGCGCTGGACGATTTTGGCACCGGTTACTCCTCTCTGACCTACCTGAAGCGCCTGCCGGTGGCGACCCTCAAGATTGACCGAAGCTTTGTGAGGGATATGTTGGAGGACCCCGATGACTTGGCTATTTTGGAGGGCGTCATCAGTCTCGCCGGGGCCTTTCACCGCCAGGTAGTGGCCGAGGGCGTTGAAACCCGGGAGCATGGCGCCTTGCTGCTGCAATTGGGCTGTGAGCTGGTTCAGGGGTTTGGCATCGCCCGGCCCATGCCGTCGGGTCAAATCCCGCCGTGGTCCACCGCGTGGCAGGTCGCTCCCGTCTGGAGTGACCCGAGCCCAAGCGCGAGAGGTGCCCGATGACGCCGCACCTCGTCCCCGGCGACAACGCCAGGTGTCGTGTTTGCTTAGGGGCGGCCTGACCGCCACCGTTCTGGTGTCAAAATGGCGTTGATCGCACGCCACCTATGAATGGAGTCATTGCCGGCGCGGCGAAATTAATGGATGGCGAGCCTGTCCCGTCCTGTTCATTCGGGCCAATATTGGGAGTCCCGTGTCAGAAAAACCGTTGCCGCCGAAATTGCTTTTGCGCGATGCCAATACGCATCGCAGCCCGATCTCGCCGGCCCTGTCGCTAACCTTTCTGAGGTTTTCCATCGCCGCATTGCTGGTGGGTGCGGCAATTGCCGTTCTCGTACTGCGCGTCGTTTTGCCCCAGCAACCTGAGCGAGTTTGGGGAGCGATCGGCGTCGCTGCCATTGCGTTGGTGGCATGGCTGATTCAGTACCGGGGTCATTGGCGCCATGCCATGCGTTTTTTGGCTATAGGGGCATGGAGTGCGGTGACTGTAATAGCGGTTTTCACTGGTGGCGTCATGTCACCGGTCGTCATTGCCTATCCCTTGATTATTTTGATGACCGGTTGGTTGCTCAGCCCGTTGTCTGCGGTGATCACCGCGGGTCTGACGGTGGTCGCCACTGTCGGTTTGATCGCGGCTGAACAGTGGGGCTGGTTGGCGCGGGCATACGCCATTCCGCTGGTCTGGCATGGCGTGGATCAAATCATTGTCTACATCATGGCGGCCCTGATTGCCTTCTTTGTTGTTCGCGTCTACCAAAATCGGATCGACGAATCGCGGGAGGCCGCGGCTGCGCTGATCCAGCGCACGGCCGACATGGAGGCTGGCAAGTTGGACTTGCAGCGAGCTCAAGGGGTTGCCCGCGTCGGGAGTTGGGGGTATGAGTTGGGCACGGACATCATGCGATTTTCGGACGAGGCCTGCCGCATACTGGGTTTGAGAGAGGGCACCGTGCTAAATCAGGCCACCTGCCTGGCCGGTGTGTACTCCTTGGACCGCGATGCCATGGGAGAGGCTTGGCTCAGTGCCGTGAAGTCTGGCCATTTTGACCATGAACACCGGGTGCAGGTGGGGCGAGATATCCGCTGGGTACGTGAAAAGGCAGAAATCAGCTATTCGCCCGATGGAACGCCCTTGAAGGCAGTGGGCGTGACGCAGGACATCACGGTGCGCAGGCTGGCAGAGGAGGGGTTGCGGGAAAGTGAGGCGCGCTACCGAAGCCTGGTGGAATTCACGCCTCAGCCCATTTTGGTTCACCGAATGGGAACCTTGCTATTTGTGAACGAAGCAGCGATCAAATTGTTTGGCGCACGTGATGCGGCGCAGTTGATGACCCACCAAGCGCAGGACTTGATCCACCCCGATAGCCAAGTCAGCCAGCGGGCCCGCATGGAACGCATCAACAGCGACATGCCGGTGACCGGCATGGTGGAGGCGCGCTTTCTCCGGTTAGATGGGCGCACCATTGATGTCGAGGTGCAAGGGACGGCCATTGTTTACCAGGGTGAGCGTGCCATTCAGGTGGCCATTCACGACATCACGGAAATGAAGGCCCATCAAAAGCAGTTGGAGCACATCGCGCATTTCGATGCGCTTACAGGCTTGCCCAATCGGGTGTTGCTGGCGGACCGGCTTCATCAGGGCATGGTTCAAGCGCAGCGACGCGGCACCCTGTTGGCCGTGGCCTATCTGGATCTGGATGGATTCAAGGCCATCAATGACCGCTACGGTCACCAAACCGGGGACCAGTTGTTGATCGCTCTGGCGGCGCGAATGGGGCAGACCCAGCGTGAGGGCGACACGCTGGCGCGCCTGGGCGGCGACGAGTTTGTGGCGGTGCTGTTGGATCTGGACAATGCCGACGCCTGTTTACCCATGCTGACCCGGCTGCTGTCGGCTGCCGCCAAACCGGTCCAGTTGAATGGTCAAACCCTGCAAGTCTCTGCGAGTCTGGGGGTCACCTTTTTTCCCCAATCGGAAGGGGTGGACGCGGATCAGTTGCTGCGCCAGGCCGACCAGGCCATGTACCAAGCCAAGCTGGCCGGGAAAAACCGCCACCACGTCTTTGACACGGTGCTGGACCGCCACGTGAGAGGTCATCACCAAAGCTTGGAGCGCATACGGCGTGCCTTGGTGGACTCTGAATTCGTGCTTCACTATCAGCCTAAGGTGAATATGCGCACTGGCCAGGTGATTGGCGTTGAGGCCTTGATTCGCTGGCAGCACCCCGAGGACGGTTTGTTGGCGCCTGCTGCGTTTCTGCCGGTGATCGAAAACCACGCGCTGGCCGTGGAGGTGGGGGAGTGGGTGCTGGCCACCGCACTGGAGCAGGTCAAACAGTGGCAATTTCAAGGTCTGACGCTGCCGGTGAGTGTGAATGTGAGTGCCTACCAACTGCAACAGCCCGATTTCTCCTTGCGATTGCGTGCAGTGCAGGATGCATGCATTGATCTGCCGCCAGATTGCCTCCAGCTGGAAGTGCTTGAGACCAGCGCCATGACCGACATGGCCCACGTCTCAACGGTGATGAGTGAATGTCGTCGCTATGGCGTCACTTTTGCGCTGGACGACTTCGGCACCGGCTACTCGTCGCTCACGTACCTCAAGCACTTGCCGGTGAGTCAACTCAAAATTGACCAGAGTTTTGTGCGCAATATGCTGGACGATCCGGATGATCTCGCCATTCTCGAGGGCATCATTGGGTTGGCCTCGACTTTCCGGCGTGAGGTGATTGCCGAGGGAGTGGAGACCGTGGAGCATGGGGTGATGCTGCTCCAACTCGGGTGCCATCTGGCGCAGGGAAATGGCATTGCGCCCGCCATGCCGGGTTCTGAAATTGAGGGGTGGTTGCGTCGCTGGCAGCCAGCACCAGCCTGGCGCGACCAGGTCCTGATTCGTCCGCAGGACTTGCCCTTGTTGATTGCCGGCGTGGAACACCGGGCCTGGCTGGGTGCGGTTGAGCGCTACATCAAAGGCGAGCGCCTGGAGCCGCCACCGCTCGGGCCCACCGAGTGCCGACTGGGCGGATGGCTGGTGGGCGATGGTCTGGTGCACCACGGCTCGCGGCCGGGTTTTGAATCTGTTTCGCCTCTGCATGACCGTGTGCATGTCGTTGCCGGACGTCTGTGTGAGCTGAAATCAAGCGGCGAAGGTGAGCAGGCCTGCGCTCGCCTTGGCGAGCTGCAGGGCCCCAGCCAGTCTTTGCTGGCGCAGCTGTCCGCCCTGACGGAGTCCTAGCAGGAGTAAGCGCTTGATCGAAAGCGCGTATCCTCAAGTCCATGCTGCGATTGACACAAGCTCCGAACCTTGCCATTGCCACCCTGTGGGCCGACGCCCTGGCCGTGGAGGGTATTGAGAGCAGTGTGGAGCGAGCCTACCTGTCCGGCTTGGCTGGTGGCCTGCCTCCCGACCAGTGCTTGCCCGAGGTCTGGATTCACCATGAGCAACAGGAGGAGAGGGCGCGCACGCTCCTGTATGACCTTCAGCATGTGCCGCAACAGCGGTGGTTCTGTACCTGTGGCGAGTTGGTTGAAGGCGGTTTCGAGCAGTGCTGGAAATGCGGCGCCCTGATGCCGCGCTGAGAGGCTCGTCAGCCATTGCCCGCGAATTGAATGCAACAATGACGGCATGACGCTCACTGAACTCAAATATATTGTGGCCGTGGCCCGAGAACGCCACTTTGGTCGTGCTGCCGAGGCCTGCCATGTGTCTCAGCCGACCCTGTCGGTGGCCGTTAAGAAGTTGGAAGAGGAGTTGGAAGTCAAACTGTTTGAGCGAAGCGCCAACGAGGTGTCTGTGACGCATTTGGGCGAAGAAATCGTTCGTCAGGCCCAAAGCGTGCTGGAGCAAGCCACCCACATCCGGGAAATCGCCAAGCGCGGCAAAGATCCGCTGGACGGGCCACTCACATTGGGCGTGATCTACACCATTGGCCCCTATCTGCTGCCAGACCTGGTGCGCCAGATGATTACCCATACGCCGCAAATGCCGCTGGTGTTGCAGGAGAACTTCACCGTCAAGCTGCTCGACATGCTGCGCACCGGCGAGATTGACTGCGCCATTCTGGCCGAGCCTTTCCCTGACGCGGGGCTGGCCTTGGCCCCGTTGTATGACGAGCCCTTTCTGGCCGCCGTGCCGTTTCACCACGACCTGGCGGCCCATGACACCGTGAGCACCGAAGCGCTCAAGCAGGAAACCATGTTGTTGCTGGGCAGTGGCCATTGTTTTCGCGACCATGTGCTGGAGGTGTGCCCGGAGTTCGCTCGTTTCTCCAGCAACACCGAGGGCATTCGCAAGAGCTTTGAAGGCTCCTCCCTGGAGACCATCAAGCACATGGTGGCCGCTGGCATGGGGGTCACGCTGGTGCCCCGGCTGAGCGTGCCCAGCGAGGCCCTGTCGCCCAAACCCCGTCGCAAGCGCGACGAAGATCCGTTTGTCAAATACCTGCCGTTTGAGAAAAATCCACCCACACGTCGGGTGGTGCTGGCCTGGCGACGTAGTTTTACCCGTTATGAGGCTATTGCCGCCTTGCGCAATGCCATTTACGCCTGTGAATTGCCGGGTGTGACCCGTTTGTCCTGAGTTGGAGTGTTTTAGATGTCTCTTTTCCAAGCCGCCGTGCTGGCGCCGGTCCCCACGGTGGGCCGCTATTTGTTCTATTCAGTGAAAGATGGCTTGGCCGTTCGTGAGCAGTTGCGTCAGTTTTTGGATTTGGTGGATGGACTGACCGTGCTGGTGGGGCTGGGGCCTGAGTTGGTTGAGGCGCTGGGAGCCGAGGTGCCGGGCCTGCACCCGTTTGTGGCGCTGGACGCAGACGGAGTTCCAGTGCCGAGCACGCCGACTTCCTTGTGCGTCTGGTTGCGCGCTGCCGACCGGGGTGACTTGGTACACCTCACCCGACAAGTTGAGGCCGCGCTGTCGCCCGCTTTTCATCTGGATAAATTGATTGATGCGTTTCGCCACGGCAAAGGCCCGAATGGCCATGGGCGAGACCTGACCGGGTATGAAGACGGCACGGAAAACCCCGATGGCGAGGAGGCCGTGGCGGCAGCCCTGCTCCAGGGTGCCGGTGAGGGGCTGGACGGGTCGAGCTTCATGGTGGTGCAACAATGGATTCATGACCTGGGTGCCTTTGAGGCCATGACGGGCAGAGAGCAAGACCACACTTTTGGGCGCCGGCGCAGCGACAACGTCGAACTCGCTGACGCGCCTGCGTCAGCGCATGTGAAGCGTGTCGAGCAGGAAAGTTTTGAGCCATCGGCGTTTGTGGTGCGCCGCTCCATGCCTTGGTCACAGGGACAAAGCGCGGGCTTGGTGTTTGTGTCGTTTGGCAAGTCGTTTGACGCGTTTGAAGTACAAATGCGCCGCATGGCGGGGGTGGACGATGGCGTGACCGATGCGTTGTTCCGTTTCTCAAAGCCGGTGACGGGCGCATTTTTCTGGTGTCCACCGATGCAGGGAGGGCGTCTGGACCTGCGCCATCTGGGCTTGTGAGCGAGGTGCTAAACGCGCCAACGCCGCGCAGCAAAGCGTCCCTGTATTTGGCCCTCATCCGTTGGGACCGGCCTGCCGGCTGGCTGCTGCTGCTGTGGCCCACGCTCACCGCTTTATGGGTGGCTTCCGGCGGGTTTCCGGGCTGGCATTTGATCACCGTGTTCACGCTGGGAACCGTCTTGATGCGCAGTGCAGGTTGCTGTATCAATGACGTGGCGGACCGCGAGTTTGACCGTCACGTCAAACGCACAGCCGGGCGCCCGGTCACAACGGGCGCCGTGACCGTGAAAGAAGCGCTGGGGCTGGGTGCCGTGCTGGCTTTGCTGGCCTTTTTACTGGTGCTGACGACCAACGCCGTGACTGTGGCGTGGTCGGTCGCCGCCCTGGCGGTGACGTTGATTTACCCTTATGCCAAGCGCTATGTCTCCATGCCGCAGGCGGTGCTGGGTGTCGCCTTCAGCTTTGGGATTCCGATGGCATTCGCGGCCGTGTTGGGCAACGGCGCTTTCAGCGTTGTCGCCATGCAGTCCAGCGTGCCGACCTTGGCTTGGGTGTTGCTGCTGGGCAACCTGTTGTGGGTGCTGGCCTATGACACCGAGTACGCCATGGTGGACCGGGATGATGACCTGAGGATTGGCATGAAAACCTCGGCCATCACACTGGGGCGTTGGGATGTGCCCGTCATCATGGCCTGTTACCTGGGGTACATGTCTATTTGGGCTCTGGCCCTTGATAAATATGCGCAAGGCGCTCTGTTTTATATAGCAATATTGGTGGCGTTGGTCCAGGTGTTTTGGCACTTCACCTTGATTCGCTCCCGCACGCGGGACGGCTGTTTCAAGGCCTTTCGCCTGAATCACTGGCTGGGGTTCACCTTGTTTGCAGGTGTCGCATTGAGCTACTCCCTGGCGTGAGTCGTTGCCCCGGTGGCCCACAATTTACCTTGCGCCTTGGGCCGCGCCAAATTCTTCACCCAGCTCTTTGGCCCGCTGCCCCGCGGCGTGCATAGCCCGAACAAACTGGCCCTTGATGTCGTCATGCTCCATGGACGAGAGAGCCGCATAAGTGGTGCCGCCCTTGGACGTCACGCGCGCGCGCAACACCTCGGGTGCCTCGTCTGAGCGATGCGCCAATTCACCCGCACCCATGAAGGTGGCCACAGCCAGCCGGTAGGCGGTGTCTTTGGGCAATCCCATCTCGACGCCAGCCGTCGTCATGGCTTCCATGAAATAAAACATGTAAGCCGGGCCGGAACCCGACAGGGCCGTGACCGCGTCCAGTTGCGCCTCGTCGTCCAGCCAGATGAATTCCCCCGTGGACGAGATGACCTGGTCGACGAGGGCCTTGTCGGATGCGGTAACTTCGGCTCGCGCAAACAGGCCGGTGATGCCCTTGGCAATCAGGGCCGGGGTGTTGGGCATGGCGCGCACCACCCGTTCGCTCCCAAGCCAGCGCGCAATGCTGTCACTGGAAATGCCGGCCGCCACGCTCAGGTGCAAACCGTGCTGGTTGTGAGCGCGTACAGACGCTGCAGCCTCTTTGAAGGTTTGGGGTTTCACGGCCCACACCAGCAGGTCGGCACCGGCCAGAAAAGCGCCGGCTTCAGCGTGGGCGGTGATGCCAAAGCTGCTGAGCAGCTTGGCGCGGGCGTCAGTAAAGGGCTCGACCACGTCGATCTGGTCGATGGATTTGCCCTGGGCAATCAGCCCGCCAATGATGGCGCTGGCCATGTTGCCCCCGCCAATGAATGCAATGCGTTCGTTCATGAATATCCTCGGGTGGTGGGCCACGGGGTGGGCGCCAAATCAAATGAGTCTACTCAAAAACGAAGCTGGGCCGGGTTACAGCGCCACGGTTTGTCGCACCGCATGTTCCCAGCGCGCCATGAGCTCCTTCGCCCGGTGCGGGGCCAAGGTGGGCAAGAAGCGCCGGTCGGCTTTCCACAGGTCAGACAATTCGTCCGTGCTTTTGTAAACTCCGGTGGACAGGCCCGCCAGATAAGCGGCCCCCAAGGCGGTCGTTTCAGTGACGGCGGGGCGCACCACGGGAATGCCCAGCAGGTCGGCCTGGAACTGCATCAGCAAGTCATTGATACAGGCGCCACCATCCACTCGCAGTTCGGACACAGGGGCAATGCCGGCGTCAATCGCGTCACGGCTCATGGCCTGCAACAGCGCCGCGCTTTGAAAAGCAATGCTCTCCAGTGCCGCTCTTGCAATGTGGGCCACCGTGCTGCCGCGAGTCAGGCCCGTGATGGTGCCGCGGGCGTCGGGGTTCCAGTAGGGGGCGCCCAAGCCGGTGAAGGCCGGAACCATCATCACCCCGCCCGCATCCGGCACGCTTTCCGCCAGGGACTGAACTTCGCCGCTGCCTTTGATGGCGTTGAGCCCGTCGCGCAGCCACTGCACCACGGCACCGCCCACAAAGACGCTGCCCTCAAACACATAGGCGGGGGTGTTGGACGGCTGCGCGGCGGCGCTGGTGATCAGGCCGTTGTGCGAGGTTTCAAAATGATCGCCCGTGTGCATCAGCATGAAGCAACCGGTTCCATAGGTGTTTTTCGCCATGCCCGCCTTGAAGCAGGCTTGCCCAAACAGCGCGCTTTGCTGGTCACCAGCGACCCCGCCAATCGGAATCGCGTGGCCCAACAGGTCAGGGCTGACCTCGCCAAAGTGTGAGCTTGAGGGTTGAACCTCAGGCATCATCGCGGCGGGAATATCCAGGGCCTGGAGCAACTCCGGGTCCCACTGGTTAGTGTGAACATTGAACAGCATGGTGCGCGCTGCGTTGCTCACGTCCGTGGCATGCACGGTGCCGTTGGTGAGGCGCCAGATCAGCCAACTGTCCACCGTGCCAAAAGCCAATTCGCCGTTTTCTGCCAGTTGACGGGCGCCCCGAACGTTGTCCAGCAACCATTTGAGCTTGGTGCCGGAAAAATAGGCGTCCACCAGCAGACCGGTTTTTTGCCGGATGGTTTCCGCCAGGCCGCGTTCGCGCAGCGCAATACAAGTTGGTTCTGCCCGGCGGTCTTGCCAGACGATGGCGTGGTGGATCGGCAGCCCGGTGCGGCGATTCCACACCACCGTGGTTTCACGTTGATTGGTGATGCCAATGGCCTGCACGTCCTTCGCTTCAATGCCGGCTTTGAGCAGCACTTCGCGGGCGGTGGCCAGTTGGGTGCGCCAGATTTCCTGCGGGTCGTGTTCGACCCAGCCCGGCTGGGGGTAGATCTGGTTCAACTCCCGCTGGGCCTGGGCCACGGTGCGGCCAGCGGCGTCAAACACAATGCTGCGAGAGCTGGAGGTGCCCTGGTCCAGGGCGAGTAGGTAGGTCATGGTGAAGGCTTAAAAGAATTCAAAGAGAGGGGCAGGCGTCAGGCCATCGAAACATCACAACGCACCTGTGCATCGTCAAGTAAAGCCGGAAAAGGCTCGGGCGGTGGAGCGTCTGTGAACAGGCGGTCAATTTGCGACAAATGCCCGACGGCGGCCATGGCCGGGCGGTTGAACTTGCTGACGTCTGCCGCCAGCCAGACCTCGCGCGCATGGGAGATGATGGTTTGTGACACCTTGACCTCGCGGTAGTCAAAGTCGCGCAAGGAGCCGTCGTCTTCAATGCCGGAAATGCCAATGACGGCGATGTCGACCTTGAATTGGCAAATAAAGTCCACGGCAGCCTCGCCCACAATTCCCTGGTCGCGCCCCCGCACCACGCCACCGACGACGATGACTTCGCATTCAGGGTTGGCACTCAGAATCAAGGCGACATTGAGGTTGTTGGTGATCACGCGCAAGCCGCTGTGCTGCAGCAAAGCCCGCGCCACGGCTTCCGTGGTGGTACCAATGTTCAAAATGAGGGAGCAGTCGTTGGGCACCGCCACGGCGATCGCTTTGGCGATGCGTCGCTTGCCCTCCACATTCAGACTTTCGCGTTGCGGGTGGGCCATGTTCTCAACTGTGGAACTTGGCACACGAACGCCACCGTGAAAGCGAGTCAGCAAGCCCTCGTCAGCCATGCGCTGGATATCGCGCCGCACTGTTTGCAGCGTAACCCCGAGGGTGTCAGCCAAAAATTCTACCGTGACTGTGTTGTGGGTTTGAACCACGGCAAGTAGTTTGAGTTGTCTGGGGTTGGGGTTCATTCTTGTAATTTTTGATCGAAGAGGGATCGATGAAAGGCGAATCACACTTTAAAACGAAACAAAAGGAATATGTATAGGGTAATTACTGAGTCCAAACGAATCAAAACGAATAATAATTTAACGAATCGAATATTCAATTCGAATCGGTTCATTTTCTTCATTAAAGGTGGTGTGATGCAGTTGACTCTTGAGAGCATCAGCAAAAAGGTCGGGCCACAAACGTGGTTGTACGACATGAGCTTGGCCCCCCTGAGCGGGGCAGTCACCGTGTTGCTGGGGGCGACACAATCCGGCAAGACCAGTCTGATGCGCATCATGGCGGGTCTCGATGTTCCCTCCGGCGGGCAAGTAAAGGTCGACGGGAAGAGCGTGGTGGGAGTGCCAGTGCGTGATCGCAATGTTGCCATGGTTTACCAGCAGTTCATCAATTACCCGTCCATGAAGGTGCGCGACAACATCGCGTCTCCTTTGAAATTGCGCGGTGACAAGAACATTGACCAGCGAGTGCGCGAACTGGCTGAAAAACTCCATATCGAAATGTTTCTTGATCGCCTGCCCGCCGAACTTTCAGGTGGGCAGCAGCAGCGCGTTGCCTTGGCGCGCGCCTTGGCAAAGGGCGCACCCTTGATGCTGCTTGATGAACCCCTTGTCAATTTGGACTACAAACTGCGAGAAGAGTTGCGGGACGAGTTGACTGACCTTTTTTCGGCAGGGGACTCTACTGTGATTTACGCCACCACTGAGCCTGGAGAAGCGCTGTTGCTGGGGGGCTATACCGCGGTTCTGGATGCGGGTGAGTTGTTGCAGTACGGCCCGACTTCGGAGGTATTTCACCAGCCCAAGTCACTTCGCGTGGCGCGGGCCTTCAGCGACCCTCCGATGAACTTGATGTCCGCCAACGCGGCAACGTCTGGCGGCGTACAGCTGAACGGTGGACCGCTGCTGCCCTTGGCGCTGCCAACAACGCCATCGCGACAGTTGACTGTGGGCATGCGCGCCGGCTCACTCAGGGTTACGGCTGCAGAGGGTGATGTCAGCGTTATCGGCAAGGTCGAGTTGGCTGAGATATCTGGCTCAGACACCTTTGTCCATCTGGCGACACCGGTGGGCGAACTCGTGGCACAGCTCACTGGGGTTCATTATTTTGAGTGGGGTGCGCAAGTGCCTCTCTATTTCAACCCGGCACAAGTCTATGTGTTTGACGCGAAGGGCTTGCTGTTGCTGGCTCCGGTGCGGGGCGGAGGACGCTGATATGGCTCGCATTGAACTCGACATGGCTCATGCCTACAAGCCGAACCCCAAGCAGGACAGCGATTACGCTCTGTTGCCCTTGAAGATGGCGTTTGAGGATGGTGGCGCCTACGCCTTGCTCGGACCGTCTGGCTGCGGCAAGACCACGCTGCTCAACATCATGTCCGGACTGGTCACTCCCTCGCAAGGGCAGGTGAGCTTTGATGGCCGCGATGTAACCAGCGCAACGCCTCAGCAGCGAAACATCGCACAGGTATTCCAGTTTCCGGTGATTTACGACACGATGACGGTGGCAGAGAATTTGGCGTTCCCTTTGCGAAACCGAAAAATGCCGAAAGAGCAAATCAACAAACGCGTCGGTGAAATTGCGGAAATGCTGGAAATGAGTGGGCAACTCAATCAGCGAGCGTCAGGCCTGTCGGCCGACGCCAAGCAGAAGATATCCTTAGGGCGCGGACTGGTGCGTCCTGACGTTTCAGCTGTCCTGTTCGATGAGCCTTTGACGGTGATCGATCCCCACCTCAAATGGCAGCTGCGTCGCAAACTCAAGCAAATTCACCATGAGTTGAAGTTGACTCTGATCTACGTCACACACGATCAGGTGGAGGCACTGACCTTTGCTGATCAAGTGGTCGTCATGACGCGAGGCAGGGCGGTTCAGGTGGGATCGCCTGCGGATCTTTTCGAGCGGCCCAGTCACACCTTTGTTGGGCATTTCATTGGCTCGCCGGGCATGAATTTTCTGCCAGGTGTGGTGGGCGAGAACGGCATTGATTTGTCGGGCCAAACGCTCGTTTTGCCGCCAGGACGGACCTTGCCTACGGGGGATATCAAGATCGGTATTCGGCCAGAGTACGTGTCATTGGCACCGGCTCACGCCCCCGGTGCGCTGGAAATGAAAGTCGCCCATGTGCAAGACGTCGGTACGCATGTGATGCTGAGCGCTAAGTGCGCTGGCTACACCGTCAAAGCAAGGCTGTCATCGGACACCGAGCAATTGACCATAGGGGCGCCCATCTGGCTGAAGGTGATGGATGAGCACACCTGCTTTTATAAGAATGAGGAGATTGTGCAATGAGCACCACCATTAAGCCGGTGAATCAGAAGGCGTGGTTTCTGGTTCTCCCCGTCCTGATTTGCGTTGCATTTTCGGCCATCCTGCCCTTGATGGTGGTCGTCAACTATTCAGTACAGGACATTATTTCACTGGACCGGCGTGTTTTTGTGGGTACAGAGTGGTTTGCAGCCATCATGCGAGATGAAGAGTTGCATGGCGCTCTGATGCGGCAGTTGATTTACTCGTTTTCGGTCTTGGCCGTGGAGCTACCTTTGGGTATTTTGCTGGCCTTGTCGATGCCCGCCACGGGTTGGAAGGCATCAGCGGTGCTGGTCATCGTCTCCCTTTCGTTGCTGATCCCATGGAATGTGGTGGGCACCATCTGGCAAATTTTTGGCCGCACCGACATCGGCCTCATGGGGGCCGCGCTGCAAGGCATGGGGATTGACTACAGCTACACGGGCAACGCCACACATGCATGGTTGACGGTGCTGTTGATGGATGTCTGGCATTGGACGCCTTTGGTGGCCTTGCTGGGCTACGCCGGATTGCGGTCAATTCCAGATGCGTACTACCAGGCAGCCAGCATTGACGGCGCGAGCAAGCTCGATGTATTTCGGTATGTGCAACTGCCAAAAATGCGTGGCGTGTTGATGATTGCGGTGTTGCTGCGCTTCATGGACAGCTTCATGATCTACACCGAACCCTTTGTGCTGACGGGCGGCGGTCCGGGCAACTCGACGACTTTCCTGTCGCAGTTCCTGACGCAAAAAGCGGTGGGTCAGTTCGATCTGGGGCCCGCCGCCGCGTTCTCGCTGATCTACTTCTTGATCATCTTGCTACTGTGTTTTATCTTGTACAACTGGATGCAGCGAGTCGGCACCCAGGAAAAGGAGGGTGGCCATGACTAAGCCGAAGTTTCAAAAACGCACGCTGTTCCTGATCGCGTACATCATCTTCGCGCTGTTGCCCATCTATTGGATGATCAACATGTCGTTCAAGACAAACAACGAGATCGTCGCGGGCTTTTCCCTGTTTCCCCAAGACTTCACTTGGGCCAACTACAAAACGATTCTGACCGATCCGGCCTGGTACTCGGGCTACATCAACAGCTTGATCTACGTGGCAATCAACACGGTGATTTCTCTCACTGTGGCGCTGCCTGCTGCCTATGCGTTCTCACGCTACCGTTTTCTGGGAGATAAACATGTGTTCTTCTGGTTGCTGACCAACCGCATGACGCCACCGGCCGTTTTCTTGCTGCCCTTTTTCCAGCTCTACAGCTCGGTTGGGTTGATGGACACCCATTTGGCGGTCGCGTTGGCACATCTCTTGTTCAGCGTGCCGCTGGCCGTGTGGATTCTGGAGGGTTTCATGAGTGGCATTCCGAGAGAGATTGATGAAACGGCCTATATTGATGGCTACTCTTTTCCCCGATTTTTTATCCAAATTTTCTTGCCCCTGATCAAGGCAGGCGTGGGCGTCACCGTCTTCTTTTGCTTCATGTTCAGTTGGGTGGAATTGCTGTTGGCGCGTACCTTGACCAGCGTGAATGCGAAGCCGATCGCTGCCACGATGACTCGAACCATCTCGGCGTCGGGTATGGACTGGGCCACGTTGGCTGCGGCTGGGGTTCTCACCATCGTGCCGGGCGCCATTGTGATTTGGTTTGTTCGAAATTACATCGCGAAGGGTTTCGCGATGGGTCGTGTTTAACAGGAGGGCTGTATGTATCAATGGATGGCATGGACCACCCCGGTGGCCGTTTTCTTTACCTGTATTGGGCTGATGTTGGCTGGAATGACAGTTTGGGAAATTAAGTCCCCAACGATATTGCGCAAAGGCTTTTTGCCCATGGAAACCACCCGCGGAGATCGGTTGTTCATCGGCTTGTTGGCTGCGGCCTATACCAATCTTGCTTTTGTCGGCCTGAGCGGCTGGATGGCTGAGATTTTGAAGTTGGAGGCTGATCCTTCCATCTGGATCAGCTTTGTAGTTTCGATGGCCTTGTTGGCACTCATCATGCGCAAGGGGTAGGCCAAGGCACCTCATTGAGTAAAGCGACGGTTTGTTTACCCCCTGGAGCCGTTCCTGCCTTCTAAACAGGGGTTTTTTGATCTGAGGAGACTGACAATGAAGTTGAAATATTCCGTATTGGCCGTGGCGATGGCATGCGCTGTATCGAGCCCAGGTTGGGCTGACGAAGCGGCCGCTAAAAAGTGGATTGACAGTGAATTCCAGCCGTCAACCCTGTCCAAGACACAACAAGCGGCTGAAATGAAATGGTTCATTGACGCGGCCAAAAAACTCCAAGCCAAAGGTGTAAAAGAGATTTCGGTTGTGTCGGAAACCATTTCCACGCATGAGTACGAATCCAAAACTCTGGCAAAGGCCTTTGAAGAAATCACGGGGATCAAAGTCACCCATGACCTGATCGGCGAGGGCGATGTAGTCGAAAAACTGCAAACGTCCATGCAATCCGGTAAATCAATTTATGACGGCTGGATCACGGACTCTGACCTGATTGGTACGCATTACCGCTACGGCAAGATCATGAATTTGACCGACTACATGGCGGGCAGCGGCAAAGAATGGACAAATCCTGGATTGGACCTGAAGGATTTCATCGGCACCAGCTTCACAACCGGACCTGATGGCAAGTTGTACCAATTGCCTGATCAGCAGTTCGCTAATTTGTACTGGTTCCGCGCCGACTTGTTTGAAAAGCCTGAGCTGAAGGCGAAGTTCAAGGCGAAGTATGGCTACGACTTGGGCGTGCCATTGAACTGGAGTGCCTACGAAGACATCGCCGCGTTCTTTACCAACGACGTCAAGAACATCGACGGCAAAGCCATTTATGGTCACATGGATTACGGCAAGAAGGATCCTTCCCTAGGTTGGCGGTTCACCGATGCTTGGCTGTCTATGGCCGGCTCAGCTGATGTCGGAATCCCGAACGGTAAACCGGTTGATGAGTGGGGCATCCGCGCTTCGGCAGACGGCTGCACACCTCAAGGTGCATCCGTCTCTCGTGGTGGCGCGACCAACTCGCCAGCCGCAGTCTACGCGCTCACCAAATACATCGACTGGATGAAAAAGTATTCGCCGAAAGAAGCCATCGGCATGACCTTTGGCGAGGCGGGTCCAGTCCCGGCGCAAGGCCAAATTGCGCAGCAAATCTTTTGGTATACCGCCTTCACCGCTGACATGATCAAGCCTGGCTTGCCTGTCGTGAATGCCGATGGCACTCCAAAGTGGCGCATGGCACCTGGCCCGAATGGACCTTACTGGAAGCAGGGCATGCAGAACGGATACCAAGACGTTGGATCATGGACGTTCTTTAAGGATCACGATGCCAACAAAGTGGCTGCAGCATGGCTGTACGCGCAATTTGTGACTGCCAAGACGACGTCCTTGAAAAAGACAACCGTTGGCCTGACGCCCATCCGTGAGTCAGACATTCAGTCCCAGGCGATGACCGACATGGCGCCGAAATTGGGCGGTTTGGTTGAGTTCTATCGCAGCCCGGCACGCGTGGCATGGACGCCTACCGGCACGAACGTTCCTGACTATCCAAAGCTGGCTCAGCTGTGGTGGAAAAACGTTGCCGTGGCTGTGACGGGTGAAAAAACGCCTCAGGCAGCGATGGATAATCTCGCAGAGGAGATGGACGCCGTGATGGCCCGCCTGGAGCGCTCGGGCATGGCACACTGCCCGCCCAAGTTGAACCCTAAGAGCAACGCCGATAAATGGCTGAGCGACAAAGGTGCCCCATGGAAAAAGCTGGCCAACGAGAAGCCAAAGGGTGAAACCATCGCGTACGACACATTGTTGACCGCATGGAAAAACGGCAAGGTCCGCTAAACGCTTTTTAGCGAATCACTGGGAGGAAAGGCCGTGCAAGTGTGACTTTCACGGCCTTTTTCGCCAGCAACTGAGCGCATACCTCACCTCTGACTGGTGGCTCTTTGAACTTCAAATCGAACATCTCTAACTATGTCAACTGAAACATCGCCATTACCGACCATCCGGAAGAAGCTGCTTTCTCGGCTCGCACAGCCCCATCGCTACGACATCGCCATTGTGGGAGGCGGTGCAACCGGCCTGGGCGTGGCTCTGGATGCTGCGGCGCGAGGCTTCAGTGTGGTGCTGGTTGAGTCCGATGATTTTGCCAAAGGCACTTCCTCGCGATCCACCAAGCTGGTGCATGGCGGCGTGCGCTATTTGGCTCAAGGAAATATTTCCTTGGTGCGTGAAGCCTTGCATGAGCGCACAACGTTGCTGAACAATGCGCCACATCTTGCGCAGCCGCTGTCCTTCATCATGCCGTCCTACAAGTACTGGGAGACGCCGTTCTATGGTGTGGGACTCAAAATGTACGACGCCCTTGCCGGAAAGGCTGGGTTAGGGCGCACTGAACTATTGAGTCGATCCGAGACACTTGCCCAATTGCCGACCGCTCAACCGGCAGGGCTCAAGGGCGGCGTCAAGTACTGGGATGGGCAGTTCAATGACGCTCGCTTGGCTTTGGCGCTTGCACGCACGGCAGCGGTGCATGGGGCATTGTTGGTGAACTACTGTCGCGCCAATGAGCTTTTGTATGTCGATGGAAAAATCAAGGGCTTGCAATGTGTAGATGTCCTTTCAGGTGCGACCTTCGACCTTGACGCTGGCTGTGTCATTAACGCGGCCGGAGTGTGGGTGGATGAGTTACGGATTAAGGATGGTGCGGTTAATGACGCTAGCGGGCAAAGCT
Source organism: Rhodoferax sp. PAMC 29310 (assembly GCF_017948265.1). NCBI lineage: Bacteria > Pseudomonadati > Pseudomonadota > Betaproteobacteria > Burkholderiales > Comamonadaceae > Rhodoferax > Rhodoferax sp. PAMC 29310. Next base: position 2,685,623 of record NZ_CP072852.1, on the reverse strand, counting down.
CGACGCGCCCCATGTTGGCGCCGAGTCAGGGTGTGCACGTGGTCGTGGATCGGGAGTTTTTGGATGCAGATGTTGGGTTGATGGTGCCAAAAACAGCAGACGGACGGGTGTTGTTCGCTGTGCCATGGTTAGGCAAGGTCATTTTGGGCACCACAGACACCCCGCGCAGCGATCTGTCCAGAGAGCCTCAGCCATTCAAAGAAGAAGTCGACTTCATATTGAGTGAGTCGGCCCGTTATTTAAAGCGCGCGCCAAAGCGGGCGGATGTGAAAAGTGTCTGGGTTGGGCTACGGCCTTTGGTGAAGCCCCAAGACGACGAAGGCTCTAATACCAAAGGAATAAGTCGCGAGCACACTGTTTTGGTCAGTCGGAGTGGATTGGTCACGGTAACCGGGGGTAAATGGACGACCTACCGTGCCATGGCGGAGGATGTGCTCGAGAGTTGTGCAGAACACTCACTCATTGAGCGGCGAAAGAGTGGCGTCACCGTCAAGTTGAAAGTGGTTGGGTCGGACGGGTCGCACCACGACGTCAAATCTATTTGCGCACCGCCAGGACCGCATTCTTATGGCTCAGACCAAAAGCACTTGCGCCTCATGCCTGGTGCAGATCAAGCGCTTGACGAAGGGCTGACGGAAGGTATGGTCCGATTTGCTGCTCGCTATGAATATGCTGTCACAGTCGAAGATATGCTTGCTAGACGTTCGCGGATGCTTTTTTTGGACGCTCGAAAAGCCGCCAGTTTGGCAGAGAAAGTTGGAGCAATTCTTCAGGAGGAAACTGGCCTAGATCCACAGGTCGACGCATTTATGAAGCTGACAATTCACTATTTAACGCTCCCCTCGTAAAAAAGACTTGTCAAAAACAAAAGGCGACGGCATAATAGCTGGCTTCGCTTGAAAAAGTATGAAGTATCTGCCCAAAGGAAGTGATGTGAGTGGTTCATGTCATGGACGACGGGCCCAAGACTGACTGGAAGTGATTGGTTGCCGGTAAGGTGACTGGTGCTTTTGGTGCAAGTTGGGAACAAATGAAATGATCCAAGCAGAATCAAGATTAGAAGTTGCCGACAATACCGGCGCAAAGTCCGTCCTGTGCATTAAGGTGCTGGGTGGTTCTAAGCGTCGCTATGCGAGCGTTGGCGATGTTATTAAAGTTAGCATCAAGGAGGCCGCTCCGCGTGGTCGCGTCAAAAAAGGCGAGGTCTACAGCGCGGTTGTGGTTCGTACAGCCAAGGGTATCCGTCGTAGTGATGGCTCCCTGGTTAAATTCGACGGCAATGCAGCAGTGTTGCTTAACGCCAAATTGGAGCCTATCGGCACCCGTATCTTTGGACCAGTGACGCGCGAGTTGCGCACTGAGAAGTTCATGAAGATCGTGTCATTGGCTCCTGAAGTTTTGTAAGGACGCGCCATGAACAAGATTCGCAAAGGCGACGAAATTATCGTGCTGACAGGGCGCGATAAGGGTAAGCGCGGCACTATCACGCTGCGTAAAGATGACTCCTACGTGATCATCGACGGCATTAATGTCGTTAAGAAGCACACGAAGCCCAATCCCCTCAAGGGTGCGGCCGGTGGCATTGTTGAGAAATCCATGCCTATCCATCAGTCCAATGTTGCTATTTTCAATGCTGCAACTGGCAAAGCTGATCGTGTTGGTATCAAGATGGCTGCTGACGGTAAGCGTTTTCGCGTTTACAAATCCAGCGGCGAAGAAATCAAGGTGGCATAAGCATGGCTCGTTTGCAACAACACTATCGCGAGAAACTGGCTGCAGAGTTGATGGCCAAGTTTGGCTACAAGTCGGTTATGCAGGTTCCTCGCTTGACAAAAATTACGCTCAATATGGGTGTTAGCGAAGCGGTGGCTGACAAGAAGGTCATGGATCACGCAGTTTCTGATTTGACGAAAATCGCCGGTCAGCGACCTGTGGTCACCAAATCGAAAAAGGCGATTGCTGGCTTCAAGATCCGTGAAGATCAGGCTATTGGCTGCATGGTTACATTGCGTGGCGTTCAGATGTATGAATTCCTTGACCGCTTTGTGACAGTCGCTTTGCCTCGCGTCCGTGACTTCCGTGGTATTTCTGGTCGTGCATTTGATGGCCGTGGAAACTACAACATCGGCGTTAAAGAGCAAATTATTTTCCCTGAGATTGAGTACGACAAGGTTGATGCTTTGCGTGGTCTCAATATCAGCATCACCACGACGGCCAAGACCGATGAAGAGTGCAAAGCACTGCTCACAGGCTTCCGTTTCCCGTTCAAGAACTGAGGTGACCTGTGGCTAAGATGGCATTAATTCAGCGCGAACTCAAGCGCGATAAATTGGTTGCAAAGTACGCTGCTAAGCATGCGGAACTGAAAGCAATTTCAAACGACGCAAAGCGTAGCGACGAAGAGCGCATGGTCGCTCGCCTCGCTCTGCAAAAGCTGCCCCGCAATGCGAATCCAACGCGTCAGCGCAACCGGTGTGCAATCACCGGTCGTGCACGTGGAACGTTCCAGCATTTTGGGTTGGCGCGCGCAAAAATTCGTGAAATGGCATTTGCTGGTGAGATCCCCGGCATTGTCAAGGCTAGCTGGTAAGCGGTAGGAGACATAGATATGAGCATGAGTGATCCCATCGCTGACCTGTTGACGCGTATTCGTAACGCGCAAATGGTCGCAAAAACTACCGTTAGCGTTCCTTCATCCAAAGTGAAGGTCGCAATCGCACAGGTATTGCAGGACGAAGGTTACATCGACGGCTTTAAAGTAAGCGCAGAAGATGGCAAACCTGAGTTAGTAATTTCCTTGAAATACTACGCCGGTCGCCCCGTGATTGAGCGTATCGAGCGCGTTAGCCGCCCAGGCTTGCGTGTTTACCGTGGCAGCGATGCCATCCCCCAAGTCCAGAATGGCCTAGGAGTGGCAATTGTCACTACCCCACAAGGCGTCATGACTGACCGTAAAGCACGCGCCTCTGGTATTGGTGGCGAAGTACTTTGCTACGTCGCCTAAAGCGTGACATTGAGGAGAAATAGAAAATGTCCCGTATAGGAAAAATGCCCATAGCGGTTCCCGCTGGCGTCGATGTATCAGTTGCGGTCAATCAGATCAGTGTTAAAGGCGCAGGCGGCAGTTTGTCTCTTGCTCTCAATGCGCTGGTTAAAGTGACCAATGAGGCTGGTGTGCTTAGTTTTATGCCTGCAAATGCTTCACGTGAAGCAAATGCAATGAGCGGCACAATGCGCCAGTTGGTAAACAACATGGTGGTTGGTGTGACAAAAGGCTTTGAGAAGAAGCTGAGCTTGATCGGCGTGGGTTACAAAGCTGCTGCGCAAGGTTCGAAATTGAACCTGACAGTCGGCTACTCCCACCCAGTTAACAAAGAAATGCCAGCAGGCGTGACTGTTGCTACGCCGACACCGACTGAGATCTTGATCAAAGGTGCGGACCGTCAGCGGGTTGGCCAAGTGGCTGCTGAGATTCGTGCTATTCGTCCGCCTGAGCCCTACAAAGGCAAAGGCATCCGCTACGCGGACGAAAAGATCACGATTAAAGAAACCAAGAAGAAATAAGGAGCTGCATCATGTTGACCAAAAAAGAGCAGCGCCTTCGCAGAGCCCGCCAGACGCGTATTCGTATTGCCGGCCAAGGCGTTGCGCGTCTTACAGTGAATCGTACCAACTTGCATATCTACGCCAGTGTAATTTCTGGCGATGGTGGCAAAGTTCTGGCAACGGCCTCAACGGCAGAAGTTGCAGTGCGCACCGAGTTGGGTGGATCCGGCAAAGGCGGCAACGTCGCGGCGGCCCAAATTATTGGCAAGCGCCTGGCAGAAAAAGCCAAGGCGGTTGGTGTTGAAAAAGTAGCCTTTGATCGTGCGGGTTTTGCCTATCACGGTCGCGTCAAGGCGTTGGCAGACGCAGCGCGTGAAGCTGGCTTGCAGTTCTAAGCAGATCGGAAATAAAGATGGCTAAAGTTCAAGCGAAAATGCAGGGTAAGGCTGAAGGGCCTGAAGACGGTCTGCGGGAAAAAATGATTGCGATCAACCGCGTAACCAAGGTGGTCAAGGGTGGCCGTATTCTTGGATTCGCAGCGTTGACCGTGGTTGGCGATGGCGACGGAAGCGTTGGCATGGGCAAGGGTAAATCGAAAGAAGTACCTGCTGCCGTGCAAAAAGCGATGGAAGAAGCGCGCCGCAACATGACCAAAGTATCTTTGAAAAATGGTTCTATTCACCACAAGGTGATGGGTCAGCACGGAGCCGCTTCCGTCATGATGGCACCTGCCCCCAAGGGCACTGGCATCATCGCCGGCGGCCCGATGCGCGCCGTTTTTGAAGTCGTTGGAATTACTGACATTGTGGCCAAGAGCCACGGTTCGTCCAACCCATACAACATGGTTCGTGCCACTTTGGATGCTCTATCCCATGCGACTACTCCGTCGCGGGTAGCTGCAAAGCGAGGCAAGACCGTCGAAGAACTCTTCGTTTAAGTGGAGCTCTGATTATGACAACACAAACAACAATCAAAGTGCAGCTTGTGCGTAGCCCAATTGGCTGCCAAGAGTCGCACCGCGCCACTGTCCGTGGCCTCGGTCTTCGAAAAATTCGCAGTGTTAGCGAATTGGTGGATACGCCTGAGGTTCGCGGAATGATTAACAAGATCAGTTACCTGGTCAAAGTGCTTTAAGAGGTTGAAAATGGAACTCAATAGCATTAAGCCTGCAGAAGGCGCCAAGCACGCCAAGCGTCGCGTTGGTCGCGGCATTGGCTCCGGCTTGGGCAAAACCGCAGGTCGCGGTCACAAAGGTCAAAAGTCACGCTCCGGTGGAGGCCCCGCAGTGGGCTTCGAAGGTGGACAGATGCCAATGCATCGCCGTTTGCCTAAGCGCGGATTCAAGTCCCATTTGTTGAAGTTCAATGCTGAAGTGACCTTGACCGCTTTGCAGCAATTGGGCGCTGCTGAAGTCGACTTGCTCGTTCTGAAGCAGGCTGGCTTGGTTGGCCAACTTGCCAAGGTTGTCAAGGTAATCAAGACTGGCGAACTTTCGATGTCGGTGAAATTGACTGGAATTGGTGCCACAGCGGCGGCCAAGACTGCAATTGAAGCGGCTGGCGGTAGTTTCGCCTGAATTGGTTAACTGAAAGAATCAGACGTGGCTACAAACGCGACAAAACTTGCAAAAACGGATAAATTCGGCGACCTGCGTCGTCGGCTTATCTTTTTGCTTTTGGCATTGGTTGTGTACCGTATCGGCGCGCACATACCAGTTCCTGGAATTGATCCGGAGCAGCTGCAGCAGTTTTTCAAAGGCCAGCAAGGCGGCATTCTGGGCATGTTCAACATGTTCTCCGGTGGCGCTTTGTCGCGATTCACCATCTTTGCCCTTGGAATCATGCCGTACATTTCGGCTTCAATTGTTATGCAATTGTTGACTTATGTATTGCCTGCATTTGAGCAGCTAAAGAAAGAGGGCGAAGGTGGTCGCCGCAAGATTACCCAGTACACCCGTTACGGTACATTGGGTCTGGCTCTTTTTCAGTCGATGGGCATTGCCATTGCATTGGAAAGTTCAGCCGGTCTGGTTGTCTCCCCTGGTTTTGGATTCCGCGTTACCGCAATTGTTACTCTGACATCGGGAACGATGTTTTTGATGTGGCTTGGTGAGCAGATTACGGAGCGTGGATTGGGTAATGGAATCTCGATTCTTATTTTCGGTGGCATTGCCGCTGGACTGCCTAATGCGATTGGTGGATTGCTGGAACTGGTGAGAACTGGGGCTATGAGCATCATAGTTGCGATGTTCATCGTTGTTTTGGTCGCAGCAGTGACTTACTTTGTTGTGTTCGTAGAGCGCGGTCAAAGGAAAATTCTGGTTAACTACGCTAGACGCCAGGTTGGAAATAAAGTCTACGGTGGACAATCCAGTCACTTGCCACTCAAATTGAATATGGCGGGTGTCATTCCTCCGATTTTCGCCTCATCAATTATTTTGATGCCGGCAACAATTGCTGGGTGGTTGAGTTCTGGCGATTCCATGCGCTGGTTGAAGGACATTGCTGGTTCGTTGACGCCAGGTCAGCCACTCTATGTGATGTTCTATGCAGCTGCGATCATATTTTTCTGCTTTTTCTACACTGCTCTGGTGTTCAATAGTCGAGAAACAGCGGATAATCTGAAGAAAAGCGGCGCGTTCATACCTGGTATACGTCCAGGTGACCAAACAGCAAAGTACATCGACAAAATTTTGCTTCGATTGACTTTTGCGGGGGCGATTTACATCACCTTGGTCTGTCTGCTTCCCGAGTTCTTGATTCTTAAGTACAACGTTCCGTTTTACTTCGGTGGAACTTCCCTTCTGATTATTGTGGTTGTGACTATGGACTTTATGTCTCAAGTTCAGAACTACATGATGTCGCAGCAATACGACTCCCTGTTGAAGAAGGCTAGTTTTAAGTCCTCGTGATTTGAATCGACTCATGTTGGTCCGGGCGCGCAAGCGCTTAGTCGGAATGCTTGGGTTGAGTTTTGGATGAGATCAAGGTCAGCGGGCAGCGCAAACTGAAGGTCTTAGTTAACGCCGGTTGGCTACTAGAGCTGCTGTCGCTGGATTTTCAGTGCAGCGCTCCAAACTGTTTTAGGAGAATGAAATGAAGGTTTCGGCTTCGGTCAAGAAAATTTGCCGTAACTGCAAGGTAATTCGGCGTAAGGGCGTTGTGCGCGTGATCTGTACAGATCCACGTCACAAGCAGCGCCAGGGTTAATTGCAAGAGTACTAGAGGATAAAAATGGCACGTATTGCTGGTATCAATATTCCACCGCAACAGCATTCTGAAATTGGCCTAACGGCAATTTTTGGAATCGGTCGCACACGAGCTCGTCAAATTTGCGAAGCTTGTGGTATCGCTTACTCCAAGAAGGTCAAAGATTTGACCGACTCGGATTTGGAAAAAATTCGCGATCACATCGCTCAGTTCACGATTGAAGGTGACTTGCGCCGTGAGACAACAATGAACATCAAGCGATTGATGGACATTGGTTGCTACCGCGGTTTCCGTCATCGTCGCGGTTTGCCCATGCGTGGGCAACGGACTCGCACCAACGCCCGTACCCGCAAAGGTCCGCGCAAGGCTGCTCAGTCACTGAAAAAATAAGAGACTCTGAAAGAATACTATGGCTAAATCCCCCGCCAATAATGCGGCCCAGCGGGTCCGTAAAAAAGTTCGCAAGAATATCGCTGACGGTGTGGCACACGTTCACGCCTCGTTCAACAACACGATTATTACGATCACGGACCGCCAAGGCAACGCCTTGTCTTGGGCTTCTTCTGGTGGTCAAGGATTTAAGGGTTCGCGTAAATCTACTCCTTTCGCAGCTCAGGTTGCATCGGAAGTCGCTGGACGCGCAGCACTTGAACAGGGCATCAAGAATCTTGACGTCGAAATCAAGGGACCAGGTCCTGGCCGTGAATCTTCGGTTCGCGCTTTGGCCGCACTTGGCATTCGCATCAACATGATTGCTGATGTGACGCCTGTTCCCCACAACGGCTGCCGCCCTCAAAAGCGTCGTCGTATTTAATACTGCATTTAAGCCCACCGCTGACAGCAATGCGCTGCCAGCTCCCACAGATTCTGTGGCAGATGACATAAAAGGAAATTCACGTGGCACGTTACCTAGGTCCTAAGGCCAAACTCTCACGCCGAGAAGGCACTGACCTGTTTCTAAAGAGCGCCCGTCGCTCTATTGGCGACAAGTCAAAATTTGATTCAAAACCCGGACAGCATGGCCGTACCTCCGGAGCCCGCACTTCGGACTATGGTTTGCAATTGCGTGAAAAGCAGAAGGTCAAGCGCATGTATGGTGTTTTGGAGAAGCAATTCCGACGCTATTTCGAAGAAGCTGACCGTCGCAAGGGGAACACTGGTTCCAACCTGCTGGCGCTGCTTGAGTCCCGCTTGGACAATGTCGTCTACCGCATGGGCTTTGGGTCGACCAGAGCTGAAGCTCGTCAGTTGGTATCGCACAAGGCGATGAATGTCAATGGCAAGAGCGTGAATATCCCGTCTTACATGGTTAAGGCCGGCGACATCATTTCTGTACGTGACAAGTCAAAGAAGCAGACCCGCATCGCTGAGGCCTTGCAATTGGCTCAGCAAGTCGGCATGCCAGCTTGGGTGGAAGTCAGCTTGGAAAAAGCTGAAGGAACATTCAAAACTGTGCCAGACCGCGATCAGTTTGCTGCTGACGTCAATGAGTCTCTTATCGTTGAGTTGTATTCTCGATAATTGCTACCTACCAAAGTAGTTTGTAATTGTTCCTGAAGCGCAGACATCTGCGCTTCAGGCGCTCCACCAGCCTTACCGGTGTAACGAGCCGAGGGTATTGAGAGGAAATCTGCGTGCAAAATAGTTTACTAAAACCAAAAACAATCAACGTCGAACAGCTTGGCCCAAATCGGGCCAAAGTCGCTTTGGAACCATTTGAGCGAGGCTATGGCCACACTCTGGGTAATGCATTGCGCCGAGTGTTGCTGTCATCAATGTCCGGCTATGCGCCAACTGAGGTAACCATTGCTGGTGTGCTGCACGAGTACTCGTCTATTGACGGTGTACAAGAGGATGTCGTGAACATCTTGTTGAATTTGAAGGGCGTGGTCTTTAAATTGCACAACCGTGACGAAGTCACATTGAGCCTTCGCAAAGACGGTGAAGGCGTTGTTACTGCCGCTGACATTCAAACTCCGCATGATGTCGAGATCATCAACCCGGATCACGTGATTGCCAATTTGTCACACGGTGGCAAGTTGGACATGCAAGTCAAGGTCGAGAAAGGCCGGGGCTATGTGCCTGGTTCAATGCGGCGTCATGCTGACGAGCCAAGCAAGGCTGTTGGCCGTATTGTTTTGGACGCATCGTTCTCCCCCGTTCGACGCGTGAGCTATACGGTCGAAAGCGCTCGCGTTGAGCAGCGTACTGACCTGGACAAGTTGGTGGTCGACATCGAGACCAATGGTGCACTTTCTGCGGAAGACGCAGTGCGTGCTTCTGCCAAAATCTTGGTTGAGCAACTGGCTGTTTTTGCTCAATTAGAAGGCAGTGAGTTGGTATTTGATGCACCTGCCCCACGTGGTGCAGCCCAGTTTGATCCAATCTTGTTGCGACCAGTCGATGAGTTGGAGCTTACTGTCCGCTCTGCAAACTGCCTGAAAGCCGAAAATATTTATTACATCGGCGATTTGATCCAGCGTACAGAGAACGAACTCCTCAAGACTCCTAATCTTGGGCGCAAGTCCCTGAACGAAATTAAAGAGGTCTTGGCCTCTAGGGGGCTAACTTTGGGCATGAAGCTCGAAAATTGGCCACCAGCCGCTTTGGAAAAGCGGTAACTGTCACGAATAGCTACGAAAGTGGCTGTGTGCTGCGGGTAGTACCTGATACGGCTATCTGTAATATATAAACTTAAGGAATGCACCATGCGTCACGGACACGGATTACGTAAACTCAATCGCACTAGCTCGCACCGACTTGCTATGTTGCGCAACATGATGAACTCGCTCATTGAGCATGAAGCCATCAAGACTACAGTCCCAAAGGCTAAAGAATTGCGCCGAGTCATTGAGCCAATGATTACATTGGCAAAAGTGGCGACTGTTGCCAATCGCCGTTTGGCTTTTGATCGCCTTCGGGACCGTGATAGCGTCGTCAAGCTGTTCAACGAACTCGGACCACGTTTCAATGCCCGTCCAGGCGGCTACACCCGCATTTTGAAAATGGGTTTCCGTGTTGGTGACAACGCGCCTATGGCTTTGGTTGAATTTGTTGACCGTGCAGAAGAAATAGTTGCGGTTGAGGACATAGAAGCTGCTTAAGCGGTTACAATGAGTACATGACGCGCGATGGAGCAGCCTGGTAGCTCGTTGGGCTCATAACCCAAAGGTCGTAGGTTCAAATCCTACTCGCGCAACCAACAGATTCGGGGCTTACCCCGGAAGTAAACGCCAACTCTCAAGTTGGCGTTTTGCTTTGTGCCCAATCTGTGCCCTCGCTGTCCCGTCGTTTACTCCATTTTTTTGACATGAACATTGGTGTTGCGGTGCCAGTTGAATTTGACATCCCGATAGCCGACTGGTCACCAAGCCTAGGCCTGTGATAGTCTGCACGTCTAGGAATCCAATCAACGGAATGGATAGCAACCGTAGCGACCGTCAGCTTCTTTGAAACACCCCTGAGTAGGTTTCCCTCAACGCCTTTTTCTGAACTTTGCCCATTACGTTACGAGGCAACTCATCCACCACAAACAAATGCTTTGGAACTTTGAAGTTGGCAATCTGAGATTTGATGGCCTGCAATAGCGCTTCTGCATTCAGTTTTTCACCGGCCTTGGCTACAACTACCGCCACCACGCCTTCACCGAAATCGGCGTGTGGGCAACCTATCACGGCTGATTCGGCCACGCCGGGCAGATCGTTGATGTACCCCTCCACTTCAGCGGGGTAGACGTTGTAGCCCCCCGTGATGATCAGGTCTTTGCTTCGACCGACGATGGTGACATAGCCCTCGGCGCTAATCTTGCCGACATCGCCGGTTTTGAACCAACCGTCGGCGGTGAACTCCTTGGCGTTGGCCTCAGGCATGCGCCAGTAGCCGGGGAACACATTGGGGCCGCGCACTTCGATGTCGCCGATGTCACCTGGGGCGCAAGACTCGCCATGTTCTGAGACGCAGCGCAGGTCAACTCCGGGTAAGGCGCGACCCACGGTGCCGCCCAAGCGTGGACCGTCTTTGTCGGCGTAAGGGTTGGAAGTGAGCATGGTGGTCTCGCTCATGCCGTAGCGCTCCAGGATTGTGTGGCCGGTGCGGTCTTGCCATTCACGAAAGGTCTCTGCCAACAAGGGTGCCGAACCGCTGATGAACAAGCGCATGTGGGCACAGGCGACTGGGTTCAGGCGGCTCTCTTGCAGCAGGCGCACATACAAGGTGGGAACACCCATGAACACGGTCGCGCGGGGTAACCATTCCAGGGTCCGCTGGGGGCTGAACTTGCTCATCCAGAGCATCTTGCTGGCGTTGAGCAGGGCGCAATGCACGGCGACAAAAAGGCCATGCACATGGAAGATCGGCAACGCATGGATCAGTACGTCACCCGCCTTCCAACCCCATAGCTTGTGCAGCGTGAGGGCGTTGGAGGCCAGGTTGCTGTGGGTCAATTGGGCGCCTTTGCTGCGACCGGTGGTGCCGCTGGTGTAGAGGATGGCGGCCAGATTGCCGGAGGGCAAGTCTTGGATGTTGTGTTCAGTGGACAGGCTCTGCGTGGCATCGATCAGGCTGCCCTGACCGTCGCCACAAAGGGTGAGCAAATGGGGGACACCGATGCGTGCAGCCAGTTCCCGAAGGCCGTCGACCTTAGACGGATCGGCCACGAACACGCTGGGCTCTGCATTTTCCATGAAATAGGCCAGCTCGGCCGACTGGTAGGCGGTGTTCAGCGGCACATAGACCACGCCTGCGCGCAGGCACGCGAGGTAAAACACCAGCGCAGGAACCGATTTTTCAACTTGCACCATGGCCCGCGCCCCTGGCGCAACTCCCTGTGCTTGCAGCCAGTTAGCCATTTGAGCCGATTGTTGGTGGAGGTCGTTAAAGGTCCAGCTTTGGCCGTCCTCCGTCTCGATGGCCACTTCTGACATTGCGTCGGCAAAGGCGTGGTGGAACTTGGCGTAAAGGTTGTTCGTGGAGGCGTTCATGGAAGCAATCGCTAAAGTCAGGCTTGAGGTTTGAGCTGGCGGCGCACGGCGACGGAATGGCTCACTTTCTGGTTGACGAAATCCTGGTGGCGCGTTTCCACTTCACCAATGTCGTAGAGGTAGTTCACCATCAGGCCCAGCGACTGCTTGATGCCTTTGCGCGACAGATCAGCGGCGAAGTTGATTCTCTCCAGGCGAGCGCCGTTGTCCAGGTGAAAGCGCGCTACGGGATCACCGAGAGACACATGGGACTGCTTGACAAGGAAACGGGCACACAAGCTGGTGAGGTCTTGGCGCAGCGGCTTGGGCATCCGGGTGAGCTGGTCGCCCGTTGGCGTGGCATGGAGTTGGCGCCAGGCAGTCACCCGTTGCAACGCCATTGACCACTGATCGTCCTCATTGGGTTGGCTGTCGAGCCAACGCACGAAAGCTGGGATGGGCGACAGCGTGCAAAAGGTTTTGAGCTGGGGCAGCTCGCTGCGCAACTGGTCGGCGACTTTTTTAATCAGAAAGTTGCCCAGCGACACACCGCGCAAGCCGGGTTGGCAATTGCTTATCGAATAAAAAACGGCGGTGCGCGTACCATCTGCGTTGGCCGCCTCTGGCTTGGATTCGATCAGCGGCGCGATGGCGTCGGCCATGTCATCCACCAGAGCCACTTCCACGAAGATGAGGGGCTCGTCGCCGAGCTGGGGGTGGAAAAAGGCGTAACAACGCCGGTCGGGCTGCAATCGGCGGCGCAAGTCGCTCCAGCCGCTGATTTCGTGCACGGCTTCGTGCTGGATGATCTTCTCCAGCAGGGCTGCGCTGGATTGCCAGTCGACCCGCTCCATTCGCAGAAAACCAGGATTGAACCAGGAGGTCAGCAGGTGCAGAAAGTCGGCGTCCACAGCGGCCAACTCGGGGTTGCCTTTGCGCAGGCCTAGCAGATCAACACGCATCGCCAGCAGCATGGCGGTGCCGCCAGGCGCACGATTGATGCGGCGCAAAAGTTCCTGCCGTGGTGCTTCGACCGCGTGGGTGAGGGCGGCCAGGTGCTTCGCGGACTGCGCCGCTGCGTATTGTGTGGCGGCTTGCAATACAGCTTCGGGATTTGGTGCGAAATCGGTAGCGAGCGCCGCAAAAAAAGCCTCCCGCCGCGTCGCTGGCAGACCCTTGTATCCCTCGATGACCTGCACCGCCAGCGCATAGACGTTGGCCTGACCACGCTCCGAGACGAGCAGATGGCAGGACTTGATCAAGGGTTCCAGGGAGCGATCGCTGCGAGCCTTTTGGGTCAGCTGGAGCAGTTTTTCTAGCATGTTCATAGGTTGGATTTATCCCATCAAGGCTTTGGGCAACCAAGTCGCGATTTCAGGGAACACGCAGAGAAGAAGGATGGCCACCACCATGCACAGCATGAAGGGGAAAGCGCCTTTCAGGATTGTGGGCAGCCGAACGTCGGGCGTGATGCCATTGATCACGAACAGGTTCAAACCGACGGGCGGTGTGATCAGGCCCAGTTCCATGTTGATCGTGAGGATGACACCGAACCAGATCGGATCGAACCCTGCCGAGGTGATCACCGGCATCAGAATGGGCGTGGTCATCAGGATGATGGCGGCAGGCGGCAGAAACATGCCAGCCACCAGAAGCAACAAATTGATTGCGGCCATGATGACCCAGCGGTTGACTTGCATGGCGCCAATCGCCTCCGCCACTGATTGAGTGACTTGCAGCGAAGACATCATGTAGCCAAACAAAATCGAGGTGCCGATGATGAGCAGCAACATGCCGGACTCGCGCAGGCCATCGCGCAAGATGTGCCACAGGTCGGCCGGCTTCCAGACTTTGTAAATCACGATCACCATGACGAGGCACAGCGCAGCGCCCACGCCCGCCGCTTCAGACGGCGTCGCGATACCGCCATACAGCGCGTAGACAACGCCCACGATCACCGCCATAAACGGCAACAACTTGGGCAGCAGTTCCAGTTTTTCTTTCATCGTGTAGATGCGGTCCGCATCCACCAGCACCGTGCCGCGCTTCCAGCTTATAAATAGTGCCCAAGCCATGAACAACAGTGTGAGCATGATCCCTGGCAAGACGCCGGCCAAGAACAATCGACCAATGGATGTTTCCGAGGCGATGCCATAGAGGATCATGGTGATGCTGGGCGGAATCAGGATGCCCAATGTTCCGCCGGCGGCAATGGCACCCGTTGCTAAATCTGCGTCGTAACCGCGCTTGCGCATTTCCGGAATCCCCATCTTGCCGATGGCAGCGCAAGTGGCGGGCGAGGACCCTGTCAGCGCGGAAAAAAGAGCGCAGGCGCCAATGTTGGAAATCACCAGCGAGCCGGGGACGCGGTGCAACCAGCGCGCCAGGGCTTCGTACAAATCACTACCCGCACGAGAACTTGCCACCGCCGCCCCCATGATGACGAACATCGGCAACGACACCAATGTGAAGTCGCTCAGGCCTGCAAAAATCGTTTCGGGAAGGAAGTGCACGCTGTTCCAGCCATCAAAGATGACCATGAACATCAGCGCCACAGCGCCCAGGCCAAAAGCGATAGGCAGCCCCGTGCCTAGAACCAGTATCGTGGCAAAAAAAATCAACGAGCCAATGGCCAGAGCGCTCATAGGTGGTCCAAAAAACAGAGGGAAAGGAAACGCTCAGAGTCGGTCTTCAGGAGACAGACCGAACGGATGTTCACGTTGCGTGATGACTTGCCAGATCTCGGCCAGGTACTGCAGACACAGTAGGCCCAAACCCACCGGCACCGAAAGGTAGGGAATCCAAAGCCGGGCACGCCAGATTGACGATGTCGTGTGGTTGCTTTGAAAGGCATCCCACCACCACGGTACGGAGGCATAAAAGAACAGTCCACAGAAAGTCAGCGCGATCAGGCTGCCCACCAGGTGTAAGGCACGCCGCGCCGGTGGTCGCACCATCAGGGGAAGCACATCTACAGCGACATGCCCACGGGTGAGCAAAATGTAAGGCGCGCCCAAAAAGGTGGCGGCCACCAGCGAGTACATGACGAACTCGGTTTGCCAGATGGAGGATTGGCCGAGCACGGCCCGAACGAACACCATCTGGCAAACCACGCCAATGGACACCAGGATCATCAGGGCCGAGCCCACGCCAAAGGCGCGGGAGACGGCCTGGACCCCGGTGATCCAGAAGGGCGCTGCTTTACTTGACACTTAGCGCCTTCTCGATCAATTCTTTGCCGCCAGGTACCTTGTCGGCAAATTCCTTGTAAGACGTTTTCTGGGCCACGGCGCGCCAGGCGTCGGCCTCAGCATCAGTCAGTGTCACCACTTCAACTTTGTTGGCTTTGAAGGTCTCCACCATTTTTTCGTCCAACTTCTTGGACTCGGCTTCAAAGAAGTTTTCAGCTTTCTGCGAAGCCGCCATCAGCGCCTTTTGTTGCGCCGGATTGAGCTTATCCCAGCTCTTCATCGAGATCAGAACGGGCTCGTACATAAACCACAGAGCGTTGTCTCCAGGGGCGGTCACGCACTTCAGTTGTTCATACAGACGGAACGAAACAAAGCTGCCGGTAGAGGTGTCGGTTCCAGTGGCCACGCCTTGCTGCAATGCGCTGTACACCTCACTCGAAGGAATGGACACGATGGAAGCGCCAGCACCGGCCCACATCTGGGAGAACGTGGCCCCCGCGGAGCGAACTTTCATGCCGACCACATCGTCAGGCTTCTTGATGCATTTGTCCTTGCCGCCAAAAGCGCCCGCCAACCAAGCGTCAGCCAGCACTTTGACGCCCCCTTTTTCGATGATGCCCTTGATGTCTTTCAGGAAGGCCGAGTCGTTGATGCGGCGGGCATGAGCATGGCCTTTGACCAAGCCTGGCATCAGTGTGGCGCCGAATTGGGGGTGGAAGCCCGAGGCGTAGTCCAGAGGAAGGGAAGTCATGTCAATCTGACCGCTGAGCATGGCTTTCCATTGCTCCTGCGCTTTCACCAGGCTGGAGCCGGGGAAAACCTTGATCGTCATGTCCACGTTCGCTGCGGCCACTTCTCGTGCAATCATTTGCACCATTTCATCGCGCACGTCACCCTTGCCACCAGGAAACTGGTGTGACGCCTTGAGCGTCACTTCGGCGTGAGCCGCAGTCCCAATGGCTGCCATAGCGGCCAGTGCGATGGCGGAAAGGTGGCGTTGAACGGATGTCTTCATGGTTGTCTCCAATAGATGTGGGCGTGATTGATGTATAAATCAGTGTCGATGTTATATGCAACAAATTCGGTCCCCCTATAGGATTAACCCGAGGTATAAGACCAACACCCAAGTTTGTCCCCCTTGCCCCAAGATTGCAACATGCGAAAAATATCCAGTAACCGCTCCCGCGTCCAACAAGTCAGAGACCAGCTTGAGGACGATATCGTCAACGGCCGGATGCAACCTGGCGATCAGGTGAAAATAGAACAATTGATGACCCGGTTCGAGGTGTCTCGCACGCCCGTTCGAGAGGCCTTGCAGCAGTTGGAGGCCAGCGGGATGGTCGCAGTGCTGCCCAAACGCGGCACCTTTGTGGCCAAGGTCGGTATTCCAGAGTTGATTCAGATGTTTGAGGTGATGGCTGAGCTGGAGGCGATGTGCGCGCGGTTGGCTGCGCGTCGTGCGTCTGGGGTTGCTTTGAAAGAGATCAAGGGCGCCTTGGGCGACTGTGAGCGGGAGGCCGAAGCGGCGGACCCCAATGCTTACTATTACGCCAATGAGTTGTTTCATGGCTTGATCTACCAGGCCTGTGGCAACCCGTTCCTCGTCCAGCAAACCCAGACTCTTAAAAACAGGTTAAAACCCTACCGGCGAATGCAGCTGCGCATGCGCAATCGCATCAAGCAGTCGCTGGAAGAGCACCGCCAAATCGCCGCTGCGCTCGAAGCCGGTGACGCTGAAGCGGCCGCCCATGCGGCGCGGGAGCATGTTTTAATCCAGGGGCAACGCTTCACTGACTTCATCAGTCTGAGCAATGCCGGTGAACGCCCGTAAGCAGGTTTAGGGTTGACGTCGAGGCAATCGCCGTCACCCCCTTTTTTTACGTTTGCCAAAATGCATTCCGCTATTCGGGCGCCTCTGGGAAAGGCGCGTGCAACTCGGCTTTCGCGTCGATCGGCGCTCTACATCAAACCGCAGGGCTACCAGATAACCACCCCTTGACCTCGCCGTCCAAAACTGGAAAAAGGCTATGGGCTTGCAGGGATGACCGAGAGCAGGCCGATTTGCTTCGACGTCTCGCGAATCAGCGCCATCGTGGCCTGTTGTGTCAGTGTTGTGGGCCGCAGTGCGCTGGTCACCAACGCGGATTTGATTCGCAAAACAGGATCGGTGATGGGTCGAACATAGAACGCGGAGGGCCGAACAGAAGTTGCCACCGCGTTGCGTGACAGAACCGCGCATCCTGCCCCGTCAGCCACCAAATCCAGAATCGCCGACACCCCATCGATTTCAAGGGCGATGTTGAGGCGTCCGCCCGCATTGACGATTTCGGACTCGACATGCATTCGGATGGCATTGGGGCGGCTGGGGATGACCAACGACATGTATGAGGCGGCCAGTAGCGCAATCGGTCCAGGCGGTGGGTCTTCGTGCAGCCCCGGTGGGCGAGCCTGCACCAGCACCAAGTCTTCCTCCGTCAGGGGTTCGATTTCGATGTCATTGCTGGGCTGCGCGTTGTAAAGAATGGCGATGTCGAGTCGGCCGTTGATCAGTGACTCGTGTATTCCGGCCGTCAGCCCTTCACTGATGGAGATGGTAGCATCGGGCATCTTGGCCCGAAATGCCCGAGTCAGGGGCACGGTCAACACCCGCGCCAGGCTGGTGGGAATGCCAACCGCTACCCGGCCCGCCAAAGACCCGCGAACCCGGCCCAACTCTTCCCGGGCACGCTGCATTTGATGGAGGATGCCGCGCCCGTGGGCCAGCAGCAGTTTGCCGGCTTCCGTCGGCAGTGCTCCCCTGCCGTTACGGGTCAGAAGCGTCAGGTTCAACTCGACCTCCAGCAGCCGAACCTGCCGGCTGAGAGCGGGTTGGGCGATGTCCAGGGCGATGGCCGCGCGGGTAAAACTACCCAACTCCGCCACGCGCACAAAGTACTCCAACTGCTTTAAATCCATAGCGATGTTCCGAAATGAGAGCGCTTCTTAAGCGAATAGCTGCGCCGTTATTATGCCGTTTTGTGATAACTGCTAGTCGTGCACTTGGCTTATCAAAGCCGCTGCATCCGACCAGAATACCCGGTATGCAAAGCCCCGCCGACTCTACCGTGCCCGTCCTTCAAGGGATTTCTTCCATGGCCACGCGCTTGCTACTGACCGAGCTGGCACATGCATATCAGGACTCCACCGGAACCCAAGTGCAGCTGGAATCAGTCGGCGGTGTGGACGCAGCCAAGCGTGTCCAAACCGGCGAGGTGTTCGATGTCGTGGTCCTCGCCTCCGACGCCATTGACAAGTTGTTGGCTGAGGGGCACTTGCTGGACGGCAGTCGCACAGACCTCGTGCACTCTGGTGTGGCCGTCGCCGTGCGAGCCGGTGCGCAGGCCCCCGACATTTTCTCTGAAGAGGCCGTGCGCGCCGCGGTGCTGGCGGCCCCAACACTGAGTTATTCCACCGGGCCTAGCGGTGTGGCTTTGGCCAAGTTGTTTGAACGCTGGGGTATCACTGCCGCCATCAAGGATCGCATCGTGCAAGCCCCCCCTGGCGTTCCCGTGGGTGCGTTGGTCGCGCGGGGTGAGGTGGCGCTGGGCTTCCAACAGCTCAGCGAACTCATCCACCTGGAAGGTATCGCCATCGTGGGGCCGTTGCCCGACGCGATTCAGATCACCACCACCTTTTCAGCCGGCATCGGCAGCCATTGCAGGCACCCCGATGCAGTGCGGGCTCTGCTGGCTTTCATGGCCGCACCAGCGGCAGCGGAGGCCAAGCGGCGCCAGGGCATGCAGCCAGCCTAGGCCCCCTCAACACAATAAGACTCAGGAGAAACGCGTGAAAAAGCCCATGATCATTGACTGCCACGGTCACTACACCACCGCCCCCAAAGCACTGGAAAACTGGCGCAACCAGCAAATTGCCGGCATCAAAGACCCGGCGATGATGCCCAAAGTGGCTGACCTCAAAATCAGCGACGACGAGCTGATCGAAACCATCGAGCAAAACCAGCTGCGCTTGATGAAGGAGCGGGGCAGCGACCTCACCATCTTCTCGCCACGTGCCAGCTTCATGGCTCACCACATTGGCGACTTCAATGTCTCCAGTACCTGGGCGGCGATCTGCAATGAGTTGTGCTACCGCGTGAGCCAGCTCTTTCCCGACAACTTCATTCCTGCGGCCATGCTGCCCCAGAGCCCTGGCGTGGACCCCGCCACCTGTATTCCCGAGCTGGAAAAGTGTGTCAAGGAATACGGCAATGTTGGCATCAACCTGAATCCCGACCCCAGCGGCGGCCATTGGACGTCCCCTCCCTTGAGCGACAAGGCCTGGTACCCCATCTACGAGAAGATGGTGGAGTTTGATATTCCCGCCATGATCCATGTGAGCACCAGTTGCAACAGCTGCTTTCACACCACCGGCGCGCACTACCTGAATGCGGATACGACCGCGTTTATGCAATGCCTGACCAGTGAGCTTTTCAAGGAGTTCCCCACCCTCAAGTTTCTGATTCCGCACGGCGGCGGCGCGGTGCCCTACCATTGGGGTCGTTTCCGTGGTCTGGCGCAAGAGCTGAAAAAGCCCCTGCTGGAAGAGCACCTGCTGAACAATATTTACTTTGACACCTGTGTCTACCACCAGCCTGGTATTGACCTGCTCAATACCGTGATCCCGGTGAAGAACGTGTTGTTTGCAAGCGAAATGATCGGTGCCGTGCGCGGCATTGACCCGCAAACCGGCCATTACTTTGATGACACCAAACGCTACATCGAAGCGTCCAAGATTCTGAGCGCCGACGACCGCTTCCAGATCTACGAAGGCAACGCCCGCCGCGTGTTCCCGCGCTTGGATGCGGCGCTGAAAGCCAAAGAAGCCAACACCAACTAAATCGGGGAATCACCATGAGCTTGAACCAACTGGGCATCGTCAAACGCAACATCATCCGGGCCGACAAGGCCGCGGTGGAGAAACTGTCCCGCTTTGGCGTGGCCACCATCCATGAGGCCATGGGACGCGTCGGCTTGATGAAACCCTATATGCGCCCGATTTACCTGGGCGCCAAAATGTGCGGCACGGCCGTCACCGTGCTGCTTCAGCCTGGCGACAACTGGATGATGCATGTGGCAGCCGAGCAAATTCAACCCGGCGACGTGGTGGTGGCCGCCTGCACCACGGACAACCAGGATGGCTTTTTTGGTGACCTGTTGGCCACCTCCTTTCAGGCACGCGGGGCGATGGGCTTGATCATTGATGGGGGCGTTCGCGACGTGAAAGACCTCACCGAGATGAACTTCCCCGTGTTCAGCAAAGCCATTCACGCCAAAGGCACCATCAAAACGACCCTGGGTTCGGTGAATGTGCCTGTGGTGTGCGCCGGGGCGATGGTGAATCCGGGTGACGTCGTGATTGCCGACATTGACGGCGTCGTGGTGGTGCCGGCCGCTGTGGCGCAACAAGTGGCCGATGTAGCCGAGGCCCGCGAGGCCTTTGAAGGAGACAAGCGCGCTATTTTTGCGTCGGGTGTGTTAGGGCTGGATTACTACAAGATGCGCGAGGGGCTGGAGAAGGCAGGACTCAAATACATCGATTGATATTTGAGGTCATTTTGGCCTCTAGCCACCGTCAAATAAGCGCAGTGCGCTATTGAAATAATAGTAGAAACCGGAGTTTCATGGAATTCACCAAAACCCCCGGCTGGCAGGACTGGTACGCCGGCCCCGCCAAGCCCCGCTTTCAACTCCCTGCCGGCGCCGTTGACGCCCATTGCCACGTCTTCGGGCCAGGCGCAGAGTTCCCCTACGCGCCCGAGCGAAAGTACACCCCTTGTGACGCCTCCAAGCAGCAACTGTATGCCTTGCGCGATCACTTGGGATTTGACAAGAACGTGGTTGTTCAGGCCACCTGCCACGGTGCCGACAATCGCGCCATGGTGGACGCTTTGCGCCACAGTCAGGGCAAGGCCCGGGGTGTGGCCACCGTCAAACGCAGCATCACAGATCAGGAGTTGCAGGACCTGCATACCGCTGGCGTGCGCGGTGTACGGTTTAACTTCGTCAAGCGCCTGGTGGATTTCACCCCCAAGGATGAACTGATGGAGATTGCCAACCGCATCAAGCCGCTGGGTTGGCATGTGGTGATCTATTTCGAGGCGGTCGATCTGCCTGAGTTGTGGGACTTCTTCTCTACCTTGCCCACCACCGTGGTGGTCGACCATATGGGCCGCCCTGATGTGAGCCAGCCTGTGGATGGGCCCGAGTTTGAGTTGTTCGTGAAGTTCATGCACCAACACCCCAATGTGTGGAGCAAGGTGAGTTGCCCGGAGCGGCTCTCTGTTGCCGGGCCCAAGGCGCTCAATGGCGAGCAAAACGCCTATGCGGATGTCATTCCCTTCGCCCGGCGCATCGTGGAGACTTTCCCTGACCGTGTGCTCTGGGGCACCGACTGGCCGCACCCTAATTTGAAAGACCACATGCCCGATGATGGGCTGCTGGTGGACTTCATTCCCCACATCGCCATCACGCCCGCTCTCCAGCACAAGTTGCTGGTGGACAACCCAACCCGCCTCTATTGGGGAGACTGATATGTCACTCGACAAACCCTACCTTGACGTGCCCGGCACCATCATTTTTGATGCGGAGCAATCGCGCAAGGGCTACCACCTGAACCAGTTTTGCATGTCGCTCATGAAAGCACCCAACCGGGAGCGGTTCAAGGCGGACGAAGTCGCCTACCTCAACGAGTGGCCGATGACTGACGAGCAGAAGCAGGCCGTATTGGCCCGTGACCTGAACCGTTGCATGGCGGCCGGGGGCAATATTTACTTTTTGGCCAAGATTGGTGCCACTGATGGCAAGAGCTTTCAGCAAATGGCGGGCAGCATGACCGGCATGACCGAAGATGAATACCGCGCCATGATGCTGGCCGGCGGGCGCTCAGCACAGGGCAACCGGGTCGTCGGCGAAGACGGCGACGCGCAGGCGCACCACCAACCCCAGGGCCAAGCCGGCCGACAAGGAACGAACTGACATGGCAAAGATCACCGCCTCTGTTTTCACCTCCCATGTGCCCGCCATTGGCGCTGCCATCGATTTGGGAAAAACCACCGAGCCATACTGGCAACCGCTGTTCAAGGGCTACGAATACTCCAAACAGTGGATGAAGGGCAACAAGCCTGACGTCATCATTCTGGTCTTCAACGACCACGCCACAGCCTTTAGTCTGGAGATGATTCCGACCTTCGCCATTGGCACCGCGGAGTCGTACCAGCCCGCCGACGAGGGATGGGGTCCGCGCCCCGTGCCTGTGGTGCGCGGCCACCCGGAGCTGGCCGCGCACATTGCGCAGTCCGTCATCCAGCAAGACTTTGACCTGACCATCGTGAACAAAATGGATGTCGATCACGGCCTGACCGTGCCCCTGAGCCTGATGTGCGGTCAACCTGAGGCTTGGCCTTGCCCGGTGATCCCCTTTGCCGTCAATGTGGTGCAGTACCCGGTGCCCAGTGGCCAACGCTGCTTCAATCTGGGCAAGGCCATCCGCAAGGCCGTTGAAAGCTTTGACGAAGACCTGAACGTTCATATTTGGGGCACGGGCGGCATGAGCCACCAGCTGCAGGGTGCACGCGCGGGCCTTATCAATCGCGAGTGGGACAACGCCTGGTTGGACCAAATGATTGCCGATCCGGCGGCTTGCGCGGCAACGCCCCACATCGACTATGTGCGGGAAGCCGGTTCGGAGGGAATTGAGTTGGTGATGTGGCTGATTGCCCGCGGCGCCATGTCCGATGTGCCCTACGATGCTACAGATTTGGAAGCGGCTCGCGCCCATTCTGTAGAGGTTAAGCATCGTTTCTACCATGTACCTGCGTCCAACACAGCCGTGGGCCACCTGATTCTGGAGAACACCTAAATGAGCAAAACCATCAAAGTTGCGCTGGCCGGTGCGGGTGCCTTTGGCATCAAGCACCTGGATGGCATCAAGAACATCGACGGTGTGGAGGTTGTCTCACTGATCAGCCGTGATATGGAGAAAACGAAAGAGACAGCGGCCTTGTATGGCATTGGCCATGTCACGACCGAGCTGAGCGACAGTCTGGGCCTGCCTGAGGTGGATGCCGTCATTCTCTGCACACCCACCCAGATGCACGCGGCGCAAAGCATTGCCTGCATGAGGGCCGGCAAGCATGTGCAGGTTGAGATTCCGTTGGCGGACTCGCTGCGTGGTGCCCTTGAAGTGGCGGCTATTCAGGAGCAGACTGGACTGGTGGCCATGTGTGGTCACACCCGGCGCTTCAACCCCAGCCACCAGTACGTGCACAAAGAGATCACGGCAGGGCGCTTCAACATCCAACAAATGGATGTGCAAACCTACTTTTTCCGCCGCACCAACATGAACGCGCTGGGCCAAGCCCGAAGCTGGACCGACCATTTGCTGTGGCACCACGCCGCCCATACGGTGGACCTGTTTGCCTACCAGTGCGGCAGCCCCATCGTCAAAGCCAACGCGGTGCAGGGCCCGATTCATCCGACGCTCGGTATTGCGATGGACATGTCCATCCAGCTCAAGGCCGCCAGCGGCGCGATTTGCACCTTGTCACTGAGTTTTAACAACGACGGCCCACTGGGCACCTTCTTTCGTTACATCGGGGACAGCGCCACCTATATGGCACGCTACGACGACCTGTTCAACGGCAAGGAAGAGAAAATTGACGTGAGCCAGGTGGATGTGTCCATGAACGGCATTGAACTGCAAGACCGCGAGTTCTTTGCGGCCATCCGCGAAGGTCGCCAGCCCAACAGCAGCGTGGCCAGCGTTTTGCCGTGCTACCAGGTTTTGCACGATCTGGAACAACAGTTGATGGATTGAGTACAACACCATGCTGCAACGGCAACTCGGCCCTTTTCAAGTTTCATCCATTGGCCTGGGGTGTATGAACCTTAGCCATGCCTATGGCGCGCCAGTGTCGGCAGAGCAGGGCGAGCGCGTCCTGTTGAGCGCGCTGGACGCCGGGGTGACCTTATTTGACACGGCCGCCTTGTATGGTTTTGGCGCCAACGAGACGTTGGTGGGCCGCGTGATGAAGCCACACCGCCACAAGTTCACGCTGGCCAGCAAATGCGGCATGCAGGGCGTGGACGCCAATGGTGATGGCAAGCGGGTCCGCGTCATTGACGGTCGCCCGGACACCTTGCGTCAGACCTGCGAAGACAGTTTGCGGCGGCTTCAAACTGATGTCATCGACCTGTACTACTTGCACCGCTGGGACAAATCGGTGCCGATCGAGGAGAGTGTTGGGGCCTTGGCGGATCTGGTAACGAAGGGCCATATCCGAAGCATTGGCCTCTCTGAGGTGTCGGCCAGCACCTTGCGCAAGGCGCATGCCGTGCACCCGATCGCCGCTGTGCAGACCGAGTACTCGCTGTGGACGCGCAACCCCGAGATTGCCGTGCTTCGGGCTTGCGAAGAGCTGGGCGTGACCTTTGTGGCGTTCAGCCCGGTTGGGCGTGGATTTTTGTGCGGACAGCTGCAGGATGTTGGAACGCTCGAGCCATCAGACATTCGCAGAGCCATGCCGCGCTTTGCGCCTGAGAACTATGCTGCCAATCTCAAACTGCTAGTGCCGTTCAATGCCTTGGCCGAAGCGCTGAACTGCAGCCCTGCTCAATTGGCCATGGCCTGGGTGTTGCATCAAGGCGAACACATCATTCCCATTCCGGGAACGACTTCCGTGCCGCACTTGAAGGAGGACCTGCAAGCGGCTGAGGTGGTGATTCCCGTGGCAGCCATGGCAAAACTGAACGAAATTTTTCAGCCCAGCGCCATTCACGGAGCTCGTTACAACCCGCAGGGAAGCTCAGAGGTGGACACGGAAACTGCCTGAGCGATGGAAAGGACGGCGCTGGGACTGCGATTGTTCGCGATACGACTTCCACTCCCGGCCTGATCCACATCCTTAAGCCAATAACGACAAGCTTGACTCCGGGTATGCTGGTTTGATATATCTGAGAGTCGGTAGATCGGATTGCGACTGGACTCATTTGGGGCCATAGTCGAGAAAAAAGAGACTTCGTTCATAACTTTGGAGACACGACATGAAAAAAAGACAATTTCTCAACACCGCAGCCATGGCTGTTTTGGCACTCACGGCAGCGAGTTCCTTTGCTCAGGACAACACGTTCAAAATTGGTTTGGTGTTGCCCATGACGGGGCAGCAGGCCTCAACGGGTCGTCAGATTGAAGCGGCCGCACGGCTTTACATGGCGCAGAACGGTAGCACCGTGGCGGGCCGGAAGATTGAGCTCATTTTGAAGGACGACACCAGTGTTCCTGATGTGACCAAACGCCTGTCTCAGGAGTTGATCGTCAACGACAAGGTGAATGTATTGGCCGGCTTTGGCATCACCCCGTCGGCCTTCGCGACGGCCCCTATGGCGACTCAGTCCAAGACACCGATGGTCGTGATGGCGGCTGCCACCTCCAGCATCACTCAAGCCTCGCCGTACATTGTGCGGACCAGTTTCACGCTGGCTCAGGCGGCGGTGGCCATGGGTGACTGGGCGCCAAAAAATGGCATCAAAAAGGTGGTCACGCTGGTGAGCGATTACGGCCCCGGCATTGATGCTGAAAAGTACTTCAAAGAACGACTGGTTTTCAATGGTGGTCAGGTCATCGAGTCCCTTCGGGTCCCCCTGCGCGGCCCTGATTTTGCCCCGTTTCTGCAAAAAGTGCGTGACCTGAAGCCCGACGCGCTGTTTGTGTTCGTGCCCTCTGGCGCGGGTGCGGCTGTCATGAAACAGTTTTTGGAGCGCGGCATGGACAAGGCCGGCATCAAGTTGATTGGCACGGGCGACATCACCGATGACGATCAATTGAATGACATGGGTGATGGCGCCCTGGGCGTGGTGACTTCACACCACTACTCCACGGCACATCCCTCGGCGACTAACAAGAAATTTGTGGAAGCGTTTGAGAAAGCAAATCCCGGCATGCGCCCCAATTTCATGGCCGTGGGCGGTTATGACGGCATGCGCGTGATCTATGAAGCCCTGAAGGCCACCAAAGGCAAGGGCGACGGTACGGCCCTGCTGGAGGCGATGAAGGGCCAGATTTTTGAGAGCCCGCGCGGCCCGATGTTCATCGACGCGCAAACACGTGACGTGGTGCAAAACATCTATTTGCGCAAGGTCGACAAAATGAACGGACAGCTTTACAACGTTGAGTTTGATGTGATCAAGGACGTCAAGGATCCTGGCAAGACGAAGTAAGACGACGAGCCGCTCTGGCTCGTCTTTCGAGAAACATACTGGCGCCAGGTCTGCCAAGACCTTGCGCCAGTATTGATATCAGCGACCTATATCTATGTTGACCATTCTTTTCGACGGTGTTGCGTACGGCATGCTGTTATTCATTTTGGCCGTGGGCCTGGCGGTGACGATGGGCTTGATGAATTTCATCAACCTCGCGCACGGCGCCTTCGCCATGGTGGGCGGCTACATCACTGTGCTGTTGATGCAGCAGTTTGATGTGCCGTTTCTGCTGTGTTTGCCCGTTGCTTTTTTCGGCTCAGCCCTTTTGGGTGCGGTGCTCGAGCGCACCTTGTACCGGCCTCTGTACAACAAGCCGCACCTGGATCAGGTCTTGTTCTCCATTGGTCTCACCTTCATGGCGGTTGCCAGCGTGGACTATTTCATTGGCTCCGGCCAGCAAATCATCCAGCTTCCGGAGTGGCTCAAAGGTCGCACCGAGCTGGGCGAAGGCCGCTGGATGCTGGGCATGGGCCACTACCGCCTGTTCATCATCGCCGTGTGTGCCGCCCTTACCGTGGCACTGCAATATGTGCTCACAAAAACGCGCTTTGGCAGCCGCCTGCGGGCCTCGGTCGATGACCAGCGCGTGGCGGCTGGTTTGGGCATCAATGTGAACTGGGTGTTTCTGGGCACGTTTGCAGTGGGCTCGGGCTTGGCGGGCCTCGGGGGGGCGCTAGGTGCCGAGGTGCTGGGGCTGGACCCCAGCTTTCCTCTGAAGTTCATGATCTACTTTTTGATCGTTGTTGCTGTGGGCGGCACGTCCAGCATTACCGGGCCATTGCTGGCGGCTTTGCTCCTGGGCATCGCCGATGTCGCGGGCAAATACTACATCCCTACTTTTGGTGCTTTCATTGTGTATAGCTTGATGATCGTGATTTTGATTTGGCGCCCGCAAGGCCTGTTTGTGCGCAAGGGAGCCAAGTGATGGTGAATCCTCAAAACCTTTTGATGAGCAGTGGCCGCTGGAGATCCTGGGAATACGCCTTGTGGTTACTCGCGTTGGCCTCGCCGTTCGCATTGGCCAGTCATGCCCTGATCATCAATGAGATCGCCATCGTGGCCCTGTTTGCCCTGTCTCTGGACTTGATTCTGGGATACACCGGCATTGTCTCTTTGGGGCACGCGGCTTTCTTTGGCATGGGGGCCTATTCAGCGGCCCTGTTTGCCAAGCTGGTCATGCCTGATCCGTTGGTCGGCTTGGTGGTTGGCATGGTGGCGGCCGGCCTTCTGGGTGCGCTGTGCAGCGTCACTATTTTGCGGGGCACAGACTTGACCCGACTGATGGTGACTTTGGGAGTCGGCCTCATCTTGATGGAGTTGGCCAACAAGATGTCCTGGTTGACCGGCGGCGCAGACGGTCTGCAAGGGGTGATCATGGGGCCCTTGCTTGGGCAGTTTGAGTTTGACCTGTATGGGCGCACCTCAGCCGCGTATTCGATCACCGTGCTGCTGCTGGTCTTTGTTCTGGCACGCCGATTTGTCAACTCTCCCTTTGGTGCCACCCTGAAGGCGATTCGGGACAACCGGCTGCGGGCGATGGCCATAGGCATTCCGGTGGCAAGCCGCTTGGTCGTGGTGTACACCGTCGCTGCCACGGTGGCAGGTGCGGCGGGTGCGCTTTTGGCGCAAACCAGCAGTTTCGCCTCGCTGGATGTTTTTGAGTTTCATCGCTCTGCCGATGTCATGCTGCTGTTGGTGATTGGCGGCGTGGGTTGGTTGTATGGCGGGGTGGCCGGCGCGATCGTGTTCAAGCTGATGCAGGACGTGATCTCGAGCATCACCCCTCAGTATTGGACATTCTGGATTGGGCTGTTCCTAGTGGTGCTCGTACTGGTGGGGCGTGACCGCCTGATTCGGCCGTGGACCTGGTTCAGGCCAAGCGCGGGAGGGCGTCAGCCATGAACAACATGAACGCATTGCCCATCGAGGTTGAAACCGTGTTGTCCGCACAAGGGCTGGTAATGAAGTTTGGCGGGATTATCGCCACCAATAACGTCACCTTGAATCTGAAAAAGGGCGCACGCCATGCCTTGATTGGCCCCAATGGGGCTGGAAAGACGACGCTCATCAACCTGTTGACCGGTGTGTTGCAGCCTACTGCGGGCAGGATTGTGCTTGAGGGCCAGGACATTACCGAGCTGGCGCCGCACCAGCGCGTGCATCGGGGCATGGTCCGCACCTTTCAAATCAACCAGTTGTTTGATACCTTGACACCACTGGAAACGCTGGCCATGACCGTGTCTCAACACAAAGGGCTGGGCGGCAAGTGGTGGCAGGCACTGGGGGCTCAAAAACAGGTCACGACACGTTGCGAACAATTGCTGGAGCAGTTTCACCTGACCGAGGTCATGAACCAGCAAACCCGCGTGTTGGCCTATGGCAAACGGCGCTTGCTGGAGATTGCCATTGCGCTGGCCTGTGAGCCCCGTGTGTTACTACTGGACGAGCCGGTGGCGGGCGTTCCCGCGGGCGAGCGGGAGGAGCTGTTGCAGACGGTAGCCGCTCTGCCCGAAGACGTTTCCATTTTGCTCATTGAGCACGACATGGACCTGGTGTTCAGCTTTGCCAAGCGAATGACGGTGCTGGTGAATGGCACGGTGCTGACTGAAGGCAACCCGGACCAGATTGCCAATGACCCTCAGGTCAAGGCGGTGTACCTGGGGCATGGCGATGAGATTCACGAGACTGGTTCACCAGCAAGCGCGGGGAGTGCGCTGACATGAGCGAATTATTGAATGTGCGGGGCTTGAGTGCAGGTTACGGCGAGGCCGTGGTGTTGCATGACATCTCCCTGTCGCTGGATGCCGGCCAGACCCTGGCCTTGCTGGGGCGCAATGGAACAGGCAAGACGACCTTGATCAACACCCTGGCAGGTGCGACACGGCGGCATGCCGGCGAAATCGGCTTGGGCGGTGTGGCGCTTCACAAATTGGCGTCTCATGAGCGTGCCGCCGTTGGCATTGGCTGGGTGCCGCAGGAGCGCAACATTTTCAAGTCGCTCAGCGTGCATGAAAACCTGACGGCCGTGGCCCGCCCTGCGCGGGCCGGGCGCGCCTCCAGCCCCTGGACGCCCGATCGTGTTTATGACTTGTTTCCCAGATTGGCTGAGCGAAAAAACAATCTTGGAACGCAACTCTCGGGTGGCGAGCAGCAAATGCTGGCTTTGGGGCGTGCGCTGGTGCTGAATCCCACCTTGCTCTTGCTGGACGAGCCTTGCGAGGGCCTGGCGCCGATCATCGTGCAGGAATTGCTACGTGCCATTCGACGTATCACCCGCGAGGAAGGCTTGTCCGCGATCATCGTGGAGCAGCACCCTCAGGCCATTTTGGCGATTTCCGACACCGCAGCCGTGCTGGATCGCGGCACGGTGGTGTACGCCGGAACCGCCAGCAGCCTGCAGGAACAACCTGAACTACTTGACAAGTTGTTGGGCGTGGCACGCTAAGTCGTACTTAGCTATAAAAACAGAAGCATTCCGCTCAGGTTTGACGGGGGCTAGCGATCCATTTCATACCTGTCCTGAAAAGGATGCCTGAGGTGCAGAGGCACCTTGGCCCAAGCTGCTGTGGGTCCAATAGGACTGCAGCATGGCAGGTGTCTAGCCGAGCAACCCTCGTTGTTAAAGCAAAGGGCGAAGTTCTCCGGCAGCGTCGAGTAGCACAGGCAACAGATCTCGCACCATGGCAGCCGTCGACAACCTGCTTTGTGAGGCCACGACATTCAAGGCCGCGACGGTGACGCCTTGAGCGTTGCGCAAGGGCACTGCCAGTGCATGGACGCCGATCTCATGCTCTTCGCTGGCCAGGCAAAAATCATCTTTTCGGACTTGTTTGATCAGCGCGCGAAAGGCCGCAGGGTCAGTGGTGGTGGCCGGCGTCAGGCGCGAAAGATGCCGTCCCGACATCCAGCTTCGAAATGCTTGCAGGGGTTGAGCGGCCAGCAGCACACGGCCGGTGGACGTGGCATGCGCGGGCAGGCGCGCGCCCAGATGCAAGCCATAGGCAATGACGCGGCCGGCGCCAGAAGGGTTGGTATGCCGGTCATTGCCACTGCGCGCCACGATGACGACTTCGTCAGCATCCAGCACCACGGCTGAGAAAGACTCTTGCACCTGAATCGCAAGGCGGTTCAAGGTGGGTTGAATGGCGCGTGGAATGCGTGAGGAGGCCAGGTAGCTGCCAGAAAACCGAAGCACTTTGCTGGACAGCCAAAAGTAGCTGCCATCGGTTTCCAGGTAACCCAGATGAGCCAGGGTCAGCAAATGGCGACGCGCGGCCGCTCGGGTAATGCCCGCGCGATCCGCGGCCAGGGTCGCGTTCAGGCGTTGCCGCTCGGTGTCAAAACTTTCCAATACAGCCATTCCCTTGGCCATGCCCTCGATGAAATCTACTTTGGCAATGGTCATGACAAATGGTTGAGTATTTGCGCGATCACTGCGCATTTTGCGCGATTATCGCGCAAATAACGAGTCCCAAAACCTTCAAATGGAGTGTTTCCTTTTACGCTGCATTGAATACGAAAGAAATACTCATGCGAACACAGGTTGCGATCATTGGTGCCGGTCCCTCGGGCCTGCTTTTAGGGCAGCTATTGCACAAGGCGGGCATTGACGCCATCATCGTCGAGCGCCAAAGCGGTGATTATGTTTTGAGCCGCATCCGCGCGGGAGTTTTGGAGCAGGTGTGCATTGACTTGCTGGACGAGGCGGGCGTGGGAGAACGCATGCACCAGGAGGGCTTGTTGCACACCGGCTTCGAAATGCTTTACGGTGGCCAACGCCACCGAATCGACATGAACCATCTGACGGGCGGAAAGAATGTGATGGTTTACGGGCAAACCGAGTTGACGCGCGACTTGATGGATGCCCGCACCAAGGCGGGTTTGCCCACTGTGTATGAAGTGAGCGATGTGGCTGTTCACGATTTCGACAGCCAGAAACCCCGTGTCACTTATCAGAAAGATGGCCAATCGCATGAAATTGAATGCGACTTCATTGCGGGTTGCGATGGCTTCCACGGTGTGTGTCGGGCCAGCATTCCACGCAGCTCTATCACCGAGTTTGAAAAGGTGTATCCCTTTGGATGGCTGGGGCTGCTCTCAGACACCCCACCGGTTCATGATGAACTGATTTACGTCAACAGCCCACGCGGCTTTGCCCTGTGTTCACAGCGCAGCCAAACCCGCAGCCGCTATTACCTGCAGGTGCCCTTGACAGACAAGGTCGATGAATGGACAGATGATGCGTTTTGGCAGGAGTTGCGCTTGCGCCTGGATGCACCCGGGCGGGAGCAACTGGTTACCGGCCCTTCGATTGAGAAAAGCATTGCGCCGCTGCGCAGCTTCGTGACTGAACCCATGCGCTTTGGCCGCATGTTTCTGGCCGGAGATGCGGCGCACATCGTTCCCCCCACCGGGGCCAAGGGATTGAACCTTGCTGCGACCGACGTGAAATACTTGTCCAGCGCGCTGATTGAGTATTACCAGGAGAAGTCGAATGCGGGCATTGACAGTTACTCGGTGCGTTGTCTGAAGCGCATCTGGAAAGGAGAGCGTTTCTCCTGGTGGTTCACGCAGTTGATGCACCGGTTTCCGGACCAAGGTGCCATGGCGTCCCGTCTGCAGGAGGCTGAGTTGGACTACCTCCTCAACTCCGAGGCTGGTTCGCGAACCATTGCAGAAAATTATGTCGGGTTGCCTCTAGACTTCGACCTGTCATGAATTGTTCGAAGGCCGAGGCAGGGTTGCGGTGGCACACGCGGCCCCTATACTTCGCCAAATATGAGCCTCATTTCCGAGAACCTGCTGGACATGCCGCTGGGCGATGAGCCCGGCCACCTGATCCGCCGCGCACAACAAATCGCTGTATCGACGTTTAACGAAGTGCACGGTCGCCGTGTGACGCCTGTTCAATACGCGATTCTCAAGACCTTGAATGACACCCCGGGTATTGACCAGGTCACCTTGGCCCAAATGATTGCACTGGACACGTCCACAACAGCAGACATTGCCGCGCGCCTGGAGGCCAAGGGATTGATCCTGAGGGCGATGTTGCCCAGGCGGCAGCGCAGTCTGTCGTTGACACCTGCAGGCGAAGCCATGTTGGCGGAACTTCGACCGGGCATTCATGTCATGTACGACGCAATGATGGCCCAGCTGACGTCAGAAGAGCAGCATGAGTTCATGCGACTTTTAAGAAAATTTGTCGATAGACGTGATACCGCTGAGCGACCGAAGGAAGGGTAGATCGCCAGGGGCATTCATAGCCGCTGACTGACGCCGCGGTCTTTCGGGTGACTAGGGTTTTCCCTGATCAAAAAGGGCTGTTGTCGCGAATCATCATTCCGTACAATGAATCATATTCAGTATACTGAATGATTGCTTGACTCTTTCCTATTCCTGCGGGGACTATCGCGGGACATCGCATCCCAAAAAGGACGATCTCATGTTTCTCAAAAACACCTGGTATGTGGCCTGTACGGCAGCTGAGTTGCAAGAAAAACCGCTGGGCCGCCAGATCTGCGGCGAGCGCATTGTGTTTTACCGGGCGCTGGACAACAAGGTGGCCGCCGTCGAAGATTTTTGCCCTCACCGGGGCGCGCCACTCTCCTTGGGGTATGTTTGCGAAGGCAAACTGGTCTGTGGGTACCACGGTCTGGAAATGGGCTGTGATGGGAAAACCATTGCCATGCCCGGCCAACGCGTCAGAGGGTTTCCAGCCATCCGCAGTTTTGCGGTGGTGGAGCGATTTGGTTTTATCTGGGTGTGGCCCGGTGGAGTGAATTTGAGTGATCCAGGCAAAATCCCTCACCTCGACTGGTACGACAACCCGGAATGGGCCTATGGCGGTGGTTTTTTTTACATCAACTGCGACTACCGCTTGATGGTCGACAACCTGATGGACTTGACCCACGAGACCTATGTGCACTCCAGCAGCATTGGCCAAAAAGAAATCGATGAAGTCCCTTGCCAGACCGTGGTGGAGGGTGACCTTGTCACGACCAGTCGACACATGACCAATATCATGGCGCCCCCATTTTGGAAGATGGCGCTGCGCGGGAATAAGTTGGCCGACGACATTCCTGTGGACCGTTGGCAGATTTGCCGTTTCACACCACCGAGCAATGTGATGATCGAAGTGGGCGTGGCTCACGCCGGAAATGGGGGCTACGACGCAGCGCCTGAACACAAGGTTGGCAGTGTGGTCGTGGACTTCATCACCCCGGAGACCGAGACGTCGATCTTGTATTTCTGGGGAATGGCGAGAAAGTTCAACCCCACCGATGCGGCGTTGACTGACTCGATTCGTGAGGGACAGCGGAAAATTTTCAGTGAGGACTTGCAGATGCTGGAGCTGCAGCAGAGGAATCTTCTGGCCCACCCGGATCGAGCGCTGCTCAAGCTCAATATTGACGCGGGCGGGGTCCAGTCCCGCAAGGTTCTGGATCGACTGCTCGAAGAAGAGCGTGCCGCAGCAATCGCCCTCGCTCCCGGAAATCCATCATGAGCAACGCACAGACTTTCACGGTACGGGTGGCGCGCAAGGTGATCGAGGCTGAGGACATTGCTACCTTTGAGCTGGTTGACGTCAATGGGGGGACTTTGCCGGCGTTTTCTGCGGGTGCGCACGTGGATGTGCATGCGCCGGGTGGTCTGACCCGTCAGTACTCTTTGTGCAATGACTCGGCAGAGACGCATCGCTACCAGATTGCGGTGTTGAACGACAGGGCTTCACGGGGGGGCTCGCGCGCCATGCACGAACGGGTCAAAGAAGGGTCATTGCTGGAGATCAGTCCGCCCAAGAATCATTTTCCGTTGGCGCATGGCGCCACCAAGAGCTTGCTGATGGCGGGCGGCATTGGCGTTACGCCCATTTTGTGCATGGCGGAGCGCTTGGCGGTGGTGGGTTCAGATTTTGAGATGCACTACAGCACTCGTTCACCGGCCCGCACCGCTTTTTATGACCGGATCCAAGGCTCTGATTTCGCCAGCCGGGTGCACTTCCACCATGACGATGGCGACACCACGCAAGCGTTGAACATCAATGAACTTCTCAGGGCACCTCAGGATAACTGTCATCTCTATGTGTGTGGCCCCAAGGGCTTCATGGACGCCGTGCTCGGTGCCGCCCGTGCCAACGCCTGGCCGGAAAGTCAGCTGCACTATGAGTTTTTCTCCGCAGATGTCACGGCTTCGGAGAGTGACCTTGGCTTTGATATCAAGCTGGCAAGCTCAGGTCGCATGATCAAGGTGGCCAAGGATCAAACGGTGACGCAGGCCTTGTCCGCAGCCGGCGTTGAGGTCCAAACATCCTGCGAGCAAGGCGTTTGTGGAACCTGTTTGACACGCATCCTTGAAGGCGTCCCGGATCACAAAGACATGTACCTGACGCCCGAAGAGCAGGCGGCCAATGATCAATTCACACCTTGCTGCTCACGCTCAAAAACCGCGGTACTGGTTCTGGATCTCTAGTCCCGACTTTTGCATCAACCCGAAATGGCTGCCTGGCAGCCATTTCGGCGACCTGTTTCATTCACCAGGGAGGCCTTATGGCACATGAAGCTATCAGTACTATTCAGGACGAACACGGCGCGCTGGCCGCCATGTTGCGATCCATCGGCATGATGATTGAGCGGGGTCCCGGCAATGAGCCAGAGCGGTTCTTTGACACGTTGAGGGCGATGCTGTTCTACATCGATGAGTTCCCCGAGAAGTTGCACCACCCCAAAGAGTCGGAACTCCTGTTCCCGTTGGTCGCCGAACTGGCACCAGAAACCCGGACCACCATCGACCACCTTGAAAAGGACCATGTACGAGGTGAGTCGAGCGTGCGCGAATTGCAACATTTGCTGATGGCTTGGGAGTTGCTTGGAGAGTCACGTCGTACG
This sequence comes from Rhodoferax sp. PAMC 29310, assembly GCF_017948265.1. NCBI lineage: Bacteria > Pseudomonadati > Pseudomonadota > Betaproteobacteria > Burkholderiales > Comamonadaceae > Rhodoferax > Rhodoferax sp. PAMC 29310. The sequence continues at coordinate 2,650,540 of NZ_CP072852.1, read as the reverse complement.
CCCTTTGAAGTGGCAGCCCAAAAGTACATTGCCTTCTACTTGGAGCATATGCGGCTGGAGGAGACCATCGTTCTCCCCGCTGCAAAGAAAGTTCTCGACGCGACGCACTGGAAGGCGGTTGACGCTGCATTTGCCACCAATTGCGACCCGCTGACGGGGAAGTACGCCCGCGATCCGGTTTACGACCGACTGTTTACCAAAATCGTGACCCAGGCACCGGCTCCAATCGGCCTGGGACGCAGCGGAGCCTAGGCGCGGGTGCCGCAATAGTGACTGCCGGTGGCATGAACAAAATCTACTTGATCACTCTTGATCAGACGGCTTGATTGCAGGACAAAGCTGACTTGGCAATGCTCTGGCGTGTGCCAAGGAAAATCCAAAGCCGGATTTTTCTATGTACCCAAGGTGGACGAGGACCCGGTCAGTTTGGAAAGCCTGCTTTGAATACTGCTTTGAAGGGGGAAATGCCAGCTGGCCAGGTCTGAGATGGGTAGAAGGCCAGTCAGGCCGGAGCGCCGCTCAAACGAGAAAATGTCCTTGCGGGCAAAGATGACGAATGACGGGGCGATGGGGAGGGTTCGTCGAGAATCCGGACAGTTGGCCTTTTTGGTCGCCTAAACCTGCATATTCATGATGTCTGTATAGGCTTGCACCATTCGGTTTCGCACATGGAGTGTGGCCTGGAAGCCAATTTGGGCCTTTTGAATGGCCACCATGGTTTCCTCCAGGCTAACTTTCGGGTTCTCCATCTGCACCTCTCGCTGCAGCTGGCTCGCGTCATTTTGTGCCGCGCTTACCGTGCCCAGGGCGCCTTTCAAAGCGCCAGCAAAGCCGCCGTCGACCGCTCCGGCGCCTTGACGCGAGGCAATGCCTGCGGCCGAAGCGGGCCGGATCGCCGTTGGCATTGTGGTGGGGTTTAGTCTGAGTTCCATATTTTCTTGTCCCTGAAAAGAGGGTGTGATGGATGCTATCGCCGCATGTTTGTAAACATTAATTTGAATTGAGGGGGAAAAGCCGGTCTTTTCATCCTAATGTTCTGGAGGTGGCGCAGAATAATCGTTCGCATCAGTGGCCCGATGCCGTGTCACTACCTACTGGATTAATGAGATGGTCACCGCCTCCGCAATACCGTTGAACCCTTCGCTCGCTGGTCGACTCTCCGGGTTGGATCAGTCGCAACGCTTGCGCCTGGCGTTGGGTGTCGTGTTGTTTCTGGCCATAGGAATTATCGGGATTGTGATGGGGCGTCAGGCTGAGTGGCGCGTCCTCTATTCCAATTTGGCTGACAAAGACGGCGGGGCCATCGTGGCCCAGTTGTCTCAAATGAATATTCCATACAAACATTCAGACGGCGGCGGTTCGATTCTGGTTCCTGCCGACAAGGTGTATGACACCCGCTTGCGTTTGGCCTCTCAGGGATTGCCAAAGGGCGCGGTGACTGGATTTGAGGCCATGGAGTCGAATCGGTTTGGCATGACTCAGTTTCAAGAGCGGCTGACGTTTCAGCGAGGCTTGGAGGGAGAGTTGACACGATCAATACAGGCGCTGTCTTCAGTGCAAAGTGCCCGTGTTCACTTGGCGTTGCCCAATCAAAATGGTTTCTTTAGAGAGCAGCAGAAGCCTTCTGCGTCGGTGCTTCTGAGTTTGAACGTGGGGCGAACCCTGGATCGATCGCAACTGGCCGGTATTGTTCACCTTGTCTCGTCGAGCGTGCCAGAGATGAACCCGACATCGGTCAGCGTGCTGGATGACACTGGAAAGCTATTGTCGACTCCACCGGAGGGCGCACTTGGAGGTGCCGGTGGTGATGCTCAGCAAATGCAGTACGTGCAGCAGCTTGAGCAGCTCTACACGCAACGCATTCTGGATATTCTGGAGCCCGTTGTTGGGCGCGGCAACGTCAAGGCGCAGGTGACTGCAGAACTTGACTTCAGCCAGACGGAATCGACGTCTGAATCTCACAAGCCGAATCAGGAGTTGAACTCTTCGGTGATTCGGAGTCAGCAGATCTCTGAAAGTGGCGCAGGCATTGGAGCATCTACGCCGGCAGGCGTGCCGGGGGCCGCATCAAATCAACCGCCGGGGCAAGCGTCAGCGCCCATCAATGGCACGGCGCAAGCCTTGGCTGCTGGCGGAGGGGGGGCAGGTGCGGGCGCTATAACTGGCGGGAAGCGAGACTCCATCATCAACTATGAAGTCGACAAGACCATTCGCGTTGTTCGCGGGGGCACGGGATCAGTCAAGCGACTCAGCGCCGCTGTGGTGATCAATCATCAAACGACGACTGACTCCAAAGGCAAGACCACGACGTCACCAATGACTGAAGCGCAAGTTGCGAGCATGACGGCATTGGTTCGTGAAACCATAGGTTTTAGTCAGGACAGAGGAGACTCTGTGAATCTGATGAATGCACCATTTGTGATCGATACACCGGTCGTGGTTGAGATTCCCCTTTGGCGCCAGCCTGAGTTGATTGACTTGGCTCGAAGCCTGGCCTGGCCTGTCGGAACCTTGTTGCTGGCTGCACTGGTGCTGCTTGGATTTGTTCGCCCGGCAATGAAGACATTGGCTAAACCGGTTGAGATGCTGCCCGCCGCAGCCAACCAGATCGACGCGATTGAAGGGGATGAGCCGGAGCGCCCACTCCTGGCTGCACCAAGTGCGTCGAACGGGGCTGTTGGCCCGACATCTGCCGAGTTGGCCTTGGAGGATGCGCGCAAGCTGACACGTGATAACCCAGAAGCGGTCGCAAACATTGTTAAATCTTGGATGAATAATGAAGTACCTGCCTAAACCAAAAGAACCAAGGGTGCGTCATGTCTGATTCAGACGGACTCGAGGATGCTGCGATATTGATGATGTCTCTTGGAGAGGCGGAAGCTTCTGAGGTTTTCAAACATCTGTCACCGAAAGAAGTGCAAAAACTGGGCGAGGCCATTGCCAAAACAAGGGCGGTCACTCGCGAGCGCCTGGATGGCGTGGTCGAAAAATTCACGGGTGTTGCAGCCGCGCAAAGCCTCTTGGTGTCGAATTCTGGCGATTACGTTCGCTCGGTTCTGAAGCGCGCGTTGGGCGATGACAAGGCAGCACTGCTCATCGACCGGATTTTGCAGGGCGGCGATGTTTCGGGAATTGAGAGCCTGAAGTGGATGGAGCCATCGTCCGTCGCGGAGCTTCTTCGCAATGAGCACCCCCAGATCGTGGCCGCGATCCTGGTTCACCTGGACTTTGACCAGGCCGCAGATGTGCTCAAGTTTTTTGTGGAGCGCCAAAGAAACGAAGTCATGTTGCGAGTTGCCACCATGGAGGGTATCCAGCCATCTGCCTTGAAGGACCTGAATGAGGTTCTCTTTAACGTGCTGGCGGGCGGTGACAAGGTAAGGAAGTCCTCCTTGGGTGGTGTCAAGACCGCAGCCGAGATGATTAACCTGATGGGTACGGCCATTGAAGGGACGGTGATTGAGTCGATTCGCAACCATGACCCCGACTTGGCTCAAAAAATCATGGACAAAATGTTCGTTTTCGACGACGTCATGAAGCTTGATGACAAGGCCATTCAGACTGTGTTGAAAGAAGTGTCCTCTGACGTGTTGATCGTGGCGCTGAAGGGGGCCCAGCCAGAGTTGAAAGAGAAGTTTCTTGCCAATATGTCGTCTCGGGCCGCCGAAACATTGCGCGAAGACCTGGAGTCAAGAGGGCCAATGCGCTTGTCGGAAGTCGAGGTACAACAAAAAGAAATTCTCAAAACCGTCCGACGGTTGGCCGACGAGGGCACGATTGTGATTGGCGGTGGCGGTGATGATGCGATGGTCTAGCTATGCGTAATTACTCCCGCTTTATTCCAGGTGAAGAGATTGACTCCTTTAAGCAGTGGGACTTTGGAGCGGTGGATTCCGCCGCCTTGCTTTTGGCTGCAAAAGCAAAGGAGGAGGAAAACTCAGTCGAGTCGGGAAAGGATGACGCTCTGACCCAGCAGGGCTACGCCCAGGGCTATGCGGAGGGCTTTGTCCAAGGTCAAGCACAGCTGAGGTTGGAAGCCCAGCGCCAAATCAGTGAATTCGTTGACCAGCAGGGGCAAGAGGCGAGTGAGAGGTTTTTGGCGTTGTTTGCCAATGCTCAGGCGCAACTGATGGAGTCCGAGCAGGTGATTGCCCAGGGCGTTCTTGAGCTCGCATGCGAGTTAGCCCGTCAAGTGATCCGTCAGGAAATATCCGTCAATCCCAATGTTTTGCAACCGGTGATTCGAGAGGCCATGGGCTTGTTGGGCGTTGAAACCAAGGCCGCAGTGGTTCGACTGAGTCCCGCTGATTTTGAGGTGTTGGAGGATCCGGTGCGGACTGAGTTCGCGGCCATGTCTCTGACCCTTGTGGCAGATTCGAACCTGTCAGCAGGAGGCTGCTTGATCGAGTCGGCTGGAACCGTGATCGATGGGCGCATAGAAAAACGTTGGAGCCAGGTTGTGGCTTCCTTGGGGTTGAATCAAGCATGGGGGGATGGTGATGAGCCCGCTTGAAGGCGCCGCCAAGTGGCAGAGTTTTTTTGAAGATGCCGGGCGGCGAATCTCGAACGCCCGCGCACAGGAGGTGCGAGGAACGCTGACAAGGTTGACCGGTTTGGTGTTGGAAGCTGTAGGCGTTCGGGAGCCAGTGGGCTCGCAATGTCTGGTCTCGATGCCATCGCGTCCGCCTGTCCTGGCTGAGGTCGTCGGATTTTCGAATGATCGAGCCTACTTGATGCCGGCTGGAGACGTTCACGGATTGTCTAGCGGCGCCAGTGTCGTGCCAGCACCACCCTACATTCCAGCTCCCAGACTTGGGGAGCGTCGACAGTCCGATCGGAATGCCGGTTACGGTGTATTGCGACTGCCCTTGGGTGACGGTTTGTTGGGTCGTGTGGTTGATGCTCATGGTTCTCCGATGGATCGCAAGGGCCCGGTTGAGGGGGTCAATGCCCGCCCATTGGATCGAACCCCTATCAACGCGATGGACCGGGCACCTGTGCGTGAAATCCTCGACACAGGGGTGAGTGCGATCAATGCCTTGTTGACAGTTGGAAGAGGTCAACGCATCGGTTTGTTTGCAGGATCTGGCGTTGGCAAGAGCGTTTTGCTTGGCATGATGGCGCGCTATACGCAGGCTGATGTGATTGTGGTTGGCTTAATTGGTGAGCGCGGGCGTGAGGTCAAAGAATTCATCGAAGATATTTTGGGTGAGGAGGGTCGAGCACGGTCGGTGGTTGTTGCTGCGCCCGCCGATGCGCCGCCGCTGTTGCGCATGCAGGGCGCTGCGTATGCCACAGCAATCGCGGAGTCTTTTAGGGACAAAGGAAAGCACGTCTTGCTGTTGATGGATTCGTTGACCCGCTATGCCATGGCGCAGCGCGAGATTGCGTTGGCGATTGGTGAGCCCCCTGCGACCAAAGGGTATCCGCCCTCGTGCTTTGCCAAGTTGCCACAGTTGGTCGAGCGCAGTGGCAATGGCTTGCACGGGATTGGATCCATCACGGCGTTCTACACCGTGTTGTCGGAAGGGGACGATCAGCAAGACCCGATTGCAGATGCCGCGCGGGCCATTTTGGACGGACACATCGTGTTGTCTCGCTCGCTGGCGGAGGCGGGACATTTCCCCGCAATTGACATTGAGCAGTCTGCGTCGCGTGTCATGAGCAATGTGGTGTCGCGCGAGCATTTCGAAACTGCCCGTCGCTTCAAAGCCATTCACTCCCGCTACGAAAAAGGTCGCGATTTGATTCAAATTGGCGCCTATGCAGTCGGGTCTGATCCAGCGCTTGATGAGGCTATCAAGCGGCATGATGGTATGGCGAGTTTTCTCCAGCAGGACATGTTCACGGCAGTTCCGATGAGCGAGAGTGTCATGGGGATGGCTTTCGCCATCGACGGTGCGAGGGCTGCCTCATGAGAGCTAGGGCCGTGAGGAGATCGATATGTCAATCTTGAACAGTTTGTCCTTGGCAATCGATCTGGCGACACGCAAGAAAGATCAGGCCGTCATGGTGCTTCAGCATTTGCAGCGCATGCACGAGGCCAATCAAAATCAAATGGGGCAGCTTGAAAGCTACGCAGCCGAAACCGAGCATAAATGGGCCGTGACGGCACAAGCAGGGTCGACACCGGAATTGATGGGTCATCACTACCAGTTCATGGCTCGTTTGCACCATGCGATCAGTTTGCAGCAGGATGTTTTGGGCGGATCCGCCCAGAAAGTAGAAGCCGCGCGGCGGTTGACTATGGACGGTGAGCTTCGGTTGGCAAGTTTGCGCCTTGTTTTGAAGAAAAAGAAAGCTGACCTGGGTCAACTCCAGGGTCGGCGCGAGCAGAAGCAAATGGACGAGTTTGCGGCCGTGCAAAGCCGGCGAATGCTGAATTTGAATTAGATCGGAGAATGACCATGAGTATTGATCAAGCTGGTATGGCTGCGGGCCAAAAGGCGGCTGCAACATCGGACAGCCGGCCGAGCAAGGGAGGAGCGGTTGCCGCCACTGACGCCGGCGACACCCCACAGGGCGGATTTGCCTCGTTGTTGAGCGCCTTGGCAGTGCCGGTTGAGCCGCCGGTCGTAGCGGCGGGGCCGACAGCGCTCGCCCTCAACGACGAAGAGGATCTGAAGGACGGGGTGCCAGTTCTGGGTCTTGAATTGCCCGGCAACCTGATAGCCCCGCCTAGCCTGGTTGGCAGCAAAGTAGACATCACCTCCCTGGCCGATCAACCGGTACTGGTCGAAAGTGATGGACTGAATTCAGTGAGGCTTGCCTCTTCCGGTGTTGACAAGGTTAGCAAGCATGTCAATGCTCAGGGTGCCGATCACCTTGCGCCAGATGTTGGGAAGCTGGCGGGTGCAGAGGTTGAGTTGGCAGCAAACGTAGCCAAGGTCGCGACTTCCGACGAGGCGTTGCGCCAGGAACCCTTGGTTCAAAAGGCAGTGCAAGCACGGCGAGCTTTGGGTGTTGACCTTCAAGCGGAGGCCGCCAATGCGCGGTTGGAGGCTAAGGCAGTGAAGTCAGTGGCTGAATTTGAAGTTGGCCTCAAAGACGCGATGCAGGTCAAGTTGTCTAGCGCCGGGGAGTTGGCTGCACGACTTTTGGAGCCAGCGGAGCGGCCCCGAGGAAAGTCGTTTGGGGTGACTGGTAGCGCTGGTGCTGAAGCGGGCTGGGCCCAGTATGCCCACCACGCGAGAAGCGCAGGGGACATCACGCCAAGTTTCACCATACCAGCGACCGCGCCTGCACAAATGCAGGTGGCGGATAAGGTGAGCTACTGGGTCACTCAGGGCATACAAAATGCGGAGCTGAAACTGGAGGGGTTTGGGGACGAACCCGTTGAAATCAGTATTCTTCTCAAAGGAGGGGAGGTTCGAGTTGATTTTCGAAGCGACCAACCTGAGGTTAGGCAGATGCTGGAGGGGGCATTGGGACAATTAAAGGAGTCACTCCAGCGCGAGGGGGTCCTTCTGTCCGGAGTAACCGTGGGAGGCTCAGGCTCTGAGGGGGGGGGGCGTCAGGAGTCACGCAAAGATTCTGGCGCAAATCAAAAACGAGAGGCGGAGCATTTGAAATCTGAAGTGCGCATTCAACGGCCAGCAGCGTCAATTGGGCGGTCATTGGATCTCTTTGTATAGGCGATGCAGGCGAGTTGGGTGAAGTAGCACCAGTGATACACCGTCTTAGTCATGCTTCTTCTGCGGATAACCTTCTGGTTGTAGTGAATAATCAAGCCCAATTGATGAACCTAAGGAAATACAGTGGCCGAGAAACCGGGAAATAGTGATACTGTGAAAGCGCCAGCAAAGAGCAAAAAGATGCTGATTGTCATATTGGGTGTCGTTCTCGTGCTGGTTTTGGGAGGTGGCGGGGCATTTTTCTACATCAGCAAGCAGCGCGCCGCAGCCTACGATGAGGAGGGCGGCGCTCCTGCCAAAGCGGTTGAAGCGGCTCATAAGACGCCCCCCGTCTACTTGCCTTTGGATAATATGGTGGTGAATTTGGCCAACCCGGGTGGGGATAGGGTTGCACAGGTCGGAATCACGCTTGAGGTTCGGGATGCGAAAGCGTCTGATTCGGTGAAGGTCTACCTGCCCGCTATTCGCAGCGGAATTTTGCTGATTATTTCTCAACGGACGGCTGAGCAACTATTGTCACCAGAGGGGAAAGTGGGTCTCGCCAAAGCCATTGTGAAGGAGGCTTCGATTCCTTTTGGTGGTGGGCAAGAGGTCGAGGAGGAAGAGGCCCCAGTTTCCAAGAAGACGAAATCAAAACGCGCCCCGGTTGTTGAATACCCGGTGGTTGCCGTGCTGTTTTCCAGTTTCATTGTTCAATAGCAGGCTGGCAGGTGCTTGGCTATGAGTGAATCGTTTCTATCTCAAGAGGAGGTTGATGCCCTGCTTGAGGGCGTAACGGGCGAAAGTCAAAAGCTGACTGAGGAGGTGCTGGAGAGCGGCGAGGTTCGTCCCTACAACATTTCGAGCCAGGAGAGAATCGTTCGTGGGCGCATGCCAACGATGGAAATCGTCAATGAACGGTTTGCACGAAATTTGAGAGTGGGTCTCTTTAACTTCATCCGGCGCAGCCCTGAAATCTCTGTGGGACCGGTGACGGTTCAGCGGTACAGCGCGTTTTTGAGGGAGTTGGCAGTGCCAACCAACTTCAATATTGTGGCGATTCGCCCGCTGCGAGGCAGCGGCTTGATTGTTTGCGAGCCGGCGCTGGTGTTTGGCGTGATTGAGTCGCTCTACGGTGGGGCTGGAAAGTTTCAGACGCGAATTGAGGGACGCGATTTTTCCGCCACGGAGCAAAGAGTGATCAACCGGTTGGTCCATGTGATCACCGAGGAGTACAAAAAGGCGTGGACAGGCATTTATCCCCTTGAGTTGGACTACCAGCGTTCGGAAATGCAGCCCCAGTTTGCCAACGTTGCCACCCCAAGCGAGATTGTCATCTCCACCTCTTTCCAACTTGAAATAGGGGAGATCACTGGAGCGGTTCATTTTTGCATGCCGTATGCAACGCTCGAGCCCATCCGGGACGTGTTGTATTCGTCAACACAGGGAGACTCAATTGAGGTTGACCGACGTTGGGTCAATGTGTTGACCCAGGAAATTCAGGCGGTGGAGGTCGTATTGGTGGCAGAGCTGGCTTCTGCTGATGCGACGGTGGAGCAATTACTTGCCATGAAGGCCGGTGATTTCATCGAGCTGGATCGTAAGCAGCGCATTCAGGCAACGATCGATGGCGTTCCGATTTTTGAATGTCAATACGGAACGCACAACGCCAAATATGCACTCAAGATTGAGCGAAATTTGAGAGGCAAGGACTACAACTGGAAAGGTAGATAGCAATGGCAACAGATGATAAACCCGCAGAAGATGACGGTATGGCGGACTGGGCCGAGGCGCTTTTGGAGCAGAAAAGCTCCGACGACGGCGCAGCAGATGCCTCTGGAGGGGTGTTGTCCGGCGACGCTCCCCGCTCCTTTTCGTCTTCGCAAAGTGACGCACCCATCCAAGACATTAATATGGTGTTGGATATTCCCGTTCTGCTCTCGGTGGAGCTTGGGCGCACTAAGGTGCCCATCAAACACATACTTCAACTGGGTCAGGGCTCAGTCGTCGAGCTGGACGCGATGGCCGGTGAGCCAATGGATGTGCTGGTGAACGGCTATTTGATTGCCCAGGGTGAAGTGGTGGTGGTGAATGATAAGTTTGGCATTCGCTTGACCGACGTGGTCACGCCATCAGAACGATTGCGTCGCGTCAGCAAGGGATGAGCAGCGCCATGAATCAAACCCTTCTTTCGGTGGGTTTGTTTGTATTGTTGCTGGCTGCAGTGCCGTTCGCGATTAAGTGGATTCAACGGCGTGCTCCGGGCGGAATGGCGTCTGCAAAAAACCTCAGCTTGGTGTCTGCTGTTGCCGTCGGCCCACATCAGCGCGTGGTCACGGTGGAGACGGGGCCGGAGGGAGCCCGGGTGTTGCTGACCTTGGGTGTGACGGCTCAGTCCATCACCGCGTTGCACGTCGCGCCCTTGGGCTCCTCAGAAAAGCATCCATCAGTTTCTTTGTCGAATTCGGACACTCGGCCATGAGTATTCCTTTGTTCCCCCTTCTGATGACTGTCGCTCTTAGGCGGCATCGGCGGGCTTTTGTCACCATACTGCTCAGCGCGATGGCGGTTTTGTTTCAAACGGATGCTGCAGCTCAAGCGGCGGGCCAACTTCCGCTGCTAATTGGAACAGGCGGAGGGGGAACGAGCTATTCCGTTCCCATCCAAACCTTGCTTTTTTTTACGGCACTGTCATTTCTGCCTGCTGTTTTGTTGATGATGACGGGATTCACTCGCATCGTTATCGTTCTGTCCTTGTTGCGGCAGGCGTTGGGTACGCAATCCGCGCCGCCAAACCAGGTTGTAGTGGGCCTATCGTTGTTTTTGACTATGTTTGTGATGGGACCAACGTTGGACAAGGTTTACAGTGAAGCTTACTTGCCCTATACGAATAGTGGGTTGCCATTCGATCAGGCCATCGCAAAGGCCGAAGAACCGCTTCGCCAATTTATGACCAAGCAAACCCGGCAAAGCGACCTGGCTTTGTTTGTCCGGTTGGCGAAGCTTGAGCCTGGGGCGACAGCGCAATCTGTCCCCATGCGTGTGCTTGTTCCTGCATTTGTAACCAGTGAGCTCAAGTCTGCCTTTCAAATCGGATTTATGATTTTTATTCCGTTTCTCGTCATTGATATCGTTGTGGCCAGCGTTTTGATGTCACTAGGAATGATGATGCTGTCCCCTGTGTTGGTCGCACTTCCGTTCAAGCTCATGCTCTTTGTATTGGCTGACGGATGGAATTTGTTGATTGGTTCGTTGGCAGCCAGCTTTGTCACTTAGGGTAGATCAATGAACGCACAAATGGTACTGACGATGGGGCAGGAGGCGCTGATCATGCTGTTGATGGTGTCCTCCCCTGTACTTGGTGCTGTACTGATTGTGGGCTTGCTCGTCAGCCTTTTTCAGGCGGTTACTCAGATCAATGAGGCAACATTGGCGTTCGTCCCAAAACTCGTCGCGGCGATTGCCGTTTTTGCAGTGGCGGGCCCGTGGATGTTGAATATGTTGATTGAGTACATTCGGCGGACAATCGAGGCGATTCCGTCCGTCGTGATTTAGCGCACATGCTGTCATCGTGATTACATTGACTGAAGCCCAGTTGATGGAGTGGATTTCTCCTATCATCTGGCCGTTCCTTCGGGTCTTGGCTGTTTTTACGGCAGCCCCCATCTTCTCGTCCAAAGGGTTCCCGGTTCGAGCTCGAATTGCCTTGGCATTTCTCATCGCCCTTGCCGCTGGGCCTAGCCTTGAAGGGCAGGCGGTCATTAGCATTGGCGGCCCTGATGCGATTGGCGCGGTGGTTCAGCAGGTCGGCGTAGGCTTGTCTATTGGATTTGCTGTCCGAGTCATCTTCGCTGCGGTCGAGTTGGCGGGCGAGGTGGTCGGATTTCAAATGGGGCTGGGCTTCGCGTCATTTTTTAACCCCGCGTTGAACAATCAATCAAGTGCGGTGGGACGTTTTTTTGGCCACATGGCCGCTTTTCTTTTCGTGGTCATGAATGGACATTTGCTCCTTCTCATGGCGGTGATCAAAAGCTTTCACGCTTTCCCGGTCGATCAAAATTTTCTTGAAGTATTGAAAATTACCCGGCTCTTCGAGCTTGGGGCCGACGTGTTTGCAAGCGGATTGTGGATTGCACTGCCGATGATTGGAATGTTGATGTTCGTTAACTTGGCGCTCGGCATCATCTCTCGGGTGGCGCCTCAGATGAATATCTATGCGATTGGATTTCCCATTACCTTAACCGTCGGTCTGGTTGGTATCGCAGCAACCTTGCCCATGCTTGAGCACCCGTTCTCAGCGCTGATGGAGCGAGTGATCACTTTGTTTGTCCGGCCTTGATGACTACACCAATTCATTGCGAATGGCGTATACGGTCAACTCTGCATTGTTCGACAGTTTCAGTTTCTCAAGCACTCTGGACCTGTATACGCTGACGGTTTTGGGGCTCAGCATGAGCTCTTCGGCGATATCTGATAGGCGCTTTCCAGATGCTATTTTTAAGAGTGTTTGAAGCTCGCGTTCGGAGAGCGAGGCGTGCAGGGTCATGTTTTCTGGCGCAGTCAGACTTTCCACCAACATGTTGGCCACATCGGGGGTGACGTATTTTCGTCCTTGTGAAAGCGTTCTTACGGCACTAATCAGGTCCGCCGGGTCGCCAGCCTTGTTGAGGTAGCCTTGAGCGCCGGCCCGAAGGCATCGGATTGCATATTGGTCCTCGGGAAACATGGAAACAATCAAAACCTTGATGTGTGAATCGGTCTCCCGCAAGCTGGACAGAACCTCCAGGCCGCCACGACCTGGCAAATTGAGGTCTAGGACCAGCACGTCACACGCGGCTGTGCGGATCGCTTCGCGCACTTCAGCATAGCTACCCGACTCGGCCGTCACCTTGATATCAACAGCCTCTGAAAGCGTATCGCGAATGCCGCGGCGCACCATGGCGTGATCGTCGCAAAGGATTACGTTAATCATTGTGGTCCATTCTGTCAGGCGACATCGTGTCGGTTGAGTTCAGTGGCACAGAGAGCGTAATCGCTGCGCCATTGCCGGGGTGGGAGCTGACGTCCAGCCAACCGCCTACTGTTTTGGCGCGCTCTCGCAGGCCGTTGATGCCGAATGACTTAGGTTTATCAAGTTCCGACCTCAAAATGCCTTGTCCATTGTCCCGAATCTCAAGTGTCAGGTGGCCTTCCGTGTCGGCTAAATCAATCGTGACCCGAGTGCATTTTGCGTACTTGGATATGTTCGTCAGCGCTTCTTGCGCCGTTCTAAATGCAACCAGTTGTACTTCTTTGCTGATCGCGCTTTGTCCGCAGTGAATATTGACTTGAGTGTCAATGCTGGTGCGCCGACCAAAGCTCGCCGCCAGCCACTGAACGGCTGGAGCAAGACCTTGATCAAGGATGGCGGGGCGCAGATTCATCATGATACGTTGACTGGCCTCCAGTGCATGTTGCAGCATTTCATTTGCCGCGCTTAAATGGGCCTGAGTCGAGGGGTCGTTGGAGTGTCGGCCAATCCATGACAAATCAAACTTGACCGCCGCCAGTGCGCCGCCTATGTCGTCATGAATTTCACGCGCTATCGATGCGCGTTCTTGATCGATGGTCGATTGGAGGTGCTCAGCAAACTCAGCCAGCCGTCTTTCTGAGCGCAAAAGCGCTACATCCGACTCTTTCTTTTGTTTTCTAATCCGCTGAACTTCAAGCGTTCGTCGAATGACCTGTGGCAATTGATTCAGATTGTCTTTCGACAGATAGTCACTAATTCCGCGTTGAATCGCTTCAACCGCGGCCTGTTCTCCAATGGCGCCGGACAAAAGGATGACGGGTGGCGGATCTTCGTATTGCTGAAGTTCATTCCATGCGTCCAGTGCCGTAAACCCAGGAAGTCGGTAGTCTGCAAGAATGACATCGAATGGATGCAGCGAAAGGGCGCCTCGGAATTCGTCTAATGTCTCTACCCGTTCGATATCGGCAACGCCCATCGCTTTTTTCAGCGCCATTTGCACCAAGTGGTGATCAATAGCTGAGTCCTCCAAATGAAGGATTCTTGGCGCAAGGGTTTTAGAGGCATTTTGCATGGTGTTTACCGCTATCATTGTCAACAATGCCGCGACTAAGCGGATGTCAATTGACCTTGCCCCTGGAATCCGTATCCCATAACCGAGATCATGAGTTGGCTTGCTTGGGCTGATTAGCAAGCCAGTTTTGCTCGAACCGCACCGGGCTGACGTAGGCCAGTGTCGAATGCAGTCGAGTCCGGTTATACCAAAGCATCCAAGCAATCGTTTCATCCTTTGCCTCCCGCTGAGTCTTGAACTTCTGTCCGTATAACCGTTCCACCTTCAATGATCCAAACAGCGTCTCGCTGCAGGCGTTGTCCCAACAGTTGCCGCGCCGGCTCATTGAACTGGTGATGTCGTACTCCTTGAGCACTTCCCGGAAGTCCTTGCTGGCGTACTGACTGCCGCGGTCGCTATGGAACATCAGGCCAGCCTGCTTGCCCGGATGCCGCTTGAACCATGCCATGCGCAGCGCATCAATGACGATGTCCCGCGTCATTTCCTCTCGTAACGACCAGCCCACTACTTGGCGGCTGAACAGGTCAATCACCACGGCCAGAAACAACCAGCCTTCGTCCGTGGCGATGTACGTGATGTCACCCACCCAGACCTTGTCGGGTGCTGCCACATCGAACTCCCGGTTGAGCAGGTTGGGTGAGATCGCTAGATCGTGATTGCTATCGGTGGTGACCTTGAAGCGCCGCTTTCCCTTGGCACGGATGCCGTGCAACTGCATGAGCTTTTGCACGCGCTCTTTGCCCACACGGATGCCACGGGCAAGCAGCTCCTTCCAGGTGCGTGGCCAGCCGTAGCCGCCTCGCGTCTCGGCATGGATGGCCTTGATGTGCACCAGCAAGGCGTCATCGCTCAGGTGGCGGAGCTGGGCCGGACTGGCCAGTCGCACAAAGTGTTCGTGGTACCCGGCGATGCTCACCCCCAGTACGCGGCACTGTACCGAGATCGGCCATGTGCTGCGGTGGCGCTGGATGAAGGCGTACTTCAAATCGATCCCTTTGCGAAGTACGCCGTCGCTTTTCCCAGAATGTCACGCTCCATCTTCACACGCGCCAACTCGGCCCGCAACCGGCTGATCTCCATCTGCTCGGCGCTGACCAATACCTTGCTGTCAGCTCCCTTGAGCTGGCCCTGGCGCTGCGCCTTGACCCAATTGAACAACGTCTGGTCGACCACTCCCAGCGTGCGTGCCGCGGCTGCAATGCTCTGGCCACCTTCGACCAGTCGAACTGCTTCTTGCTTGAATTCGAGCGTGTAGCGCGCTCTTGCTGTCTTCGTCATTTCCGTTCTCCTTGCGTGAATTTAAACACTCAGCAAGAGATACGTTTTTCGAGGGCAAGGTCAAATAGATGTCTCGTTCGGGTCGAAGCACCCCAGATGATTTTTGCCCGGGGTCGAGGAATCCTGCTAACCTTGCCATTTTCAAATCTCGCTTGTGGCGCTTTGTGGTTTGACAATTGGCATTGAGACTGGATAGAAAATGCAACAAGATCAGACAAGTTCCTCTGTTCCGGCGGTTCAGCTACCTGTGATGCTTGTGGCTGACCTGCAAGACTCCCTTCTTGTGGTCGTCCACGACCTAAATCGGCTTGACGGACTGCTTGCCCATACGATGGAGAATCTGATGGAGCGCTTTACCCTTGCGAGCGCCCATTTGGAAGATCCTGTTTTGGGAAACTCGGCAGTACTTGAGTCAGTGCGAGATACATTGAGGTCGGCTGTAACTGAGTTGCAGTTTCAAGACTTGGCCTCCCAGTTGATTGTTCACACATCCAAAATTCTTCAGGGCTGCGCTTACCGCTTGGCATCGGAGTCAATGGGGCAAGAGGACGGGGAGGCGGTGCCATTTGTTGAAGAGGTGCCGGAGCGCCCCAACCCTGTAACCCAGGATGAAATGGACGCCGGGTCCATTGAGCTTTTTTGAATTTATTTTTTCAATCATCGAAACAGTCGGAGCTACACATGCCTTTAATACTCGCAGTTGACGACTCTCCGTCCATGCGCAAGATGGTGTCTTTCACCTTAACTGGAGCTGGCTATCAAGTTGTGGAAGCGGTCGATGGGGTTGATGCGTACGAAAAGGCGCAAGCCCAAAAGTTCGATCTTGTGTTGACCGATCAGAATATGCCGAGACTTGATGGCTTGGGATTGACTCGCAAGTTAAGAGAGCATCCGGAGTTTAAAACAACTCCAATTTTGGTGCTGACAACAGAGTCCAGTGATCTTATGAAGCAGGCAGGGCGCGCTGCCGGTGCAACCGGATGGCTTGTGAAGCCGTTTGATCCGGCTCGTTTGCTTGATGTCATCAAGAAAGTCATCAAGTAACTCGTTAGACATGACGATAGAAATATCACTATAAGTTGGAGATGAGCATGGCGGCAGTAAATTCAGAGGGCGGGGGCGCGGGGAGCGACTTTGACTTAAGTCAGTTTTATCAGATTTTTTTTGAAGAGGCTGGAGAAAGCCTCGATTTGATGGAGCAAATGCTGCTGAACTTGAATCTTGAGAGTGCGGATGACGAGGAGTTGAATGGAATCTTTCGGTGCGCCCATTCAGTTAAGGGCGGCGCGGCTACCTTTGGTTTTTCTGACGTGGCGGAGCTGACTCATCAGATGGAGTCATTGCTGGATCGATTGCGGCGCCACGAACTGCAACCAAACTCGGCGATGGTCGATGTGCTGCTTGAATCAGCCGACGCGTCTCGTGGCTTGTTAGCGCGCCACCAAAGTGGTGGTGTCGGGGACCCTTTGCCGACCTCTGACTTGGTGCGAAGAATTAGTGTGCTTGCTTCGGGCAAGCAAATTGCGACAGCGCAAACCGTTGAGCAATTGGCGGCGGTAGTTGCGGCACCGCCAGCGCCGGAGCCGAGTGGGCCAGATGCTGTGGACGGAGCTTTGCGTCGACTGGAAATTGTGGTTGGCCCATTGGATCACGCCACACAAGCTGATGCGATCCCGGAATTATTTCGAGATATCCCGGGTCTTGGTACCGCCAGCTCCATGCCGTGCAGCCAAACGGGATTTAGTCAATTCTCAGTGCAAACAAGCGCTTCCGATGAGGATTTGCTCGATTTGTTTGCGTTTCATGTCTCCCGTGACAAAGTTGTAATCAATCCAGTTGGGGGTGAGTCCGATGGGACGTATGGGTTGTTTGAAGACTCTCCTGGTTCCCCATGTGCAAATCCTTACGATGACGATCCTCCCCCGGGATCTCCCTTGGCGCCTTTTCCAGGGTTTGGTTTTTTTGATGGCGCCCCAGGTGTGCCCGATGCGCGCATCGAACCCATCTCTGGTCCTTCTGCCAAGGTATCCGGCACAGGGCCTGGCAAATTGGCTGGCAGTGCTGCCCAGCCTGAAGCGGCCACAATACGAGTGGCAATAAGCAAGGTGGACCAGCTGATCAATCTCGTCGGTGAACTCGTGATCACCCAAGCGATGCTGGCTCAGAACAGCAGGGCTCTTGATCCGGCGCTTTATCAGCAGTTGCTAACCGGGCTGACGGATTTGGATCGAAATACCCGGGATTTGCAGGAGTCTGTGATGTCGATTCGCATGATTCCAATGTCGATCGTCTTTAATCGATTTCCACGGATGTTGCGGGATCTTGCGGGAAAGCTCGGCAAGAAGGTTGACTTTGTCACCGTGGGTGAAGCGACGGAGCTCGACAAGGGATTGGTCGAGAAAATTACAGATCCACTGACTCATCTCGTTCGGAATAGTTGCGACCATGGCGTTGAGATGCCTGCTGATCGCATTCGAGCGGGGAAACCGGAAACGGGAACGATCACGCTATCTGCTGCCCATCAAGGGGGGTCAATTGTCATCGAGGTTCGCGACGATGGTCGAGGGATGTCCCGTGAAAAAATCCTGGCGAAATCTCGCGAACGTGGACTCGATGTGTCGGATCAAATGTCCGATTCTGAGGTTTGGCAATTGATTTTTGCTCCCGGATTTTCGACAGCGGATGTCGTCACTGATGTCTCGGGGCGAGGTGTTGGTATGGATGTAGTCAAGCGCAATATCACGTCCCTGAACGGTACCGTTGAAATCGAGTCTTTTGAGGGACGGGGCATGAAAGTGTCAGTCCGCCTTCCGTTGACGTTGGCAATCATGGATGGCATGTCGGTGGGGGTTGGTGACGAGGTCTACATACTGCCACTGTCATCTGTTATTGAATCGTTTCAAGTCAAGGCGGATGCCGTCAATACCGTTGGGCAGGGCGCACAATTGGTGAAGGTTCGCGATGAATATATGCCCGTGATCGAATTGGAAACAGTTTTCCAGGTCCCTCGTTCCGACGTTGGTAAGTCAGGGGACATCATGGTCGTGGTCGAGGCGGACGGCAGTCGGGTTGCTTTGTTGGTGGATGAATTGCTCGGCCAGCAACAAGTGGTGGTGAAAAACCTTGAGTCCAACTACAGGAAGGTTCCAAACATTTCAGGGGCCACGATTTTGGGGGATGGCAAGGTCGCACTCATCTTGGATACGGGGGCGTTGGTTCGCCGTTCGCGTCATTGATCTACTTATTTACAGGAGGGTGGTATGGGGGCACTTGAGAATTTTGGGGATGTGATCGCGACGGATGCTCGGGAATACCTGACTTTTAAGCTTGATCAAGAGGAGTACGGAATTGACATTCTGAAGGTTCAGGAGATTCGGGGCTACGAGCGACCAACTCGCATTGCAAACGCGCCTCCATTTCTCAAAGGAGTTGTGAATCTCAGGGGAACCATCGTCCCAATTGTCGACATGCGGTTGAAGTTCAACTGCTCAAAAGCAGAATACAACTCGTTCACTGTTGTGATTATTTTGAATTTGGGGAGTCGGATCGCGGGAATTGTTGTGGACTCAGTCAGCGACGTGATGGAGCTTCCTGCCAGTAGTCTTAAAGCTGCTCCAGACGTGGATAGTGTCATTGGAAGCGAATCGGTATTGGGTTTGGGATCGTTGGGAGCGAGAATGCTTATCCTGCTTGATATAGAGAAGTTGATGTCGGGTATTGATATGGGGTTGGCAGCTGAGGCATCACTTTAGTCGCCTCCACTGACGAATGATGAAGGCGATGTTCTGAATGACCCCGATCCTAGAGTCACGTTTGCCAAGTGGGGTCGGTCGCGTCATTCGTGGTGGTGATGCCACTCCTCATGGAGAGTCGCGGGAACTCGAGTTCGTTTGGACTGATGCGGATTTTTGTCGAGTGCAAGCGCTTATCTATGAAAGCGCGGGTATTAGCCTGCACGAAGGCAAGCACGCCATGGTGTACAGCAGGCTTTCTAGGCGTCTGCGAGAGACTGGCCATCAAAGCTTCAAGGAGTATCTTTTGGGCTTGGAGTCTGGAGATGGGCCAGAGTGGCAAGAGTTCGTGAATGCGCTGACCACCAATTTAACATCTTTTTTCCGTGAGTCACACCATTTTGAGATCCTCGCGGCGCACTTGAAAAATAGTCCTGGAGGACGCCCCTGGCGGATCTGGTGTAGTGCTTCGTCGACGGGTGAGGAGCCCTATTCAATTGCCATGACCGCTGTTGAGGTTTTGGGCGACCGTGGTGAATTTTCGTTAATCGCAAGTGACATCGATTCAAAGGTGCTTGCTACAGCGGCGCAGGGCGTCTATCGAGTAGATGGGCTGAAGGGCCTTAGTAGCGAGCGTCTAAGTCGTTTTTTTTTGAAGGGACGGGGTGAGAATTTGGGTTTTGCGCGAGTCAAACCTGTTTTGCAAACAAGGACTGAGTTTGTGAATGTCAATTTGATTCGCGGTGACTGGCCTTTTAAGGAGTCGTTTGATCTTGTTTTTTGTCGCAATGTGATGATTTACTTCGATCCGCCCACGCAAAGAAAGGTTCTCGAGCGAATTCATCGAGCGATGGCGCCGGGCGGACTATTATTTGTTGGACATGCCGAGAATTTCGGTGAGTCTCGTGATCTGTTCGTGCTCAGAGGAAAGACTGTTTACGAGCGCCTTTGAGCGCCGTTGTTTTGGAGAATGCGTCACGTCTCCTTTACTCCAAGCTTAGACCTAAAGGATGCCATGAATTTTCCCCATCCTAGTCCGGTTGGTTCGTCGGGCTCCGTGCCTCCGGGAGGAGGATCCGCGCGCTTGGACATATTGAAAGCGCAACCCCGCAACCCCGGTGAAGCATCCTTTTTCTACAAAGACCATCATTTTCAGTACGATGCGGTCAAAGTGCTGCCGGGTGAGTACTTCGTGTCAACGGAAGATATGGTTCTGATGACTGTATTGGGGTCCTGTATTTCGGCGTGCATTTGGGATGGACGTGTCCGAGCCGGAGGTATGAATCACTTCATGCTTCCTGATGGGGATGCAAGTGACGGATTTGGCCGTTACGGCTCCTATGCGATGGAGCTTTTGATCAATGAAATGCTCAAGAGGGGCGCGCGCCGAGAGTCTATGCAAGCGAAAGTTTTTGGTGGAGCTCAAGTAATGGCGGGGTTTACGTCCATGAATGTAGGCGAGCGAAATACAAAATTCGTGCTCGACTACTTGGCGGCGGAGCGCATACCGGTCGTTTCTCAAGATGTACTGGACATTCACCCGAGGAAGGTCTGCTTTTTCCCGGTGACTGGAAAGGCTCTCGTTAAGCGGCTGGCGCATACTCACCCAGAAACATTGGCCGTTGAGGAAAGAAAAGGCAATGCAGCGGTGGTGGCGCGCTCTACATCAGGCGGTTCAGTGGACCTTTTCTAGGTGACCGTTAGAGTTGTTTTTACTCCCTTTTTGACTTGCCGGTCGGTGCAGATAGGTTTGGCGAGGCTTGCCTTGGCAAAAGACCGTTGCATTCATTTTCATATGAGAAGTGAACAGCGGATGAGGTTGTACTTTGCGTTGACCGGGTGCTTTTGCCCTTCGGTGGTTCTCCGTGCATTGAGGGGACCTGCCGCTTGATATTTGGCTCTTCGTCGGGCCAAGCGTGTTGGTCTCCCTTTTTTATGTACGTACACTTTTCTGTCAGCAGGCGTGGGTTTTGTGAGTCTATGAGGATAGTGGAGTGAAAAAAATTCGTGTGTTGGTTATCGATGACTCAGCTTTGGTCAGACGATTGTTGGCGGAAATCATTAATCGGCAGACCGATATGCAGTGTGTGGGTGTTGCTCATGACCCGCTCATTGCACGGGAGATGATTAGGGAGTTGAATCCCGATGTGCTTACTCTTGATGTCGAGATGCCGCGAATGGATGGCTTGGAGTTTCTTTCGCGGTTGATGCGCTTGCGTCCGATGCCGGTTGTCATGATTTCGACGCTTACGGAAGCGGGGGCTGATGTCACGCTGAGAGCGCTAGAGTTGGGTGCGGTGGATTTCGTCGCGAAGCCGCGGGTGGGGCTTGCGGACGACTTCCATGAAATGTCCCAACCAATTGTCGACCGGATACGGATTGCGGCGGCTGCAAGGATCAAGCGAGTGATGCAAGCCGACCCTGTCCAAGAAATTCGGGCTCGCCCGCCAATCGGCCCATTGGGAAGAGTGTCGACAGAGAAAATTGTCTTTGTTGGCGCGTCTACTGGGGGAACGGAGGCCATTCGAGAGTTTTTGACATATTTGCCGGCAGATGCTCCGGCTGTTGTGATCACTCAGCATATGCCCGCGGGATTCACAGCGAGTTTCGCTGCTCGTTTGAACAGCTTGTGCCGTGTCACAGTGAAGGAGGCGGCGCATGGTGAGCGAATATTGCCTGGGCATGCGTATGTAGCGCCAGGTGGAATGCAGTTCCGAGTGGATCGATCTGGGGCAAATTATGTGGCGGTCGTTGAGGATGGGCCGTTGGTCAATAGACATAGGCCGTCGGTTGAGGTGCTGTTCAAGTCGGCAGCAGGTGTTGTTGGGCGCAATGCTTTCGGAGTCATGTTGACTGGAATGGGGGGGGATGGCGCGAGTGCCATGAGAGAGATGAAGAACGCTGGAAGTTATAACTACGTTCAGGACGAGGCGAGTTGCGTCGTTTTTGGTATGCCGAGGGAGGCGATTTTGAGAGGGGCTGCCGACGAAGTGTTGCCCATCGGTGAGATCGCGCCGGCATTGGTCGCCAAGCTAACGGCGTCCACCGATCGTTTTCGGGTCTGATTTGCTTAATAATATTTTTCGAACCGGTGTCTCACTTTGAGTGGAATTTGTGTGCAATAATAGAAGGCTTCGCTGATCACAGTGAGTCAAAAATCCGAGCAAGACGAGAGTCAAGTTTGGGTGGATCATTAAAAATATACAGCCGATAAGCGTGGGCGTTTGAAGGCGATTGCCAAGTTCTTCGGAACTAAGTCTTAATTGGCTTACAAACGCTCATGAAGTAAAAAAGATGTGAAATTCAGAAATGAAATTCACGTTGATTCCAATTTATGAGTTGCTCGAAAGAGCGAAAAAATCAAGATCGAACTATAGAGTTTGATCCTGGCTCAGATTGAACGCTGGCGGCATGCCTTACACATGCAAGTCGAACGGCAGCACGGGAGCAATCCTGGTGGCGAGTGGCGAACGGGTGAGTAATATATCGGAACGTGCCCAGTCGTGGGGGATAACGCAGCGAAAGCTGTGCTAATACCGCATACGATCTCTGGATGAAAGCGGGGGACTCGCAAGAGCCTCGCGCGATTGGAGCGGCCGATATCAGATTAGCTAGTTGGTGGGGTAAAAGCTCACCAAGGCGACGATCTGTAGCTGGTCTGAGAGGACGACCAGCCACACTGGAACTGAGACACGGTCCAGACTCCTACGGGAGGCAGCAGTGGGGAATTTTGGACAATGGGCGAAAGCCTGATCCAGCAATGCCGCGTGCAGGATGAAGGCCTTCGGGTTGTAAACTGCTTTTGTACGGAACGAAAAAGCTTTCTCTAATAAAGAGAGTTCATGACGGTACCGTAAGAATAAGCACCGGCTAACTACGTGCCAGCAGCCGCGGTAATACGTAGGGTGCGAGCGTTAATCGGAATTACTGGGCGTAAAGCGTGCGCAGGCGGTTATGCAAGACAGATGTGAAATCCCCGGGCTCAACCTGGGACCTGCATTTGTGACTGCATAGCTAGAGTACGGTAGAGGGGGATGGAATTCCGCGTGTAGCAGTGAAATGCGTAGATATGCGGAGGAACACCGATGGCGAAGGCAATCCCCTGGACCTGTACTGACGCTCATGCACGAAAGCGTGGGGAGCAAACAGGATTAGATACCCTGGTAGTCCACGCCCTAAACGATGTCAACTGGTTGTTGGGTCTTCACTGACTCAGTAACGAAGCTAACGCGTGAAGTTGACCGCCTGGGGAGTACGGCCGCAAGGTTGAAACTCAAAGGAATTGACGGGGACCCGCACAAGCGGTGGATGATGTGGTTTAATTCGATGCAACGCGAAAAACCTTACCCACCTTTGACATGTACGGAAGTCGCTAGAGATAGCTTCGTGCTCGAAAGAGAGCCGTAACACAGGTGCTGCATGGCTGTCGTCAGCTCGTGTCGTGAGATGTTGGGTTAAGTCCCGCAACGAGCGCAACCCTTGTCATTAGTTGCTACATTTAGTTGGGCACTCTAATGAGACTGCCGGTGACAAGCCGGAGGAAGGTGGGGATGACGTCAAGTCCTCATGGCCCTTATAGGTGGGGCTACACACGTCATACAATGGCTGGTACAAAGGGTTGCCAACCCGCGAGGGGGAGCTAATCCCACAAAGCCAGTCGTAGTCCGGATCGTAGTCTGCAACTCGACTACGTGAAGTCGGAATCGCTAGTAATCGTGGATCAGAATGTCACGGTGAATACGTTCCCGGGTCTTGTACACACCGCCCGTCACACCATGGGAGCGGGTTCTGCCAGAAGTAGTTAGCCTAACCGCAAGGAGGGCGATTACCACGGCAGGGTTCGTGACTGGGGTGAAGTCGTAACAAGGTAGCCGTATCGGAAGGTGCGGCTGGATCACCTCCTTTCTGGAAACTGCAATTTAATTTGAACGCTCACACTTATCGGTTGTTGGATGGTTGTCGCTGACGGGCATGGCTAAGGCTGTGCTCACAGGTGACCGGCTTGGGTCTGTAGCTCAGTTGGTTAGAGCACTGTGTTGATAACGCAGGGGTCGTTGGTTCGAAACCAACCAGACCCACCATTGTCGTCCAACGTCCTTCTGGTTTTGGGGGTGTAGCTCAGCTGGGAGAGCGGCTGCTTTGCAAGCAGTAGGTAGCGGGTTCGAGTCCTGTCACCTCCACCAATCTTCTTATCTGAGAGTGAATACTCAACACCAAAGTAGCTTTGAAGAAGGCTGCTTTGTTGTTGATCGAGATTACTTGATCAATCGGCTGTTCTTTAAAAATTTATAGAGTTTAATCAGCGTTGCTAGCGGAAAGTGCACATTCGTAAAGGTTTAGTGCACACCGTGCCGCTAGTGACAAATTTTTGATTGCGTCAAAATGAATATCAGACTTCACGTTTGAATTCGAATTATTTAAGTGAAAGCTTGGATACGGCATAACGCGATTGGTGAAAGACCAATCAAACATTCCTTGTGATAACTTTTAATCTCGAAAGAGATGTCAAAGTTATAGGGTCAAGTGAATAAGAGCATGTGGTGGATGCCTTGGCAATGATAGGCGACGAAGGACGTGAT
Organism: Rhodoferax sp. PAMC 29310; assembly: GCF_017948265.1. Taxonomy (NCBI): domain Bacteria; kingdom Pseudomonadati; phylum Pseudomonadota; class Betaproteobacteria; order Burkholderiales; family Comamonadaceae; genus Rhodoferax; species Rhodoferax sp. PAMC 29310. The sequence continues at coordinate 2,626,256 of NZ_CP072852.1, read as the reverse complement.
AGCCTGCGATAAGCTTCGGGGAGCTGGCAAATTAGCTTTGATCCGGAGATTTCCGAATGGGGAAACCCACCGAAAGGTATCGCATAGTGAATACATAGCTATGCGAGGCGAACCGGGTGAACTGAAACATCTCAGTAGCTCGAGGAAAAGACATCAACCGAGATTCCGAAAGTAGTGGCGAGCGAAATCGGAAAAGCCTGTTAGTGATAGCACGACTCTTAGCAAAACGGTTTGGAAAGGCCGACCATAGCAGGTGATAGTCCTGTATGCGAAAAGAGACGTGTGGTACTAAGTTAACGACAAGTAGGGCGGGACACGAGAAATCCTGTCTGAATATGGGGGGACCATCCTCCAAGGCTAAATACTCATCATTGACCGATAGTGAACTAGTACCGTGAGGGAAAGGCGAAAAGAACCCCGGGAGGGGAGTGAAATAGATCCTGAAACCGCATGCTTACAAAAAGTAGGAGCCTCGTAAGGGGTGACTGCGTACCTTTTGTATAATGGGTCAGCGACTTACATTCAGTGGCAAGGTTAACCGAATAGGGAAGCCGTAGAGAAATCGAGTCCGAATAGGGCGAATTAGTCGCTGGGTGTAGACCCGAAACCAAGTGATCTATCCATGGCCAGGATGAAGGTGCCGTAACAGGTACTGGAGGTCCGAACCGACTAGTGTTGCAAAACTAGCGGATGAGCTGTGGATAGGGGTGAAAGGCTAAACAAACTTGGAAATAGCTGGTTCTCTCCGAAAACTATTTAGGTAGTGCCTCAAGTATTACCGTTGGGGGTAGAGCACTGTTTAGGCTAGGGGGTCATGGCGACTTACCAAACCTATGCAAACTCCGAATACCGACGAGTACAGCTTGGGAGACAGAGCACCGGGTGCTAACGTCCGGACTCAAGAGGGAAACAACCCAGACCGCCAGCTAAGGTCCCTAAAATTGGCTAAGTGGGAAACGAAGTGGGAAGGCTAAAACAGTCAGGATGTTGGCTTAGAAGCAGCCATCATTTAAAGAAAGCGTAATAGCTCACTGATCGAGTCGTCCTGCGCGGAAGATGTAACGGGGCTAAGCCAGTTACCGAAGCTGCGGATTTGCAATTTATTGCAAGTGGTAGGAGAGCGTTCTGTAAGCCTGTGAAGGTGCGTTGTAAAGCGTGCTGGAGGTATCAGAAGTGCGAATGCTGACATGAGTAGCGTTAAAGGGGGTGAAAAGCCCCCTCGCCGTAAGCGCAAGGTTTTCTACGCAACGTTCATCGGCGTAGAGTGAGTCGGCCCCTAAGGCGAGGCAGAGATGCGTAGTTGATGGGAAACAGGTCAATATTCCTGTACCGATGTGTAGTGCGATGTGGGGACGGAGAAGGTTAGCTCAGCCAACTGTTGGACATGTTGGTTCAAGCCTGTAGTCGTGCCTGGTAGGTAAATCCGCCGGGCTTAGATGAGGGGTGATAACGAGTCTGCTTGCAGACGAAGTGAGTGATACCCTGCTTCCAGGAAAAGCCACTAAGCTTCAGCTACACACGACCGTACCGCAAACCGACACTG